>CAZZEL010000001.1:0-6304 GCA_964652625.1 uncultured Gemmatimonadaceae bacterium
CTCAGAGGCCGCAGGAGGCGAAAAGTCGCCTCGAAAGGTCACAAACGTCCGGGTACCGGGCCCCCGTCCTCCAGGGGGCCAGCCGCGGCGGCTGAGGGGGACGTCAGCACCGGGTCCCCCATGGGACCAAGTCCGGAGCCCCAAATCCGTCAATAGGCGGATGGGACAGTCCCATGGAGAGTTGGGACGCCGCTCCACGGGCCAGGGCGAGCCTCAGGACACGGGAGATTCGCACGGAAGTCTGGGACGCCGCCGGGAGACGAAGCCGGAGGGGGCGGGACCATACGGACGCCGTGGGGAGACCGCACCGCCAGGGGCAACGAGGCGGCCTGGTATCCATCTGGGATGTGGCATAATGGAGCGGTGAGAACCAACCGCTACCGACAAAAAGCAGAGGCGCGACGTTTCAGCTGAAACGGATCCGGAGACCTCAGAAACGGATCCGGAGACCTCAGAAACGGATCCGGAGACCCCAGGAACGGATCCGGAGACCTCAGGCCCCGACGCCGGGTTCCGAATCCAACCACTGCCATCCTATACAACCATCGACAGCCCGATCCGACCACGGTCCAGGTCCACGCTCAGCACCCGGACCTTCACCCTGTCCCCCACCGAGACGATCTCGTGAGGATCCTTCACGAACCGATCGGCCATCTTCGAGATGTGCACCAGGCCGTCCTGGTGGACTCCGATGTCCACGAAGGCGCCGAACGCCACCACGTTCGTGACCACTCCCTCCAGGACCATGTCCTCCTTGAGATCTTCCGGTTTCCGGACGTCGTCCCGGAAGGACGGGGGCTCGAAACGGTCCCGGGGATCCCGTCCCGGCCGGCGAAGCTCCTCCAGGATGTCCTTCAGGGTGGGCAGGCCCACTTCTCCCTCGGCGTACCGCTCCAGGCGGCCCTCCAACTTCTTCAGCCGGCCCGTATCCTCCACCAACCCGGGAATGTCCGTACCCAGATCCCCCGCCATCCGCCGGACCAGGTCGTAGCGTTCCGGGTGCACGGCGGTGGCATCCAGCGGAGAATCCCCGCCGCGGATCCGGAGAAACCCCGCGCACTGCTCGAAACTCTTCGGACCCAGCTTGGGGACCTGGAGAAGCTCCTTCCGGGAGCGGAGTCCACCCTGATCATCCCGGAAATTCGTCAGGTTCCGAGCCAGGGTGGGACCGATCCCCGCCACGTGGGCCAGCAGGGCCGGTGAGGCCGTGTTCACCTCCACTCCCACCCGGTTCACGCACTGTTCCACCACATCGTCCAGGCGTTGGGTCAGTTGTGTCTGATTCACGTCGTGCTGGTACTGTCCCACGCCAATGGATCGTGGATCGATCTTGACCAGCTCCGCCAGGGGATCCTGGAGTCTCCTGGCGATGGAGACGGCCCCTCGCAGCGACACGTCGAGCTCGGGAAGCTCTTCTCCCGCCAGCTCCGAAGCGGAGTACACGGAGGCGCCAGCCTCGTTGACCATCACCACGGCCGGACGCTCACCCTGAACCTCATCCAGGGCTTCCCGGACCGCCTGCTCCGTCTCCCGGGAAGCGGTTCCATTCCCCACGGCAACGAGCTCTACCCCATGCGCTTTCACGAGCTGCCGCACTCCGTCGCGAAAGGCCGCCTCCTGGTGGAGGAAGAGAGTGCCGGTATCCAGGACCGCCCCGGTGCGGGACACCACGGCGGCCTTCACACCGGTCCGGAAGCCCGGGTCCAGGCCCAGGACGATCCGTTCCCCGGCCGGCGCCTGCAGCAGGAGGTTCTCCAGGTTCGTGCCGAAGACCCGAATCGCCTCCTGGTCGGCCTGCTTCTTCAGCTCCAGCCTGATCTCCGATTCCAGGGAAGGATGGAGGAGGCGTTCCCAAGCATCCACAGCCACCTTCCCCATCTGTTCCTTCGCCGCTCGATTCCCCACGACCCTGGCCTGGAGCCATGGGAGGACGTGATCCGGTGCCTCCACACCCCAGATGAGAATCCCCTCCGACTCCCCCCGCCGGATGGCCAGAATCCGGTGGGACTGGATCTTCCGCACGGGCTCCTGGTGATCCAGGTAGTCCCGAAAGCGCTGGGCCTCCGGAAGATCCTTCTTCCCCCGCAGCGCCCGGGAGGTGAGGAGGCCTTCCTTCCGCATCACATCCCGAATGTGTCCCCTGAGTCCGGCGTCTTCCGACACCCGCTCCGCCAGGATGTCACGGGCACCCTGGAGGACGGCGTCCTCGTCCGGCAGATCATGCTCCGGGGCCACCAGGTCCCGGGTAGCGTCCGCGGCTTCCCGGTCGTCCAGCGTTCCTTCCCAAAGCGCATCCGCCAGGGGCTCCAGGCCCCGCTCCCGTGCCATGGTGGCCCGGGTCCGGCGCTTGGGCCGGTAGGGGAGGTAGAGGTCCTCCAACTCCTGCTGGGTTTCAGCTCCCCGGATCCGGCGAGCCAGCTCATCGGTGAGCTCGCCCTGCTCCCGGATGGATTCCAGGATGGTCGCCCTCCGGTCCTCCAGCTTCTCCAGGTACTCGGCCCGGTCCCGGAGCTCCCTGAGCTGAACCTCGTCCAGCCCTCCGGTCCTCTCCTTGCGGTACCGGGCAATGAAAGGAAGCGTGGCTCCCTGCCCGAAGAGACCCAGGGCCGCCTCCACGTGCTTCCTGGGCAACCCCAGTTCCCGGGCCACCCGATGAGGGATGAATGAGGATGGTATGGAGGAGGTTGGAGCCCCCGGGGACGAAGGGCCGGCTGAGGATGACTCGTCAGATGCAGGGACCATGGAAATCCGCAGGATCAGAATCGATGGAGAAAGGTCCGCCCGGACCTGCGACGGACCCTACTCTATCGATTCTCCCCGTGAGAGGCTACCGAGGGTCCGGGACACCCCGCCGATCGCCCCTCACTCGTACCGCAGGGCCTTCATGGGATCCACCCGGGAGGCCCGGAGGGCCGGCAGGTAGCCGGCTCCCAGGGCCACGAGGACCAGGAGGGCGGCCGCGGACACCATGACCATGGGATCGTGACCCTCCAACTCGTAGAGGAGGGACTGGGCCCCCCGACCCAGGGCCACGGCCCCCAGGATCCCGATCACACCACCGATGAGGGTCATCTTCCCAACCTGCCCCAGGACCATCTTCCGGACACTGGTCCCACCGGCACCCAGGGCCATGCGCAGCCCGATCTCCCGGGTACGCTGGGTCACCGAGTAGGCCAGAACCCCGTAGAGCCCGACGGCCGCCAGAATCGTGGCGATGACGGCAAAGGCCGTAGCGAGAACGCTGATCATCCGATCCATGGAGACGTTCTCCCGGACCTGCTCCTCCATGGTACGGAGATCGTCCACCGGCAGGTTCGGGTCCTTGCCCTTCACAAGGTCCGGGATGGCCCGGAGAATGGGGCCGGGATCAGCTTGCGTCCTCAGGTAGAAGGTCAGGAAGCCCAGACCGTCGTTCTGGCGATAGGGGGTGAAGAACATGGGGGGAGCCGCTTCCTTCACCTGGTTGTACTTGGTGTCCTGGACCACCCCCACGATCTGAATATCCAAATCCTCCGCATATCGATCCGTGGACATCCACCGCCCCACGGCGGTCCGGGGATCCAACCCGAACTTCTCGGCAAAGGCCTCGTTGATGATGCTCACCTGGGGCGCTCCTTCCCCGTCGGAGGGGGTGAACTCGCGGCCGGCCATGAGGGGAATGCCCATGGTACTGAAGTAGTCGGGACCCACTTCGTTGTACCGTGAATTCGCGTCCACGTCGGGGCCGGACTCGAAGCCCTCCACCGCCACATCCTGGCCCCAGCTGCTCCCGGCCAGGATGGGCACCATGGCACCCGAGACCCCGCTGACTCCCGGCGTGGTGCCCAACTCCTCTTCCAGCTCGATGAAGAGGGCCATGGACTCCTCCGCCTCATAGCCGTTCAGGGACGGAGAGATGCTGAAGGTCACCAGGTTCTCCGTCTCCAGGCCCAGGTCCACCCGGCTCACGTTCACCAGGCTCTTGATGAAAAACCCCGCCCCGGCCAGGAGAGCCATGGACAGGGCGATCTGTGCCGTCACCAGGGACGTCCGGAACCGGGCGGCGGAGCGGGCCCCGGAGGGCTGGCCTGAACTGGATTTCAGGACCGTGGCCAGGTCCCTTCGGGTGGCGTGGAAGGCCGGGTAGAGCCCGAAGAGGACCGCAGTCACCAGGGAGAGCGCCCCGGCGAACAGGACCATGGAGGGTCGGAGACTCAGGACCAGGGTCCCGGTGTCGTCCGGGGGCATGACGGCCCCGATGAAGTCCAGGGTCCAAGCCGCCACGAAGAGGCTCGCCACGCCTCCCAGCAAGGCCAGGACAAAGGACTCGGTGAGGAGCTTGCCAAGAAGCTGGGTCCGGCTGGCCCCCAGGGATCCCCGGATGGCCATCTCCTGACCCCGTTGGGCCCCCCGGGCCAGGAGGAGGTTCGCGATGTTGGCGCAAGCGATGAGGAGGACGACAGCGGTGATGGCGAAGAGGAGGTTCAGAGGCGTCCGGGCATTCCGGTACATGTAGCTCTGTCCCTTCGGCCCGGGCTCCACCCTGACCTCCTTGGAGCGGAACTGGGCCATGGTCTGCTCGCTCATGTTCTCCTGCAGGGGCGCCTCCACCTCGTTGATGATCCCCTTGTAGAGGGAGTTCAACTCCGCCCGAGCCTGTTCCAGGGACAGACCGGGAGCCAGCCGTCCGAAGACGTAGGCCCAGTACGTCCGTCGACTGTCCAACCAATCCCAGCTGGACCACACCGTTCCGGCCATGGACAGGGGAACGTAGACATCGGGCTGGGCTCCCATGGTCGTGCCTCTGAAGCCCTCCGGAGCCACACCCACGATGGTCATGGCCTCCCCGTTGATGACCAGGGTATTGTCCAGGACCTCCGGATCGGACCCGAGCTCACGCTCCCAGTAGGCGTGGTTCAGGACCGCCACGTAGTGACTGTCCTTGCTGGCATCGTCCCCGGGACCCAGGAGGCGTCCCAGGGCCGGCGTGAGTCCCAGCACCGGGAAGTAGGACCCGGACACCAGAAGGCCTTGCCCGCTCACCGTCTGCCTCTCGTAGGCCAGGTTCACCCCGAAGAGCCGGTGGGCCGCCAGGCCGGTGAAGCTCTCCTGCTCCGCCTGGAGGTCCCGGAACATCTGGTAGCTGAAGACCTGCTCGCAGTCCCCGGCCTGGTTGCAGGATTGACTGCCGGGCTTGGGGCCGGGGGCTCCCAGGTTCACCAGTCTCTCCGGCTCCTGCACCGGGAGGGAGCTCAGGAGAATCTGATCGTAGAGGGAGAAGATGGCGGCGTTGGCCCCGATGCCCAGGGCCAGGGAAAGGACCGCCACGCCGGTGACGAAGGGTGTCTGGAAGAGGGTCCGGAAGGCGAGCTTCAAACCGTTCATCCAACCATCCTCTCCGGGCAAAGGACGCCCGGGTTCGAACTCGAGAGACTGTAGCCCTTGTCGGATCTCCAGCGCCACACGCCGAGGGCGCGGGTGGATTCAACGGGGCTACGCCAGGGCTTCCAACGTCAGGGCCTCCAACACCAAGGCCTCCAACACCAAGGCCTCCATGGGAGTCCAACAGGGCCTTCCCAGGAGTGCGTCAGGGTCTACATAGGAGTACGACGAGGGAAGTGCGCCGGAGGTTGCAGCGAGGGAGGTGGCTCGGTTCCGGAGGTAGCTCGGTCTCGGAGGGCGGCTCAGTCCCGGAGGGTGGCTTTGACCCGGAGGGGATGACGAATGAGGTCCAGGGCGTCCCGGATGTCCCGGGTGACCACGTCGGCCGCCGTCAAGAGCTCACCGGCGGCCCCTTCCGGCCCCACTACCGCCACCGACAGGCCCGCCACCTTCATCATGGGCACGTCGTTTCGTCCGTTACCCACGGCGATGACCTCCCCGGCACCCATGGCGGAGACGAGATCGGACTTCTCCTTGCCGTCCCGGATCACCCGCACCTCCACGGGAAGGTCCCGGGTGGTCTCCCGGACCGTCCCGAAGGTGTCGGCCGTGACGATGTTGACCTGGACCTCTTCGGCCAGTTCCCGGAGCCGTTCGGGAACGCCGGGAAGGAGATCCCCGTCCAGGGAAAGGGTTCCGGTGTAGTCCAGAACCAGCCGGCGGAAGGTCCTGGCTCCTACGGGCAACTCCAGATGGACCGGGCTCATGGCTTGGGCTCCATTGTCATGTTCTGGTTGGCCGTCGAACGGCCCGCTCTTCCGGATGCGGGCACCGCAGGATCCAAGGGACCCTCGGAAACCCCGGGGAACCGACATCTCAAGGATGTTGGATCTTCCCCCGGGGCGACAGTACGTTGGAGCCCAGGACCATGCGCCGGAACCCA
>CAZZEL010000001.1:6404-22014 GCA_964652625.1 uncultured Gemmatimonadaceae bacterium
CGGAACCCAACCGAGACTTTCGCCCTCCGAACCGCTGACCCCATGCCCAGGATTCGACCCTTCGAGGAGCACCTGGACGAGTACGAGAACTGGTTCGTGGAGAACCGCCTGGCCTACGAGTCGGAGCTGGAGGCCGTCCGGGCCCACCTGCCGAAAGGTGGCCGGGGCCTGGAGATCGGGGTGGGGAGCGGGCTCTTCGCCCAGCCCCTGGGCGTGGGCCACGGCGTGGAGCCTTCGCCCCGCATGCGGTCCGTGGCCGCCGGCCGAGGCATCCAGGTGGTGGAGGGGGTGGCGGAGGATCTCCCCTTCGACGATGGCGTCTTCGACTTCACCCTCATGGTCACCACCATCTGTTTCGTGGACGACGCCAGGAAATCCCTGGCGGAGGCCCGGCGGGTGGTGTGTACCGGGGGACGGGTCGTGGTGGGGCTGGTGGACAGGGACAGCCCCGTGGGCAGGTCCTACCTGGAGCACCAGGACGAGAGCGTGTTCTATCGGAACGCCACGTTCTTCACCACCGACGAGGTCCTCTCCCTCATGGAAGCCGTGGGTCTCGGGAGCATTCACGTCACCCAGACCCTGTTTCATTCCCTGGACCGGATCACCGGGGTGGAGGAGCCACGGGAGGGCTACGGCCAGGGGTCCTTCGTCGTGCTGAGCGGAGAGAAGAAGGGATCCGGGTGAAGGCCCGACAGTCCTCTACCCCCCCAGGAACGCCAGGATCTCCGGGGCCTGCTCCCCGGCCTTTTCGATGCAGGCGTTCATGCTGATTCCGTAGAAGGAGCTCCCGGCTACCCACAGCCCCGGCCGCTCCCGGAGCCGGCCATGGATCCGGTCCAGCCGCTCCTGGTGTCCCACGGTGTACTGCCCGATGCCCAGGGGCCAGCGGTAGATCCGGGTGAAGAGGGGGTCGGCGTCCAGGCCCATGGTGGTCTTCAGGTCCGCCAGCACCTGGCTCACCAGCTCCTCCTCGGACAATCCCACCGCCTCCGGATCGTGGGCTCCCCCGATCATGACCCGCATGAGGACGTTGCCTTCCGGGGCCCGGCCCGGGAAGATGCTGGAGTCCCACAGGCACCCCAGGATCCTGGGCCCCGTGTCCCGGGGCACCAGGAAGCCGAAGCCGTCCGGGGAGCCTCCCATGGCCCCGGCGTCCAGGGCCAGGGCCACCACCGCCAACCCCGCCGTCTCCGTCTCCGCCACGTACCCGGCCAACTCCGGATCCGCCCTCTCCAGGACCGGCGCCGCCCGGGGAGAGGGCAAAGCCACCACCACGGCATCCGCCTCCACCGCCTCCCCGGAGCCCAGGCCGATACGCCAGGGGGCAGAGTCGGATGCCCCTCCTCGCCATTCGACTTCCTCCACCTCCGCGCCGTAGCGAACCGCCTCTCCCAACTCCTCCGCCGTCCGGCGAGGCAGGGTGTCCAGACCGTCACGGAAGGTGGTGAGGGTCCCTCCGGGCCCCGCCGGGCCCCCGGGCTGGGTGAGCTCCTCCACGTCCTCCCCCCGAACCCTGCGCTCCTCCACCTCCTTCTTCGCCGTCCTCCGCTCCCTCATCCGGGCCACCATGGCCTTCACCAGTCCTCCGTGCTCCTCCTCCATGGCCGCCATTTTGGGAAAGGAGCTGGCCAGGCTGAGCCGGCGGACATCGCCGGCGAAGACCCCGGAGACCATGGCGTCGATGAGAACGGATGCCGCTTCGGAGCCGATGCGCCGGGAGGCGAAATCGAAGATGGTCTCGTCCATGTCCGGGGGCCGGGACCGAGCGAAGGGCTCCCCGAAGACCCGGAGGCGCCCCGGGAGGCTCAGGACCCGGCTCCGGAGGAAGCCCAGGGGGCCCGTGGGAAGGAGGTGGAGCCGGCCGTTCCGGTAGAGGTACCGCTTGGCGGCGGCCTCGTCGGCCTTCTGGACCTCGTCCTCCAGGCCCAGGCGTCGGACCAGGGCCGGGGTGGCGGGGACGTTGTCCAGGTAGCCGTTGGGACCTTCCTCGATGATGAAGCCCCGGTGGCGGTCCGTACGGATGTTGCCCCCGGGGCGCCGGGAGGCCTCGAGAACCACCACCTGAAGCTCCTCCTCCACCCTCCTGGCCCCGTCCACCAGGTGGAGGGCGGTGGTGAGTCCGGCGATCCCCCCTCCCACCACGACGACGCGCTTCACGCCCTCACACCGTCCGGCTGAAGACAGGCTTCTCCGCCTTCTTGGCTTGCAGGTACTTGTCGAAGGCCATGCAGACGTTCCGCACGAAGAGGCGTCCCTCCTCCGTCACTCGGAGACCCTGGTCGCTCACCTCCACGAACCCCTCTTCTCGAACCTCCTGGAGGTTGTCCAGGGAGTCCCGGAAGTAGGCGTCGAAGTCCACGTCGAACCGGCGCTCCACGTCCTCCTTGGAGACCCGGAAGTTGCACATGATCTCGTGGATGACGTACTGCCGGACCCGGTCGTCCTCGTCCAGGACGTAGCCCCGCTGGACCGGGAGCCGCCCGTCGTCCAGGGCGGCGTAGTAGGTGGAGAGCTTCTTCTCGTTCTGGAAGAAGGCACCCTGTACCTCCCCGATGCCGCTGACTCCGAAGCCGATCATGTCGGAGGCGGGCATGACGGTGTACCCCATGAAGTTCCGGTGAAGCCGATGTTCCCGGGCCGCCACCGCCAGCTCGTCGTCGGGAAGGGCGAAGTGGTCCATTCCGATGGGCTCGTAGCCCGCGTCCAGGAACCGCTCCATGGCCATGAGGTAGAGGCGGAGCTTGTTCTCGGCGGAGGGAAGGGTGCTCTTGTCCAGCTTCTTCTGGTGTCCCTTGATCCAGGGCACGTAGGCGAAGGAGTAGACGGCCACCCGGTCGGGCCTGAGGTCCAGGATCTGGTCCAGGTTCGTGCTGAAGGTCTCACGTCTCTGCTTGGGAAGCCCGTAGATGAGGTCCAGGTTGATCCCCTCGTTGAATCCCACCTGCCGGGCGTAGGTCATGAGCTCGGCCGTCTGCTCCCAGGTCTGGCCCCGGGTGATGGCCTCCTGGACCTCCGGCGTCAGGTCCTGCACTCCCATGCTCAGGCGGTTGAATCCCAGCTCCACCAGGGTGTCCAGGTGTTCCCGGGACGTGACCCGGGGGTCCACCTCGATGGCCAGCTCCGCGCCCTCCACCAGGTCGAAGTACCTCCGGTACCGGCCCAGGAGGTCCGTGAGCTGCTGGGGGCTGAAGTAGGTGGGGGTCCCCCCTCCCCAGTGCATCTGAACCACCCTCCGGCGATCCGGAAGGTAGCCCGCCACCCGATCGATCTCCCTCTTCACGTACTCCAGGTACTTTTCCGCCACGGGCATGTGGGGGGTGATGACCACGTGGCATCCGCAGAAAAGGCAGCGGTGCTCGCAGAAGGGGAGGTGGGCATAGAGGCTCAGGGGAGCTTCGGGCCCCTGCTGGTTCGCCTCGGCCAGCTTCTCCCGGTACGTCCCCTCTCCCACCCCCTCATGAAACTCCACCGCCGTGGGATAGGAGGTGTACCGGGGTCCGGGACGATCGAACCGCCGGATCGTGTCCATGTCCACCTGGAACCGATGCCCGCTCATCCTTCCGCCTCTCGCTCCATTCGTCGGCTGCCGTCGGTGCCCCGCTCCGTGTACTCCCGGACCCTGTCCACCAGGAAGGCCACCGCGTCCGGATCCGTCGTCCGCTCGATGCCGTGGCCCAGGTTGAAGATGTGCCCGGGGTCCTCCCCGGCCTCGTCCAGAACCCGGTAGATCTGCCGGTCCAGCGCGTCCCGGGGGGCGAAGAGGGCCGCCGGGTCCAGATTACCCTGTACGGCCACCTCCGGTCCCACGAGCTCCCGGGCCCGGGACAGGGGTGTACGCCAGTCCACCCCCAGGACCTGGGCGCCGGAGCCGGCGGCATCGGTGAGGAGGGTGGCCCCCTGGTTCGGGAAGTAGATGAGGGGAATCCCCAGATCCCGGAGGCCGGCCAGGGTCCGCTTCACCGCCGGCAGGGCGAAGGCCCGGAACTCCCAGGGGCTCAGGAGACCCACCCAGGAGTCGAAGAGCATGAGGGCCTGGGCTCCCGCCTCCGCCTGGGCCCGGAGGTAGGCCGTCATGCTGTCCGCCAGCTTCTCCAGGAGGGCTCGGGCAGCCTCGGGCTCGGCGAAGAGGAAGGACTTGGCGTGGATGAAGGTCTTGGAGCCCCCCCCTTCCACCACGTAGCAGAACAGGGTCCAGGGGGCTCCGGCGAAGCCGATGAGGGGAGCCGAGGCCGGGAGCTCCTTCCGGAGGATCCCGATGGTCTCCATGACGAAGGGCACCGTCTCTTCCGGATCCGCCACCCGGAGGCGCTCCACGTCGCCGGGGCTCCGGATCGGGTTGTCGATGACCGGTCCCGGATCGAAGGCCAGATCCACCCCCATGCCCTCCACCGGGGTCATGATGTCGCTGAAGAGGATGGCCGCATCCATGCCGAACCGGCGGATGGGCTGAAGGGTCACTTCTGCCGCCAGGTCCGGGGTCTTGGTGAGGGTGAGGAAGTCCACCCGCTCCCGGATGGCCCGGTACTCGGGCAGGTACCGCCCCGCCTGCCTCATGATCCATACCGGCGTGTGGGGGACCGGCCGGCGACGACATGCCGCCAGGAAAGGGGGAAGCCCCGGATCCTCCGGGGCCTCTCCCACCCTGCCCTCCGACTGCCGGGAAAGGGACTGGTAGGGGGTCACGAAGCCCCCTTGTCGGAGAAGACCCGAGCCAGGACCTCCCGGACCGCATCGACCGTGTCGGCCACGTCTTCCCGGGAGTGGGCCGAGGACATGAAGAGAGACTCGAAGGGGCTGGGAGCGATGTAGACCCCACGGTCCAACAGCCCCCAGAAGAAAGCCCGGAAGGCCTCCTGGTCGCCGGCGGCGGAGGTGTGGTAGTCCCGCACCGGGCCCGGAGTGAAGAAGAGGGACGCCATGGATCCCACCCGGTTCCAGGTCAGGGGATAATCACCGTCCCGGACGATCTCCAGGATGCCCTCCTCCAGCTCCCGGCTCCGCTCCTCCAGGGTCTGGTACACTTCCGGATGGTCGTGGAGGTAGGAAAGGGATGCGGTTCCCGCTGCCGTGGCCAGGGGGTTGCCCGACAGGGTCCCGGCCTGGTAGACCGGGCCCTCCGGGGCCACCTGCCGCATGAGGTCCTCCCGGCCACCGAAGGCACCCACCGGCAAGCCTCCTCCCAGGACCTTCCCCAGTGTGGTGAGGTCCGGCATGACCCCGTAGCGCTCCTGGGCCCCTCCGGGCGCAACCCGGAACCCGGTCATGACCTCGTCGAAGATGAGGATCGCCTCCTCCCCGGTGCAGAGCTCCCGGAGTCCCTCCAGGAAGCCCTCCACGGGAGGGACGCATCCCATGTTTCCGGAGACGGGCTCCACGATGACGCAGGCAACCTTCCCCGGGTGCTCACGGAAATGGGCCCGGACCGAGTCCAGGTCGTTGTAGTCCGCCACCAGGGTGTCCTGAGCCGCCCCCGGTGTGACCCCGGGGCTGGAGGGCGTCCCCAGAGTGGCGGCCCCGGAGCCCGCCTCCACCAGGAAGGGATCGGCGTGCCCGTGGTAGGCCCCGCGGAACTTGATGATCTTGGGACGTTCCGTGACGGCCCGAGCCAGGCGTACGGCGCTCATGGTGGCCTCCGTCCCGGAGTTCACCAGCCGAACCACGTCGATGGAGGGAACCATCTCCACCACCAGCTCCGCCAGCTGGATCTCCCCCGTGCTTGGGGCGCCGAAGGAGGTCCCCTTCTTCAGGGCTTCGTAGACGGCCCTGCGGATGTCTTCCTGATTGTGCCCCAGGATCATGGGTCCCCACGACCCCACGTAGTCCACGTAGGAATTCCCGTCGGCGTCCCACAGCCGGGGCCCCTCGGTCCGGACGATGAAGAGGGGATCGCCCCCCACGGTCCCGAAGGCCCGCACCGGGCTGTTCACACCCCCGGGGATGGTCTTACGAGCCTTCTCGAAGAGCTGACGACTCAGGTCGTTCTTCGGCATCATTCCTCCTCCAACCAGCGTGCAACGTCCTTGGCGAAGTACGTGAGAATCATGTCGGCCCCCGCCCGCTTGATCCCCAGGAGGCTCTCCAGGGCCACCCGCTTCTCGTCCACCCATCCCTTCTCTCCCGCGGCCTTGATGAGAGAGAACTCCCCGCTGACCTGGTAGGCCGCCGTGGGAAGGGCGTAGAGGTCCTTCACCCGCCGGATCACGTCCAGGTAGGCACCGGCGGGCTTGACCATGACGATGTCCGCCCCCTCCTCGATGTCCAGCTCCACCTCCCGGAGGGCCTCCTGGGCGTTGGCCGGATCCATCTGGTAGGCCTTCCGGTCTCCGAAGGCCGGGGCCGAGTGGGCGGCGTCCCGGAAGGGCCCGTAGAAGGCGGAGGCGTACTTGGCGGCGTAGGATACGATGGGCAGGTGGGGGTAGCCCTCCTCGTCCAGCGTCTCTCGGATGGCCCAGACCCGCCCGTCCATCATGTCCGAGGGCGCCACGGCGTCGGCTCCGGCCTGGGCGTAGGCCAGGGCCGCCTGGGCCAGAAGCTCCAGGGTGGGGTCGTTCTCCACCTCCCCCTGGTCGGTGAGGAGCCCGCAGTGGCCGTGGCTCGTGTACTCGCACATGCACACGTCGGCCCACAGGAGGAGCTCCGGAACCTCCTCCTTGATGGCCCGGATGGCCTCCGGGACCAATCCCCGCGGGTTGTAGGCCTCCGTTCCCTCCGGATCCTTGTCCTCGTCGTCCGGGACCCCGAAGAGGATCACCCCGGGAATCCCCAGGTCGGCGATCTCCCGGGCCTCCTTCACCATCTCGTCCACGGAGAGCTGGTCCACCCCGGGCATGCTCCGGACCGGGTTCCGGACGCCCGTGCCCGGGACCACGAAGAGGGGAAGGATGAGATCGGCCGCCGACAGCCGGGTCTCACGGACCATCCGACGCCAGGTGTCGTTTCTCCGGAGGCGCCGGAGACGTTGTGCGGGAAATGGCATGGTCTGCCTGTGCCTTTCGATGCTCGGATTCGATTCTATGGAACGTCTCTGGACCCTGCCGCTTCCACGGCGGTCCGGGCCAGGGATTCCAGGGTGTGGGGCTCGGCCACCACCACCCGCCGCCACCCCGACTCCCGGAGGGCACGGCCGGTGGTGGGCCCGATGGCCGCCGCCGGCAACGTCTCCTTCATGCCCTCCATGAGCTTCGGGCCCAGGGACCGCTCCAGGCTCTCCCCGGCGGAGGGGCTGGCGAAGGTGATGACATCCACCTCTCCTCTCTCCAGGCGGGTCCGGCAGGTCTCCGCATCCAGGTCCACCGACACGGTCCGGTACGCCGTCACCCGGTCCACCCGGGCCCCCAGCTCCTCCAGCCCCCGGGGGACCACCTCCCGGGCGATGGCGCTGGCGGGGAAGAGAACCCGAGTACCCCCGGCGTCGCCGGCCCGCCGGAAGACCTCCACCAGGGCGTCCCCCCGGTTGGACTCCGGCACCCGATGCACCGGCCATCCCCTCTGCTCCAGGCTCCGGGCGGTGGAGCTGCCCACCGCAGCCACCCGGAGATCCGGCGGCGGTTCCGGCACCCGGGACGTGACAGCCTCCACGGCACGGGGAGAGGAAAAGGCGATCCAGTGGTATTGATGCAGCTCTCCCAGGGCTCCATGGAGGGGGGCCGGGTCCTCCGGTGCCGCGAAGCGAAGGGTACCCCAGTGAAGCACCCGGGCTCCGGCCTCTTCCAGGAGCTTCGTCAGGGGCCCGTCCTCGTCTTCGGCCCGGGTCACGACGATGCCCGTCACGCCCCCTCCCCACGCTTACGGATGGCCCGGAGGATGGCCTCCCCGCCGGCCTCCAGGAGCTCCTCCGCCAGGGCACGGCCCAGGGCCTCGGCCTCCGCCGGAGGGCCTGAGCGCCGTCCCTCCACACCCTTCTCACCATCCAGGGAGCAGATGATTCCCCGAAGCTCCAGGACGTCCTCCCTCTCACGAAGCTCACCCAGGGCACCCACGGGAATCTGACACCCCCCCTCCACCCGGCGGAGGAAGGCCCGTTCCGCTCCTGTGGTCCTCCGGGTGGGCTCATGGTCCAGGGCCCGGACCCAACGGGCCACCTCCGGATCGTCTTCCCGGATCTGGACCCCCATGGCTCCCTGGGAGACCGCCGGCAGGAAGGGGTGGAAGGAGAGGTAGGCGCTGATCCGGTCTCCCATCCCCAGGCGCTTCACCCCGGCAGCCGCCAGGACGATGGCGTCGTAGGCACCCTCGTCCAGCTTCCGGATGCGAGTGGGGACGTTGCCCCGGAGATCCGCCAGCTCCAGGTCCGGGCGCCAGCGGGCCAGGAGAGCCCGTCGCCGGAGACTGCTGGTCCCCACCCGGGCACCCCGGGAGAGATCCTCCGCCGCCATGGGCTCACGAGTCAGGAGGGCGTCCCGGGGATCCGCCCGTTCCAGAACCGCTCCCAGGGTGAGGCCGGGGGGCATGACGGTCTCCAGGTCCTTCAGGCTATGGACGGCGATGTCCACCTGCTCGCCCAGGAGGGCCTCCTCGATCTCCTTGGTGAAGAAGGCCTTGCCCTGCACCTGGGAGAGGGGGACGTCCTGGGTCCGGTCTCCCTCCGTCTTGATGATCACCAGCTCCGGATCCGGGGCGCCGGGCAGATCACGGAGGGCCCCGGCCACGTGCCGGGCCTGCCACAGGGCCAGGTCCGAACCCCGGGTGCCGATGCGAAGGGTGGAAGGTCGGGAGGTCACGAGTCCTCGCCCCCCTCCTTCCCGGAGCCGTTCGTCTTCTTGTAGGCCTCCACGTCAAGCTCGAAGAGCTCCTGGACCGCCACCAGCTTGTGCAACCCGTGGGCGCTGGCCTTCTCCACGTTCCGGATCCGGGTGGTGGGCTGATGCAGAAGCTTGTTCACCAACCCCTGGGTGAACCGCTCCAGGGCCTCCCGGTCCGAGGCGCTGAAGTGCTTGGCCTGTCTCTCGATCTCCTGGTGGGCCAGCTCGTGGAACCGGCCCCGGAGGGCCCGGATCACCGGTACCACCTCCAGGGACTCGTACCAGCCCATGAAGCTCTCCACCTCTTCGGCCACGACCTTCTCCACCTTGGGAATCTCCCGGGACCGGCGAGCCCGGTTCTGCTCCGCGATGCTCTCCAGGGCGTCCAGGTCGTAGAGGAAGATCCGGTCCAGGGTCCCCACCCGGGGGTGGATGTTCCGGGGGTTGGCGATGTCCACGAGAACCATGGGGCCCCGCTTCGTGCGCTTCAGGACCCGCTCCATTCGGGGTACGTCCAGGAGAGGCTCCGGAGCTCCGGTGGCCGTGACCACCACCCGGGCCTCCGCCAGGGCCTCCTCCAGCTCACCCCAGGGCCGGGCCCGTCCCCCCAGCTCACGGGCCAGCCTCTCGGCACGCTGGAAGGTCCGGTTCACCACCGTTAGGACCCTGGGGTTGGCATCGGCGAAGTGCCGGGCCACCAGCTGCCCCGTCTCGCCGGCTCCCACCACCAGGACCGGATAGCGGTCCAGACGATCGAAGACCTTCTGGGCCATCTCCACGGCGGCGTAGGCCACCGAGACCGTGCCCCTACCGATCTCCGTCTCCGTCCGGGCCCGCTTGCCCACGTGGACAGCGCTGTTGAACAGACGGGTCAGGAGAGCCCCGGTGGTCCGATGCTCGTCGGCCACCTCGAAGGCCTCCCGGACCTGTCCCAGGATCTGGGGCTCTCCCACCATGAGGGAGTCCACCCCGGAAGCCACCCGGAAGAGGTGCCGGACCACCTCCTTGCCTTTCCGGGAATAGGTGTACTGCCCGTCGTTCATGTGGGGAACCCCCTTGTGGGCCTCCATGCTGGCCCGGAGGGCGTGGTCCGCCTCCGCCCGGTCCTTCACCAGCCCGTAGAACTCCGTCCGGTTGCACGTGGACAGGACCGCCACCTCCGGGATGAGATCCCGGAACTGCCGGAGGTGGGCGTAGAACGTCCCCATCTCCTGCGGGCCGAGCTGGAGGTCGTCCCGGATGGCGGCCGGAGCCGTGGTGTGGTTGACGCCCAGGAGGATGAGGTCCATGGAGCTAGGAAAACTGATGGAAGGACGGCAGGAACAGGTTCACCGCCAGGGAGGAGCCCACCATGATGACGAAGGCCACCATGGACAGGTACGCCAGCTGACGATTGGGCCACCGGAAGAAGTAACGCCCCCCCAGGGTCAGGCCGTAGAGGACCCACAAGACCAGGGTGAGGAGAAACTTGGGATCGGTGTAGAACCCTCCGCTCAGGGCCCCGGTGGAGACCAGGTCCCGGGCCCAGATCGTGCCCCAGATGATGGCCACCGTCAGGCCGATCCATCCGAACAGCACAGCCCCGAGGTTCAGGCGGGAAAGGGTCTCCAGGTTCGGGAGGCGCCGGAAGATGAGACCCACCCGGTGTTTCTTCAGCTCCCGGTAGAGGAGGATGTACATGGCCCCGTACACCGCCGCCACGGAGAGGGCCACGTAGCCCAGGAGGGCCGCGGTGACGTGGATGCCGAAGAGGGGGGACCGGAGGATCTCGTCCACCTCACGGGAATGGGTCACGAAGGCGCTGGAGAGCACCTGGAAGAAGAGGACGGGGACCATGACGAAGATCCCCGTGGCCTTGTCCTTCCATTTCCATTCCAGGGCCAGGTAGACCACCGCCAGGGCGAAGGCCACGAAGGTGAAGCTCTCCCAGGCGTTGGCCACCGGGACGTGCCGGAAGACCACGGTGAGGAGGACCAGGTAGGCCAGGTGGGCCCCGGCCACCGTGGCCGTCAGCGGCGTCACCCAACGTCGAACCCAGTCCGGGGCCTCCAGGAACACCACCAGGTAGGCCATGGCGGCCAGGAGATAGCCCAGGGGGAGGAGTACGTTGAGAAGTTGAAGTGCCGGTTCCACGGGCCTCGGCTTCCTCTTCGGATGCGCCGGATGGGCGACTCGCCTTCTCTACCCCGGACCGGCCGTCAGGATCTGGGAGGCTCATGAGCCGTCCTACCAGGGGCCGGGCTCGGAGAGAGATTCCGGGGAAATATGGCCCCAAGGGAAGGGAATGGGAATCAGGGGACCCGGGACGACGCCCTCTGGAACCGGCGGTCGTGGTCCTCCCGGGGCGGCTACGTCTCCGGCTCCCGCTCCACCTCGATGGAACAACTCGTCACCAGAGCCGCGATGGCCCCCACCGCCGCCCAGACCGGGAAGAGGGCCGCTCCCACCACACCGATGGTCAGGGGGATCTCGATGAGGGTCCGGTCCTCTTCGTTCTTGATGATGATCCGGCGGACGTTTCCTTCCCGGACCAGACGTTTGACCTCCGAGAGAAGCCTCTCCCCGGCCACCTTGTATCGTTCCCTCTTCCCCTCCCCCCGGGGCTCCTCTTCTCCCGCCTCTTCGTCTTCCGGAGCTCCGGTCCGGATCTCCTCGTGGGCGTGCGGATCCTCGTATTCCTGGTATTCCTCGGTCATCCTGCCTCCTGGTCCAGAGTGGACGCCTCCCCGTCCGGGACGGGTAAGTCTCTACTCCCCCACTACGACCCGGAAGGAGGAAAGGTTCGGAGGTGGTGTCGGCCCGAGTCGGCGTGGGCCGGCCGAATGCGATGCGTGGCCACCCCGGCCGGGAACCACGGCCCGGCATCGGTGAACTCCATGGACAAGAACCGCTCCATGGAAATCTTCTACGTCCTCCTCGTCCTGCTCCTGGCCACCCGGACCCTGGGTGAGCTGGCGGTGCGTCTCAAGCAGCCTGCTTTGGTGGGGGAGCTCATCGCCGGCGTCCTCATCGGAGTCCTGGTGGCCCAGTACTCCGGGACCTTCCCCGTCCTGGCGGAGCTTCCGGACGACGAGGTCTTCATCGCCCTTACGGACCTGGGGATCTTCTTCCTCATGCTCTACGGGGGACTGGACCTGCAACCCCGGGAGCTGGGGGAAACCTCCCGCCAGTCCCTCTTCGTGGCCGTTTCGGCCATGGTCCTGCCGCTGGCTCTGGGAACGGGAACGGCCTGGCTCTTCCTTCCGGCGTCGGACTACAAGCTGGCTCAGGCCTTCTTCGTGGGCACGGGACTGGCCATCACGGCGGTCCCCGTCTCCATCCGGATCCTGGTGGACCTGAACCTCCTCAAGAGCAGGATGGGAAGGACGGTGGTGTCGGCTGCCGTCTTCAACGATATCCTGGGTCTCATCCTCCTGGCCCTCCTCATGGCCCTCATCCGGACCGGGGGCCTCCCGGACGCCTCCACCATCCTTCTCCTGCTGGGCAAGGTCGTCCTCTTCTTCTTGATCGCCACCGCCGTGGGTCTGTGGCTCCTTCCCACCCTGGGAACCCTCATCCGGCGCTTCGTCCAATTGGAGGAACTGGAGCTCAGCTTCCTCCTCATCGTGGCTTTCGGTTTCTCCGTCCTGGCGGAGGTCCTGGCCATGCACTTCATCGTGGGAGCCTTCTTCGCCGGGCTCCTCTTCGGTCGCCGGACCATCGACCTGTCGGTCTACCAGGACGTGAAGCGGAAGCTGTCCGGGATCACAACCGGGTTCCTGGCTCCCCTCTTCTTCGCCTCCATCGGCCTGCACCTGGACCTGAGCGCCCTGGGGACCATCCCCCTCTTCGTCGTCCTTCTGGTTCTCATCGCCTTCCTCAGCAAGCTCGTGGGAGCCGCCGTTCCGGCCCGCCTGTCGGGCTTCTCCACCCGTGACTCCGTGGGCCTGGGAATGGCCATGAGCGCCCGGGGAGCGGTGGAGCTGGTCATCGCCGGAATTGCCCTCCAGGCGGGACTGTTCCAGAGACCGGATCCTCCTCCCCCGGTGGTGGAGCACCTCTTCTCGGCCATCGTCATCGTGGCCATGGTCACCACCCTCCTGGTTCCCATGGTCCTCCGGTGGATGCTCAGCCGGGGTGGGGTCGCGGGTGTGGGGGAGGAGGCTTCCTGACTCAGTCCACGCCGGGCAGCCGCTCCAGGGCCTCCCGGATCTTCTCCTCCGGGTACTCGTAGTCCTCCAGCTCCCCGCTGAAGTACTTCTCGTAGGAGGCCATGTCGAAGTGCCCGTGGCCGCTGGCGTTGAAGGCGATGACCTTGGCCTCCCCGCTCTCCCTGCAGCGAAGGGCCTCGTCCATGACCTCCCTCATGGCGTGGGAGGTCTCCGGGGCCATGAGATGACCCTCGGCCCGGGCGAAGCTCAGGTTGGCGTCGAAGCAGGTTTTCTGGTGATGGGACTCGGACTCGATGAGACCCAGCTCGTGGAGGTGGCTCACCAGGGGAGCCATTCCGTGGTACCGAAGCCCCCCGGCGTGCAGGGGGGCGGGGATGAAGTCGTGCCCAAGGGTGTGCATCCGGAGGAGGGGGGTGGTGCAGGCCGTGTCCCCGAAGTCGTACTTGTAGAGCCCCTTGGTAAGGGTGGGGCAGGCCTTGGGCTCCACCGCCGTCACCTTGATGTCCCTGCCGTCCACCACCTTGTCCCTCACGAAGGGGAAGGCGAACCCGGCAAAGTTCGACCCGCCCCCGGCGCAGCCGATGACCACGTCGGGATAATCTCCGGCCATCTCGAACTGCTTGATGGACTCTTCTCCGATGATGCTCTGGTGGAGCATGACATGGTTCAGCACGCTCCCCAGGGAGTACTTCGTGTCGTCCCGGCCGGCGGCCTGCTCCACGGCCTCGCTGATGGCGATGCCCAGGGAGCCCGGGGTGTCCGGGTCCTTCTCCAGGATGGCTCGGCCGGCGTTGGTTTCCTGACTGGGGCTGGGTACGCAGGTGGCGCCCCAGGCCTCCATCATGAGACGGCGGTAGGGCTTCTGGTAGAAGGACACCTTCACCATGAAGACCTTGCACTCGATGTCGAAGAAGTTGCAGGCCAGGGCCAGAGCGCTGCCCCACTGCCCGGCACCGGTCTCGGTGGTGATGCGCCGGATACCCTCTTCCTTGTTGTAGTAGGCCTGGGCGATGGAGGTGTTGGGCTTGTGGCTGCCGGCGGGGCTGACGCCCTCCCACTTGTAGTAGATCTTCGCCGGCGTATCCAGGGCCTTCTCCCAATTCCGGGCCCGGATCAAGGGGCTGGGCCGCCAGATCTTGTAGATGTCCAGGATCTCGTCGGGAATCTCGATATAGCGCTCCTGGCTCACCTCCTGGGCGATGAGGGCCATGGGAAAGAGGGGCGCAAGGTCGTCGGGCCCGATGGGCTCCTTCGTTCCCGGGTGGATCACCGGGGGCGGGGGCTCGGGCAGGTCGGCCTGGATGTTGTACCAGTGCCGAGGCATCTCGGACTCGTTCAGGAAGATCTTCTTGGACTCCATGGTGTCTCCTCGGGGTGTCTATTCGGGATGGTGTCGGGACCTATTCGTCGAAGAAGAAGGTGGGCTCCCGGTAGAATCGAATGGCCTTGTCCGCCACTTTCTCCCGGATGGCCTGTTGCAGCCAGGCCTCCTTGTCTTCCAGGGAGAGATCCGAGCGAAGAACCTCCAGCTGAAGGTTGAAGCGGAGGGCACGTTTCGGCAGGAGCACCCGGGTGACGCCGCTGGGGACCCTCCGGTCCCGGGCCGTCACGTCCAACAGATCCTGTCGGGAGAAGGGCCGGAAGGAGACCAGGGCGGTGAAGTGGCGGTAGTTCCGGGCCAGGTCCTCCATGTTCGTGTAGCTGACCCGGTCGAAGTAGGCGAACCGGTGGTAGGCGGAGGTGATGGCGTGGAGCTGCTCCACCCGTTCCATGAGGCTCTCCCCCCCGTTCAACGTCACCACCCGTCCATCGGCGAAGCGGAAACGGGCCAGACCCGAGTCCGTATGGGGGGGCGCGTCCCGCCCCTCCCGGAGACTCACCCCATCCACGGAAGCGGCGTGCTGCAGGAGCTGGTCCGGAGAGAGGTGCTCGATGGCGTGGTGCCACCGGTCCAGGATCAGGTCCGTGTCGTGGAGGTCCAGGGCTTGAACCAGCACGTGGGGATAGCGGAGCTTCCTGAGGGCCGTGATCCGGTTCGCCCCGTCCAGGACGATGGGTCGGTATCCCCTGGAGCGGCCCACCACCGGGGGGTTCTTGAGAATGCCGTCGGCGCTGAAGCGCTCCACCAGGCGAGCGACCCGCTCCATGTCCGGGTCCTCGTGGAGGACCACCTCATCCAGGGCCGCCATGTGCAGCTCCGGCAACTCCCCAACCTTCAAAGGCCCGTCCTCCCCTTCCGGAATGGGATCTCGCCTGCCCTTCCCGGGGCTCTCCTCCTCCGTCATGATTCTTTCCTCCAGACCGATCCCCCATAACAAAGCCCGCTGCAGGGCTGCAGCGGGCGGGGATGCGGTTCAATCGGTGACGATCTAGGCGACGACGAGACCCGCACGGCCTCCGCTGCTCCCGGAGGGGGGCCACCACCAGACCCGCATGGGCATCACCATCGCCATCATGATCATGCCCGGTGAATTACGCCCATTCCGGGTCGCCGTCAAGAGTCCGGGGGGCTCCGGAGGGGATCCAACTGGACAAACCGTCCCATGCCACCTAACGTTCCGGGATCATAACTACGGCGAGCACCATCCCTTCGGTGCAGGTCCTTTCCGAGGCCCAGGGGGCCCGGATGGACAGGAGGCCGGGACCTCGGGACCCCACAAGACAAAGGAGCCGGGTATCATGGCGGAGCAGGCAGGGCAGCGCATCCAGGTCATTCTT
>CAZZEL010000001.1:22024-88939 GCA_964652625.1 uncultured Gemmatimonadaceae bacterium
TGGATCCAGATCCTGGACAAGCTGGAGCCCTTCTACAAGGAAACGGGTGAGTTCGTCTTCCGGTCCAAGGTGGAGACCGGCGACAAGGTGGAGGAGTATCGGTTCCCGAAGAAGGGGTATTACGCCATTTCCGACAAACCGGGCTGGAACCGCCTGGAGAAGCTGAACAAGGTCCTCTTCGACGGTACCCCTGGGGACAAGCTGGTGGTGGAGCTCTTCGGCGAGGAGCTGGACCAGTTCTCCGGCAACGACCCCCTGGACCACTACCGGCGGGAGTTCGACGGGGAGGTGGAGGACTGGGTGGGACACTACGAGCCCGTGGACGAGGGTCAGGCGGATCCGGAAGGCATGGCCACCTGGCGAGTCTGCTACGACATCAAGAAGGTGAGCTGACGCTTTCGAGGGATCCGGTCCCGGCCCCTCCGGAGGCCCCGGGGAGCTCCTGCGCCCCCCGGGGTCTCCCTCGTTCTTTCCCCTGCTTTCCCCTGGGGCCCCGTGGCGTAAGTTGTCTCCCACAGAACCCTCCCGGCCACCGACACCGCCTACCGGAGGAGAACCCATGAGCCGCCCACACGTCGCCCTCCCCCTCCTCGTTCTGTTCCTGCCCCTCTTCCCCGGCCTTCTTCCCGGGGCCCCCGGGGCAGCCCGGGCCCAGGACTTCTCCTTCGAGGACATCCTCAGCCCGCCGTATCCGGTGCAGATGGTGTCGGCCCGGGACACGGACCGGATCGCCTGGATCTCCTACGACCGGGGGATGCGAAATGTGTTCACGGCGGCGGCACCGGACTGGACCCCCGTGCCCCTCACCTCCTGGATGGAGGACAACGGCCGGGACCTCACGGACATCCGCATCTCTCACGACGGTGAGCTGGTGGTCTTCGTCCGGGGCCATTTCCCGAACCGGCTGGGCTGGGTGGCGAACCCGGCCTCGGACCCCCGGGGCTCGGAGGAGGCCATCTGGGCCGCCAGCACCGACGGCCAGGGGGCCTGGAGGGTGGTGGAGGGGAGCGACCCGGTCCTGTCTCCGGACGGGGACTGGGTCCTCTTCGAGGGGGACGGCCAGATCCACCGTGCCCCGGTGAATCCCGGCACGGCCCTGACGGAGCGAACCGACGGGGTGCCCCCCTTCTTCCTGGTCTGGGGGGAGAACGAAGACCCGGTCTGGTCTCCGGACGGCCGGTACGTGGCCTTCGTCAGCGACCGGGGAGACCACTCCTTCATCGGGGTCTACGACACGGAGGATCCTGAGATCACCTACCTGGCCCCGGGCGTGGACCGGGACAGCCAGCCGGCCTGGTCTCCGGACGGGAGCCGGGTGGCCTTCGTCCGTCGTCCGGGTCTGCCCTTCGGGGCCCGGGCCGAGCGTCCCGAAGAGGTGCCGGAAGACTCCATCCCCCCGGGGCTGGAGGAAGCCCGCTTCGCCGGCGGCTACGACCTCTCCCTCTGGGTGGCGGACATGGCCACCGGCCAGGGCCGGGAGGTGTGGCACAACGAGCCCTACGACTCGGCCTTCACCCGGGTCCGGGATCTCATGTGGGCCCATGACCACCTGGTGTTCCTGGCGGAGCCGGAGAACTGGCGTCACTACTACTCCGTACCCGTGGCCGGCCACGAGGGCCCTCCCCTGGAGCTCACTCCCGGGGAGGGTTTCGCCGAGCACGTGGCCCTCTCCCGGGACGGCCGGACCCTGTACTACGCCGGAAACATGGGTGACATCCACCGCCGGGATCTCTTCAAGGTGTCCACCGCCGGAGGCTCCCCGGAGCCCCTCACCCGGGGACCCCGCCTGGAGACCTACCCGGCGGCCCTGGCCTCGGACCGGGAGGTGGCCCTCTTCCTGGCCGGGCCGAAGCTGCCCCAATCCGTGGCGGTGATCTCGTCGGACGGAGGCGAGGCCCGACCCATCACCCCTCTGCCGGACCGTTTTCCCATGGACCGGCACGTGGTCCCGGAAAACGTGACCCTCACCGCCGAGGACGGCCTGGAGTTCTACAACCAGCTCTTCCTTCCCCCGGACCTGGAGCCGGGCGAGGAGCGTCCGGCTCTCATCTTCATCCACGGCGGGTCCCGGCGGCAGATGCTCCTGGGCTACCACTACATGCACTTCTACCACTGGGCCTACGCCATCAACCAGTACTTCGCGAACCAGGGCTACGTGGTCCTCTCCGTGAACTACCGGAGCGGGATCGGCTACGGGAAGGAGTTCCGGGAAGCGGAAGGGATCGGCCGGCGGGGAAACAACGAGTACAAGGACATCCTGGCGGCGGGCCTCTACCTGCAGGAGCGGGAGGACGTGGACCCGGACCGGGTGGGCCTGTGGGGGCTGTCCTACGGCGGGATTCTCACGGCCCAGGGGCTGGCCCGGGACTCCGACGTGTTCGCCGCCGGGGTGGACATCGCCGGGGTGCACTTCTGGGGCGACAAGCTGGATCCCTCCGAGACCTGGTACGCTTCGTCTTCAGCCTCGGAGGTGGACCAGTGGACCTCACCGGTGCTCCTCATCCACGGGGACGACGACCGGAACGTCTCCTTCTCCCAGACCGTGGGCCTGGTCCAGGCCCTGAGGGCGAACGACGTGTATTACGAGCTCATCGTCTTCCCGGACGAGGTCCACGACTTCCTGGTCTTCGACCGGTGGCTCACCACCTGGGACGCCACCGAGGACTTCCTCCGGCGCTTCATCTGGGACGGCCAGGAGCCGCCGAGTCCCAGGTAGCCGGTCCCGGAGCCGGGGCCGCGGCCGTCACCCCTCGGCCGTGGCCCCTCCACAGCTGGAACCCTGGCCCGCTGTGCAGCCGAAGCAGTGGGGCCCCAGAACGATCTCCCGGTTCTTCAGCAGGTCGTTCCGGAAGTCCATGATGGTCCGGGGAGCCTCCTCCGTCACCGGCAACTCCAGCATCTGGTTGAAGTCGCAGTCGTAGAGGGTGCCGTCCCATCCCACGGACAGGGTGTAGCGGCACATGACCGACTCGGCGGCCTGGGGGTTGAAGGCGTTTACCAGCCGCTCCATGTAGCGCTCCAGGTTGCCGCTCTCCTGCAGGAACTCCAGGAACCGGCTGATGGGCATGTTCGTGATGGTGTGCAGGTTGTTGAAGACGATGTCGTGACGCCGCTTCAACTGCCGCTTCCAGTCCCGCTCCAGGGCATCCTGGCGAGCCGGCAGGAAGGCCCCCACGGGGTTCGTGACCAGGTTCAGCACCAGCCCCGTGCCCTCCCGGCCGTAGCCCAGCTCGTTCAGTCGCCGGAGGGCCCAGACGGACTTGTCGAAGACGTCTTCCCCCCGCTGGGCGTTGGTCTGCCGCTCCGAGTAATGGGGTAGGGAGGCCACGATCTCCACCCGGTTCTCCGCCAGGAACTCCGGGAGATCCTCGTATCGTGGCACGGTGAGTATCGTGAGGTTGCAGCGATCCATGACGTGCCGATCCAGGGCCCGGGCCCGGGTCACCATCTCCCGGAAGCGGGGGTGGAGCTCCGGGGCGCCACCGGTGATGTCCAGGGTGGGGATGTCCGTCCGCTCCAGCGTGTCCAGGACGGCGTCCACCACCGGATCCGACATGACCTCTTTGCGATCCGGGCCCGCGTCCACGTGGCAGTGCTTGCAGGTCTGGTTGCACTTCTTCCCCACGTTGATCTGGAGGACCGTGACCCCCACGGCCCGGAAGGGCATGAGCCCCGTCTCGTCCAGGGCCTGGGGAAAGCCCCGGTCCAGGGACAGCCCATCCAGGACCCTGCGCTGCTCGGCACCGGAGGCCAGGGCCGATCCCCGCCTCTGGAGGGTGGGAAGCGCCTTTCCCATCACATCCCCAGCTTCTCGACGTGGTTCTTCATCTGGACCCCGTGGACCAGGGAGGCCCCACCCCGGATGGCCACAGCCACGTGAACCGCCTCCATCATCTGGTCCGGGTCCGCCCCTTTCTCCAGGGAGGCCTCCGAGTAGGCGTCGATGCAGTAGGGGCACTGGACCGCATGGGCCACGGCCAGGGCGATGAGGGCCTTCTCCCGCTCCGTGAGGGCCCCTTCCTGGAAGACGGTGTTGTACCAGTCGAAGAACTTGTCCCCCAGCTCCGGGGCGAACTCCCCCACCTCGGCGAACCGGGGCAGATCCCCGGCGTCGTAGTAGTGCTCTGACATGGATTCCTCGTGGGTTGCCGGGTCCCGGGCCTCCCGGCCCGTGGGATTCGTCGGCCTGCGCGTGTGTGAACCAGCCCCTACTACCCCGATCTCGCCCATGGATCCGGGGAGCCGACCCTCTCAAGCTTCTGCCCCTTCTGCCGATCCTGGGAGCATGGCTACCGTGCTGGTCGTAGACGATGACGAGGACACTCGCTTTCTCCTGGGTTTCGTCCTGGAGAGGGCCGGACACAGGGTGATCTACGCCCCTGACGGGGAGGCGGCGCTGAAGGTGTGGGCTGACAGCCACCTGGACGTCGTCATCACGGACCTGGCCATGCCCCGGCGGAACGGACTGCGCCTCATCAAGGAGATCCACGCCCGGGCCCCCTACCTCCCGGTCATCGCCATGTCCGGGGTCAGCGCTGATCAACTGGACATGGCCCAGGACCTGGGCGCCCATCACATCCTCTACAAGCCCCTGGACCCGGGGAAGGTCCTCTGGACCCTGGAGGAAGCCCTGAAGAACGATGCTCCGGCACCCTGGGCCGGAGGAATGGTCTGGGACTGAGAACAGCCCCTGGCCTCAGGGCTTCGGCCCCGCCCCGGCGACCTCGTCGGAGACTCGCCCCTGGAAGTGCTGGAAGTTGTCGGTGAACATGCCCGCCAGCTTCGCCGCTTGCGCGTCGTAGGCGTCCTTGTCCTCCCAGGTGTTCCGTGGCTGGAGGATCTCCGACGGCACGTGGGGACAGCTCTCCGGCACCTGCACACCGAAGACCGGATCCTCCACCGTGGGGACGTCGGCCAGGCTTCCGTCCAGGATGGCCCGGACCATGGCCCGGGTATGCTTCAGCTCCATCCGGTGCCCCACGCCGAAGGGCCCGCCGCTCCAGCCGGTGTTCACGAGCCAAACCTGGGCGTCGTGCTTTCGGGTCTTCTCTCCCAGCAGGTCCGCGTACGTCACGGGGTCCAGGGGGAGGAAGGGAGCGCCGAAGCAGGCGCTGAAGTTGGGCTGGGGCTCCGTGATGCCCCGCTCCGTGCCGGCGACCTTCGCCGTGTAGCCCGAAAGGAAGTGGTACATGGCCTGGGCCGAGGAGAGCTTGGACACCGGGGGCAGAACTCCGAAGGCGTCGGCGGTCAGGAAGAGCACGTTCCTGGGGTGCCCGCCCCGGAGCTGCCGGGTGGCGTTGGGGATGTGGGGAATGGGATAGGAGGCCCGGGTGTTTTCCGTGAAGGCGTCGGAGTCCAGGTCCAGGCGCCGCCGCTGGCTGTCCATGGCCACGTTCTCCAGGATCGTCCCGAAGCGGCGGGTGGTCTGGTAGATCTCCGGCTCCCCCTCCGGGGAGAGACGGATGACCTTCGCGTAGCAGCCACCCTCGAAGTTGAACACCCCGTTGTCGCTCCACCCGTGCTCGTCGTCCCCGATGAGGGTCCGGGTGGAATCGGCGGAGAGGGTGGTCTTTCCCGTCCCGGAAAGCCCGAAGAAGAGGGCCACGTCGTCCTCCGACTCCCCGTAGTTGGCGGAGCAGTGCATGGGCAGTACCCCCTTCCGGGGAAGGAGGTAGTTCATGATGGAGAACATGGACTTCTTGATTTCCCCGGCGTACGCCGTACCTCCGATGAGGACCTCCTTCTTGCCCAGGTGCAGGATGACGAAGGCCTCGGAGTTCGTCCCGTCCTCCTCCGGGACCGCCAGGAAGCCCGGTGCGTGGATGATGGTGTACTCGGGGTCGTGGGCGGCCAGCTTCTCCGGATCGTGCTCCTGAATGAACATGTTCCGGGCGAAGAGGTTGTGCCACGCCGTCTCGTTGATCACCCGAATGGCCATCTTGTGATCCGGATCCGCCCCGGTGTAGCAGTCCTGGACGAAAAGGTCCCTTCCCTGCAGGTAGGCGGTGAGGCGGGCCCTGAGCACCTCGTAACGCTCCGGCTGGAAGGGCACGTTCACCCGACCCCAGTGCACGGTGTCCTCCGTGGACGGTTCCTTGACGATGAATCGGTCCTTGGGAGATCGCCCGGTGTACTGGCCGGTCCGGGTCACCAGGGGACCCAGGTGGGCCACGAGCCCCTCGTGCCGCTGGACGGCCTGCTCATAGAGGGCCGGGGTGGAGAGATTCCACCACACGGTGTTCGCGTTCCTGATTCCGTGGGCCGCCAGGCCGTGCTGGCTCTGAGCCCTACCCTGTTCCTGCATGGGCGATCCTCCTGGATTGAACGAATGGGCGGCAGGGGAAAGGGGATGCTGTCGCCGGGACCGTACACCGGCTCGGGCGAATGGTTACGGCCCGGGTCCCGGGCGATGCAGGGGGCCATGGTCCAGGAAACCATGCGACGGATGTTCATGGGCCCCTGCGTGATGGCGAGTCGGAGAGAAGTCTGGTAGCATTCCAGCCATCTCGAACGTCCCGGTCCCGGCACGGAGGTCGGGTCCGTCATCCGGAGGAGACGCGACATGGAGGAGTGGAGAAGCTGGCTCCAGACCTACCCCGCTGTGGAAACCGTCGTCTGGCTCGTGGGGATCTTCGCGGTGGCCTGGCTGTCCGACGCCCTGGCCAAGCGCTACCTCCTGGGGGCCATCTCCCGGGTGGTCCGGCGAACCGAGTTCACCTGGGACGACGCCCTGCAGAGGCGGCTGGTCTTCCGACGCCTCGCCCACCTGGCTCCGGCCATCGTCCTCTACTACGGGATTCCCCTGGCCCCGGGCCTTCCGGAAGAGCTGGTCCAGGTCCTCCAGCGGGGAGCCATGGCCGTCATGGTCCTGGTTCTGGCATTGGCGGCGGACGCCTTCCTGTCGGCGGTGAACGACATCTACGCCACCCGGCCCCACGCCAACACCCGGCCCATCAAGGGCTACCTCCAGATCGTCAAGATCGTCCTCTACATCGCCGCCGGGATCGTGGTGCTGTCCCTGCTGGTGGATCGCTCTCCCGTCGTCTTCCTCAGCGGGTTCGGGGCTCTGACGGCCATCATCCTCCTGGTGTTCCGGGACACGATCCTCTCCCTGGTGGCCAGCATCACCCTCACCCAGAACGACATGCTGGCGGTGGGGGACTGGATCGAGATGCCCAAGTACGGGGCCGACGGAGACGTGGTGGACATCGCGCTGCACACGGTGAAGGTGCAGAACTGGGACAAGACCATCACCACCATCCCCACCCACCAGCTCATCTCCGATTCCTTCAAGAATTGGCGGGGAATGAAACAGGCCGGGGGCCGGCGCATCAGCCGGTCCTTTCGGCTGGACCTGAACTCCATCCGGTTCCTCACCGACGACGAGATCCGCCGGTTCCGTCGCTACGAGCTCCTGGAGGACTACTTTCGGCAGAAGCTGGAGGAGATCGAGGCCTTCAACGCCCGGAAGCGACGGGAAGGGGAAGGGTCGGAGCCATCCGAGGCGACCCGGGCCGAGCCTGGGAAGAGAGACCTCCCGGTGATCCCGAACCTCCGCCGCCTGACGAACGTGGGCACCCTCCGGGCCTATATCGTGAGCTACCTGAGGCAGCATCCCGGATTGCGGCGGGACATGACCCTCATGGTCCGGCAGCTGGAGCCGGGTTCCGACGGCCTTCCCATGCAAATCTACGTCTTCAGCAACGACACGAACTGGGTGAGCTACGAGGGGATCCAGGCCGACGTCTTCGACCACATCTTCGCCATCATCCCCGAGTTCGGTCTCAGGGTGTTCCAGACTCCCTCGGGTCGGGATCTGGCCCGCCTCACATCCGGAACCGGTAGCTCATCTTGAGGAAGAGGCCGTCGGCCCGGGTCCTCACCTCCCCCAGCCCGAAGGCCGTGGGACTCTCCATCTGCCGGGAGTAGCCCAGGTAGACCACCGTGCCCGGGGAGGGCTCGTAGCCCACCAGGCCCTCCAGGCGTAGATCGTGGGAGGAGGAGCCGTCGGAGGACCGGCAATCCTCGTCGCAGGAGAGGACGGGAGTCCCCGAAACGGGGTCCAGGATGCCCCCCCGCCTCTGGCTGGAGTACTCACCGATTCCCCGGACGAAGAGGGCGCGGCTGAACTGGTACCGGGCCTCCAGGCGGGGAATGGTGGCGGAGGAGTACCGGGAGCCGTCCCGCTTTCGGAGAAGGGTCACGTGGCGAAGGCCCACCTCCCCGGTGAAGGAGGAGGTGAAGTAGAGGGTCAGATCCACGTCTCCGCTGAGCCTGTCCGCCACGTCGGCGGGAACCCCGCCTCCGGCCCCATGGAAGATGGGCGTTTCTCTCAGGGAGGCCCCCAGGGAAATGCGGGCCCGCTCCCACCGGCTGATCCAGGAGCGAAGCCGGAGAGACCACAGGCCCTGGAACAGCCGGGCCTGGGGACGGAAGGGGGTGGGCTCGGGGGAGTCCAGGAAGAGACTCTCGTAGTCTGCGGCAGGGAAGGTGTAGGAGTCCCGGGACAGGCTGAGGTACCCTCCCGCGTTGCCCCGGAAGGAGGCGCTGAAGCTCAGGCTGAGCTCCGTCTCCCGGGGAGCCTTCCCGTCCCAGAAATCAGGCCGCTCCCAGTAGCCCTCCAGACTCAGGGAGGGCCCCCAGCGCTCCACCAGAGCCCCGGCCTCTCCTCGCCATGTGTAGCCCACCCGCCCGTCCACCTGGGTGGTTCCCACACGGCGGATGAAACCGCTCCGGGCCCGGAAGCCCCGGCTAACGTCCTCGAAGGAGGCCCGGAGGGACAGACTTCGGCTGGCCCGGCTCAGGCTGGCCAGGAAGAGGGAGCCCCAGCGGGTATCCTCCTCCGGCCGGCCGTCGGCGCTGGCGGCGGCCATGACGTCCAGGGTGTAGCGCCGGGCCAGGACGATCCGGGCATCGGAACCCAGGACCCGGTTGAAGGACTCCCCGGAGGCGGTCCGGTCCGTGTAGACCATCCCCACGGTGGAGCTTCCCCCCACGTCCCCCTTCACCCTGAGGAGGTTCACCGCCGGATCTCCGGCGGCGGAACCGCTCCGGTCCAAAGCTCCGATGTAGGCCACACTCACACCCCTCACCTTGCCGGAGACCTTCGCCGCTCCCACCGGGTTGGCGATGGACCGGGTGTAGACCAGGTTCCTGGGCATGGAGAAGATGTCCGTCCCCTCCAGGAAGAAGGGCCTCTTCTCCGGGAAGTAGAGGGCGAACCGTTCGTTCACGGTGATCTGCCCGGCGTCCGCCTCCACCTGGCTGAAATCCGGGTTGTAGGTGGCGTCAAGGGTAAGGTTCGAGGTGAGGCCGTAGGTGAGGTTCATCCCCACGTCCCCGGTGGGGGAGCTCCGGGAGAACCGGCCCGTCTCGGGATCCAGACCTCCCTGCCTCCGGGCCGTGACCACGGGATTCACGTCCAACAAGCGGCCCGGCTCCAGTCCCTCCAGACCCTGGAGGCGGCCCGACTGAGCCAGGGTGCTGGCTCGCTCTCCCGTGAGGGGGGCCCAGGAGGCCTCGAAGCCGTTCCGTTGGATCCGCCGCATGACCTGGAGTCCCCAGTCCTGCAACGGAGCGTCCGGGAACCGGAGGCTGTTGAGGGGAACCTTCATCTCTACGGAGTATCCCCGGGGACCCACCCGGCCGGCGGACTCCCACAGGAAATCGGGGTTCCAGTCGATCTCCCGGCGGGAACCCTCCACCCAGACACCATCCCCCTGGACGCCCAGGGGGTTCACCTGGAACACGTAGGCCCGGCGGTTGTCGTTGAAGGTGTCCAGGAGGACCCGGACGTAGTCGTCGGAGCGACCGAAGCCGTCCCTCTGGGCCAGGGTCGCACGGACCCCGTCGGGATCCCCGTCGAGAGCCTGGATCCCGAAGAGGATGGCTTCGGAGGTCACCAGGACCCGGACCCGGGTCTCCTGGGTGGCGGCAATCCCCTCCGTGGGATCGTACTGGGTGAAGCCCGACAACACGGCCCCCGCCTCCCACGCCTCCTCGTCCAGACGGCCGTCCAGGCGGATGGAGGGCTCCTCCAGGCGGGGCTGAGGGACCACCAGCTCCCGGAGGGAACCGTCGTAAACGGAAGCCTCGGCGGCACGGGACACCGGGGCCGTGGAGGCCTCCGTGGCCCCCGGCAGGGACAGGGGAGAAGAGGCGGAAGCGACCACCTCCCCTTGGATGGACGCCACAGTGTCGGCACCTGTCGTGTCCGGATGCGCCTCCGCGTGGACGCCGGAGACGCCGGCTAGCTGCAGCCCCGCCCCCAGGAGAAGAAGCCCGTTGAAACCCATAGATGACCCGAAGTGTGTATAATCTTTGTCTAACTATTGGTGAACAAATGTACAACAAACGAAAAGAAGCACAAGGCTTCTTCCTCTTCTCGTTCCAGCCCCCTCCCTGGACACGACTCCCCCTGGCGGGACAGGTTACCGGACCATCCGAACCATCCGGACCAGGAGTCTCTTGGGGTGCCAAAGCCCATGGGTTTCGACAACGAGAAGTACCTGCTGGAGCAGACCGCGGCCATCCGGGAGCGGGTGACCCGGTTCAAGGACAAGCTCTACCTGGAGTTCGGAGGGAAGCTCCTCTTCGACTTCCACGCCGCCCGGGTCCTTCCGGGCTTCGACCCCAACGTGAAGATGCGCCTTCTCCAGGAGATGGGGGATCAGGCCGAGGTCATCCTGTGCATCTACGCCGGGGACATCGAGCGGAAGAAAGTGAGGGCAGACTTCGGCATCACCTACGATGCCGACGCCCTGAAGCTCATTGACGACCTGGAGGACTGGGGCATTCCCGTCCGGGCCGTGGTCATCACCCGGTACGAGGAGCAGCCGGCGGCGGCCTCCTTCAAAGCCCGTCTGGAGCACCAGGGGATGGAAGTGCATACCCACCGCTACACCCGGGGCTACCCCACGGAGGTGGACGTGGTGGTGAGCAAGGAAGGCTACGGGGCCAACAGCTACGTGGCCACGGAGAAGCCCATCGTGGTGGTCACCGGGCCCGGTCCCGGGAGCGGAAAGCTGGCCACCTGCCTCTCCCAGCTCTACCACGACTACCGGGGGGGGCTGGACTCGGGCTACGCCAAGTTCGAGACCTTTCCCATCTGGAATCTCCCCCTGGAGCATCCGGTGAACGTGGCCTACGAGGCGGCCACGGCGGAGCTGAGGGACGTGAACCGGCTGGACCACTTTCACCTGGAGGCCTTCGACCAGCGGGCGGTGAACTACAACCGGGACCTGGAGGCCTTTCCCCTCCTCACCCGCATCGTGGAGAAGATCACGGGCCACCGGGCCTTCTATGCCTCCCCCACGGACATGGGGGTGAACCGGGCCGGCTTCGGTATCGTGGACGACCCGGTGGTCAGGGAGGCGGGAAAACAGGAGATCGTCCGCCGCTACTTCCGCTACGCCTGCGAGCACAACATGGGTCTGGTGGACCAGGAGACGGTGCAGCGCATCGAGATCCTCATGGACAACCTGGGCCTGGAGCCGGAGAGCCGGCCCGTAGTGGCTCCGGCCCATGACGCTGCCGAGGAAGCCGTTCGAAAGGGGAAGGGGAACAACGGTATCTTCTGTGGGGCCGCCATGGAGCTTCCCGACGGCACCATCGTCACCGGGAGCAACTCCCCCTTGATGCACGCCGCCAGCAGCCTGATTCTCAACGCCGCCAAGCGGCTCACCGGGACACCCCGGGAGCAGGATCTCCTCCCCCCGGCCGTCACGGGCTCCCTGGGAAATCTGAAGAAGAACGTCCTGGCCCGAAGGAGGGTGAGCCTGGACGCGGAGGAGACCCTCATCGCCCTGGCCATCGCCTCCACCAGCGAGCCCAGCGCGAAAGCGGCACTCCCGGCCCTGCGAGAGATGCGGGGGTGCGAGGTGCACATGACCCACATGCCGTCCCCGGGAGACGAGGCCGGTCTCCGGAAGCTGGGCGTGAACCTCACCACCGAGCCCCGCTTCGCCAGCCGGCGACTGTACGGAAGCTGAGATCCACCCAACACCCGGGAATCATGCACGAACCCCACTCAATGGCGGGACGGACCCGCCCGACACCCCCTTCCGCTCTCCTGGTGGAGCGTGCCCCCGTCTTCCTCCTTCTGGCCGGGCTCCTGGTGGCGGGAGCCCTCCAGGCTCTGGCTCCGGCCGCCGCCGGGGCCCAGGCTGACCGGGACGGAGAGGTCTACACGCTGGAGGAGCTCCTGGAGATGGGTCGAAGCCAGAACCCCTCCGTCCTGGCCCTTCGGGCCCGGGAGGAGGCCATGGAGGCCCAGCGTCGGGACGCCGGTAGCTGGCCCAACCCGGAGCTGGGCCTGGAGGTTGGGGAGGGAGAGCCCTTCGCCTCCGAGGAGACCCGGACGATCCGGGGGGTGAGCCTGCGACAGGTCATCGAGAACCCCTACACCCGACACCACCGGCTTCAGGCCCTGGACCGGCGGAAGGAGGCCACCGGAGAAGACCTGCGCCTGGGGATCCTGGACACGGAGTACCAGATCCGGATGCACTTCTACCGGGTCCTCTACCTGCGGGAGCTCCTTCGCCTTGCCCGCCTGAACGAGGAGGCGCTGGCAGGGATCCGGGAGCTGGTGGAAACACGGGCCCGGGTGGGGGAGGTCCGAGAGCTGGAAGCCATCCGTCTCCGGGTGGAGCACCTTCGAGCCGAGAACGAGGTGGAGGCCGCCATCATGGAGCTGGAGCAGTATCGGAAGCACCTGAATACCTTCCTGGGAAACGTACTCCCCCCGGACTACGCCCTGAAGGGATCCCTGGACTATGAGGCCGGGGAACCGGAGCTGGAGGACCTCGTCGCCGAGGCCCTCCCCGGACATCCCCGGGTGATTCGAGCCCGGCGGGAGCGGGAGGCCGCCGGGGCCGAGCTCCGGGGAGCCCGGTGGGGCTGGCTCCCGGACCCGGTCCTTTCCGGCTCCTCGAACCGGGTCCTGGATGGCACCATCCGGCGCCTGGGGCTGGGTCTCCAGCTGCCCCTGTGGAACCGGTCCGGCCAGGCGGCCCGGAAGGAGGAGGAGGAGCTCCGGGCCGCCGAGCACCGGGAGACGGCCATCCGTCAGGAGATGGAGGCTCAGCTCATGATCCATCACAATCACCTCCGGCTGGCCCGACAGACCATCCAGTTCTTCGAGGAAGGGCTCCTCAGGGAGGCCCAGGCCAGCATGGAGATCGCCGAGACCAGCTACCGTCAGGGGGAGATCTCCTTCGTGGAGTACCTGGACGCCCGACGCACCTATCACTCCATCCAGATCGAGCGGCAGCAAGCCCTCTTCGACTGGAACCGGGAGCGGGCGGCACTGGACCGGGCCGCCGGCGGGAGGACCTCATGACCCCCGAGCCATCGAGACACCGCAGCGGGTGGACCCTCCTTGTTGTCGCCCTCCTGGCCCCCCCGGGATTCACGGCCTGCTCCGGCGAAGCACCGGGTGGAGCTCCGGGAGCCCAGGAGGAGGAGGGTGGGCACCAGGCGGATGAGGAACACGAAACCCACGCCGACCAGGGCCACGAGCTCCATGTGGAGCCGGGAAGCCTGGCTGGCTGGGACGTGGAGGTGGGGCCCGTGGCCCGGACCACCATCACCGCCGAGATGGTCCTTCCCGGGGTCCTCACCGCCGACGAGAACCGGACGGCCCGGATCGCCCCCCTGGTCCCGGGCCAGGTGGCCGGTCTGGGGGCGGATCTGGGGAGCAGGATCCGCCGGGGGGATACCCTGGCGAGGTTGAATGCCCCGGAGTTCACCCGGGCTCAGACGGACTACCTCCGGGCCTATACCCAGGCGGAGCTGAGCCGGACGGACTACGAGCGGGCCCTGGTCCTCCGGGAGCAGCGGGCCCTGGAGGACCGGGAGTTCCTCCGCCGCCAGTCCACCTACGAGGAGGCCCTCACCGGGCTCCAGGCCGCCGAGTCCCTCCTCCGGTCCCTGGGGGTGGAGGCCGACAGGCTCGCCGAGCTCCGGAGGAGCGTGGACGTGACCAGCCGGGAGCCCCCGGGCCGGGCCGTGGCTCCCTTCCTCCCCCTCCGGTCCCCCCTGGACGGAGTGGTGACGGAACGGAACGCGGTGCTGGGGGAGCACGTGCCCCCGGGTCGAGCCCTCTTCACGGTCTCGGATCTCTCGGTCCTGTGGGCCCGGCTGGACGCCTATGAGGACCAGGTCCCCCACCTGGATCCGGAGGCGGAGGTGGTGATCCGCAGCCCCCTGCTCCCGGACCGGGAGTTCCCGGGACGGATCACGGTGGTGGCGGACCGGGTGGATCCGGACCTCCGAACCCTCCGGGTCCGGGCGGAGGTGGCGAATCCGGAGGGCCTCCTGAAGCCCAACATGTACATTCGGGGGTTTCTCCGGATGCGGGACCCGGACAGGGAGCGTCTCGTGGTGCCGGAGGACGCCGTCCAGCTCCTGGAAGGGGAGCACGTGGTGTTCGTGGAACAGCCCCGGGAGCCGGGTGAAGAGCACCGGGTCTTCCGGGCCCGACACGTGACCCCCGGGGAGATCCTCTCCGCCGGACGAGTCATCGAGGCCGGCCTGGACGGCACCGAGCAGGTGGCCCTCCAGGGAGCGTTCACTCTGAAGGCCGAGCTCACCAAGGGCGCCGCGGGGCACCAGCATGTGCATTGAGACCCCCTCCAGGACCCGAGCTCCGGGAGCCCGACCATGATCGCCCAGTCCATCCGGTTCCTGGTCCGGCAGAGGATCCTGGTCATCACCCTCACCACCACCGTGGCCCTCCTGGGCATCGTGGCCTACCGGAACCTCATCATCGACGTCTTCCCGGACCCCTCTCCGGCCCTGGTCCAGGTCTACACGGAGGCCGAGGGTCTCGCCCCCCAGGAGGTGGAGCAGCTGGTCTCCATTCCTGTGGAGGCCGCCATGTCCGGGCTGCCCCGGGTGGAGCGGATCCGGAGTACCTCCACCTACGGACTCTCCCTGGTGAACGTGTACTTCGAGCGGGGCACGGACATCTACTGGGCCCGACAGGTCCTGGCCCCCCGCCTGCACGAGATCCAGGCCGAGCTCCCTCCCCAGGCCGGAGAGCCCTTCCTGGGGCCCATCGCCACGGGTCTGGGGCTCGTCTACCTCTACTACCTGGAAGGAGAGGACCACAACACCCTGGAGCTCCGGACCCTCCAGGACTGGCTCGTCAAGTACGAGCTCAAATCGGTGCCCCAGGTCTCCCAGGTCCTGAGCATCGGTGGGGACATCAAGCAGTACCAGATTCTGGTGGATCCCAACGCCCTGTTGAGCTACGACCTCACCCTCACGGAGCTCATGGAACGGATCCAGGCCAGCAACCGAAACGCGGCGGCGGGATTCATCACCCGGGGGCCGGAGGAGTTCATCGTCCGGAGCATCGGACTCGTGGAATCCGTGGAGGACCTGCAGCAGGTGGTGGTGTCCTCGCGGGAGGGCACCCCGGTCTACCTCTCCAGCGTGGCCCGTGTGGAGGTCCTCCCGGCCATCCGCCGGGGTGCGGCCCTGGCCAACGGAGAGGGGGAGAAGGTGGTGGGGATGGTGTTGAAGCTCTTCGGCTCCAACACGGCCCGGGTCATCGACCGGCTGGAGGAACGGATCGAGACCGTGAACGCCAGCCTCCCGGAGGGAGTCCAGATCGTCCCCTTCTACAACCAGGCCTCCTTCGTACGGGCCTGCTTCCGGACCGTGGCCGGGAGCCTGGGCCTGGGAGTCCTCCTGGTGGTGGGCGTCCTCTTCCTGTTCATGGGGCACCTGCCCTCCGCCTTCCTCACCATGCTCACCCTCCCCTTCTCCGTCCTCTTCGCCTTTATCGTCATGCAGCAGGCGGGACTGGCGGCGGACCTCATGAGCTTCGGAGGGCTGGCCATCGGCATCGGCCTCATCGCCGACGCCGCCATCATCTACGTGGAAAACACCTACCGGCACATCCAGGGGGGGATGGGCCGGCTTGAGGCCCTGGTCCGGAGTGGAGAGGAAGTCACCCGGCCCCTTTTCTTCGCCATCCTGATCATCATCCTGGTCTTCCTCCCCATCTTCACCCTCCAGGGCACCGAAGGGGTGATGTTCCGGCCCATGGGCTTCGCCATCTCCGCGGCCCTCTTCGGCTCCCTCCTCTTTACCCTGGTGAGCATCCCGGCCCTGGGCTGGTACGTCCTGGGGACCCCGGCCCGGGAGAGGCGGCCCGACCCCCCTCTCATCCGGGCCGTCCGGGGTCGGTACCTGCGGTTCTTCCGCTGGTGCCGGAACCGGCGCCGGGGCGTCTTCGGTCTCACCGCCGTGGTCCTGGTGAGCGGCCTGGCCCTCCTGCCCTTCATGGGCCGGGAGTACATGCCCACCCTGAAGGAAGGCACCCTGCAGTTGGCCGTGACCATGAACCCCAACGTGAGCCTGGACGAATCCATCGCCATGGGCACGGAGATCGAGAGGCGACTCCTGGCCATGGAAGGGGTCCGGGGCGTCCTCACCCGCATCGGCCGAGGGGAGGCCGGAAGCCACGGACACTTCGTCAACGACCTGCAGATCCTCATCCAGCTGGAAGGGGGACGGGAGGGGTGGCTGGGCGAGGACCTGGATCCCATCCAGGAGGCCATCGGCCATGAGCTGGAGGACCTCCCGGGGATCAACCTGAACCTGTCCCAGCCCATCGCCCACAACCTGGATGAGCTTCTCACCGGAACCCGGGCCCAGTTGGCCGTGCGCATCTACGGAGAGGACTTCCAGACCCTCCGGCGGGTGTCGGACGAGATCGAGACCGTGCTGGCGGAGCTGGAAGGAGCGGTGGACGTGCAGACGGAACGCTTCACCGGGCAGAACAACCTGGTCATCCACCTGGACCGGGAAGCCCTGGCCCGACACGGGATGAACGTGGAGCGGGTCCAGCGGACGGTGGAGGCGGCCATCGGTGGGGTGGTGGTGGGACAGGTCTACGAGGGTCGGCGGCGATTCGACATCTTCGTCCGCTTCCTTCCGGAGTACCGGGGAGACCTGGAGCAGATCCACGACCTTCTGGTGCCCCTCCCCGGAGGGGGCCGGCTCCCCCTGAGCCAGCTGGCCCGGGTGGAGGAATCCGAAGGCGCCCGTCTCATCAACCGGGAGGAGAACCGGCGCTACAGCACCGTCCAGGCCAACGTCCGGGGACGGGACATGGGGCGCTTCGTGGAGGAGGCCCGGGACGCCGTGGCCCGTCTGGTGGACGTGCCCCCGGGTTACATCGTCCGCTGGGGAGGCCAGTTCGAGCTCCAGGAGCGCTCCCGCCGGACCTTCCTCCTGGTCACCCCCCTCACCCTCCTCCTGGTCTCCATCCTCCTCTACACCATCTTCGGCTCCGTGCGGGAGGCCGGTGTCATTCTCCTCAACATCCCCCTGGCCCTCACCGGGGGCCTGGCGGCCCTTCTGGTGACGGGCCAGTACATGAGCGTGCCCGCCTCCATCGGCTTCATCGCCATCTTCGGCATCGCCCTGGAAGACGGCCTGGTGCTTCTCTCCACCATCCGTCGTCGATCCCGGGAGGGCACCGGACCGCTGGAAGCCGTCCAGTACGGAGTCACCACGAAGCTCCGGCCCGTCCTCATGACCACCTTCTCCACCATCTTCGGCATCCTGCCCCTGCTGCTGGCCACGGGTCCGGGAGCCGAGATCCAGCGCCCCCTGGCCACGGTGGTGGCCGGAGGACTCCTCACCAGCACCCTGGTGACCCTGGTGGTCCTGCCCCTGGTGTATCAGACCCTGTTGGAGAGAGCTCCCATGGAAGGGAGGGAAGGAGGATCGGGGCTCCTCACCCGAAGCTGACCCGGGTCATGTTCTCCAGGAAGAGCCGGTCCCGGGGGGACAGGGCGCCGGGACCCTGGGCGTCCACCAGCTCCAGAAGGCGCTCCACCTCTGTGCGGTTCAGGGGGTGGAGCCGATCCAGTTTGACTTTCCCCCACATCTCACGGTCCACCTGGTGTCGGACCAGGTCCGAGGAATAGAAGGAGTTGGGCTTCTCCACCACCCGGCGCCTGGCCGTACGCCGGCGACGCCGGCGTTTGTACCACGCACCGAGTCCAAGGGACAGCAGAAATCCCGTGAGGATGGCCGAGATCCAGAGAACCATGGTCCTGCAGAGGAAAGAAGAGGATGTGTTCGAGCTCGTCCGGGGCCGTTTCCGCCCCCCTCTCTCTCGTAGACGAGTCTCCTGCCTGGAAAGTTGCAGCCAGCCACCCGGGAATCGCAATGTGGCAGCTGTCCGGGGTACCCTGATCGCCCTCGGGGAACCCCGGACCCGGGCCGGCGGGTAGACGAACGGGGAGTCGCCCCTCACCTGTCCGTCAGCCTCTCCACCGCCATGACCGAACCAGCCGCCGCTGCAGACGTTCGTCCCCTTTCCAATCCCACGGCCCGGCCCGTCCTGAAGGCCCTGCGGAAAGCGAAGGGACGGGCCACCACCGGAGATGTCATGGCCGCCACGGGTCTGGCCCGGGACGAGGTGGAGGCCACCCTCCGGGGTCTACTGGAGACCAGGAGGGGGCACCTGGAGGTGGGGGAAGCCGGCACCCTCGTCTACCGCTTCGACCCCCGGCTCATCCAGCGGGATGCCGAACCCCTCTGGTCACGTCTCCGGGAAGGGGCCTGGGCCCTCTTCGCCCGGGCCTTCAAGGTCTGGACCGTCCTCATGCTGGTGGTCTACTTCGTCCTCTTCGTGGCCCTGCTGGTGGCCGCCCTGGTGGCCAGCCAGTCCCGGGGGGGAGGCCGGGGAGGTGGCCGACGCTGGGGAGGCGGTAGCCACCGTGGGGGATTCGGGGGCTTTCCCACCTTCTGGTTCTGGTACGTGTTCTGGACCCCGGACTGGCGCTGGGGCCGTCCCTACTACGGCCGGCGCTGGGAGCGACGCTACGGGAAGGGACGGGACGGAAAACCCCGGGTCCCCTTCCTGAAGAAGGTCTTCGCCTTCGTCTTCGGCCCGGACCGGCCCCGTCCCACCCGGCGCCAGAGAGACCGGAGCATCCTACGCCTCATCCGGGCCCGGAAGGGCGTGCTCACGGCGGCGGAGCTGGTGCAGCACACGGGCCAGGAGCTCCACGAGGCCGAGGGGGAGATGGCCCGGCTCATGGCCGCCCACGGCGGAGACGTGAAGGTCTCGGAGGGCGGGGTCCTCACCTACGTCTTCCCGGAGCTCATGGTGAGCGCCCGAGGACGAGTGCGGGACCGGGAGCCGGATCCGGCCTGGCGGCGCCTGGAGCCTGCGGAGTCCGTCACCGGGAACGACGGAAAGGCCAACGCCATCATCGGGGGGATGAACGGATTCAACATGGTGGCCGCCGCCACGGCCCCCTGGTTCATCTTCCCGGAGCTGGGTCTGGGCGGTCCGGTGGCCTGGGTGGGCCTGGTCTGGGTCCCCCTCCTCTTCAGCGCCTCCTTCTTCGCCATCCCCCTGGTCCGGAGCCTGGGGGTCCGGGCCCGTAACCGGAAGCGTGCCCGGCGAAACCTCCGGAAACTCGTCCTGGGAAAGGTCTTCCAGGCCTCCCTGGTAGGCGACGGCGCCCAGCCCCTGTCCGTGACGGAGGCCCGGGAGCACGTCAAGGCCCTGGCCCCCCGCATCTCCCGGGAGGAGGACGGCGCTCCGGTGCGCGCCTCCGGCAGGGGGGTGGAGGCGGAGCTCCAGGCGCTGCTGGCCGAGTTCGACGGAGAGGTGCAGGAAGGCTCCGAGGGAAACGTGACCTACCGGTTTCCCGCCATCCTGGAGGAATTCCGGGGGAGCGAGAGGATGCGCCGACGTCTGGCCCTCCAGGAGCAGGAGGTGGGAGCCATCGTCTATGCCAGCGACGACACCCCGGAGGAAGCGGGCCGGAGGGAGATGGAGGCCTTCGACCGGGAGATGGAGCGGGAGCGGGCCCTGGAGGCCTATGTCCAGGCCCCGGACCGGGTGGACATCCTGGACGACTTCGAGCTGGTGGCCTTCGAAGAGGAGATGAAGCGGGGCCAGGCGATGTCCGCCTGACCCCGAGCATCTCCTTCGGAGCGGTCTATCCGTCTCTCAGCCTTCCCTCATCCTTCCTCCGGAGCCGGCGCCGGTCCTTTCCGCTCCAGGATGTTCTCCAGGGGGCAGAATCGGGTGAAGCTGGACTGGAAGAGGTTCAGTCCCACGAAGGCGGTGAAAAGAAAGAACCAGGGGCTCACCCAGTAGCCCAGGGCCAGGGACACCAGGACGAAGGTCCCGGCCACCCGGCGAACCACGTAATGCGTGTTGTTGCTGCAAGCCATGATCAAACCACCTCCGTTGCATCCATGATGTACGCTCTCAGGCCCTCTTCCTTCCCGGCCTGCTCGTCCAGCTCCTCCAGCTCCTTGCAGAGGGTCTCGCACATGCCCTCCCGGATCACCGTGAAGAAGAGGGTGCTGGAGCCGGGGAAGGCACGGCTTCCCTCTTTCCGGCCCGTCTGGCCCTTGCCGAAGACGTTGGGAAGCTCCGTGTAGCCGGGCACTTCATGCTCTTCCAGGATCCTCTCCACGTCTTCCTCGTGGTTCGAATCCACCAGAATCATCAGCAGTTTCATCGGCTCATCTCGTAGTAGAGGAGAGGAATGGCGATCAACGTCAGTACGGTGGCCACCAGAGCTCCGCTGATGAGGGCGATGCCCAGGCCCTCGAAGATGGGATCCCGGACCATGACCAGGCCCCCGATGACCACGGCCAGAGCCGTGAGGATGATGGGACGGGCCCGGATGAGGCCCGAGGCGATAACCGCCTTCCGCAGGGAGTTGCCCCGCTCCAGACCCAGCTCCACGAAGTCCACCAGGAGGATGGAGTTCCGGACGATGATCCCCGCCAGGGCGATCATCCCGATCATGGAGGTGGCGGTGAAGAACGCCCCCGTCAGGCTGTGGGCCGGGAGGATCCCGATGAGGGTCAGGGGAATGGGGGCCATGATGACCAGGGGCACCGTGAAGGACTGGAACCAGGCCACCACCAGGACATAGATGAGGATCAGCACCGCCCCGAAGGCGATTCCCAGATCCCGAAACACTTCCAGGGTGATCTGCCACTCACCGTCCCACTTCAGGAAGGGCTCCTCGGTGAGGGTGGGGGAGGCGGCCCAGTACGTCTCCATCTCCGGCACCGCGGCCTCCAGGGAGTCGGCCATCTCGATCATGGCGTAGGCCGGGCTCTCCAGGGCTCCGGCCACATCGGCGGTGACGTAGACCACGGGCCGGAGATTCTTGTGGAAGATGGGCTGGTGGGCCCGGGCGGAGTCCACCTCCGCCAGGGTCTCCAGTCGCCGGGCACCTCGTGGAGTGGCCACGGGCAGCCCTTCCACGTCGAAGGCCGTGGCGCTGGCCGAGTCCGCCACCTGGAGGCGGATGGGCACCGGCTCCGCGGCCTCGGGATCGTGGAGGAGGCCCACCTGGGCCCCGCCCAGGGATGCGGCGATGGACTGGGCGATCTGCTCCGGATTCGTCCCGGCCCGGAGGGCCTCGGCCTGGGAGACGGCGGCGTGGACCTCCACGTGCTCCGCCTCCGCCGTCCAGTCCACGTCCACCACGCCGTCATGGGTCTCGAAGACCTCCTTCACCCGCTCCGCCAGCTCGATCTGCTCCTGGTAGTCCGGGCCGTAGATCTCCGCTGTGAGGGTGGCCATGACCGGGGGACCCGGGGGAATCTCCGCCAGCTTCACCGAGGCACCGTAGGCCCGGGCCACCGAGTCCACCGCCGGACGCATGCGCACGGCGATGGCGTGGCTCCGCTCCGACCGGTGATGCTTGGCCACCAGGTTCACCTGCACGTCGGCCACCGTGGGCCCCTGCCGGAGGAAGTAGTGGCGAACCAGGCCGTTGAAGTTGAAGGGTGCCGCCACACCGGCATACGTCTGCACGTCGCTCACGGCGTGGTCCCGGGCCACCACCAGGGCCAGGGCCTGGGCCACCTCGGCGGTGCGCTCCAGGGACGTGCCCTCGGGCATGTCCACGATGAGCTGGAACTCGCTCTTGTTGTCGAAGGGGAGCATCTTCACCGTGACCAGGCGCAGGGGCACCAGGGCCACGGAGCCCAGGAGGAGAAGAACCATCACACCGTAGGTGAGGCGCCGCTGCAGGGGCTTGTCCAGGAGATGCTCCATGAAGCCCTGGTACCATCGGGCCAGGCGCCCGGTGGGGAGGGCCTCGTCCGCCGTCTCCACCGGCTCGCCGGAGGGCGGGGGCTCCTCTTCCCCTTCCCCGCCCTCTCTCACCAGGCGCACCGCGAGGTAGGGAGTGACGATGAAGGCCACGGCCAGGCTGAAGAGCATGGCCACGGAGGCCCCCACGGGAATGGGCCGCATGTAGGGCCCCATGAGGCCCGAGACGAAGGCCATGGGAAGGATGGCGGCGATGACGGTGAAGGTGGCCAGGATGGTGGGATTGCCCACCTCGTCCACGGCCAGGACCGCCGCCTCGTCCGGGTGCCGTAGCTTCATGTGGAGGTGTCGAGCGATGTTCTCCACCACCACGATGGCGTCGTCCACCAGGATTCCGATGGCGAAGACCAGGGCGAAGAGGGTGATCCGGTTCAGGGTGTAGCCGTAGAGATGGTAGACCAGGAGGGTCAGGGCCAGGGTCACGGGGACGGCCACCAGGACCACCACCGCTTCCCGCCAGCCCAGGGAGAACCAGACCAGGAGGACCACGCCGAAGGTGGCCACCAGGATGTGGATGAGGAGCTCGCGGCTCTTCTCCGTGGCCGTCTCCCCGTAGTTCCGGGTCACGGTGACTCGAACATCCTCCGACACCACCTCACCCCGGAGCTCCGCCGTCCTCTCGATGGCCCGATCCGCGATGGTGGCGGCGTTCGTGCCTTCCCGCTTGGCCAGGGCAATGGTCACGGCGGGCTCGAAGTCGGCGCCGCTGCCCCCACCGGGGAGGAAGGCCACGTACTGGTCCGGCTTGGCCGGCCCGTCCTGGATGGTAGCCACGTCACGGAGCCTCACGGCCCGGTCGTCCACCACCGCCACCACCACATCCCGGACATCCTCGGCGCTGCGCAGGAGGTGACCGATGCGCACGGGCACGCTGCGGTTCCCGGCCACCAGGTCCCCGGCGGGCAGATCGGCGTTGGCGGCGCCCAGGGCCTGGAAGACGGCTCCGCCGGATAGACCCCGGGCTGCCAGGGCCTGGGGATCCAGGGTGACGGAGACCTCACGGGGCGCGCCACCGATGACCCAGCTCTCCGCCACGTCCGGGAGCCGCTTCAGCTCTCCCACCAGCTCCAGGGCCTGTTGCCGGAGGAGGTAGCCGTCCCCGGGATCGCTGCCCCCGGAGAGGGTCAGGGTAAGGATGGGAACCTTGTTGATGCCGTGGAGGGTGACGAAGGGAGGCGTGGCTCCCGGAGGCGTCTGGTCCATGTTGGCCATGAGCTTCCCGTACAACCGGGTCAGAGCCAGCTCCGGCTCCGTGCCCACCTTGAACCGGGCTGTCACCAGGGCCCCGTCGGACTGGGCAGTGCTGTAGACGTACTCCACATCCTTCACTTCCCAGATGGCCCGCTCCAGGGGCTCCACCAGACGGTGCTCCACCTCCCTGGGCGTGGCTCCCGGAAGTCCCACGGCCACGTCGATCATGGGGACCCGGATCTGGGGCTCCTCTTCCCGTGGGGTGTTCATCACGGCCCCGATACCCAGGACCAGGGAGAACGCCGTGAGAAGAGGCGTCAGCTTGGAGTTGAGGAACCGCTGGGCGATTCCTCCAGAGATGCCGGTCTTCATAGGATGATCTCGTCTCCCTCGTTGAGGCCGCTCAGCACCTGTACTCGATCTCCGTCACGCAGCGTGCGGCCCAGGCGGATCCACCGAAGAGAGGGACCCTCGGGGGTTGCCACCCGGACGCCGGTGAGCTGTCCCCGGCGAACCACGGCAGAGGAGGGAACGGTGATGGCCTGGATGGTCCCCGCGGGGATCTGGGCGGAGACGCTGACTCCCGTGGGCCAATCCCCGGGAAGGGTCACTCGGGCCTCCACCGTCTTGGACATGGGGTCCGCTCCGGAGGCCACGGCTCGGACCGGAGCCCGGGCGGATCGTCCGGTGAGGGTGGTGACCTGGACCGTGTCCCCGGACGCCAGCTCCTGGGCAACGTCCACGGGGACCGCCAGGCGGGCTTCCCGAGGACCGGCTTCCTCCACCACCAGGAGGGGGCGACCCGGAGCCGCCACGTCACCCACGTCGATGTAGCGGCTCACCACCTCACCGGCGAAGGGCGCCCGGATGGAGGCGTAGCTGGCCGCCGTCTCCACCTCCTGGAGGGTGGCCTGGGCCATGGCGAGCTGGGACTCGGCCTGGGTGAGCTGGAGCCGGGCCTGGTCCCGCTGCACCTTGGCCACCACGTCCTGGGCATAAAGGGTGTCCATGCGCCGGGCGTGCCGCTCGGCTTCGTCCCGGGCCGCCCGGGCCACCCTCACGGCGGCCTCGGCCTTGGTCCGGTTGGCCGCCACGTCTTCCGTGCCCAGGCGGAGGAGAACCTCACCGGCTTCCACCCGGCTTCCCACGTCGGCTCTCAACTCCGTGACCCGGGCCATCATCCGGGTGGTAATCTCCGCCCGGTTTCGGGAGAACACGGTGCCCTCCACGCTCACCTGGAGGGGGATGGACTCGACCCGGACAGGCACCCCGTCCTGGGCCGGTGTCCGGGCCTGGGCCTCCTCCGCGTGGTGGGAATCCCCACACGCGGCCACGGCGGCCGCCAACCCGAGGATCGCGAATACAGGTCTCATCGGTCGTACACTCCGTATGCAAGGTCCAGGGCCGCATGGGCCACAAAGAGGTCTCGTCGCGCGGCCAGCTCGGACAGGGTCGCCTGAGTCGCCGCCGCCTGAACGTCCAACAGCTCGGTGATGGGGGCCGCCCCGGTTCGGTACCGGAGGCGGGCCTGCTCCAGGGCCGCTCGGGACTCCTGGGCTGCCCGGGCGGCCACGTCGGCCCGCTCCCTCGCCGCTTCCAGCATCCGGGAAGCCTGGAGCACCTCCACCTCGGCCTGACGGTAGGCCGCCTCCCAGCGGGCCCGGGCCGCGTCCCGCTCCGCCTTCGCCGCCCGGACCTCCCCTACGCCGGAGAGGCCCTGGAAGGGATTCCAGCTCAGCCCGATGCCGATGGTCCAGTCCCCGCTTCCCCCGTCGAAGGGGGCGTCCTGAGCGTAGTGGCCCAGGGCCCCGAAGGCCGCCAGAGAGGGAAGCTGGGAGGCCCACGCCTTCTTCACACCGTCCTCCGTGGCCTCCACGCCCAGCTCGAAGGCCCGGAGATCGCTCCGGTCCTGGAAGGAGCAGGCCTCCGACACCTCCGCCCCTTCCACCACGTCCACACAGGGGGAGGGTCGGAGGGGATCGGTGAGGTCGTCGGTGAGGACGATGTCCTGGGAGTCGGGGAGGGCCAGGATGGCCCGGAGCCCCGAGAGGGCATTCTCGGCCTGGGCCCGGGCGGCCAGGCGCTGCACCTCGATCTCCGAGGCCTTCAGGCCCGCCAACCGGGCGTCCAGGCTGGTTACCAGGCCTTCGGTGTGCATGGCCTCGGCCCGGCGCACATGGGACCGGACCGCCAGGAGGGCCGTGTCCAGGGCCGCCACCCTGCGAGCGGCCAGGCGGGCATCCCAGTAGGCCCGGGTGGCGAAGAAACGGGTGGCTTCCGCAGCTCGTTGGGCCCCGGCGGCCTCGGCCCGGGCAGCCTTACGAGCCTGGGCGAAACCGTACAGGCCCTCCGGCGCCAGGAGGGGAAGCTGGACCGAAGCCGACGCGTTGTAACCCGAGTAGGGGTCCGGCCGATTCAGGGCATCCAGGGCCAGATCCGACTGGGCGAAGTTCTCCTGCCGGAGCTTCAAGCCGAACACGGCCACCGGATCGGTGGTCCGCATACCCTGGAGCCCCAGCGTCACGGAGGGGAGAAAGGCCTGACTGGCCTTCAGGGGAAGCTGGGCCCGGGCCTCGGCGTTGGCCCGTTGGGCCCGGAGGTCCGGGTTCTCCTCCAGGGCCTGCCGGACGGCCTCATCCAGGGAGAGCCGGAGGGGCTCCTCCTGCCAGGCCCCCTGCGCCTCCGGGTTTCGGAGGTCCCGCCCCTGGAGGAACGTCAGGGTATCCGGGGGAACATCCCCTCCGGATCCCAGCCCCAGTCCCAGTGCGAATAGCGCTATAGTGATGTTCATATGCCTCGCCCAGAAAAAAGAGGTTTCCGCTCTTCAGCCCGTGGTCCCGGGCCTTCATTCCGACTGGTCCCGACTCGTCCTCAACCTCAGAGGTCACAGTGCCGGATGCAGTGGAGGATGTGCTCCACCTTGGGTTCCAGGATCCGGTAGTAAACATGGATCCCGTCCCTCCGGGGCGCCACAATGTCCCATCCCCGCATCTTGGCCAGGTGCTGGGACACGATGGCCTGGGGCAGATCCAGGATCTCCTGGATCTCGCTCACCGATTTCTCGCCGTCCTCCAGAACCTCCACGATTCGAAGGCGATCCGGGTGACCCAGAACCTTGATGACATCCGCCGTCTGGTTGAGGATCTCCGGATCGATGGACCGGATCAGCCGGCCCCCTTCTCTGGCTCCGAGCTTCTGGTTCTTCGTCGTCTCGCTACCCATCTCACGACCCTGGAATGGCCCCGTTCTCCGAAAATGTTCGCATAGGATAATAGGGATACTTCAATGTGTCAATACCCCGTTCGCCGAAACCGATAGAGGTGGACCGAGAGGGACAGAGAAGAGAGGTCAGCCCGGGGCCTGGGAGGCCCATCAGCCTCCTACGAAGCCGCCACGTTCATCCCGGCCATGAGCTCCCGGAAGCGAGCCTGGAAGAAGAACTCCCGGGCGGCTCCCGCCGGCTCCAGGTCGTCCAGCCAGGCCGCGTCGGGATCGAAGCGGGCGAAGAAGGGGCGACCCACCCAGGAGGGATCCCGGGCCTGGAGGAACTTCAGCACGAAGGCCTGCTCCCCGGTCACCCGGGTCACCCCGTCCACCAGCACCTTCCCCGGCGTGGCGGACATGACGGGTCCCCGGACCGTGCGCCCCAGGCCGGAGACGGCCCGGTAGGCCTCGTTGAAGATGCTCAGGGCCCGGTGCAGGGGGATCTTGAAGTAGTGCTGGGCCCCGGTGTCCCGGGCCAGGAAGGTGTAGTAGGGCACCACACCCAATCCAACCTGGGTCCGCCAGAGCTCGCTCCAAACCTCCGGGCTGTCGTTCACGCCCCGGACCATGGGGGACTGGCTCCGGATCACCGCTCCGGTGTCCCGGATCCTCCGGACGGCCTCCCGGGCAGTGGCCGTCTCCAGCTCCCGGGGATGGCTGTAGTGGGCCATGATGGCCAGGTGCTTGCCCGAGTCCACGATCTCTGCGAAAAACCGGAGAAGCTCGTCCGCGTCCGGATCCGTTGTGAACCGGTAGGGCCAGAAGGTGGTGGCCTTGGTTCCGATCCGGAGGCTCCGGACGTGCTCCAGGGAGGGATCCAGGAGGGGCTCCAGGTACTCCCGGAGCAGGGAGGCCGACATGACCAGGGGGTCTCCCCCCGTGACCAGGACGTTCGTGACCTCCGGGTGGTTCTTCAGGTACCGGACCAGGGTCCGGGTCTCCCGACCTTCGAACCGGAAGTCGTCGGGAGAGGAGAATTGGGCCCAGCGGAAGCAGTAGGTGCAGTGACTGTGGCAGGTCTGTCCCGCGGCGGGAAAGAAGAGGACCGTTTCCCGGTACTTGTGCTGGATCCCCTCCAGGCGGTTCCCCTCGAACCAGGGTACGTTCAGCTTCTTCTGCCCCGCCGGGTAGGCGTTGAGGGAACGCTGGATCCCGCGGGCCCGCCGGACGACCTCCTCCTCCGGGGCGTCCCGGGCCACCACCCTCCTCATCTCCTCCAGGTGCTCCTTCCTCAGCATTCCGGGCTGGGGAAACACCAGACGGTAGATGGGATCGTCCGGGACGGCATCCCAGTCGATGAGATCCTCGATGACGTACCCGTTCACCCGGAAGGGGAGAACGGCCGAGACGGCCTTCATGGTCACCCGTTCCGCCCGGGAGAGATGCTTCAGCTCCTCCAGGGTGTCGATGTCGACGCGGGTGAAGAAACGACGCTTCCGCCCATTCTGAGGAATAGGGGATCACCTCCCAGCCACGTTCAGTTGTATCGCTTATGCAGAGTGCCTGCGGTGGGCTTGTTTCCGTTGGAACGTCCTGGAAGCAGCCCGCCCATCGCCCGCCACCACCACTGGCCCGAGGTCTCAACCTATGGCTTCATACCCGAAAACGCCAACCAAAGTGCCCCGGTCGTGTTCTCTGGTTACATATTTTCCTTGACCCCCCCGGCCGCAGGGTGGCAGGCTTCCCGTTCGAGTCCTACACTCAGGGCATTCGTTTTCCCCCGATTCGTCCTCCGGGGACGGACCGGAGAGCCACCTGAATACCATGGAGGGTGGGGGATGCACACTTCCAGACGCTGGACGCGGAGGCCGGGAAGCCTGACCCTGGCCCTGCCGGCATTGTTCCTCACGACCTGTCTGCAGGCCCTACCTGCTCAGGAGGTCCCCATCTCCTTCGATGACTTCCACGGCTTCGAGGGAGCGGTGGAGTACGTCCGGGAGGTGGCCGATGCCTATCCGGAGATCACCGAGCTCCTGGAGATCGGCCGGTCCACCATGGACCGTCCCATCCACGTGCTGGTGATCACGAACTCGGCCACGGGCACCACCCTGGACCGGCACGTTCCCCTCCGGAACATGCGCAAGGAAGGCGTGGACAACGTCCCTCCCATGCGATCCTACCAGGGGAAGCCCGGGATCTGGATCGACGGGGGGACCCACGGCAACGAGTACACCGGAACCGAGGTCACCCTCTACATCATCGACAAGCTGGTGTCGGGCTACGGCTCCGACGAAGCCATCACCCGGCTGGTGGACGAGAACACCTTCTACATCTGTCCCATGGTGAACCCCGACGGTGTCTACAACTCCGTGGACCGGGGCATCTCCCAGAGGCAGAACTCCATGCGCCGGGATGACGACGGGGACGGTCGGGTGAACGAGGACGGGCCCGACGACATGAACGGGGACGGGCTCATCACCACCTTCCGGTATCCGGATCCGGAGGGCCGGTACGTCCTGTCCCAGGAGGATCCCCGGATCATGGTCCGTCTGGACCGGGACGAGGAGACGGACCGGCAACGCTACTCCCTGGTCCGGGAGGACTCGGACGAGGACGGTGACGGGGAGTGGGGGGAGGATCCCATGCGGGGTATCGACGTGAACCGGAACTTCCCGGAAGGCTGGTTCACCGACGACAACTCCCAGGGCGGGAGCGGGGCCTACGCCGCCTCCTCCCCGGAGTCCCACACCATCCTGGAGTTCTTCAGCACCCACCGGAACATCCTCCTGGTCCAGTCCTTCCACACCTCCGGAGGCTTCACGTACCGTCCCTTCGCCCGCTGGCCGGACGAGGAGATCCCGGGCCCGGACCTCACCGTCTTCGATGACCTCATGGGCACGAAGTACAAGGAGCTGGTGGGAGAGCCGGACAACGCCGACCTCTGGCGGCACCCCTACCGTGACGACCGGGGCAGGCCCTATGGCTTCGGGATCTTCATCGACTGGGCCTACGCCCAGTACGGGTCCTACGCCATGACCACGGAGCTGTGGAACTGGCGCCGGGACACCCGGGGGCTTCCGGGCTACCAGGGTGAGGAGGATCGTGGGGCCTGGTATGCCGCCCTCCTGGCGTGGGAGAACCGGCCGTTCGACGAACGCATCTTCGTTCCCTGGGAGCCCTACGACCACGAGCAGCTGGGGGAGGGAGAGGTCGGAGGCTGGGTCTCCACCTACGTGGGGGGGAACGCCCTTCCCGGTGCCTCCCTTCGGCATGTGGCCGAGACCCACTGGCAGTTCGAGCTCTACAAGGCCGGGCTCCTGCCCCGGCTGGAGATCGACTCCGCCCGGGCGGAGGTTCTCTACCACTCCTCCTCCGCGGCCCGGGCCCAGGCCTCGTCCCGGGGGAACACGGTCACCATCCGGCCCCAGGGGGGCCTGGGGGAGTACCGGGTGGTGAAGGTGACGGCCACCATCCGGAACACGGGCCCCCTGGCCACCCACCGGACCCAGGGTGACGACCTGGCCGGGAACCGGGAGGACGCCATCTGGCTCCTTGGAGACCGGGACCGGGTGAAGTTCCTCCAGGGCCGTGCCTGGCAGGAGCTGGGCGTGTTGGCCGGCACCCTGGACGTCTATGAAGAAGGGGCCAACCAGCGCGCGGTGAGCTGGCTGGTGGCGGTGGAGGGGGAACCCTCCCTGAAGCTCGTCCTCACCTCCCAGAAGGGGGGGACGAAGGTCCGGGAACTCTCGGTGCGCTAGGATAGGAGGCCACCATGTCTACCAAGCAGAAGATCATGCTCCTTCCGGTCTGCATCCTGGCTCTGGCCCTCCTGGGCCCGGCACCCGGGCTCTCCCAGGAGAAGCTCCAGGAAAGCCCAGGAGGGTATCACGGCGAGCAGGACTTCCCCATCAGCTGGAAACGCTACTACTCCTATGAGGAGTGGACGGGGATCATGCACGACCTGCAGGACCAGTACTCCCACCTGGCCGACATCCAGAGCATCGGCACGAGTCGGATGGGCCGGGAGCAGTATCTCCTCACCATCACGGCCAAGGACACGGGCCCCCACCAGGACAAGCCCGCCATGTGGGTGGACGGGGCCATCCATGGCAACGAGGTGAACGGCATCACCTGCTCCCTGTACCTGGCCTGGTACCTTCTCACCCGCTACGACTACGACGAGTTCGTCCACGACCTGGTGAACTCCACCACCTTCTACATCCTTCCGGGCCTGAACGTGGACGCGAACCACTCCTACGTGGTCCACCCCAACACCCCGAACAACCCCCGGGAGACCTACCGTCCGGAGGACAACGACGGGGACGGGCTCTACGACGAGGACCGGACGGAGGACGTGGACGGCGACGGAGAGCTCTCCTACATGTACGTGGAGGATCCGGAAGGCCCCCTGAAGCTCTCTCCCGACGGCCACCTCTTCGTGGAGGTGGCCGATGACCGGGAGCGGGTCCGGCGTTTCCGCAGCCTGGGACCGGAAGGGTTCGACAACGACGGGGACGGCCTCATCAACGAGGACGACATCGGGGGCCCGGACCCGAACCGGAACTTCCCCTACGGCTGGAACCTGGACGCCGGGAATCCCTACCCCATGTCCGAGCCCGAGACCCGGAACGTCTTCGAGTTCCAGCGGGCCCACGACAACATCTTCGCCAGCTTCCACTACCACAACACCGGCCGCCTCATCATGATGCAGGCCCCTCCCCGAGCCACGGAGGAGGAGTTGACGGAGGCCCGGGGGGAGTACGGTTACTACTACCGGCGTCGGCAAATGTCCTACGAGGACAGCCTTGCGTTCCTCCGAGGCAAGAACAAGTACGCCCAGCTCTTCGAGCGGGAGGTGGCGCCCCAGTACCAGCACGACATGGACGTCCAGACGGCCATCGTCACCATGGGGGCCCAGATCCTGAAGGACTACGAGCCCGTGATCGGGGGACTCAGCGGACAGGCCCACGCCGCCACCTACTACATGCTGGGAGCCTACGCCTACCTCATGGAGCTGTGGGGCTCCCCGGCCTTCGCCGACATCGACGAGGACGGCCGGGTGACGAACGAGGAGTACCTGCGCTGGATCGACCTGGAGCTTCACGGGGAGGGGTGGATCGATCCCCACCCGGTTCAGCATCCGGACCTGGGAGAGGTCTGGATCGGGGGCTCCCCGACGAAGCACATCCGCCGCACGCCCCCCTCCCGCTACGTGGAGATGGAGGCGCAGAAGAATGCGGATTTCGTGCTGTTCTCCGCCAGCGAGTTTCCCGAGGTGGCCTTCCATGACATCCAGGTCACCCCGGAGACGGGGAACCTCTACTGGGTGGACGTGGAGCTGGAGAACGACAAGCTCTACCCCACGATCTCGGACCGGGAGATTCAACTGGAGACGGCGGTCATGGACCGGCTCATCTTCCGTTCCTCGAACAACGTGGAGCTCCTTCCCGTGCCCCAGGAGGAGACCCGCTTCGACCCGGTGAACCCTGCGGCGTCCGCCGACGGGGTGGGGGAGGCACGTCACGAGTTCCGGCTCCGGGGCAAGGAGATCCGGACGTTCCGCTACCTGGTGGAGATGTCGGGGAGCGGCGGCTGGGTGGAGTTCCAGGTGGAATCCAAGTTCGGCGGGAATCCCTCGGAGCGGGTGGAGCTCCGGGTCTCGAATTGAGGATGAGCCGAGGCTGAGGGCTCATCCCGTCTCGTTCCAGGAGGGGTCGGCGCCGGTCCGGGACCGTTGCGACCGGTGGCCGGCCCTTCTTCCGTCAGCCCGTGTTTTCGTCCTCCTGGCCCAGCAGGTCCCGGACCGTGGCCATCACTTCTTCCACCGTGATCCTGCGGAGGCAGGGGAACTCCCCGTCGCAGGTGGGATTGCCCCGGCAGGGAGAGCACTCCAGCCAGTGAACCAGGACCCTCCCCTTCTCCGTCCGGGGATCCGTGTAGGGGATGTTCGAGCCGAAGATGGCGATGGTGGGCCGCTCCAGCGCCATCCCCATGTGGGTCAGACCCGTGTCCACCCCGATGACCAGGTCCGCCGTCTCCAGAAGTGCGGCGGCCTGGGTGAGGGAGGTCTCCCCCACCAGGCTCCGGGGCTCCCCCCCGGTCATGGCCCGGATCCTCCTCTGGGCCTCCTGGTCTCCCGGCCCTCCCAGGATCACCGTGGGTAGCCCCCTCTCCCTCTCCAATTCCTCCATGAGGCGAGCCCACCGGTCTTCGAACCAGTGCTTCGAGGGGAGGGTCGTGAAGGGTACGCCCACGGCGTAGCCACCGGAGAGCCCCAGGGCTCTCACCGCCGCCCGGGCGAAGGTCCGGTCCTCCTGGGTGAGGTGGACCTCCATCCGGAAGTCCTCCACCTCGAGGCCCAGCTCCTGAGCCAGGTACAGGTACTCCGAGGAGATCAGGGACGGATCACCCCCTTTCCGGTCCCGGTCCACCACCCGACTCATGAAGAGACCCGAACCCTCCTTGGACCGAAGCCCGATGCGGGTGGTGGCTCCGGAAAGGAAGGTCCAGATCCCGCTCCTCAGGAGCCCCTGGAGGTCAAGGGCCAGGTCGAACTTCCGGCTCCGGAGATCCCTCACCAGCCCCCGGGCCTCCCGGAACAGGGTTCCGAACCTCCGTTCCCGGAGCAGCGACCTCCACCGGGACCGGTCCCAGACCAGGACCTCGTCCAGCTCCGGGTGGTGCCGGATGAGCTCCGCCGTGTGAGCCTCCACCAGCCAGGCCAGGTGGGCCCGGGGATACGTTCTCCGCAGGGCGCCGACCATGGGAGAGGAAAAGACGATGTCCCCCCGGGCGCTCAGGCGCACCAGGAGGATGGATCGGGGCTCTCGTTCCAGGAGGTTCGGCGTCATTCGTCAATCTCGCGGGACCCGGGGACCCGGGAGGTTAGATCCGGGTCCACAGTGGCGCAACGAGCCCCGCACCGGGTACCATGGCCGGGAGAGGAGATCCCTCGACCCGACACGGCAGGGAACGGCATGGTCCCCAGCAGCACCTCCCATGACACGGGCATTCACCGTCGCGCCTTCGTCATGGGATGCTCCCGGTCCGGCACCACCCTCCTTCAGGGCCTCCTGGCCGGGCACTCCCGGGTTCACACCTTTCCCGAGACCGGTGTGTTTCTCCGGGCTCTGGGAATGCGGGGCCGCCTCCTCCCCTGGGCCCGTCTGGGTCTGACCCTGGGGAAGGAGAGGAAGGCCCTCCGCCGACTGGCGAAGGGAGAGGCCGAAGCGGGGCACGTCCCCCCTCCCCTTCCTCCCAGACGCTGGATCCTCTCCCGATCTCTGGCGGACGCGGTGGCCTATCTGGACGCCTTGGCCCTCCAGCGCGGCGCCGACGTCTGGCTGGAGAAGACCCCCCGGCACGTCCTCCATGCCGCGCGAATCGGCCGGATCGTTCCCCGCTCCCTCTGTCTCCACATGGTGAGGGACGGGAGGGCCGTGGTGGCCTCCATGGTGGACCGGGCCCGGCGCTATCCCCAGCGTTTCCCCCGCCAGGCGGATCCGGCCTACGGAATCCGGCAATGGAACCGGTCCATGCGGGCCACCCGGGAGGCCATGGAGGAGCCCGGCCACGTGGTGGTCCTCTACCAGGGGTTGGCCGCCCATCCGGAAGCCACCCTCCGAAGCCTGGTACGACTCCTGGATCTGCCCTTCGAGGCCCGGATGCTGGAGGAGGCTCACAGCCGGGACGTCCCCACCTTCCCGGGAACGGACGAACCGTGGAAGTCCGGGGCCCGAAGACCGGTGCGCCCCGCACCCTCAAAGGCCCACCGGGTGCTGGGCCCCGACGGTGGGGAAGACGTGGAGGAAAAGCTGGACCGGAGCTTCTACCGGCAGTTGGAGGAGGCCCTGGCCACCGCCCCCGGTGCCGTGTGGCTCTCCGGTGCCGGGGGCGGCGGGGTCGTTTCTTTCCGGAGCCCGTCAGTTTAGCGGCTGTTCCATTCTCCAGATGGGGTAACGAGCCCCCACGGTGAGGAGGTCGAACTCCGGCCGGGGCGCCAGCCCCCACTGGGAGTGGGGCTCCAGAAGGGTCACGATGAGGTCCGACTGGATCTGGTCGCAGAAGACCAGGAAATGCTCCGCTGGGACGGCTCCGGGCTCGACGCTCAGGGCGACGTCCACAGCCAGGAAATCCTTGTCCTCCTTCTCCGTCTCCTCCATGTCCAGGATCCGGTAGGACCCCAGCATGGCCTGGCGGGCGTCTTCCGCCGGAATCGCCTCGATGCCGTGCCGTTCCAGGACACCCAGGACGTCCGTGAGCTCCGCCGGGACCACGTACCCCTCGGGCCGTTCCACCCAGACCGTGGCCTGCACCACCGGGGCGAAGTTCTCCACCACCAGGGAGTCCGGCTCCCCCGTCTCCAGGTCCATGACCCCCACGGTCACCGTGGGCTCCGAGGGGTCCGGGACGTAGTCCATGACCACGGCCACCGAATCCGGCGCCGCCGGGCCCCGGAGCTTCGCCCGTTCCCGGGCCACCAGCTCCCGGGCCTCCTGGGCATTCTCGCTGAAGAAGGTGAGAAAGGCCTTCATGGTCTCCAGCTGCTGCCGGGTCCGCTCCCGGATGTTCTCCTCCACGGTGAGGCCGTTCTGGCCCTCGATGAGGAAGGACAGGGTGTTGTAGATGCCCAGGCTGTTCCGGCCGTCGTTCAGGGCCGTGGTGCTGTAGCGGAACCGCTCCGCGGGACCGCCGGTCACCAGGTAGCGCCGCAGGCGGACGTCCCGCTCCACCAACCCGTCCCGCATCCGGGGAATCACCCGGTCCCAGGCGTAGGACCGAAGCTCCAGGGAGATGTTCGAGTTGGAGATGGCGCCGATCTGTTGCCCGAAGTTCTTCCGGATTCCGGTGTCCACCCAGCTGCTGGACGTGATTCCGTACTCGTGCACGTCCAGGGTCACGTGGGGCATGAGCTCGTTGAAGACCTGGTGTACCGCCGTCACCTCCGGCGTTGTGAGAGTGAGGTGATCCCGGTTCAGGTCCTTGTCGTTGGCGTTTCGTCGCTGACGCATCTCCGATCCGTCCGGATTCACCTGGGGGATCAGGTAGAGATCCACGTTCCGGAGAACCTGGCTGAACTCCCCGGTGGCCAGGTCCCGGGCCAGGGCGATGCTGGCTTCCTTGCCCGAGGGCTCGTCGCCGTGCTGCTGGGCGAAGATCAGGACCTGGACCTTCTCCTGGCCGGGCGCCTGAGCCTCGTCGGGCCCGTTGAAGTGCAGAAGCACCAGGCTGCGTCCCTCCACGGACTGTCCGATGGTGTCCATGGTGAAGGCCTGGGTGCCGTTCTGGAGACCGGTGAGAAAGGAGAGCATGTCCTCGTGGGAGGTGAGGGTATCCCCGGTTGCCTCCTCCAGGGGTGTGGTGTACGTGCCGGCATCCGGCGCACACCCCGATCCGACGGCGAAAACGCTCAAAAGGAGAAACAGGCGAAGAAACCGGGTCTGGTCGTCCGTGGTCTTCATCGTGTAGGGCACTCCATCGTTTGGGGCACTCCCTCGTGGTCAGGTTCTGGAACGATCGGTGGCGTCCGCCGATCCCTCCGTACTCCTCGATCCTGGTCTGTCACCATCGTCCACCGCATTCAGTATTATGGTCCGGCCTCCCGACCGTCCAGCCGTGGCCGGGACTCCCGCCCCCGGGGAACGAGTTGCGACCCGGAAGTCCGGAGCCTAGGATCCGGCGTTCGAGGAAGGATCCGGCATCCGGCCGGGCTCACACCAACCCACGTTCGCCATGCGGAAGACTCTCTCGCGCCAGCTGTTGTTCCCCAGGAGCCTCGCCCTTCTCATGGGCCTTCTCCTTCTCTTTCTCTCGTCGGCCGCAGCCGTCCCTGCGTCGGCCCAGGACGGCTGGCTTCCCCCGGCCCCGGGGTTCCCCCAAACGCCCTCCGAGATCTCGGGCTTCGAAAGCTACACGAACCACCAGGAGATGTGGGACTACCTGGAGGCTCTGAAGGGCGCCACCACGGAGATGCGTCTCGGGGTCTACGGGGAGAGCTGGGAAGGGCGGGATCTTCCCTACGCCATCTTCAGCCGGCCCCTGGTGAGCGAGCCCTGGGAGGCCTGGGCCCTGGGTCGGCCCATCGTGCTGCTGGCCGCCAACGTCCACGGAGGTGAGCGGACCTTCCGTGAGGGGCTCCTTATCCTCATGCGGGACCTGGCCACCCCCGGGACCCGGGCCAACGACCTCCTGGACCAGGTCACGGTCCTGGTGGCGCCCCAGCTCAATCCCGACGGCTTCGAGGCCTCGGAGCGGGGCACCCGGGGGAACGCCTGGGGCATCGACCTCAACCGGGACTACGTGAAGCTGGAGCAGCCGGCCCTGGCGGCCTACGTCAGCAACCTCATGGCCCGGTGGCGCCCCCACATGTTCGTGGACGCCCACAACGGCGGATCCCGTCCCTACAACCTCTGCTACCAGTGTCCCAGCCACTACGACCCGGCCCGGGAGCTCACCCACCTCTGCGACCGGGAGATCTTCCCCCTCATCGACGCCCGTCTCGAGGCCGAGGGACTCCGCTCCTTCTACTATCCGGGAGGGGACGAAGAGGCCTGGCGCTCCGGAGGGTACCAGGCCCGGATCGGTCGAAACTACGGCGGTTTCGTCAACGCCGTGGGGGTCCTCTTCGAGGCACCCCGACAGGAGCTGGAGGCCGGGGCCCGGGCCGGCTACCTGGGGAACCTGGCGGTGGTGGAGTACGCCGCCCGGAGCCCGGAGCGGCTGCTGGACGCGGTGGACGAGGCCCGCAGGGAGACCATGGCCATGGGGGCCGAACCCCGGGGTGAGATCGCCGTGGAGATGGAGTACGCCCCGGAGGACTACCTGGTCGACTACACCATCATCACCGGGGGCCGTCGGGGGGACGAGCCCGAAGAGCCCGTGGACACCATCGAGGTCGTCGGCGCCCAGCACATCAAGCGGCCCGTGGCCACCAGGACCCGGCCCCGGCCCTGGGCCTACGTCCTGCCCCGGGACGCCGTGGATGCCGTGGACCTCCTCCGTCGCCACGGAATCGCCGTGGAGGTCATGACCCGTTCCTCGGACAGCCTGGACATCAGCGCCTATACCGTGGCCGACGTCTCCCACGAGCGAGCCTACAATCACGCCGCCGCCACCCGGGTGGAGATCGGCGAGACCCTCACCGTGAGGCGGAGCTTTCCGGAAGGGACGTACGTGGTTCCCACGGCCCAGTTCCTCGGCCGCCTGGTGACCCACATGCTGGAGCCGGAGACCGACGACAACGTCGTCTACTGGAACACCATGGACGCCTGGCTCCCCCGGCCCCGGGATCCGGCGGAGGAAGAAGAGGAAGAGGAACGACGGTGGCGCCGCCGCGAGGCACAGGGGCCGCCCCTGGTTCCCATCTACAAGCTCATGGAGCCCGTTCCCCTGGCCACCCGGCTGGTGGCGAAGAAGCCGTAGGGGACCGCCCTCCTCCTTCCGACCCCGAACCTGGAGACGGGACATGTCCGGCCGCCTGTTGACCTCAGCATCACTGGTTCTGCTCTTCTATGTCCTCTCCCCTTCCCTGGTCTCTGCCCAGGAAATGATGGGAGGGGGATCACGGACACAGGAGGATCCCGGGAGCCACCCGGACTGGTACACCCTGGAGGGTTTCCGCCACGGCGTGAACTTCTTTCCCCGGGTCCGGCACCCGGAGACGGAGTACGAGGCGGGCGAGACCCTGACCTTCGACCGATACCACACCTGGGAGGTCATGTACGAGTGGATGCGCCGGTGGGAGGAGGAGTACCCGGACCTGGTGGACGTCTACGAGGTGGCCCGCTCCTTCGAGGGCCGGCCCATCCTCCAGGCCACGGTGACGAACGAGGCCACGGGTCCGGCCACGGACAAGCCGGCGGCCTTCTTCGAGGGAAATCGGCATTCGGGGGAGGTAACGGCTGCCGAGACCACCCTCTGGCTCATGCAGCACGTGCTGGAGAACTACGGGTCCGACCCTGATATCACCGAGCTCCTGGACACCCGGGCCATCCATTTCCGGCCCAAGAACAACCCGGACGGAAGCGGCCTCTACCTCCACACGGCCCAGTCGAACCGGAGCACGAACCGGCCCACGGACAATGACGGAGACGAGCTCCTGGACGAGGACCCCGCCGACGACCTGGACGGGGACGGCATCATCCTCCGCATCCGCTTCCGCCCCCGGCCCGGGACGGACGACGAGGCCACCATGGTCACCGACGAGCGGGACCCCACGGGCCGGGCCCTGCGCCGGGCCGAGGAGGGGGAGGAGGCCGAGTGGGTCGTGATGCGGGAGGGCCTGGACAACGACGGGGACGGCCGGGTGAACGAGGACGGCGTGGGAGGGCTGGACCTGCACCGGAACTACGCGGAAAACTGGCGCCCCATGCCGGGGCGGGACCGGACGGGACGGGGCTACACCCAGCGGGGGGCCGGAGCCTATCCCCTGAGCGAGATCGAGACCCGCTCGGTGGTCCTCTTCCTCCTGGAGAACCCCAACGTCTCCGTGGTCAACACCATGGATACCCGGGTCCCCATGCACCTCAGGGCCCCCTCGACCTCACCGGGGCCGGAGCGGATGTATCCCGAGGACCTGGCCTACTACGAGTACTTCGACTCCCTGGGGATGAGCATCACCGGCTACCCCTGGGCCGGGGACACCTACCACGACTACCGGTACCGGAACCGGGAAGGGGATCCCATGGCCGGAAGCCCCCTCTTCGGGCACAGTCCGGACTTCGGGTACTGGTACTACGGTTCCATCTGGTACGGGGACGAGCTCTGGGACGGTGGGGAGTTCGGGGACCTGAACGGGGACGGGGAGGAAGACGAGCTGGATGCCCTCCTGTGGGACGACCAGGAGAACGGCGGACAGGCCTTCAAGGAATGGACGGCCTTCGACCATCCCGTCTACGGCCCCGTGGAGATCGGCGGCTGGCATCCCAAGTTCTTCCGCCAGAATCCCCCCCCGGTGCTCCTGGAGCGCTGGGCCGCCAACCAGGGGCTCTTCAATCTGGCCATGGCCCAACACCTCCCCCTCCTGGAGATGGAAGAGGTGGACGTCCGTGAAGTGGAGGAGGAAGACGGCGTGAGGACGTACGAGGTCACGGCCCGGTGGCGGAACGCCGGCGGCCTCCCCACGGCCCTCCGCCAGGCTCGTCTGGTGAAGATCGTCCGGGAGGACCGGGCGGTCCTGCAGTTCCCCGAGAACCTGACAGAGGGAGACGAGCCCGGAGTGGAGATCGTGGAGCCCGAAAGGGGAGGGAGTGTGGAGGTAGGCTGGCTCGACCCCGGGGAATCGTCGGAAGCCACCTTCCGTGTCCAGATCCGGGAGGACGGGCCCGTGGAAGGGACCCTCAGGGTTCTCTCCACCCGGGGCGGCGTGCTGGAAGAGACGGTGACCCTGGGTAGGTCCTGATCAGTTCATCAGAACCGCTTCAGGTACGTGAGCTTCACCACCATGGCCCGCTGGGAGAGCCGCCAGGGATCGCTCCAATCCCTGTCTCCCCGCTCCTCGGTGAGGACCAGGAAGAGATCGCTCCCGGGACGGTGGATGAAGCTCATCCGGAGGTTCGTGCTCACGGCCTCATCCAGGGAGTTGTACTGGAGTAGGAGATTCGTGGTAAGGCGGGTGGAGAAGGAGTAGCTGGCCCGCAGAGACATGAGGTCCGCGGTGAACGAGCCGGAGGGAATGTCCACCCGGTTCCGGTTGAACCCCAGAGCCAGGGCCACCTGGGGGCTCGGAGCGGCGTTCAGGGTCCCTTCCAGGGAAACCAGGTCCCCCCCGTAGAAGCGGGCGGCCCTTGCGCTGCCTTCGAAGGAGAGGGCCCGGGACGGATCCGTGCTCCCCCGCAGCATGACACTCCCGGCGTCGTAGCTCCCCGGGGCCACCACCAGGGTATCGGCCAGATCGAACTCCTCGTCCGGGCGATTCTCCCCGGGCCGGGCCATGAGGGTGAGGCCGGCCCCCGATTCGAACTCTGTTCTGAGGATGGGACCCGCTTCCCAGTCCTGCAGGGCGCCGCCCATGCTCGTGAACAGATTCCCCCCCAACATCAGGTCGATCTTTCGCACCAGGCCCCAGCGGGGCCGGAAGCTCCTTCGGGCGTAGGCGTCCGTCCTCCGGACGTCCTCTCGTTCGATGAAACCGGCCCGGGCCTCGGTGTCGGCCCCGATGGCGATGTGCCGCAGCATTGAGCCCCACCGGTCCGTGGAGAGATCGGCCGCGAAGGAATAGGCCACGTCGTCTCCGCCGGCGCCCTTCGTGAACGTGCGGGCCAACCACCCCTGGACGTTGAAGCTCGGGGTCAGGTAGAAGCCCCCGTCGGCGCCCACGACGGTATTCCAGTCATTTCCGCTGCGGCGATCCGTGGCCATGAGACCCAGGTAATTGTTCTCTCCCACATCCCGCTTCACCCGGACCACGGAGAAGCTCTCTCGCTCCACCAGGCCTTCCACATCGTCGGTGACCACGTTCAAGAGGCCCACGGTCTGGCCGCCGACGCGTCCCGTGAGGCGACCTCCGGCCAGGAGTGGCACCACCTCGTCTTCGTCCTCCTCGATTCCGATCCGTCGAGAGAAGAACATCTGGAAGGGAGGCGGCTCCCAGGGGTTCGCCGTCACGCCGAAGCGGAAGATGCCGGAGTTCTCCAGGAAGAAGTCCCTCTTCTCCGGGAAGAAGAGCCCGAAACGGGTCAGGTTCACCTGCTGGTCGTCCACCTCCACCTGGGCGAAGTCCGTGTTCAGGGTCAGGTCCATGACGAGCCCCGGCCGGACTTCCGTCTTCAGGTCCAGACCAACCTCCGCATCGCCGTTCCGGGGCAGGGTCCCGTCCACCTCCCGCTCCTGTCGCATCCCCCCCAGGACGTAGGGCTTCACCTCCAGGTTCAAGCCTGGAGAAGGAAGCTCCTGGAGACCTTCCAACCCCCCGGCGAGACTCACTCGGTGGAATCCCCCGCTATCCCGGGACCAGCCCTGCCAGAACACCTTCTCGTTCTTCCGCCGGATGATGCGGTAGACGTTGAACCCCCACGCCCTTCCGGGCTCATTCGGGTAGCGGAGCGTCCGGAGTGGGATCCGAAGCTCGGCGGACCAGCCCCGGTCGGTCCGGGTACCGGCCACTTCCCACACGCCCCGCCAATCCACGTTGAACTCCTTCCCCTCGTCGGCCAGGAGGGCCTCGAACTCCGCCCCGTTGGGATTCGTGGCGAAGACGTAGGCGTTCCTGTTGTCGTCGAAGGGGTCCAGGAGGATGGCCACCGCGTCGTCACCGGCGAAGACGGGACGCTGGTCGAAGCCGTCGGCCCGCATGATCCGGTCCCGCTGGAGGATGCGGTGGACGATCCGCTCCGGCTCCGAGTCCAGGGCCTGGATACCTACGTAGAGGTGCCGGGAGTCGTAGAGGACCCGCACTCGGGTCGTCTCCGAGGCGGGGCGGCCCTCCCGGGGCTCCTGCTGGGTGAAACGGTCCAGGACCGGAGCCTCACTCCAGGAAGCCTCCGTGAGGAGGCCGTCAAGCCGGAAGACCTCCGTTTCTCCGGGAGAGATGCGGTGGGCACGGAGGGTGGCGCTCTCCACCGCTTCTTGCGCCCGCACCGAACCGTGGCACGAGAGGGGAAAGGAGAGAATGAAGAGAAGGACCAGGAACCGGATAATCCGCTCTCCGGAAGGTTCGGTCACCGAAAGCTCCCATCAACGCATGGCCAATATCATCGCCCGGCCGTCCGATGTCACGTCCTCGTCAGAATGCCGGCATCTCCCGACGCCGGCCGGGACAACAGGATCCACAGCCACCGTCCGCCTGGCTCTCACCCCGGTTCCGGCCCATCTTCTCAGGGCATCCACTTCGCTCCCACGCCTCGGCCACCGACACGCCCCGGCAGACAACCCCGCGCACCATGATGAAAGCTCGCTCCCTTCCCGGTCTCGCAGCCGTCGTCCTTATCGCCTCGTTCCCGTCGTTCCCCCTTGCTGCCGCCAGCGGCAAGGGGGCCGTTGTTGCTCCCCAGGAGACCCGAGTCCTCCGTCTCCGTGAGGTGGTGGAGCGGGAGATCGGGCCGGAGGAGACCCACGCCTACACCCTGGAGGTGGACGCCCACCACTTCGTTCTCCTGGCGGTGGAGCAGCAGGGCGCCGACGTCCAGACCCGGGTGCTGGATCCCTCCGGGAGGCTCCTGGAGACCTTCGACAGCCCCGGGGGACGGTATGGCGGTGACCCGGTGGTCGTCACCACCACCGAGGCGGGCACCTACCGTTTCGAGGTGAGTCGGGCCGCCGGGGATGAGACGGAGGAGCCTCACTATGCCCTGAGCCTTCAGCGGTTGGAGCCGGTGGCCGCCTCGCCCCAGGGCCGGGTGGACCAGCTCCTGAGCGCCTGGGACCGGCCCCGGGAGCCCGGCCTTGTGGCGGCCGTGGTGTCCGGGGGGGAGGTCGTCTACGTCCGGGCCCTGGGCCAGGCCTCCCTGGAGCACGATCTTCCCAACATTCCCTACACGGTCTTCGACATCGGGTCCGTATCGAAGGAGCTCACCGACTTTGCCATCGTGCTCCTGGCTCAGGAGGGGCGACTCTCCCTGGACGACGACATCCGCACCCACCTGCCGGAGGTCCCGGACTTCGGCACCCCCATCCGCATCCGGCACCTGATTCACCACACCAGCGGGCTTCGGGAGATCTACAACGCCTTCTCCATGGCCGGCTCCCGGAGCGGAGACGCTCTTCTCCAGGAGGACGCTCTCCGCCTGGTCACCCACCTGGAGGAGCTCAACTTCCAGCCGGGGTCCGACTACCTCTACTGCAACACCGGCTACATGCTCCTGGCTGACATCGTGGCCAGGGTGACGGACCGGCCCTTCCCGGAGTGGATGGGCGAGAACGTCTTCGAGCCCCTGGGGATGGCGAACACCACCATCATGGCGAAGCAGGGGCAGGTCATTCCCCGGGCCGCATACTCCTACGGCCCCGACGGCCAGGGCGGCTGGATCCAGATCTTCGACAACAGCACGGTCCAGGGAGCCGGGGGCGTCTACACCACCGTCACGGACCTGGCCCGGTGGATCGGGAACTTCTCCGAGCCCCACCTGGGCGGCCCGGACGCCATTCTGCAGATGCAGGAGCGGGGCGTCCTCACCACGGGAGACACCCTGGACTACGCCTTCGGCCTGCGCATCGATGAGCACCGGGGGCTCCGGCGCATCGGCCACACGGGGTCCAGCGCCGGCTACCGGACCTCTCTGGCCTACTACCCGGAGGTGGACGTGGGCATCGTGGTGGTGAGCAACTACGCCAGCCGGGACCCGTCCATGGGGAATCGTCTGGCGGAGGCGTACCTGGCCCCGGAGATGGAGCCCGAGGAGGGGGGGCAGGAGGAAGCCGACGAGGAGGAAAGGGAGGAAGAGGAGGAGAAAGAGGGGGAGGAGGCCTGGTCCCCGACCTCCCAGGAGCTGGAGGAGTACGCCGGCCGGTATGTGAGCCCGGAGCTGGAGACCATCTACACCCTCTCCGTGGAGGATGAGACCCTCATGGGCCGACACTTCCGCCACGGCTCCTTCCGGCTCCGGCCCCACGCTCCGGACGAGTTCCGGGGGCCCGGGTACTTCACCCGGGTCCGCTTCCATCGGGGCGGGGAAGGGACAGTCACCGGGCTTCGGGTCTCCAACGGCCGGGTGAGAGATCTCTGGTTCGAGAAGAGGGAATCGTCTCCCCGGGTCCCCGGATCATGACGGTCCCGAGACATCCGCCGAGTCCACGATCTCCACTCCCACCCGCGTCAGATCCTCCCGGACCCGGTCGTCGGCACCGGCGTCCACGGGCCGGGTGAGGTCCCAGAGGAACAAGGTCCGGAAGCCGGCGGCTGCGGCGTCCTCGGCGGTCCACTTCACGCAGACGTCCCGGGCCAGGCCGCAGACCATGACCGTCTCGACGCCCCGCTCCTTCAGGTAGCCCTGCAGACCCGTGGTGGGGCGCTCTCCCTCCTGATTCCAGTTGTTCCGGAACCCGCTGTAGGAGTCCGAGCCAGGGTCGGTCCCCTTCCGGATGATGGCGTTCACGGGCCTCCAGTCCATCCGGGGATGGAGCTCGGCACCCGGAGTCCCCTGTACGCAGTGGTCCGGCCAGAGGACCTGCTCGTGGCCATGGAGCTGGATGACGTCCATGGGCTCATGTCCGTCGTGACTGCTGACGAAGGAGACGTGGCCCGGGGGATGCCAGTCCTGGGTGGCAACGCAGAGGCCCGGGGCCAGGGTGGCCGTGAGATCCCGGATGGGTTCCACGAGGGTGTCGCCCTCCTCCACCGGCAGAGCCCCTCCGGGCATGAAGTCCGGTTGCAGGTCCACGATGATCAGGGCGGCCTTCTTCGGATCGTAGGGCTTGGGCTGGGTCATGGTGCACCTCGCGTGTTCGGGTAGGGCTCCCCGTTTACCAGGAGCGCCACCCGTTCGTGATAGAAGGCGATGCGCCCGGCAATCCTGCTCAGGCCCTCAAGGGGGAAATCATAGCACCAGGCCAGCTCCTGGTCTTTCTTTCCCGGTTCCTCCCCCAGATCCCCGGCGGACCAGTACGCCGACGTTCGCCCCTTGTAGGGGCATTCGGTCCTGGTGTCGCTGGGCTGGAGGAGGTGGGTCCTGACGTCCACCTTGGGAAGGTAGTACCGGACGGGAAGCCCTGTTTCCATGAGCATGACGGGACGTCTGGACTCGGCCACGGTCACGTCTCCCACCCGGACCTCCACGTGCCGGGAGCTCTCCAGCACATCGATGCGGTGGTAGGGGTCCCGGGGATGGACGAAGACCTCCTCGTCCTCCTCGAACCACCGGTCCATCCCGGTCCACCGGAAGGACAGGAGGCCCGAGATATCCGGGATATCCTCCGGGGGATCGTGGTAGTTCCAGGCGGCATTCTCCGCCACCTTCTCCCCGACCCGGACGGTCCAGTAGCGAGCTTCCCCACGGACGGGACAGTGCGTCGTGTGGTCCGTGGGCTCCAGAAGCTCGTCCCCCACATCCTCCCGGGGGAAGTAGTAGGCGGGGAGGCTACCCCTCTGGTGGATGAGCCGGACCCGTCGGCTGTCCACTACCGTCTTCCCTGCCAGGCAAGCCCTCACCCTCTTGGGAGAGGACTCCACAACGAGGTCCGGCGCGTCGCCCGCCAAACGATGAAACGCGCCGGAGGTCATCCCACCCTTCCCGTCTCGTCCCACTCTGATCCTCCTCCGGTTTTCCTGGAGAGTGCCATCCGAACCCACAGAGAAGAGTATCACCGGGGAGGAGAAACAGGTCCCGGAAAAGTTCCTACCCCACCGGCTCCTCCTGGGCGGCCACCGTCACCTCCAGGGGGATCTCCACCATCAGGGGAGAACCGGGTGCCGTAAGGAGGTTCTCCACCCGGTACCGGAGCCTGAGAGGGAGGGTGCCGGCCTCCCCCTGGTCCCGACTTCGAAGGGTGAGCCGACCGATGCGACGAGCCGGCACCACCACGGCGCCGGAAGCCTCGATCCCCCTGCCCCCCTCCACGGCCTGCCAGCCTCCGTCGGTGCCGTCCGCAGGGGCCAGCCGCAGATCCACGTCGCTGTGGTTGCGGATCTGGAGGGAGACCGCACCCTCTGGCGGCAGCGTGATTTCGGGGTCCAGGATCGTGATGGACTCCCGGAAGAGGGGCTGGAGGAGCTCTTCCTTCCCGTAGAGCATGTGCCCCGAATACACTACGGTTCTTCCGGCGAACAGAGCCTCCCTCACTCCCTCCGCCGACCGCTCCCTGACGAAGAGGAGGGTCATGGGCCGGTGGCCCTCGGGGCCGTAGCCGTAGGAGTAGTGAGAGGGGCCGTGGAGGTCCGATGTGCCCACGGCGGTGAGTCCCTTCCCATTACACCAATCGTGGGCGTTGTCATAGTACCGGCCTCCGTTCACCACCTCCACGCCATGGATGTAGCCGTGGGCCTCCAGGCGCTGGAACTCCTCCTTCCACTCATGGGAGTTCCACCCTTCGGAGGGATGGTTGAGAAAGACGAATCCGCCCTGGGCCACGGCCGCTTCGATGGCCTGGAAGTAGTCCTTGCCCACCACGTTTCCCACCTCCTCCAGGAAGAGGGCGTTGAAATGGCCCACCCGGTCCGGATCCTGGAAGCGGGTGATCTCGGTTCCGTTGATGAGGATCAGGCCCAGGTTCTTCGCGGCCTGCCGGGCCATTCGGTAGGGGGTGTTCTTGTCGCCCACCACGTGCTCCGGATCCATGGTGTCGTGGTCCGTGATGGACACCACGTCCAGCCCCTCCCGCCAGGCTTCGGTGATCCGGGTCCCAGGGAGGACCTGCCCGTCGGAGAAGATGGTGTGCACGTGGAAGTCGGCCCGGAGGGTCTCATAGCCCGGGATGTCCGGAATCGCCACGTGCTTCCGGCCCTCCTGGCCACCGGCCCCAAAGGGACCGTCCAGGACCAGGGGAGAAGCCAGGAGCCCGGCGAGTACCAGAAGGAGGGGGACCCGCCACCTGGCCGACGATCCGTTCCGGTTCCAGCGAATTCTCCTCATCTGACTACCTCCTGGGAAGGGGGAGCTTCTGCGGGACCGCCCGGCTTGGGGACGGGCTGGCCTCGGAGTTGGCGGGCCCGGGGGTCGGCGGAGAAGCCTGCGGACCCCTGGTCCCGGAGTGGGGACACCATGGGACCGCTGCGTAACAGAGGGTCGGAGGGTACGTCTCAAATCGGTGAAAGGGGCCGGGATGGAATCCGGCAGAAGCTCACTTCTCCAGGGCCTTGCGAACGACTTCCTCCAGCTCCCGGGGAGGGAAGGGCTTCTCCAGGACGTCGATGGCCCCGAGAGTGGACATGGTACGAAGGGCCTTGTCCTTCGGAAGTCGGCCCCCTCCGGACATGGCGACGATCTTGGCTCTGGGGAAGAGCTGGTGGAGCCGGATCAGGAACTCCACCCCGTCCATCTCCGGCATGTAGATGTCGCTGATCACCAGGTCGAAGGGGGTCTCTTCAAACTGACGGAGGGCGCTCTTGCCGTCGGAGGCTTGGGAAACCGAGTGTCCCTGCCGCTCGAGCATGGTTCGAACGGTTCTGAGCAGGGAAGGCTCGTCGTCTACAATGAGGATATTGGCCATTTGGATTCTCTACGGGTCCCTGCGGACGAGCCCCCAGAGCACCGAACCGGGGTTGTCCGAAGTCTCTTGAAGGATGTATCCCCTGCGGTGCAGGCGCAAGAAGAAACCCGCCTCACGCCGGGAAATGGCAGCCGGCAAGACCAACAGGGATCCCCGGCATCTCACAGGGCGTTTCAGCTGAAACGCCCTGTCGGAGGCGTCTCCGGGGAGACGTGTCGGTAGTCGTTCCGGGCCACGGACATGCACGGCCAGCAGTTCACGGACAGCCGAATTCTGCGGGTGAGGGGAGGATAGGAGAGGTCGCGACGAGAAGGCCCGCGTTGGCCATCCCCGAGGCGGGCTCCGGGCCCGGTCCTGTGTCCGTTGCCCATCCCTCGGGCGAACGGTAGGGTTCCCACCACCACCCACTCGACTCTCTCAGGGGTTGGTCATGACGCAGCATGTGAAGGTCCTGAGCATCCTGTACCTGATCCTCGGCGTCCTGGGTCTTCTGGCATCCGCCATCACCCTCCTGGCTATCGCCGGCGGGGGCCTCATCGGCACGATCTCCTCCGGCGAGCTGGCTCCGGCTCTCATCACGGGGGCCATCGGCACCGCCATCGCCGGCTTCATCTTCATCATCTCCATCCCGAACATCATCTGCGGCTGGGCCATGCTGAAGTACAAGCCCTGGGGGCGGGTCCTCGGCGTGATTCTCTCCCTCCTCAACCTCGTCAACTTCCCCATCGGTACGCTCCTGGGCATCTACGGTCTGTGGGTGTTGACGAACGACGAGACGGCCCAGCTCTTCCGGCGACAGGCGAGGGCACCGGCCTTCTAGGAAGCCGGACGGATCGTCCGCGAAGCCCTACGCAGGGACATCCCGACCCCCCAATCCACAACATCTGACAATAGCTCAGCAGGTTGTCGCTCCCCCTGGAGCATTGAGTGGTAAAGGCCATCTTGGGGAATCCGGCACTCCAAGGCCACCAGATGAACCGAGATCATGTCAGCTGCGAATGGCCTGGGGAGGGACTGCCGGGGAAGGCCCGGGTTACGCAGATCGAAATCACGAACCGTAACACGCCAGGGCCCGTCATAGAACGGCCACAGTCACCCTGACGGACTTCGAAGACGGCCGCACCGTGGCCGAGGCCGCTTCCGACGAGGGGGCGAGCCTCCGCTCCCGTGAAGCCGGGCCGCTACTGGCGGCAACCGTCATCCGGTGGCGTCGGGCGACCCGCCGACGGTCCGATCCCGATTCCTGGTAGTACTGCACCTTCCCGACCACCACGTATTCCGGCGGAGCAAGCCAGATTGCAGCATCCTCTTCAGCGGGATCCCCACCCTACTCGCCGGAAAGCCCGGCGGTGCACACCAGCGCCCGGGCCATCGGCCGGCCCCAGAGGGCTCGGCTTCCTCTCCGGTCGTCAGCCGGGATCCCGGGCTCTTTCCAGGGCACGCTCGGCAAACCGGGTTTCCGGGGCTTCGGGGCCCTTCACCTCCAGGAGGCGGGCGTATCCCTCCTCCAGCAGCGGCAGGGCTTCGTTCCGCCGGCCCCTCTCCACCAGGATCGCACCGAGCTGTGATCTAGTGATGGCGAGCACCCAGGAGTCGGACGGGAGGCGTTCGAGTCGGTACTCCAGGGCGTGCCGGGTCTGCCGCTCGGCCTCAGCCATGCGTCCCATTCGAAAGAGGAGCAGCCCGTATTCGGTCTTCCGGGCAGCGTGCGCCGGGGAGTCCGGGTCCAGGTTCCGGTTCTGGAGCGCTGCCGCCGAGTCGAGGAGGGCCATGGCCTCGTCGTATCGTCCCTGGGCGGAAACGGCACTCGCAACGTTGACCATGTCCTGAGCGACGAACGGGTGCTCCTCCCCCAGCGTCCGACGATCGATGTCCAGGGTCTGACGGTAGAGCGGCTCGGCGGCGGCGGGGTCCCCTTTGTCCTTGTACACCGCCGCCAGGTTGTTGAGGGAGCCAGCGGTCCTGGAGTGGTCCTCGCCGTAGAGCTTCCTCTGGAGCGGCAGGGACATCTCGTGGAATGCGATGGCTTCGTCCAGCTTCCCCTGGTCGTGGAGAATGTTGGCGAGGTTGTTATGGGCCATGGCGACGTGCTGGTGCTCCGGGCCCAGGGAGGAGCGAAAGATGTCCAGAGCCCGGCGCTGGTACGCCTCGGCCTGGGCGGGAAGACCCTGTTGCTTCAGGGCGGAAGCGATGTTGTTGAGGGATACCCCCACCGTTGGGGAGTCGGCCCCATGCACCTGCTCCTGACCCTTCAGGGCTTCCATGGCCAGGGCGTGGCCTTCCTCGAACTTGCCAATGTGGGACAAGAACTGAGCCAGGTTCGAAATGCTACGGAGGAGGTTGGGTGAGAGGGGGTTGGACTCGGCCCGCCTCGCGGCCAGAACCTCACGGAACCGAAGCTCGGCAAGATCGTAGTTGCCGGCCGCGTACTCCAGGCGGGCCAGGTTGTTTTTGACCCTGAGGTGGATGTCGGAGTCGATGGATTGGGAACGCTCCGCCCGCTCCAGGGCTTCCACCAGCATGAGGCGGGCTTCGGCAAAAAGCTCGCGCTCGAAGTACACCAGACCCAGGGCATTCCAACCGTTGACGACCTCCGGTGCGGTGGGGGGCAGCAGGGCCGTGAATTGATCCAGTGCCTCTCTCAGGAGGACCTCGGCCTCCTCGAACCGGGAGGAATTCCGCAGGGCGCTGCCTAGCTGGCCGGCCGCCGCGGCCAGAGCCAGGTCGGGTGGCGTTCGCGTGGCCCGCAGGTGCTCGTAGGGCCCCCGCAACAGCTCCGCGGCTCGATCGTCGAGACGCATGGCCGCATAGACCTTTCCGATGGCCCCGAGCATGGTGGCTCGAACGTCCGGCACGCCGGCCAGCTCACGTTGGGCGGTTTCGGCCCCTCTCTCCAGGAGCTCCTGGACGGTTATGCTCCGGCCCATGGTTTCCGAGGGGCTGGCCTGCTGGAACAGGCCGGTGAGGAACTCCACCACCTCGCTGGACCGCCGGGCCTCGAGCTGGGCCAGGTCACGCTGCTCCTGGAGTCGGCCTGTGTAGAACCCCACGGTCCCCGTGATGGCCACGATGGCCGCTGCCGCGGCTGCGGAGGCGGCGCGATTACGCTGCACCAGCTTCCGCAGGCGATAGGAAACGGAATCGCCCCGGGCCCTGACGGGATGTCCCGTCAGGAACCGACGAATGTCCTCGGCGAGCTCGCCGACCGAGGCATACCTGCGATCCGGGTCTTTCCTGAGGGCCATGAGGCAGATGTTGTCGAGATCCCCGGCCATCGCCCCCGTGAGCTCCAGGCGGTCCGAGCCGGTATTGGCGGCGCTGGGGCGGATGGGGTCCTCGGTGAGGATGGCACGCTCCAGCTCCTGCGACGACAGGTTGGAAGGGAAAGGCCGGCGCCCGGTGATGAGCTCATAGAGGATCAGCCCCAAACCATAGATGTCCGTGGCCGTGGTCACGGGGCTTCCGCGCACCTGTTCAGGAGATGCGTAGGTCGGCGTCATGGCGCGGGTGCCGGTGCGGGTCATGCCCGGGTCCTCCGCCTCGTCCAGAAGCTTGGCGATTCCGAAGTCCACGAGCTTCACGACGCCTTCGTCGCTCACCAGGATGTTGTTCGGCTTCAGGTCCCGGTGCACCACCAGGTTCCGGTGAGCGAACTGGACGGCATCGCACACCGTGAGGAAGAGCCACACCCGGTCCTCGATGTCGAGGCGGTTCTCGCCGGCCCATGTCATGATGTCCCGGCCCTGGACGAACTCCAGGGCGAACCAGGGCCGCCCATCGTCGGTGACCCCTCCGTCCAGGAGGTGGGCGATGTTCGTATGGGTCAGCCGGGCCAGGATCTGTCGTTCAGCCCGGAAGCGCTCCGTGATTTCGGCCGTGGCAAGACCCTGCCGCACCAGCTTGAGGGCCACCTTCTGCTGGAACTCCCCATCTGCCCTCTCTCCGACATAGACGGCCCCCATCCCGCCCTCACCCAGCAGCCGATCCAACCTGTAGGGGCCAATGGTGGTTCCCAGGAGGGGGTCACGGGGCACCGCCGCATCCGGGCTCTCCACGGGAACGCCCGCGGCGTGAAAAGCATGGCCCTGGAGAACGGAGGTGGGATCTGCGTCGGCCTCCACAAGGCGACGAACCTCAGCCCACAGTTGGGGATCGTCGGCCGCCATCTCCTTGAAGAAGGCATCCCGGTCCGGCCCTTCAAGGGATAGGCCTCGCTCGAACGCCTTCCTGACCTGCAGCCACTTCTCCTGGTCCATGCGTGTGTCCTGCTGGGGGGGCGAGACGGAGACCATTCCGTCGAACCGATGCGCTGGTGGGTGGATCGGGTAGGGATACCCAGGCGTCGCGTCGAGGTTCAGCTCCTCGTTGACACGGTCTTTCCGGAGATTCCGCGTATTCCGACGAACCCCTCTCGAACCTGCCGTCTCGATGGAGGATGATGAAGATGAGCAACCGCACGAACCGCTGGCCCGCCTACCGCCTTTACCCCCTCCTGGCCCTGATGGCCGCCTTGGGCACCGGGACCCATCTGTCGGCCCAGCAGGCGGACGTTTCCACTCCGGATCCGGCTCCGCAACGGGCAGGGCTCCACTTCTCCATTGGGCTCGGGAGTGCCTCGGTGTCGGCATCCTGTCCCGGGTGTGACGTGGATTTCTTCACTGACCGGATCAATGGGTTTTCCGGGAATATCCAGCTCGGTGGTTCGCTGAGCCCCAGTCTGGTGATGGCAGCCGAGTTTACCGGTTGGATCCGAAACGACCAGCCCATCTATCGCCGGATCGCGGCTCTGAATCTGGTGCTCCTCGGCTACCCAAGCCGATCCGCAGGCTTCTTTGTGAAGGGAGGAGCCGGAGTACTGCGGGCCATTGCCGAGGACGACGTCTTTCTGGCCCAGACCGATGCGTTCACCGCCGTGACCGGGGTGGGGTACGACATCCCCCTGGGGGAGACCGTCAAGCTCACGGCCTACGCGAACTACATCCGGACCTTCGCCGGTGAGACCTGGTTCAACGGCGTGGTCAGCCCCGTGGTGGTCACTCCCGATGCCATCCAGTTCGGGGCGGCGCTGACCATCCATTGAGCCAGCGGGATGTGGGGCGGACACAAAGAGAAAGGGGATCGTGGTGGAGGGGGGCTTGCCGGATGGAGGAGGGCTCGCCGGTTCGGCCGGGGAGCCCTTTCCCCCTCAGGGTCTCAGCTCGGCGGTGAGGAAGGCCCGTGCCGTTCGCCAATCCCTGTTCACCGTGGAAAGAGAGATCCCCAGGACCTGGGAGATCTCCTCCAGGGTGAGGCCACCGAAGAAGCGAAGCTCCACAACCTGCTCACAGCGCTCATCCAATTCAGCCAGTCGACGCATGGCCTGGTCGATGCCCAGGATCTCCTCGAGGTTGGACTCCGTCCCGGCGCTATCGTCACCCAGCGTGACCAGAGGCGCCCCTCCCCCCCGCTTCTCCGCCTTCCGGGCGATGGCATGGTCCAGGAGGATCCTTCGCATGGCCGTGGCCGCGATAGCGAAGAAGTGGGCACGGTTCTTCCAATCCACCCGGTCCTGGTTCACCAGCTTGAGGTAGGCTTCGTGGACCAGAGCGGTGGCGCTCATGGTGTGCCCCCCCCGCTCTGCCCGGAGCCGTGCGGCGGCCACGCCTTTCAGCTCCTCGTAGACCTTTGGGAACAGGAGGTCCACGACCCGTTCCCCCTCCTGATCCAGGCTCAGCAGCAGCTCGGTGACGTCGCCATGTCCCATGCCAGCCCTCCCATGACACGATCTGGGGAAACCCCCTGTGTTCGCCCATGTACCCACAGGTTCCGGCCCCGATCCGTGGGCCCGAGAAAGACCGGAGGAGAATCATGCGACCCCGGACCGCCCTGGCCTCCCACACCAGAGCCATCACCATGGGAGCCACCAGCGCGTGTCAGATCAAGCTGTCCTGTGACGCCACGTGGACGGAGCGGAAGGTGCCGGTGGGCTGAGACCTGTGGGAAGCCGCCTCAGACTCCGAAGAATGCATCAACGCCCCTCGATGATCCCGTCTCTGGACCGACCGCCTGAGTGCGAAGAATGGCACGGGTCGATATGGGTCCATATGTTAGACGCATCACCAACAGTGCAGCACCTCTTGAAGGAGGCATAGGATGAGACGCCAGGGTTCGTTGGTCGCTCTCATGTTCGTGGCAGGCGCGATGGCTGCACACCCTGCCGACGCCCAGCAGGACCGTGAGGGCTGTGAGGATCATCCCATCATCAACAGGCTGGAGGGCTTCTACATCGAGGGATGCAAGGAGGAGCCCTTCGGAAGCTACGAGTTCATGACGCCCGACGGTCGCAAGGCGGTGGAGGGCCACTTCATCTCCGTCTCGTACCGCCGCCCCGGCAGTGAACCCGAGATGTCCGGCCTGGAGATGATCCGAAACCACACCCAGGCCATCCAGGCCATCGGCGGAGAGATCGTCTACGAGGGCCGGTGGTCCGCATCCATGAAGGTCCTGGTGGGCGACCGTAATGTCTGGATGGAGGTGTCGCCGTATGGCAACCGCGCCTACCGGCTCGACTTCATCGAGCAAGAGGCCATGACCCAACAGCTGGTTGCCGACGCCGAAGCCCTTCTGGCAGATCTGGAGCGGGTGGGTCACGTGGTGCTCGGCGGCATTTTCTTCGACACCGACAAAGCCGTGGTGAAGCCGGAGTCCCAGGCCGCATTGACCGAGATTGCCAGCCTCCTGGAAGCCAATCCGGGAGTCACGGCATTCATCGTGGGACACACCGACATGACGGGGGACCTGGACCACAACCTCGATCTATCGAATCGACGTGCAGCTGCGGTGATCGAAGCCCTCGTGGCGGGCCATGGGATCTCCCGGGAGCGTCTGACTCCCCGGGGTGTGGGGCCCCTCGCCCCGGTGGCGTCCAACGAAACCGAGACCGGGAGGGCGCTGAATCGCCGAGTCGAACTGGTCAAGAGATAGGGGCTCAGGCTCGGCGGGTCAAAGACCACATCTGACAGGTCGCTGAAAAGGGGACGAGCCGCTTATCGTGGGTCAGAAGGTCAGATGCAAGGCGGCGCGGCCTCCGACTCTTTGCCGGCCTCACCCACTCGGAGATCGCGGAACCCCCGGGGCGAGTCGGTCCCCACCGTGGAGCGGGACTGGCGGGTGGCCCGGGCCTATCCGGCCCGGGCCTTGGCCTGAAGGTGCCGTTGGTCAGAACGCCTTGGTCAGCTCCACCGAGGCATTCTCAACCAGGGTCCGACCGCCATCGCACGGGGGCGACTCGCTGAAGCGCACCATCCGGCCCGCCAGACTGGCGGCTTCGTTCTGGAGCTGCATGTCGGGGCTCGCCAGACGTGAGCAGTCGGCCTCCCGGAGGTCGGTGGACCACTCGAACGTCCCGGTGGCGTCCACGGTACCGGTCAGGGGATACTCTCGAGGCCCCACCGTAAGAGTCCCGGAAACGTTGGATCCGGCCTGGGTCAGATCCATCTGTGCACTGGCGCCGCGGAATTCACCGTTCCAGACTCCGGCCACCGACGGGCCTTCCGGTCCGGTGCTCGAGTCGTCACAGGCGATGAGGCCGGAGACGAGCAGGAGGGCGAGAAGCGTGAGGGCATGGGGCGTCGTTCGCTTGTGCATGATGCTGCTCCTGAGGGGAGGGTTGTCTTCTGGTACTCACCCCGAAACGCGGAATCGGCCCCCGTTCCGTGTCACGGCTCCTCCAAGTGGAGAGGGGTGCCGTGCCCACTACCTCACACCCAATCCTGTTCCGGCTACCCTCATCTGGCGGCGCCCGGGCCATGAGGTGGATCCGCTCCGCCGGTGGAAAGCCCGAAGAGGTCGCCCGGGAAGCCTCCCCCGACGACCTCGACCAGACGCCCGAGTTCGATCCCACTGAGCCCGAGCCCGTTCCCAACGGCCGTCGGAAGCATCTTCCAAGACGGATTCCGGAACGGATGCGGGAGCAGCTTCCGGAATGCCTTGCTGGCGTTCTTCGCGAAAAATTTTTACCTTGAAGCGTTGACGGCGCCGAGGGTTTGTACGGCGCCGTCTTTCCAAGCCTCCCTTTTCATCGTCCGGAGGCCATCTCCCCAGGGCCATTATCCATGTCAGAAGCCCGCCCCAAGGGCATTGTAGCGTTCCTTCAGGAAGCGAGGCGCCGGAAGGTCTACATCTCCGGCGTGGCCTATCTCGGTGTGGCGGTAGTCGTCATCGAGCTCACTGGCGCTGTCTCCGAGGCCCTTCTCTTTCCCGACTGGACGCCCCGCCTGGTGACCTTCCTTCTGGCCCTGGGCTTCCCGGTGGTTCTGATCCTTTCCTGGGTATTCGATATCACGGGAAAGGGTGTGGTCCGGACCGACGAGCGGGGAGAGGCGGACGGCGAGGTGTCGGCTCGGAGGGACTCCGACCCATCGGCTCTGTCCACCGGGGCCGGCACGCCGCCGGTGGCTCCGGGCCAACCAAAGGGGCGCGGGAATCGAGCCCCGCTCCCGGCTCTCCGTCGCCGCTGGGACCGGCAGCAGGAGGCGAAGGCCGACGGAGTCGAGGCTTCGGACTCGGGGGATGGTCAGGCACAGGAGAACGAATCCACCGCTCCGGATCCGGAGCGGGTCCGGCGGGCCACGGTGGCCCATTTGCGCCATGAGCTTCGAACCCCCATCAACGGCATCATCGGATATGCGGAGATATTGCTGGAGGACATGGACGAGGAGGCCTACGCCGGAGACCTGGAGCGCATCGAGACTGGCGGAAAGAAGCTCCTGAACCTCATTGACGAGGTCCTGGGAGATGGGGCCGGCAAGAACCTCCAGGAGGATCTGGAGCAGTATGCCGAGGAGATTCGGGTGGGCCTGCGGACCCCGCTGACCTCGGTAGTCGGGTACGCCGAGATGCTCCTGGAGACGGCCCAGGAGGAGGGCCGGTACGACCTGGTGGATGACCTGGAACGGATCCATACCTCCGCCCACCGCCTCCTGGAGATCAGCGGAGACATCGTGGGGCTGGCCACGGCCGGGGAGATGGCTCCCGGGATGGAGACTTCGGAGGCTTCGGAGCTCACACGGACGGTCCTCTCCAAGATCCACTCCGGGAACGGATCCGGGAGAGAGGACGGCGAGGGCCAGCTTCTGGTGGTGGATGACAACACCAACAATCGGGATCTCCTTTCTCGGCAGCTGGCTCGGCAGGGCTACATCGTCCACACGGCCTGCGACGGGCAGGAGGCCCTGAAGCTCCTGGAATCCAAGACGGTAGACCTGATCCTCCTGGACGTCATCATGCCGAACCTGGACGGGGTGGAGACCTTGAAACGGTTGAAGGCCAGCAAAACCCTCCAGGAGATTCCCGTCCTCATGCTCTCCTCCCTGGATGAGGTGGACGGGGCCCTTCGGTGCATCGAACTGGGGGCTGAGGACTACCTCTCCAAACCCGTGAAGTCTGCCATTTTGGAGGCCCGGATCACCGCCAACCTGGAGCTCTTCCGCATGCGGGAGCGGGAACGCATCTACCGGGAGCGGTTGGAGACGGACGAGGGGTTCATCGAAGTGCTCCTGCAGAGCGCGTTCCCCCCTGCCGTTGCCGACCGGGTCCGGGCCGGGGATACGAACCTGGCGGACGTGGTTCCCGAGGCCACCGTTCTGGCCGGCAAGATCCGGGGCCTGGGAGCCCCCTCATCCTCCGGGGAGCTGGCCCAGCGGCTGCAGGGGCTGTCGGAGATCTGCCGGGCCGTAGAGAAGCTGAGTCGAGAGCAGGGGGTGGATACCTGTATCTGGCGGGCTGACGGCTTCGTAGCCGTGGCCGGGGCTCCCACGGCACTGGACAATCACGTGGAACGGGCCGCTGCTCTGGGGCGGGTCTTCCAGGAGGCCGGTGGAGAGATGGTTGGCGCCGACGGGGAGCCCCTTCGGATGGGCCTGGGGATCCACACAGGGCCGGTGGTGGCTGCGGCCCTTGGAGGAACCCGACTTCGGTATGAAGTGTGGGGGGATGGGGTGACGACGGCGGAGGCCGTGGCCGAAGTGGCGCCGGACGGGAGCCTGGTGGCCTCACCGCCGGTCTATGGTCGGTTGAAGGAGCGCTTCACGTTCCAGGCCCGGAAGGTCCAGGGTATCGCCGGCGTCCAGATGCGGACCTATCTACTTCAGTAACTCCTCCATTTTGCTCACGAGGCGCTTCAGCTCCACGGGCTTGGTGTCGAAATCGTCGGCCCCGGCCTCACGAGCCTTGGCCTCATCCCCGCTCATGGCGTGAGCCGTCAGGGCGATGATGGGGATCTCTGCCGTGGCCGGGTCCCCCTTCAGGTTCCGGGTGGCGGTCCACCCGTCCATGACCGGCAGGCTCATATCCATGAGAATCAGGCCCGGATCCTCTGAGCGGGCCAGATCCACACCCTCCTGCCCATCCACGGCGATGACTACTTCGTAGCCTCGCTTGATGAGTCGTCGGGAGAGCATGTCCCGGTTCATCTCATCGTCTTCGACCAACAGGATCTTCGACACGTAGGAGGTCCTTTCGTTCGCTTCACAGAAACGAGAGTCGTTGCAGGGAGCTGGGGTCTCAACCGTCCGCCACCGGCTTCCGATCCAGAAATCTCCGAAGCTCGGCCACCAGGGCCTCGGCACCGACTTCGTCCTTCATGAATATTCGGGCTACCGACCCGTTCAGCTGGTCCCGATCCGCCCGGGTCAGCTCTTTGGCCGTGATGACCACCACCGGGACGTCCTGCCAGCGGCCATCTTCCCGCAGTGCTGTCAGGAACTGGAAACCGTCCATCTCCGGCATGATGAGGTCCAGGATAATGAGGTGGGGATCCAGGTCGTTTGCGAGATCCAGGGCTTCCCGGCCGTTCTCTGCCAGGACCGGGCGCCACCCACCCTCTGCCACCATGTGGGACAGTCGGTCCCGGACCGCCGGATCATCGTCCACGATAAGGATGGTGGCGTCGGCCTGGGGGCAGAGGCGTCGGAGAACAGCGCTCAGCCGGGCCGGCTCCACCGGTTTGGTCAAGTAGTCGTTGGCTCCCAGGCTGAACCCCAGGTTCTGCTCGTCCACCATAGTGACCATGACCACCGGAATGGTAGCCAGCTCCTCTTCGGCCTTCAGGGCTGCCAGGACCGTCCAGCCGTCCATTCCCGGCATCAATACGTCCAGGAGGATGACGTCGGGCCCCAACCCCCGGGCCTGCTCCAATCCCTCGGCTCCGTCCAGAGCCGACTCAACCCGGAAGTTCCGCTTGCAGAGGGCCCGTCGCAGGAGATCATGGACGTTGGGATCGTCGTCGATGATGAGGACCGTTCCGGCCTCTCCCGTTCCTGTGGCTCCGGGAGAATGCGAAGCCGTTCTCTTGGTGGCCTCTGCCGCCGGGTCCCTGACCAGTCGAGGCAGGCGAACGGTGAAGGTGGTCCCGTGGCCCGGGGCGCTCAGAACCTGGATGTCTCCTCCCATCATCCGGCAGAACTCCCGACTGATGACCAGTCCCAGACCCGTCCCCCCGTAGCGTCTCTGGGTGGAGGCGTCGGCCTGACCAAAGGCCTCGAAGATCCGCTCCAGCTGCTCCGGCGACATCCCGATCCCCTCATCGGAGACGTCCATGAAGACCTGGTCGCCTTCCACACCGACCCGGAGCTCGATCTGTCCGTTCTCGGTGAACTTGGCGGCGTTGGAGAGAAGATTCAGGAGGACCTGCTGAACCTTGGTGACGTCGGCCACCAGGGTCCCGATGTCCTCATCCAGGACGACGGACAGTTGGTTCTGGTTCCTGGCCACCAGCGGGGCCACGGTGGATTCCACGCCCCGAACCAGCTCTTCCAGGTCGAATGACTCCAGGAAGAGCTCCGTCTTTCCGGCCTCGATCTTGGAGAGGTCCAGGATGTCGTTGATGAGGGCCAGGAGGTGACGCCCGGCTGAGTGGATCTTCCCCAGATCCGGCACGAATTCGTCGTGCCCCTCGTCTTCGGCTTCCTCCTGGAGCATCTCGCTGTACCCGATGATGGCGTTCAGGGGAGTCCGGAGCTCGTGGCTCATGTTGGCCAGGAACTGGCTCTTGGCCTGATTGGCTTCTTCGGCGGCATGTCGAGCCTCCAGGAGCTCCGTGACGTCGTGATAGAGGGCCAGGATGGCCACCGCCTCTCCCGTGACCTGCACCGAATCGGCGGTGAACTCCACGTCCACAAAGGTGCCGTCCTTCCGGCGTCGCTTCCCGATTCCCCGGGTCACGGTTCCCGAGGAGGCTTCCTCGGTGTAGGCCCGGGCTTCTCGAAGGGTTTCCGGCGTGTTCAGCAAAGTGTCCAGGTCCTTCCCTACCGCCTCGCCGGGGGCGTAGCCGAAAAGTCGCTCGAAGGCGGGATTGAAGGAGGTAATCCGCCCCTCCAGATCCAGGGTGACGATGGCCACGGGGCTCTCCGTCACCACCGTCTCGAAGAACTCGTGCTGCCGGAAGGCCTCGGTGAAGAGGCGGGCGTTCTCGATGGCCACGGCGGCCTGGGGGGCGAAGAGGTTCAGGAGCCGGATGTCGCTGGGGCCGAAGGTCCGGTCCGCCTCGTTGTGGACGCTGGCCAGGGTTCCTACCAGGCGCTGGCCGATGAGGAGGGGCACCACCATGACGCCCATGGCGGTGGTGTCTTCGTATTTGTTGGAGCGGCCTTCCCAATCCTGGTAGTTGGGGATGATGAGAGGTTCGTGGGTCTCCGCCACCCGGCCCATTGCGCCCTCACCGATGGCCATCCGGGTACCGGTGGAGTCGCTGCCGATGTTGTGGCTGGCCACGATCACCAGCTCCCCCGTGTCCTCCTCGGCGATAGCCAACTCCCCCCCGGTAACACCCAGGAGGAAAACGGCTCGTTCCGTCACCCGCTGCAGCAGCTTGTTCAGCTCCAGCTCTCCGGAGAGGTCCTTCATGGTGTCCAGGAGAGCCTGCTGCTCGTTGGCCCGCTGCTGCTCAGTTCGGAGAAGCCGGGTCCGGCCTATGGCGATGCCCGATTGTTGGGCTGCCGCCGTGAGGATCTCGAAATCGGCGCGGCCGAAGGCGTCCTCTTCGTCGCTCTCCACCACCAGGACGCCGATGACCTCCTCGTCCACCTTGATGGGTACGTCTATCTCCGAGCCCTGCCGCCGGGCCTGGATCCAGTGGTCCTCCGCCACCACCCGGGGGGCATAGTGGAGCTCGCCGTCCAGGAGTGGTCGTTCGCTGAGGCCCTCACCGGAACCGAGTCGGAAGTCTTCTTCGGCCCCGGGCCACCCCACGCTGGCCTGCAACACCCGGTCCCCGGTCTCCGGCTCCACCAGAAGAACACCCACCATGTTGTAGCCCAAGGCGTCGTCGTGAAGCCCCTGGACCAGACTTTCACACACCTCTTTCTCCGTGTGGGCCGCCGCGATGCTGGTGCTCAGGTGCAGGAGGGCCGACTGCCGCCGGGCCAGGCCTCCAACTCCGGGCTGTGGGGGGATCATGGGGTAGGCCCCGAGTCGGCAGCGGACAGGGCCTCGGCCCGTTCCCGGGCTTCCCGAACCCAGGGTTGGTACTCGGGGTCGGCATCGGCCCAGAGCCCGACGAAGGTAGCGTAGTGCTCAGCGGCTTTCACCGAATCTCCCAGAGCCTGGTAGACCTGACCCAGCCTCCGGTGAGCCAGAACCCGGTAGGCGGAGACGGCCATGAACTCCTGGATTCCCCCGGTGAGGGCCGTGGTGAAGTGCCCCCTGGCTTCCTCCCACCGACCCAGCTCCTGGGCCAACAGGCCCCGCTCCCAGACGGAGCAGAAGGGGCATTCGGAAGAACGGGCCAGATCGTTCAGGATCTCCAGGGCCCCGGCCGGATCCTCTCTCATCAGGAGGAGGCCCTCGGCGGCTCTCCGGGTCTCCTGGAATGCGGGGCTTTGGGCCGAGGGTATGGCATCCACTCGCCACCGATCCAGGAAACCCTGCACACCAATCTCGTCTCCCCGGACGGCCAGGGCGGGGATGACCAGGTCGTAGGACCGGGCCAATGGAGGAATGGAATCCAGGAGCCGGTTGAACTCTTCCCGCGTCCGCTCCATCTCCGTGGGAGACGGGGGAATCTGCAGAAGGTGGTCCAGCCAGGACCTGAAGACGGCCATCTGAAGGACCTGGGTGGAAATGCCCAGATTGGTCATCTCCTGTGCTCCTTCCTCCAGGGCTTCTCGGGCCTCCCGGATCCGCCCCATCTGGAAGTACCCGGACCCCTTGCTGGCAATTCCGGTTGACCGCCATACCCCCTGGGCCTCCGGCATGGCCAGGAAGGCCTGGGATGCCTCCACCAGGCCCGGTCCGTCGGCCTGGAACGCCGTGATCAGGAGTCGATTGAACGCCACCCAGAAGCCGCGATTCGGGTCCTCTGCGGCCAGCCGGGCCAGGGCTTCCTCCGCTTCCTGCACCCGCCCCACCATGGCCAGATAGCCGGGAAGGTTGGCGCGGGCCGAGGCACTTGCGCCGGGGCCTGCGGCGGCCCGCTCCATGGCCGCTACCGCTTCGTCCAACCGGCCCCGGGACATGAAGGCGATGGCGATGTTGTTGCTGGCGGCCTGGTCGTCGGGAAAGCGATCCAGGACGGCCTGGTACGCCTGGATCTCTCCGGCCAGATCTCTGGTTGCCATCCTGTGATAGTAGGCTGTGGCCAAGTACCGCTCCCGTTCCGTAAGACGATCCCGGAGCTGGTAGGCCCGGGTGGCGGCCTCCACCTGTCGAGTGAGGCTACCGCCGGAGTTGTTCAGAACCACGGCCATTCTTCGATGGGCCATGGCGAAATCCGGGTCCAGCTCCAGGGCCTCTTCCAGGGCGGTAATGGCTCGACCGGGCTCGCCGCGCTCGTCGAATCGTCCGGCCTCGGCGTATTTCCTCAGGGCCTCCAGGGAGGATGTGGTGACGTCCTCCAAGGGCTCCTCGGCCTTGATGATCCGGAGGGATTCTCCGGACTTCTCTCGGATGTCCTGGGAGAGCTGGTCGATGGCTTCGATGACCTCGTCGGGACCATCGGCGGCCTCCCGGAAGGTGGCCAGGATGGCGCCGTTCTCGGCAGCCACCAGGGAGGCCACGAGGAGATACCCGGTGCCGACGGAGCCCACGGTACCATGGACCACGGCTTTGAAACCGTCCCGAATGGCCACTTCCCGGGCCAGTTCCTCATCCAGGGCCTCTTCCCCGACCCGGCCCATCTGACCCAGGGTCTCCTGGATCCGGGCGGGTTCCACAAGGGTCATGATGGAGGAGGCGGCCAGGTCCACCCGGAGGGCTTCCGTGACCATTCCCCCCAGGGCGGGATCGTTGGAGGTGTTCTGGAAGTCGGCCAGAATCACGGCGTCCCCTTCCGAGAACACACCCTGAGCCGCCAGGGATCCCACGGGGCCGATGCCCCGGGACCACATGAAGAAGTAGCCTCCCACGGCCAGGGCCAGGAGGAGGAAGGCCGCCACCCCGCCGGAGATGGCATTCCGCCAGGTAAACAAACGCCGGGCCGCCACCGCCGCGTCGCCCTGGACGGCCATCGGCGTGTCACCCCCTGCTGCCGCCCCCAACTGGCTCTCGGCCCCGATTGCCGAGCCCTCCGTTCCTCCTCCCGTCGGAGTGACCCCTTCGGAAGGGGTTTGGGGAGAAGCCGAAGAGGGGGCCGGGGAAGCAGCCGGAGTGCCAGCCGGAGGGGGAGTGCCCGGTCCCGACTCCCCCGTCCCATCTCCGTCAGCCCGAACCGGCCCACCCTCCTGGACCACTGCCGTGGCCAGGACGAAGGGGAGGCCGATGATCAAGAGGATGAAGGCGAAGGGTTGGACCCAGTCCGGGAGCCCGGCGCTCTCTCCGATGCTCTCTGCCACCTGCAGGGCCACCCAGGACGCAACCAGGTATACCGAAAGCACCTGCCATACCGAGCGCCGGTGGATTTCGATGATGAGCTGTCGGATGCGGTTCATGCACCGGACTCCCGGGATCTGGAGTTTCGTTCGCCCTGAGATGTGTGGATACATCCACCCCGAGATGCGGGGCTTCATTCACCCCGGAATGCGGGGTTTCCTGTCAGAGACTGGCACACTCCGGCGGAGCCGGTTCCTGAAACAAGAACCCGACTGAAACGGGAAGGTTTCGGTTGAAAATTTATTCGACGAGAAAGGAAGTTGGGGGAAGGTACGATGAAGCGCCAAGGAAAAGGGTCCTGGAGAGCCCTTCTTCTCGGGGTCTCTCCGGGCTCGCCACGGGGAAACCGGGGGGAAGCCACCGGGGGGGAAGCGGATTGAAGATGGAAAAGGCTGCGAGAAGAGCCGCACGGAGACGGCTCCGCTCGTCCTCAGGAAGAGACGCCGTTCGTCCCCCCTGCTGGACGGACATGCGGCAGGACACCGGGGAAGACCAGGATGCCCGAATGGCCCACATGTTGCGCCTCCCTCCGAGAAAGGCCCTCCACTCGTACCAGCGACCGAGAACGGACCTGTCGGTTCCGATGGATGGGGCTATCATCCTCCGGATCGTCGACAGAAGGACTCCCGGAAAGGTGTCCGATATCATGGGGATCGCCAGGGCTACGGTCCGCTGCCACATCAGTCGAGGGGTGAAGCGCCTGCGGGGCTTCATGAAAGGGACGGTCCCGGGGGTGGCCAGTCAGGAGGTGGCCTTTTGACTCCCTTCCTCCCCGCCGCTCGGATCCCTCATCCCCAGCTCTTCGCCATTGGCCTCCTCCTCCTGAGCGGAGGTTCCGCAGAGGCTCAGGTGATCCGGGGTCTCCTCCTGGACGACTCCACGAACGTGCCCGTCGCCGGAGCCACGGTCGTGCTCCTTGACGAGGGGGGCGCCGTTCGGGGGCGGAGCCTCACCGACTCCGCCGGGGTCTTCGTTCTCGGGGCCGAGCTCGGCATCCACCGCCTCCGTGCCGAAAGGCTCGGGTACGGAACCAAGCTCTCGCCTGCCTTCCAGGTATCCGTTCCCGACACCCTCCGCGTGACCTTCAGGATCGGCGGAGAAGCCGTACGTCTCCCACCCCTCGTGGTCACCGCCACCCGACGCCCGGGTCGGGAGCTCTTCTCCGAGCGAATGGCGAGGGGAGAGGGCGTCCACTTAACGCCGGAGATGGTGGACTCACTACGCCCCGAGATGCATGTAGGCGAGATCTTTCGGCATGCCGACGAGACCTGGGTCCACTGGACCTGGGGCCGCTACGAAGACGGCAGGACGGGGCCCATCCCCAGGGTGAAGACCTACCTGGGCAAGTATGGCTGCGTGCACTTCATCGTGGATCGAACCCCCGTTCCCGCCCCTTTCTTCGAGAGCTCGGTCTGGGGGGTCCCCCCTCTCGCCGACCTCACCCCAGAGGATCTGGTGGCCGTGGAAGTGTACCGATCGTGGCACGAGGTCCCGGAGGACTTCCGCAAGCAGCTCCGGATCCGGAACCACTGGGAGCGGAGGGCCCTGCAGCGGATCGACAGGAAGGCCTGCGGGGTCGCCATCCTCTGGACGGCGGAGGGGTGGTGATACGGACCCCTCGAGCGGGTAGGTGAAAAGAGTCCATCGCACTGATCATCATGACACAGCGCCTTCAGGTCCTCCTGGACGAAGGAAAGTTCGACAAGATCCGGCGGGTCGCCCGACGCCACCGGATGACGGTTGCCGAATGGGTCCGGCAAGCACTCAGGGTCGCTCGGTCAGGCCCCGAGCAGAGCCCGCAAGCGCGGGCAGCCGGAATGGTTTGGATACCGCTCCATCACGGCCCACAGCTCCTCCTCGGTCGTCAGTCCCCGGTCGAAGGCTCTCCGGAACGCCTCCGCCAGCTCCTCGTCATCGACGCAGGTTGCGAGGTCGAGGAGGGTTCGGGCAGGCGCGGAAACGGGAATCCCTTCGATTGTGGTGACGTCCTCAGGGAGGATGTCGTCTTAGTGGACTCGAATGCCGAGCGGCGCTGGGGCGTTTTCGGGTTGGTCGAACCGGATCATGGATCTCTCCGCAGGGTGGGATTCATGGACCACGGGATCAATACGGTTTCGGGTCGGCTGGTCATGGGCGAAACGGATGACGGAACGGGCAGCGGGTAATCGGCGGGTAATCGGCCGGCCACCCAGCGGGTCTCTTCCCCCCAAGGCCGGGGCTCACTCCGGAACGACGTCCGATTCCACCATGGCTCCACCCAGGGTCCGTGGGGATGTTGTTCGAATGAGCACCTGTGATCCGGACGAGAGGATCCGCGAGATCGCGGCTAGACAGCACGGCGTGGTTGGGCGGAAACAGCTTCTGGCGGCTGGCGTGTCCGTCGGCGCAATCAGCCATCGTCTGAAGAAGGGCACGCTTCGACCGATCCACAAGGGCGTCTATGGCACGGGGCCGATTCCGGGCCGATACCACCGCGAGATGGCCGCCGTGCTGGCCTGTGGCCCCCACGCCATCCTCAGCGATCGAACTGCGGCCGGCATCTGGGAGCTCATGCGACCGCCCCGCCCGGAGGTGCCAGTCGACATCGCCGGACCGCGCAGCCTTCGAGGCCCTACCTCCGGCGTGCGCCTGCACCGGAGAGGCCGACTCGGGTCGGACGAGGTGAAGCACCGACACGGGCTCCCGCTGACCAGTCCCTCCCGCACGGTCTTCGATCTCAGTTCCTGCCTCGGCCCGTACGAGTTGGAAAGGGTCCTTGCCCGGGCTCTCCGTCAGCAGCTCGCCCACCCCGACTCCGTGGAGGACTTGCTACTCAGGTATCCGCACCGCCGGGGGTGCCGGACACTGCGGAAACTCCTGGAAGATGCCTCAGGACCGGATCTCACGCGATCGGAAGCCGAAGCGCGGTTTCTGGCTCTGCTCCGAAACGGTGGGGTTCCACGGCCGAGGGTGAACTCGGTGGTGAGCGGCCTCGAAGTCGATTTCTTCTGGCCGGATCGAGGCGTCGTCGTGGAGATCGACGGGTTCGCGTATCATTCCCACCGCAGTGCATTCGAGGACGACCGGAGCCGCGACGCGAGATTCACTGCCGAAGGCGTGGCAGTAATCCGCTTCACATGGCGACAGATCGATTCGGAGCCGGACAAAGTCCTCGTGCGGCTGTCCATGGCTCTGGGCGCCGGCACTCGGCGGAGGACTTCCGAGTAAGCAAGCCCCCGTGAGTGAGGCGGAACTGCGTCGAACGGTACACGATCTGATGAAACGGTGCCCTACCACCCACCGAACGCAGCCATCATTTCAGACAGCCACGCCGAGGGCTGCGAACAGGGTGATTATCACCCTCCTTGCAGCCATGAGTGCATCAGGGCACGCCGAGGGCTGCGAACAGGGTGATTATCACCTTCCTTGCAGCCACGAGTGCATCAGGGCACGCCGAGGGCTGCGAACAGGGTGATTATCACCTTCCTTGC
>CAZZEL010000001.1:89039-207758 GCA_964652625.1 uncultured Gemmatimonadaceae bacterium
ACCTTCCTTGCAGCCACGAGTGCATCAGGGCACGCCGAGGGCTGCGAACAGGGTGCTCCTGGCCCTTCTTCTTCGCAGCCCGTGACGCCGGGTGGAACGCTATGGGCTGGAAACGCGATGGCGGGCAATGTGGATGGCCGAAAGAGGATGGCCGAGGAAGGGGATTTCAGGCAGTGGAGCCAGCCGGGTCCGAACCGGCGACCTCCGGCTTGCAAAGCCGGACGCGGGGGGCACAAAAGGCATGGAATGACTGGACGTTTGGAGTCGAAAACAAAGTGAAAAAAGACTTCGGTTTCGTCTTGGCCATCTTCTGAAGGATCCGTCACTGCCCAGTATGCCACCGTGAGGACATCTCCCGCCGGAGAGTACCCCGTCCTGAGGCTCGCCCCCTCAACCGAGTGTGCCATTTTCACCCGCCACAAATGAGCCATCTTCATCCGGCGTTGACAGTAGGCGGTCCATCCGGCAGCACGCTGGGGCGTTACGGGCCCGGGCGGACGTCCTCTCCCTCGGAGGTCTTTGGTGACGGTCAGTCGGTGGGGTCCCCTCCCAGGGTGATCGTCCGTCGGTCGGTTCCCCCCTTCTCCGATCGAAGGATCACCTCGATCCGAGTACCGGTGCTTGCTTCCACTGTCCAACTCGCCCTGTAGAGACTCAGGTAGGACGACTCCCGCATCCCTCTCATGAAGGGGAAGGCGACGGTTTCCCGATCCTGGGTGGAAGCGCCTTCGGGGAGGATGAGTGTCACCCGGTCCGGCTCTGCCACCCCGGCCCGTCGAGCCTGCTCCATGGACGTATCCAGGAAACCCTCGTTGGCCACCACGGCGGTGACGGTCCAACGGTTCCCGGATCCGGCCCTGCTCACCTCCACCTCCTGTATCTTCACGAGGGGTGTCGTAAGGGCCTGGACCACGGCGAACTCCGCCTGGTCCTCGGCGATCTGTTGGAGGAAGGGTCCCGGAGGTGGGTTCCGGAGCCAGTACCGCGTGAATCCCCCCATCTCGACCCGGCCCAGGGTCGGGTGGTCGAAGGGTGCCCACTCCACGAAGCCCTGCCCACCGAGCCGGGGATCGTCGCGGTTCTCGTCCAACCACTTCAGCACGCTGGCCTGGGCATCGGGCCGGTTGTACCGGCCCTCCACGGCGAAGAGGGGCTTGTCCCGGGGGATGTCCCCCCACCCCATCTCGTTCACGAAGGGCTCCATGGACCAGAGCTCGGTGGTGACCGAGAAGAGCCCCTCGTGGACGTAGGACCAGTCGATGAAGACGCCGTGGCGCACTCCTGGCTGTTGATCGAAGGGGATTCCCGGGACGATGGTGGTGAAGTCGTTGTAGACCGAGGCCACCGGGTAGGTGGTAATGGCCGTCCCCTTGGCCAGGATGGCGCTGTAGTCCTGGAGGTCCTGGGGCGGGAAGTCGGTGTCGGGCCGGGCGGCGTAGGGGCGCAGGTGGATGCCGCTGGTGGTATGGTACGACTCGATCTGGGAGATGTGGGGCCTGGAGAGGATGAAGTCCACCAGGAGGCGGGCGTTGTGCTCCTGGAGGGGGTAATCGCCCTGGCCCCGGAAGCGGCCGTCCATCGAAGCCCAATAGGCCGGGTAGTTCCGGTTGGAGATGAACCCCGTCATGGGCGGATCCTCGTTGATCTCGCCGTCCCCGTCGTCGTCGTCGCCTTCGTCCAGCACACGGTAGAAGGGGCCTTCCGTGTCCCCTTCTTCTCTTCGGACCAGGATCCGGGGATCGAACTCCGAGGGCTTCCAGCCACCGTCGGGATCCTGGATCCGAATTTTCAGGATCTCACCGTCCCCGTTCATGTCGTCGGGGGCGTCCTCGCCCACCCGCCCGTCACCATCCCGGTCCCGGGCTCCCGGAACCGAAGCCGGGTCCCAGTCGACACGACCGGTCATGTAGGCCTCCGCACCGTCGGGATCGGCCCGCTGGACGATGTAGGTCACCCGGGTGTCCACCAGGCGGGTGACGTCTGGATCGGAGCCGTACCGGGTCAGAAGGTGGTGGGCCAGAAAGAGGGTCACCTCGCCACCCGTCACCTCCGAGGCGTGCTGGTTGCCGTCGAAGTAGGTGGCCGGCTTCTCCTCGGCGGGGCCTGTTGCGGTGTTCCCGATCTCCATGCACCAGAGCTCCCGTAACCCCGTGACACCGGTTCCGATGGAGTAGAGGCGGGCCAGGTCCGGGTAGCGGCGGGCCAGATCCTGCAGGATGGCCGTGGATTCCTCATAGCCGTGGTAGCGAAACTCGAAGTCGGGAGCCTGCGGGGTGGCGGGGGTCGGCAGCAGGAGGAGGAGAAATGGGACCAGTACGGCCAGGCGCTGCGTCACGGTGGACTCCTTTCGTGGAGGAAGGGGAGGCATTCCACCCACTTTCTCGGAATACGATCACGCGTTTCTCTCCGTCCGCCTCATCATAAGGAGAGCAGGAAGGATGGCGACAGCGGTGGGGCCCACCCACCTCCCCCGGATGCCGGGCCCGGGGAATCCCTCCTCAGCCTCGTGCCAACCTTTCTCCTTCGGCGGGCGTCTACTTCCCCGAAGGCCTCACTAAAAAAATTAGGGGAGGTGATCTTTGGGGAAGGACAGTCTAGGTGAACTCGAGCACCAGGTGCTCCTCACCGCTCTTCGTCTTCACGGCGAAGGGTTCAGCACGTCCATCGTCCTGGAGTTGGAGGAACTCATCGGCCGCACCGTGGCTCCGGCGGCCGTCTACATCACCCTCCGACGGCTGGAAGAGAAGGGCCTGGTCGAATCCACGATGGACAGGGTGACCGAAGAAGACGAGCCGAGGGCACGACGGTACTTCCGGGTCACCGATCGGGGCCGGCTGAAACTGGCCGAGGCCAGAAAAGGGTTCGAACGCCTCTGGCAGGGTCTGGACCTCCTGGAGGAGGAGGGTTGAAGTGGACCCCTACGAACCACCACCCTCGACCCGCCCCCACCCCCCTCGGCGCGCCCGGAAGATCCTGAAGGGTCTTCTTCCGCCGTCTGACCGGGACGACCTCCTCCACACCGTGGATCACCTCTTCCATCGCCGCCTCGGGGAGACAGGCCCCTTCCGAGCCCGGTGCTGGTATTGGAGCCAGGTCCTGGACTTCGGAATTCGTCTCTGGCGCCACGGCCGACGAAGTCGAGTCGGCCCCTGCCGCCGTTCTTGCGAGCTTGCCCACGCCGCCGTGGGCGCATCCTCCCGCCCGGAAAACTCCATCATGTCGACTCTTGTTCAGGACTTCCGATTCGCCGTTCGCCGTCTCTTCGCCACTCCAGGGGTCACGCTGGCGGTTCTCCTCTCCCTCTCTCTTGCCATCGGTGCAAACGGCGCCCTGGTCGGGGCGTTGCGGAGCACTCTCTTCGCCCCCCTTCCCTATCACTCTCCCGATCGGATGGTCTTCATATCGGCCACCTTCCCCGAGCGGGGTGGTGGAAGCTATTCGAACTCCTACCCGAACTACCTGGACTTCCTCTCCGTTCCCTCACTGGACGATGCCGTGGCCCACCAGGGCGTCAGCTTCACCCTCTCCGGCGCCTTCGAGCCCGAGCGGGTGGTGGGCCTGGCCACGACGGCGAATCTCTTCCAGGTACTGGCCGTCGATCCGGTCCTGGGCCGCGCTTTTGTGGAAGGAGAGGACGGAGCCGGTGGCGCCCGTGTGGCCGTGCTCTCCCACGGAATCTGGGAAGAGCGATTCCATGCCAGCCGGGATGCCCTGGGGAAAACCCTCACGCTGGACGGCGAACCCTACACCATCGTGGGCATCATGCCCAGGGGGTTCTTCTATCCCACGGAGGAAACCCAGGTCTGGACCACGCTCCTTCGGGACGAAACCAACTGGAACCGGTTCAGCGGGGGGCTTCAGGTGGTGGGAAGGATCGCCTCTGGGGCCGACCTGGAGGCGGTGAGGGAGCAGACCGGGGCCGTGGCCGGCCGAATCGCTTCGGATTACCCGGGAACCTGGCTGGAGGGGATGAGCACCCTGGTTCGAACCGTCCCCGAGACCATCTACGGGGAGGAGCTCGAGCTGCGCTTGTATGCCCTCTGGGGGGCTGTGGGTCTCCTCCTCTTCATCGCCTGCATCAACACGGCAAACCTCCTCCTGGCCCGGGGCACCTCCCGTCGGAGGGAGGTTGCGGTCCGGGCGGCGCTGGGCGCGGGCAGGCGGAGAATCGCATCCCTGTTCCTGGCAGAGAGTATCGCCCTGGGGATCATGAGCGGGCTCCTGGGAGTGGCCGTGGCGTGGGCGGGGATGAGATTGCTCCGGTGGGCAACGCTGGCCGAGGTGGCCCGGGCCGGCGACCTGGAGCTGGATCCCTGGATCATGCTGTTCACCGTGACGCTGGGGACCCTCTCCGGCCTTCTGTTTGGCGGCTACCCGGCGCTCCGCGCCAGTCGCCCGGGAATCGCCCGAGCGATCCAGGAAGGGGGCCGGGGACGGACCGAGAGCGCCGGAGGCAGGCGGAGCCAACGGGTTCTGGTGGGGGCTCAGGTCGCCCTGACCCTGGTGGTTCTCGTGGGTGCCGGACTCATGATGCGGACCATGCAACGCCTGGACCAGGTGGACCCCGGCTTCCGCACCGAGGGAGTTCTCGCCTTCTCCCTCTACCTTACGGCGGAGTACGATGAGTCAGGAACAATCTCGGCCTTCCAGGACCAGGTGCTTACCCGGCTTCAGGGTCTGCCCGGGGTGGCATCGGCCGGGGCCGTCCAAACCCTTCCCCTGGGGGGAGTGGTCAACGAGTGGACCTTCTGGATCGAGGAAGACCCGGAGCCCGGGGCCGTCCGGCATTCCACCGGTGCCAACGTCGCCAGCCCAGGGTATTTCCGGACCATGGGGATTCCCCTGAAGGCGGGCCGGTACTTCCGAGCCCAGGACCGCGCCGCCCAGGGGCCGGTGGTGGTGGTGAGCGAGGCCATGGCCCGGGACACCTGGCCCGGTCAGGATCCCCTGGGCAAACGACTGGCCTTGCCCGGGGAGACGAGGGCAGGGGAGCCCACCTGGCGCAGGGTCGTCGGGGTGGTGGGAGACGTGAGACACCGCGGTCTGAGGGACGAGGCCCGGGGGGAAATGTACCTCCCCTTCGCCCAGATGACCTTTCCTACCCGCCGGTTGAACTTCGTCCTCGGCACCGCCGGACCTGCTGGGCCTCTGGCCCCTGCGGCACGGGAGGCGGTCCTGGCCACCGATCCGGCCCAGGCCGTCTACGACGTCATGACCCTCGAGGACCGCATCGACCAGGGCCTGGAGTCCACGGCGGGCCTCACGTGGCTCCTGGGGTTCTTCGGCCTGTCGGCCCTCCTGCTCTCTTCCCTGGGGATCTTCGGCGTCGTGTCCTACTCCGTTTCCCAGCGGCGGCACGAGATGGGGATCAGGGTAGCTCTGGGGGCCGAGCGGAGGGAGCTCACCGCAATGGTGGTGCGCCAGGGGCTGGTTCCCGTGGGGACCGGGATCCTCCTGGGCGGCCTGGTGGCCGGGCTGTCGGTGGGGATGTTGGCCGACCTCCTCTACGGGGTGGAGCCCCTGGATCCGGCCACCTTCCTCACGGTTCCCGCCCTTCTCCTGGCAGTGGCTCTCGTGGCTGTCTATCCACCGGCCCGGCGGGCCGTCGGTGGGGAGCCCCTGGAAACCCTGAGCTCGGACTAGGAGGCCTCCAGCCTCTCCACCCTGATGATCCCGATGGGCGGTGTCAGGCTCTGGCCCTCGGCGACCGAGACGTTGATCTGCCGCACCACGTCCATCCCTTCGGTCACCTGCCCGAAGGCCGCGAACCCCTGGCCGTCCGGGTTTCTCCGGCCGCCGAAGTCCAGCTCAGGCTGGTCTCCCACGCAGATGAAGAAGGAGGCCACCGCCGTGTCCGGTCCCGAGCGGGCCATGGAGATGGTCCCGTCCAGGTGGCGCAGGCCCGTGAGGGAGGTCCGCTCCAGGGGAATGGACCCGAGGGTCTCGCCCCGGCGCTCCCTGTCGATGTTGGCCTGAACCACGGCGATCCTGATGGAGTCGTTGGGTTGATTGTCCGGAGTGACGGTGCGATGGAAGACACCACCGTCGTAGAACCCCCCGTCCACGTAGCGGAGGAAGTTCTTTCCCGTGACAAGCGCCCTGACGGTGTCCACCACCACCACGAACGCGCCCAGCTCCGTGGTGATCTTCACCCGGGGCAGGCCGGGAGTGGCCTGAGCCGACCCGGCAAGGGGAAGGATGAGACAGGAGATGAGGAGGGTCGGGGGACACATGGCTCGGGCGATGGCGTTCATATGATTCAGCACTTTCTCCGTTGGGACAGGCTCCCCGTGCGTTGCTGGTGGCGGACGGCCCGGTGCCCCTGCTACCTCAGGCTCCGAACCCGTTCGCCCTGAATCTCAAGAACCTCCGGACACCCTCCGTAGTGAGCGGCCAGCCCCACGTCGATGCACCAGACCCGGCCGCCGCAATAGACGGTGATCCCGGTGCGCTGGACCGTGTGGCCCACCACCATTCTCTCCGCGCCCAGGCGCTGCAGCATTGTGGCGAGGGTGTCGCAGGCGGCCACCGTGGGCTCGGCAGAGTACAACCGGGTCCAGACCGGGCTCCGGTCTCCTCTGACCCACTCGGGCCGGGGAGCCTCTCCCCGGAGCCATTCCTGGATGGCGCCGTTCAGGAGGTAGATCTCACCCCCCGCCGCCCTGGCACCCTCCTGCAACCGCAGGAAGAGCTCGAGGATGGCCTCCTCGTCATCCCCCCGGTCCAGGATGTCCCCGGTCTGCACCACCGTCAGCTTCCCTCCGGCCCAGTGCCCCTCTTCGTCGACGGCCCCGGCCAGGCGCAGGGCCGCTCGGGCGGCATCCATGTCCCCGTGCAGATCTCCGATGGCCACGATGGGCTCCGGTGGTGCGGCCTGAGGCGAAGAGCCTTCTTCCGCTGGAATGCAGGCGGCAAGGAGGAGGACGAGTGTAAGTGCAAAGTGAGGCAGCGAAGGCGGGCGGCAGCCTGGCCTGTAAGCCTCCTTGGGGTATTCGGAAGTGTGGCTTGTCCTCCCCGCTATTTCCTTCTCCGCTTCAGCTCGATGGGCTCTTTGGCTCTCTTCCAGAACTTCGGCCCCCACCAATTATGGTACCGGTCCACGCTGAACATGGGGAGGAGGGTGAATATTGCGAACCGCTGGGGGATGTAGCGGAACCTGCTGTCGTTCATCTTCTCCTGCGCAACCTCGTAGGCCGCCCCTGGAGCCCGGCCTCGGAATCAGCCCAGTTCCGCACCCGGTATCGAGATTTGGCGTACGTGCTCTGGCTACGTTTGGGGTACCGCATCGGTGGTCGCTCCGGGTTGAGGTCGCGGTACCCTCAAGATGAAATTCCGGCCGGAGCCAATACAAGTACGCCAAGTGCCGATACGGGATTCGCAATTGGTTTGAGTACGGGGCTACGAGTCCATGCCGGCCATCTGAGAAAGCCGCTCGAGAAACCCCGAAAATCTTGACGGGTGGGGTTTCTAAGGAGCACGGGGGAAATCAGGTAACGACGTCACAGCACGGAGGTCCAGGGGGCAGCAAGGACACGCCGATCCAACCAGAAGACCTCGTCACCATCATAGAGCAGGAGAGCGGCCGGGGCTTTGGGGTAGTCGTCCAAAAAGGTCAGAAGGTGCCGAGCGTCGCCGTGGGTAACCCGACGAGAGGCCTTGATCTCGATGGGAAGGAGGCGATCCGGGAGTTCGATGACGAAATCCACTTCGGCCCCCCCCGCCGTCCGCCAATATAGTACGTTCGGTCCTCTCGGGTCAGAACCCGCCCAGGCCAGGAGGTCCGTCACCACGAGGTTTTCCAGGTGCGCTCCCCGGGGAGCAGATTCCCCGCTGAGATGCATGGCCAGCCCGGTGTCGCTCCAGTAGATCTTGGGCGCCTTGATGAGACGGCGGGTGCGGTTGACCGAATACCCCGGGATTCTCAGGAGCTGGTGGGACACCTCCAGCAGGTTGAGGAAGCGCTGGACCGTGGAGGTGGGGATTCCCAAATCGCGGGAGATCTCGGCCTGATTCATGAGGCCACCGAGCCTCAAACAGAGCGCCGCCATCAACCTGCGCATGTCCGCCAGGTTCTCGATGGCCGAGAGCTGCCGCAGATCCCTCTCCAGATAGGTGCCCGAGTAGCCGGCGAACCACTCTGCCCTCTGGGCGTTTGATGCGAGTTCGTGAGCAGGCGTGGGGTACCCGCCTCGTACAGCCAAATCTCGCCAGTCCTCTCTCGGGGGCTCGGTGGCTTCCAACAACCGGGACCAACCTGAGGGGCTCTCCTCCAGAAGTCCCGCCCAGAGCCCGGCCGAGCCCAAACCCAACTGTTCCCGCCTGGTGAGCGGAAGGAGGCTGACATACCCCGCCCGCCCAGCCAGGCTTTCGGAGACGTCGCGCTGAACGAGGAGGTTCGAGGACCCTGTCAACAGGTACCGCCCTGAGACACGCTTTTCGTCCACACGCCGTTTGATGGCGAAAAGCAGGTCCGGGGCGTGTTGTACTTCATCGATTATCAGGTGTTCGCCCCGGTCCAGGAAAAGCTCCGGGTCCCGGCGAGCCTCGTCCCGCAACAACAGATCGTCGAGGGTGAGGTAGGCATGATCCTCGGCGACCTCTGGCCGGCGGATCAAGGTGCTCTTTCCGGTTTGTCGCGCACCCGTGACAATCACGACAGGGAATACGTCCCGCACCGCCCTCACGCGGGGTTCGATCAATCTTGGCAGGTAGTCCGTAGACTGCATATCGCCCATGATATGGGTGATTGTCACCTAAGACAAGGGCCGGATGATTCGAGTAGTCTGCAGGGCATCGGAACAAACCAGCCTAAGAACATCGCACTCCCACGAAAAAGGACCTGCGACATTCGCAGGCCCCAATTCGGACTTCTTACTTTGTTCCCAACACTTTTCAGGGTTTATCCTCCAGTGGAGCCAGCCGGGTTCGAACCGGCGACCTCCGGCTTGCAAAGCCGGCGCTCTCCCAACTGAGCTATGGCCCCGTGTCCAGGACGACTTCCAAGATAGTGATCCTGTCCGCCTGTTGGTAGGCGGGGTCTCCCTCACCAGCGGGGTCCCCCCACCGCAGCGCCCCCCCGCCGCACAGGTCTGTCGGAGGCTTTGCAGGGATCACCCGGTCGGATAGCCCACGGACTGAGCCACCACGATCTTCTGATGATCCGCCAGGCCCATGGCTTCATGCAGGGTCGGCCGGTCCACAAGGGCCCTGACTCCGGTGGCCAGCCCCTCCGATGCACAGAACAGGTAGATGTTCTGACTGATGTAGCCGGCATCGATGGCCGAGTAGAAGTTCTTCTCCTCCTGTGACGGCCGATCGATCTTGGACATGTCCGTCACCAGGACCAGGGTCACGGGGGCGTCGGCTACGAACTCCTGGATCCCGGTCAATGCCCGGAGATCTCCGGCCCGGACGGCATCCAGCCGGTGTTCCGTCGCTTCGTAGAGGAAGGTGCCTCGCTCCATGACCACGTAGATGTCCGTCTCCTGCCAGTTCACGGCCGACGGCGCCGTCCGCTTTCCCGATTCCGGGCGATTCACTCCGAAGGCGGCCCAGAGGAGGTCGGCCAGCGTCTGAAGAGGAAGACTGTCGGAACGGAAGGCCCGAGAGGTCTGTCTCTCGGAGAGCGCGTCCATGAGGGGCATTCCGCCCGTGGTGACGGGAGGTGGGAGTTGGATTGAGGGCAGGTCCTGAGCCATTGCCGAAGACAAGGGAAGCAGGCTCCACAGGAGAAACAGAGCGGTCAAGGGGGCGACGGTGCGCATCGGTCCATCCATTTTCGGGGGTCGATGATTTTATCTACCTTTCTGGCCAACGTCTGTCCACAGGATCGTCTTCCCCAGGAGTTCATCGTGAGACCACTCCTTCAAGCTCTGGCCCGCCCCAGTCTCCTGGCACTCACCTGCATCCTGATGGCCGGCCCCGGCCGGGCCTCCACCCAGGCGCCGGCATCGCCAATCCCACTGACCCCGGATGAACAGTTTCTTCAGGCCTCGGCACCCCCACAGACCCCGGACGACCGGGTCCTCCAGGAGGCCCTGGTCCAGGGCATCACCATGGGGATCCCGGGCCTCTCGGCGGCGATTGGCGTTGGAGACAGCGTCGTGTGGGCCGGGGCCGCAGGCTACAACGACCTTCTCCGCCAGGTCCCGGTCCAGCCCCATGACCGGTTCGGGGTGGGGAGCATCACGAAGACCTTCGTGGCCCGGGTCATCCTCCAGCTGGCGGAGGAGGGGAAGCTGGACCTGGAGAGACCACCGGCAGACTACCTGGACCTCCCCATCATCCGGCGGATCCCCAACGCCGGCGAGGCCACCCTCCGGCACCTCCTGAACCATCAGAGCGGCATCCCCACCTGGGAATTCCAGGAGGACTGGATTCCCAGGGGCAGGGGGGCGGAGATGACTCTGGGCAAGATCTGGGGGAAGACGGAGACCCTGGAGTACTGCACAAAGGACCTCCTGCCGGCCACCAACCAGCCCGGGGAGCGCTTCTCCTACTCGAACACCAACTACACCATCCTGGGCCTGGTCATCGAGGAAGTCACGGGCAACGACGCGGCTCGGGAGATACGCTCCCGGATTCTGGAGCCTCTGGGTCTGAACGACACCTTCCTGGAGTCCTTCGAGGACGTGCCCGGGGGCTACGTCCACCACTACCACTATGCCACCCCACATTTCCGGGAGGTGGCCGGGGTGCACCGGGGCTTCCCTCGCATCCGGCCCTATCTGGTGGAGTCCACCGCCGGGAACCTCTCACCGGAGTGGACGGCCGGGGGAATGGTCTCTTCCGCCACGGACCTGGTCCGGTGGGCCCAGGCCCTCCGGGACGGGGAGCTCCTGGGGCCGGCCATGCACCAGGAGGTCTACACCTGGCACCCCCCGGAGGAGGATCGGCCGGGGCGACGGTCCCGCTACATGCAGGGGATTTCCCGGGTGGAGGGTCTCCTCGGAGACTATGCCGCCTACGGCCATTCGGGAGGCACCCTGGGCTTCACCGCCTACATGTACTGGGTGGAGGACACGGACCTGGCGGTGGCCATCCAGGCCAACGTGGGAGGAATGCACAGCGGCCTGTCCCCGAGTCCCGTGAGCCTCTTCTTCCGGGAGGTGTGGCTGCCGGCAGTGATGCGGTTTACGGAGGGGCTGGGGAGCTGACGCCTGCCGGTTGACGGGGCCCGGGCTCCATCCACTACCCGGGGTACTCCCCGGGCGCGGGCCGGAGTCCTCAGCCCCCGTCGTCCACGATCTCCGCCTCCTGGATCCGATCCAGGAGGGGAAATTCCTCGTTGAAGTACTCGTCCCCCTTGGCGATGGCCATGGCCTGGTACACACCCTCGCCCCGGGGCGGGCCCTCCCCGTACTCGGCGTAGAGCTCCTCCACCACGTCCATTCCCTCCACCACCTCACCGAAGGGAGCGAACCCCTGCTCATCCAGGTTGAGATTGTCCTTCAGGTTGATGAAGACCTGAACCGTCCGGGAGTGAGCACGGCTCTTGGAGAAGGTCACCCGCCCCCGGGTGTTCGATTGCAGCACAGGGTCGTCGGTGAGGGTGGCCTGGCGCCACGCCGCGTTCACCCAGGGGTCGGGGTGGATGCCGAACTCCGCCACGAAGCCCTCCACCACCCGGTGGAACGGGACGCCCTGGTAGTAGCCCGCCTTCACCAAGTTGAAGAATCGGTCCGCCCCAAGGGGCGCCCAGCTCCGGTGCACCTGGATCATCACGTCCCCCTTCGTGGTGCCCAGGCGGACCCGGTACTCCTCCGGCGCCGTCTCGTTGAAGGACCGGGGCTGAAGGAGGGGGTTCGCCGGGGGCTGGGATGTCTCCTCTTCCCCCTCGCCCCCGCCGCAAGCCATGACAACGGGAAGGAGAAGGAGGGCAAGGACCAGGGGAAGACGAGGGAACCTGGGGTGATGAAGGCGGGTTAGCGACATGGAATCCGGTCCTCTCCGCATGGCGAAATCGGTCATCATGGCGACACCGGGTCGCCGTCCTGGACACGCCCGGAAGGGTGCAAACGGACCGTGGCGACGCGCAAGGCGGAGAATGCCGGCCCGCAGCCGGGGCGTCGGCTGCAAGCCCCGCCCGGCTCTCGTCGTATCGACCGGGGTAGGAGGTTCTGGGAGGCTCCCCGCAGGCTGGCGGCCGGAGTCTCGGCATGGGTCTGGGCTCGCGGGTCCTTCCAGGTGCGCCAACAACTGCGATTGAACTCAGAAAGGCGATGGTCCGTCGTGCATCGTTTCGTTCCCCGGGGCCGGGTCTTCCTCCTTCTGGCCCTGTCCGTCCTTCTTCCCGCCGGCCCTGCGGCCCCTCAGCAGGCTTCGGTGGTTCCTCAGGAGGAGGAGCCCGTGGAGGCCGACTCCCTGTCCGTCTTCCGGGGCACCGTGGTGGACCATGCCACAGGGGAGCCCCTGGACGGTGCCGCGGTGGCCCTGGCCTCCGGCCCCGGGGGGACTCCGGGCGTGGGAACCCGGGTGACGAACCGAAACGGCCGCTTCCTCTTCCAGGGGGTTCCCGCGGGAACCTATCGCCTTACGGTGAACCTCCTGGGGTACACCACCCTGTGGGAGACCATCTCGGTGAGTGGGCAAACGAACCTCCAGGTCATCCTCACTCTTTCGGTGGAGCCCATCGAGTTGGATCCCATCCACGTCCTGGCCCGCCGTCAGCTCCGGGGCCCCATGGCGGAATTCGAGCGCCGGCGCCGGCGGGGTCTCGGGACCCACTTCACCCGGGAGGAGATCGAGGCCCGGAGTCCCTACGCCATCACGGATCTCCTCCGCACGGTTCCCGGGGTCCGGGTGACCCCGGTGGGGCAATTCGGGGAGCAGATCGTCCGCCTCCGGGGCAACTGCCGCCCCCTGGTCATCGTGGACGGCATACGGACCTCCATCGACCGGGACATCGACCACATCCTCCCCCCCAGCGACGTGGAAGCCGTGGAGGTCTACAAGGGCGCGGAGCTTCCGGCGAGGCTGGGGAACAACCCCTGCGGGGCCATCGTCTTCTGGACCCGGGTCCCGGAGGCCACAGGGGGACACGGGCTCAGCTGGAGACGGGTGGGAATCGCCACGGCCTTCGTCCTCCTGGCCCTCCTGGCCATCCGGTGACTGTCCTGGCCGTCAGCCCAGGGCCGGAGCCTTCCTGCCCCCGGAGATCCCCGCAACGTCGGCATCGGGGGAGACAGCGGCCACGGAAGGCGTGGGCAGGGCCCGGGCCTCGGTGGGTGTGAAGGGGAGGATCTTTAGCCCCAGCATGAAGGTGAAGCCGATGAACCCGATGACCCCCAGGGTCTGGAGCACTTCCAGGAAGCTCACGGAGTAGGTCACGAACCCCTCCGGGATCACTCCTCCCACCACTTCCCACCCCGGGAACAGCTCCGGAGGATGCATCAGGCCGGGCATGACGATGAGGAAGCGCTCAAGGAATACCCCCACCACCACCAGCACCGACGCCACCACAATCCACCGGACCGAAGTACCCGTCTTCTTCACGAAGAGCATGACGGCGGGAATCACCGAGCCCACGAAGATGAGCCCAAGCCAGAACAGCAGGCTGTGGGTTCCCCCGAACAGGAAGAAGATGCCCGCTTCGTGGGACTCGGCCAGGTAGACCCGGTGGAGGTTCTCGATGAGGAAGAGGTAGAGGGTGCTTACCAGGAAGATGGACAGAAGCCGGCGCCCCAGCCAGATGATGATCTCGTCGTCCAGTCGCCTGTCGGTCCAGCGGAACAGCCCCACCTTGACCAGGATCATCAGGGCGGCGCCGGAGGAGAGGGCCGCGGCCACGAAGCTGGGAGGCAGGAGAGACGAATTGTAGAGCTCCCGGGGCACGAAGGCGAAGATTGCCCCGGTGCCCGTGTGGGTCCCGATGGCCCAGAGGACCACCACCAGGGAGGAGATCTTGGTGAGGGTCCCCTTCTCCTTGAAGAGGGCCCAGAGGTAGATCACGCAGATCATGATGTGCCCGGAGTAGAGCCACGGATTGATGGAGAACATGGACGTGGCGTTCAGGTACGTGAAGGGCTGCGTGAAGACCCGGTCCAGCCGGCCCTGGTCCGTGAGAATGGATAGCAGGCCGGCGATGAGGAAGAGCATGGCCAGGTAGGCGGCGATACGGGCGAAGGGCTTGTACTCCAGCTTGCCGAAGACGCCGTAGAGCCCCGAGACCACCAGGGATCCGGCGGAGAGGCCGATGTAGAAGATGGCCATGGAGATCTGCAGCCCCCACGGGACCCGGTTCGTCATGCCCGACAGGTAGAGCCCGTGTTCGTGCATGATGAGGGTGGCTGCGAAGCCCGCCACGGTGAAGGCGGCCAGGACGGCCAGGGCCACGTAGTAGGAAACCGACGTTCCCTCGATCTTCGTGAAATGCACCTTCATCGGAGTATCCTCCCAGGGGTGCGTGCCGAGTGTGTGCTCAGCGCCGAGGCCGGAGTCACGGCCCCCGGCGCCCCCAGCTACAGCCCCAGATAGTAGACCTTCGGCTCCGTTCCCAGATCATCCCGGATCCGCTTCACCGAACCCTCCGCCACCAGGCGGGAGACCTCGCTGTCCGGATCCTCCAGGTTTCCGAACACCAGGGCCCCGGCCCCTACGGCCTCGCAGGCCTCCACGCAGGCCGGGCGCCCGCCCTGGTCCAGACGGTGAGCGCAGAAGTGACAGGACTCGGCCACCCCGTGGGACCGCTTGGGGTAGTCCTTGTTCGGCCACTCCTCGGTCTCCTTGTAGTTGAAGAACCGAGCGTTGTAGGGACAGGCGATCATGCAGTACCGGCACCCGATGCACCGGTGGTGGTCCACCAGCACGATCCCGTCCTCCCGCTTGTACGTGGCCTGGACCGGGCAGACCTGGGCGCAGGGCGGCTCGTCGCAGTGGTTGCACATGAGGAGGACCGCCTTCTCCTCTCCGGCCACGGTCTCGTCTTCCGGCCGGATCTGCACCTTCCGGATCCAGTGGATGTCCCACCGCTCGTCCCCGTGGTAGGCCACGTTGTTCTCTTCCCTGCAGGCGTCCATGCAGGCGGTGCACCCGGGCTTGCACTTCCGGAGGTCGATGACCATGCCCCAGCGCTTCCCGCTGAGAACACTCTCCTCGGCCCGGGCCGGCTCCGAGGTGCAGGAAGAGAGGACCGGAAGACTGGCGGCTCCGGAAGCTCCGGCCAGGACGGCTCCGGTGGTCTTGAAGAAGTTCCGACGATCCATGCTTCACCTCCCGTTCCGGGCCGCGATCCGTTCCGCCGCCGTCTCCGGGTAGTAGTGACATCCCCAGCAGTCCAGGTTCAGGGTCACCGCCGCGTGGCAACGGTCGCAAAATGCCTCCCGGTTCCGGTGACAGTCCCCGCACCCGGCCAGGGTGATCCCTCCCTTGACCCCTTCCCGGATCACCTGCTCCCGGGTGTCCTTCAGGAGGTCCATGTGCTGAAAGCGCATGTAGTCCGCGTCCCGGACGCAGTTCTCGTACTGGGGATCGGGCTGCTCCAGGAACACTCCGGGCATCTCCTCTTCGCCGGTGAAGGGAGCCCCCACGAGGCTGAGGACGAAGGGAAGCAGGATGAGACCTCCCAGGACCGAGGCCACCCTCCCTCGATTCTCACGGGTCAACAGCGTGCTGAGCTTCATGATTCAGCCCCCTTCCGTGCCGGGTCCCCCACGGTCCGGCCGAATCGTTCGGCGATGACCATGGCGGTGGTGCGGTACAGGACATGGGCGAACTTCGAATAGGGCAGGTAGACGAGGAGAGCGAAGACGAAGACCAGGTGGATGTAGTAGGCCACGTGCCGATGGGGATTCATGCGGAGGTAGTGCAGGAGCTCCGTGGCGAACCCCGTGGCCGTCACCAGCAGCAGGGCCCACACCAGGGCCCAGTCGAAGTAGGAGCTGGTCCCGGCCAGGTGCCCGAAGTACAGGCGGTCCCAGAGCATCATGAGGAGGCCCAGGAGGATGGCCAGCCCACCCAGATTCGCCAGGATCTTCCAGGGACTCCAGGCGCTGAAGGGATAGACGAAGGCCCCGCGGATCAGGGGGTTGTAGGGCCCGGTGATGACCCAGAGGGTCACCAGGACCAGGGCCAGGAACCCGAACAGGACCATGAAGTGGGAGATGGACCGCCGGTGGTCCGTCTCACAGTAGGTGAAGTTCTCGTGGGTGAGAATCTTCCGGAAGGTGGTCCGGAGGGCCTCTCCCCAGCCCATGACGGGCTCAGGGTTCTCTCCCCAGGCCGACGTGGCCTTCATGGCCCGGACGAACCGGGTCACCCCCACCACGGCGGCCATGAGGGCCAGGAACACGAAGATCCCGAAGAAAGCGTTCAGGAGCCAGTGGGGAAACATGGGCACGAAGGAGAAGACGATGGAATCCCCGGCAGGCACCGAGAATCCCAGGGCCTGGCCCAGGGGATCCCTGACCTCCAGGGCCCCCCACAACAGGAGGGCGGGAATGGCCAGGAGGAGGGGGATGTAGCGGGGATCGTTCACCCACCGGGCCAGGAACCGGGGAAAGGCGTACTGGAGGATGCACTGCTGGCGAACGGCCCCCAGCACGTCTCCGGGACGGCTGTCCCGGGGACAGTTCGTGGAGCAGTCGTTGCAGTGATGGCAGAGCCAGACGTCCGGATCCGTGACCAGGGCGTCCTTCATCCCCCACACGGCCCAGGCCATCTCCTTCCGGGGGAAGGGATGATCCGAAGGGGAGAGGGGACAGGCAGCCGAGCAGGTCCCGCACTGCATGCACTTCTTCAGGGACTCTCCACCGCTCTTGCTCAGGGCCCGGATGAAGTCCAGGTCCGGCTCCACTCGCAGAGGTCCCGTCCCCTTCTCTTCCGGGGGAGGAAGATCGGTGAACTCCTCCAGGGGCTCCTTCTCCTGCTCCCGCCCCTGTTCCTGGGACACGGTGATCTCAGCAGCTTCCATGGCGTAGCTCCTCCGGCTACCACCGTGAACGGATCCCGAAACCCCTCACTGCCTCTGTATTGTCTGGGGACCTGAGCCCTGCCCTCCCCTCCTCACACCATGCTCACATCCCCTTGAATGGATTCATGCCGATCTCGTCGATGAGGTCCGTGAACTCCTGGAAGATGTCGGGGAGTCTGGCGTACTCGTCGATCTGGATCTGGTGGAGCTCCAGCCGCTCCACGTCCATGGCCATCTGCTCCAGCTTCTCCCGGACGTTCTTCTCCCTCACCGATGCCAGCTCGCTGCCCTTGATGAAGTGACACTGGTAGTCATCGCCGTACTTGCACCCCAGGAGGAGGATGCCGTCAAACCCCTCGGACATGGCCTGGGTGACCCACACGGTGTTCACCGACCCGAGACAGCGGACGGGGATCACCCGGACCCAGGGATTGCCCTCCAGACCGTTCTGCCCCAGGAGATCCAGGGCCGGAACGGCGTCGTTCTCGCAGGCCAGGACCAGGATCCGGGGCTTCTCGTCCCACTCCTCCGGGACGTTCACCGCCTTGATCATGGCCCCCACCGTCGTCACCGAGTAGTCCTTGAAGGAGATGATCCGCTCCGGACAGGCCCCCATGCACACGCCGCACCGGCGGCACCGGGTGGCCTGGAGCAGGGGCGTACCCTTGTCATCCTCGTTCAGCACGCCGAAGGGGCACTCCTCGGTGCAGCGCTTGCACTGGGTGCATCGCTGCATGAAGAAGTGGGGGTAGGAGCGGTCCCCTGCCCGGGGGTGGACCGCCTCTCCCCGGGAGGTCATTTCCACGCACTGGATGGCCTTCAGGGCCGCTCCGGTGGCGTCGATTCGGCTGCCCAGCCCGTCGGTGGGCTCCCGGGCCGCCCCTGTGGGATAGATGCCCGTCCGGCGGCTCTCGTAGGGGAAGCAGATGAAGTGGGAATCGGGGAAGCCGTACTCCAGGACCGGCAGGTCCGGTCCCTGGCGGTAGCCCAGGTTCAAGATCTCCGTGTCTTCGTGGTGCCTCAGCGCCTCCACCTTCTCCGCCGCTTCCTTCCGCTTCGCCTCCGACTCCTCCTTTTCCATGGCCCTCTTGGCATCCTCCAGGGCCCGGATGGCCTCCCCGTCGGCGGTGTTGGGGTTCATCCCGGCCCCCAGGACCACCAGGTCCGCCTCCACCTGGATCTCCTCCCCCAGCATGGTGTCCCGGGCCGTGAGGGTGAGCCCCCCGTTGCCGTTCCGGACCACCTCTGCCACCTGGCCCCGGGTGAGGAAGACACCCTCGTCGTCCTGGGCCCTGCGGAGGAAGTCCTCGTACTTCCCCGGGGTCTTCATGAACTCGTAGAAGAGGAAGGCCTTGTTGTCCGGACCGGCTTCCCGGACGTAGAGGGCCTGCTTCAGCGCCGTCATGTCGCAGATGGACGAGCAGTAGGAGTGGTGCTCCTCGTCGGTGCTCCCCGTCATCTGGATGAAGGCCACGCTCCGGGCTTCCTTGCCGTCGGAGGGACGGACGATGGTGCCCTTGTCCCGGACCATCCCCTCCAGGTCCACGTTCAGGATCACGTCGTCCAGATCGCCGTAGGGCAGGGAAGGTCTGGGATCGTTGGGGCTCCAGCCCGTGGCCTGGATGATGGCCCCCACCCGGAACTCGTCCACCACCTCGCCGGACCGCTTCCCGTTCCCCGAGGACTCCAGAATGACGTCGAAGAGCCCCGGTGCCCCGGTGGTCTTCGCCGTGAACGCGGAGGTGTAGACATCGATCGTCGGATGGTCCGTGACCCGGGCGATGAGCTCCTGGATGCCCGTGTCCTCCAGGTCCCGGTAGGGCGGCTTGGTGGGAATGGAACGGTGCTGCTTGCCCAGCCAGCCTCCGAGCTTCTTGTCCTTCTCCACCAGCCGGACCCGGTAGCCGGTCTCGGCGGCCTCCAGGGCGGCGGTGAGGCCGGCGATGCCCCCGCCCACCACCATGAGGTCCTTGTTGATCTCCTCCTCGGGCTGGAAGGGCTCCAGGGGGGCCACTTCCTTGATCCGGGCCAGGTACATGCGGAGGTAGTCCTCCGCCGCCATCTGGGTGTCCTCGTCTCCGGGAGGCAGACTCCACACCACCTGCTCCCGAATGGGGATCTTCTCCACGATGACGTCCGGGGGAAACGCCGTGTCCGAATAGCGCCGGGGGCTGATGCCGGCGATGACCACCTTGTTCAGCCCTTCCTCCCGGATGTCCCGGTTGATGGCCTCCAGGCCGGGTCCCTCGCAGCTCTCCACCGTGGTACAGAACGGGACCTGGTACTCGTCGGTGGCCACGTCCCGGAGGGCTTCGATGTCCAGGGCATCCGCGATTCCGTAACCGGTACAGATGAAGACGCCGATCTTGTCGTCCATGTGACTCACCCCTTCCTCAGGCACTGGATCGCTTTCAACGCGGCCGCTGTGGCGTCCTTCGTGGTCCGGGAGACGTCGCAGGGACTCTTGGCGCACCCGGCGGCGAAGATCCCCTCCACGTCCGTCCCGCCGTCCAGGAAGCCGTACTCGTCGGCCTCCACCTGGAAGGGCAGGGGCACGTCGGCGTTGTTGGGAACGATTCCCGTGGCCAGGACCACCATGTCGAACACCTCTTCGGGCCGTTCCCCGGCCACCGTGTCCTCCACCTCCAGCCTCAGGTTCCCCGTCCCGTTCTCCTCGGCGACCTGAGCCACCTTCCCCTTCACGAAGGTCACGTCATCGTCGTCCACCAGGTCGTAGTAGAAGTCCTCCAGACGACCCAGGGTGCGGATGTCGATGTAGAAGATCGTGGAATGGGCTCCCTCGTTGGCCTCCCTCAGGTAGCGGACCTGTTTCATGGAGGCCATGCAGCAGATGGCCGAACAGTAGGGGAGGTGGTTCTCGTCCCGGGATCCGGCGCACTGCACGAAGGCCACGTTCTTGGCCGGCTCCCCGTCCGAGGGCCGGAGGATCTTGCCTCCCGTGGGCCCGGTGGGGGCCGCAAGGCGCTCGAACATGACGTTCGTCACCACGTTCTCGCAGCTTCCCACGCCCAGGTTGTCCAGCTTCGTGGCGTCGTAGGGCTTCCAGCCCGTGGCCACGATGATGGCCCCGGCGTCCACCTCCACGTTCTCCTCCTCCATGTCCAGGTCGATGGAGCCGGGAGGGGCCGCCTCGGTGAGGATGGCGGCGTCGGAGTCGGACAGGGCCTCCCGATCCAGGACGTGAAGGGCCGGGAAGGCGGCGTCATGAGGGTAGTAGAGGGCTTTCGTGGTCCCCACCCCCATGTTGAAGTCGTCGGGACGCTCCGAGGTGATGGCCTCTTCCACCGTCTCGTCCAGGGAGACCTCCCCGGTGACGTAGCGGGGTTTCTTCCGGATGGTGGCCCGGAACCGCCCCACGGAACCGGTGATCTCCTCCACGGTGGAGAGGGTGTGGACGGTGATCTTCTCGTTGTCCCGGATCCTGCGGGCGTTGATCTCGAAGCCGCAGGCGGGAGGACACATCTTGGGGAAGTACTTGTGGGAGCGTATCACGCGGCCGCCCAGGAAGGGCTCCTGCTCCACGAGGATCACGGGGTAGCCGACTTCGGCGGCTTCCACCGCCGCCGTCATCCCCGCGATGCCTCCTCCAAGGACGAGGATGGGCTTCGGGTCAGATTTCATGGCGCACTCCGGCGAAGGGGGTTTCGACACCTCCGATATGGTGCCGGCGGGACAGTCATGACAGAGGAGCGGTTGGAGATTGGAAATGGGCCGTCCATTTCCTTAACCCCACTATGTGACGAAATTCTCGCAGTGTCAAAAAAGCGTCTGCCCTCCCGGAAAACGTCCCCCCGTCTCGAGGAAGCCCCTCGTCCATCCCGACAGCGACCCTTATGTTCTCAGCGAGGGGCCGGTCACATGCCCATGTGGCTCCCGCCCGGCCAGCGCTCATCCCAACTTGTTCCGGACGTTGGTGCTCCCCTCCTGCGGGAGGGTTCTCTCAAGGGGGCTCGGCCCGATGGGCTCTGACGGAATGGATCGGGACGGTCTGACGACGCGCCTTCGAGGTGTGATGAGCCGCCTGCGTCTGGCCTGGAAGCTGAACGGCCTCTTCTTCGTCATCCTGGTCTTCGTCCTGGGTCTTTCCGCCTACCTGACGAACCTGGACCTGGAGCGGGCGGAGCTGGCCGCGGCCCGGGAGAGCTCCCGGGCCACCTCGGACCGGGTCCGGGCGAACATCCGGGACCTGATGATGGCGGGAAAGCCTGAGGGGCTGGAAGACCTGGTCCGGCAGATGGCCTCCGGGAATCCGGACTACCGGGATATCCGTCTCATCGCCCACGACGGACGAGTAGTGGCGGCCCAGCACGGCATGGCCCCGGACACGGTGCCCCGGGGAGCGTGGCCCTGCACCGGCTGCCATGAACCGCCGGATCTCTCCCCTCCCGACACCGCGGTGGCCTGCTGCGACCAGATCGTGGAGTACCCGGACGGGGAGAGGGCCGTCTCCGTGGTCACGCCCCTCTACCGGGAGCAGAGCTGCGGCAACGCCGGCTGCCACACCCCCATGGCCAGCCCGGTGGGCGACTCCCTCCTGGGGATCATCCAGGCCGACTTCTCCCTGGCCCGGGTGGACGCCCTCATGGCACAGCGCAACCGCCACACCCTCCTTCTGATCCTCCTCCTCCTGGTCCTGGGCACCGGGGCCACCTGGTGGATGACGGACCGGGTCATCGGTCGCCGGATCCGGAGCCTCCGGGAGGGAGCCCAGCGCCTGGCGGATCACGACTACTCCTTCCGCTTCGGCGGGGAAGCCGAGGACGGGATCGGAGAGCTCGTCCACGTCTTCGACAACGTCACCTCCGAGCTCTCCGAGACCCTCTCGGAGCTGGTCAGCGCCCGAGAGTACCTCCAGGCCATCGTGGAGAACTCCGCGGACATCATCATCACCGTGGACCCCACCGGGCTCATCACCACCTTCAACCCCGGAGCGGAGAAGGTCCTTGGGTACGACCGGGAGGAGGTGTTGGGACGACGGATCGAGATGCTCTTCGCCGATCCGGCGGAGCGGGACGCCGCCATCGCCAAGCTGGAGCACACCGATCACGTGGTGAACTACCTCACCCACTTCGTCACGAAGAACGGCGACGTGCGCAACGTCCTCCTTACCCTGTCCCGCCTGCGCTCCCCGGACGGCGAGCCCATCGGGACCATGGGGATCAGCAAGGACGTGACCCGGGAGCTACGCCTCCAGCGCCGGCTGCTCCGCTCGGAGCGCATGGCGGCCCTGGGACATGCCATCACCGGCATCCAGCACTCCATCAAGAACCTCCTGAACAACATGAAGGGGGGCTCCTACATGGTGAAGCTGGGACTGCGGAAGGACGACAGGGATCTCCTCATGGAAGGCTGGGACATGGTCCAGGAGGGGATCAACGACATGACCAAGATGTCCATGAGCATGTTGGACTTCGCCCGAACCCGGAAGCTGAGGCTGAGCGAGACGGACCTCCGGGAGCTGGTGAAGAAGGCCAAGGCCACGGCGGAGAAGCGGTTCCGGGAAGAAGGGGTGACCCTGGACCTGGACCTGGACGGAGGTGTGCCCCCGGTGAAGTGCGACAGCGAGATGATCCGGTCCGTCCTACTGGATCTGTTGGAGAACGCCGTGGAAGCCTGCACCTGGAAGGAGTACGGAGAAGGGGAGGAGCCCCGGGTGATCCTGGGGATGAGGGCCTCCGAGGTCCCAGGGTACGTGAAGATCCACGTATCGGACAACGGGGAGGGGATCACCCGGGAGGTGCAGAAGCGCATGTTCACGCCCTTCTTCAGTACCAAGGAGAAGAAGGGGACGGGGATGGGCCTGGCCGTGGTGGCTCGCATCGTGAGCTCCCACGAGGGCCGCACAGAGGTGAAATCCAAGCCCGGAGAGGGGGCCACGTTCGAGGTGTGGCTGCCCGTCGAGGGCCCAACGCTAGGAGAGGAAGAGAGCGATGCCGAAACAGGTACTGGTGGTTGACGACGAGGAGAACACCCGACGGTTTCTCACCGTGGCCCTGGAGGAAAACGGCTACGAAGCGGAGACTGCTGCCGACGGAGAGGAAGGGCTGCGAAGGATACAGGAGTCCAAGCCGGATCTCATCCTGCTGGACGTCATGATGCCCAAGAAGACGGGGTTCGTCCTCTTCAAGCAGCTCCGCCGGAAGGAGGAGTACAAGGACATCCCGGTGATCATGCTCACGGCCGTGGCCGGGGCCCTGGAGGAAGACGAAGGCCGGGCCGGCGGGGAGACCACGGAGCGCCCCTACGACAGCCTCCGGGAAAGCCTGGGGAAGGCCATCGAAAAGATGCGGGCCGAGGGGGTGAATCGGCCCGAGATGTTCATCGACAAGCCCATCGATCCGGAGGAGCTCATCAAGTCCGTGAAAGAGCTCATCGGGTAGGGGGACCGGCTCCCTCCTTCCTCACGGCCCGGGGCGGTCGTGCCGGGTGCTCCCCGGACCTGCCCCGGGCCTTCGTCCATCCCCATCCCACCCTTCCTCACACACCCACGGCTGCCTTGCCCCTCCGTCCTGGCCGACCTATGCTGCCGTCCCCCTGCGGGGGTCCTCCCACCTTGGGTTCCGGGAGGGCCAAGGGCTCCATACCGACGGAGGACAGGACATGCTCTCGTTCAACGGCGTCACCGAGGTCCAGCAGTTCATCTCGGCCAACGAAATCGACTTCGTCTCCTTCTACCTCACGGACATCGACGGGCGCCTCCGGAGCGTGGCCATCCCGGCCGAGGGCTTCGATGAGAAGACCCTGGAGCTGGGGATCGGATTCGACGCCTCGAACTTCGGGTTCGCCGAGGTGGAGCGCTCCGACATGGTCCTGAAACCGGATCTGGGATTCGCCTTCCAGGATCCGGTGGAGAAGGAGCACCGGGTGTTGTGCTTCTTCTGCAACATGATCGAAGTGGACACCCGGAACCGCTTCCATCAGGATCTCCGGCACCTGATTCCCAAGACCCTGACGGTTCTGAAGGGTGAAGGCATCGCCGATGACGCCAAGGTGGGAGTGGAGCTGGAGTTCAACGTCCTGGACCAGCTCTTCAGCGTGCGAACTCCCCGGGAGACGTCCTTCCGGGTGGAGACCCTGGAGCTGGTGAGCCCTCCCGGGGGTGAGGAGCTCTATCGGATCGCGCCCAAGCGTGGCTACTTCCGGGCCGAGCCCAACGACCACCTCTTCTCCATCCGAAGCGAGATCGTCTCGGTGTTCCGGGACCTGGGGATGGACGTGAAGTACCACCACCACGAGGTGGGGAGCTCCCAGGCTGAGATCGAGTTCAACCTCACCCCGGTGACCCTCATGGCCGACTCCACGGTCCTGGCCAAGATGCTGGCCCACCGCATCGCCGGCCGGAGGGAGAAGATCATCACCTTCCTCCCCAAGCTCATTCCCGGAGAGCCGGGCAACGGGATGCACATCCATCACCTCCTGACCCACCAGGGGCGGAACATTTTCGACCGGGAGGACGGCCTCTACCACCTGAGCGATACGGCCCTGCACTACATAGCCGGCATCCTGGACCACGCCGATTCCCTCCTGGCCCTGACGAACCCCACCACGAATTCCTACCGGCGCCTGGTGCCCGGTTACGAGGCCCCGGTCAAGGCCGTGTTCGCCGAGGGGAACCGTTCCGCCGCCATCCGGATCCCCGGCTACGTGAAGGACCCGGCGAAACGTCGCTTCGAGTTCCGGACCATGGATGCCACCTGCAACCCCTACATGGCCTTCGCCGCCGTCATGCTGGCGGGCCTGGACGGCATCCGCAGAAAGCTGGATCCCACGGAGGCCGGCTTCGGACCCTACGAGACGAACCTGTACGAGCTCCCGGAGGAGGAGCTTGCCCGGATCCGCTCCTTCCCCAACTCCCTGGAGGGGGCCCTGGACGGACTGGAGAGGGACCGGGAGTACCTGACCCGGGACGGCGTGTTCCCGGACAACCTCCTGGACGAGTGGATCGCCACGAAACGGAAGGACATCGAGGAGATGCGGGTGGTGCCCCACCCCTGGGAAGTCGCCCGGTACTACGACATCTGACGGAGTGAAGGGAGAAGCGACGACATGACGCCGGAGACCGAGGCGATCTTCACCGATCCCATGTCCGTGTTCGCCTTCCTGGCGACCCTGGTGGCCGTGATCTTCTGGCTATCCGGTGTGAAGCGGTTCGAGACGTTCTTCGAATACCTCCCGCCGGTGATCTTCGTCTACTTCGTCCCCATGTTCGCCACGACGTTCGGTCTCACCCCCCCCACGTCGCCGGCCTACGACTTCACCACCCGCTACTTCCTCCCGGTGGCCCTCTTCCTCCTGATGATCTCCATCGACCTGAAGAGCGTGGCCAAGCTGGGGCCCACCGCCCTGTTCATGGTCTCGGCCGGGACCGTGGGGATCGTGGTCGGGGGGCCTGTGGCTTTCCTTCTCTTCGGGAACTTCCTTCCCCCGGACTCCTGGAAGGGCTTCGCCGCCCTCTCGGGAAGTTGGATCGGAGGGACGGCCAACATGGTGGCCGTGGCGGAGAGCGTGGACACGCCGGAGTCGGCCTTCGGCCCCATCATCGTGGTGGACACCGTGGTGGGGTACGGCTGGATGGGCGTCCTCCTCTTCTTCAGCGTCTGGCAGAAGAAGTTCGACCGATGGACGGGAGCCGAGACCCGGGCTATCGAAGAAACCAACGCCCGGCTGGCGGAGATGGAACAGGACCGGCATCCCACCCACGTCCGGGACGCCGCCTTCCTCATCGGCATCGGCGTGGGAGCCGCCGTCCTGTCGGTGAGCCTGGGAGAGATGATTCCCCCTCTGGGGGATCCCACCATCATCAGCGCCACCACCTGGGCCGTACTCATCGTGGTCACCGGGGGACTCCTTCTCTCCTTCACCCCTTTGAGGAACTTCGAGAAGGTGGGGGCCAGCCAGTTCGGCTATACGGCCCTCTACCTCCTCCTGGCGGGTATCGGGGCCCAGGCGGACCTGGCCGCCGTCCTCCAGGCGCCCCTCTACCTCCTGGCCGGGGTGGTGTGGATCGCCGTTCACATCGGCTTCCTCTACCTGGGAGCCCGGATCGTGAAAGCCCCCCTGTTCTTCATCGCCACGGGAAGCATGTCCAACATCGGAGGGGCGGCCTCCGCCCCGGTGGTGGCCGGCGTCTACCACCCGGCCATGGCCCCGGTGGGGCTCCTCATGGCGGTGGTGGGCTACGTCTTCGGCATCTACGCGGCTCTCTTCTGCGCCTACCTCCTGGGCCAGGCGGCCACCTTCATGGGATTCGTGGGGTAGAGGGCGGTTGGCCAAGGGTGAGGGACCGCCTCCCCAGCCCTCAAGCTCCCGGCGCAGAAGCCGATCCTGGGGGAAACCCTCGGGGTCGAGGGCGCGGGCCCCCTCCGCGGGGACGGGGCCCGTTGGCTTCCCGGGCCGATGTGATGGTAGATTGTAACGAATGCTGCTTCCGCCCGGACGCCCCCCATACGGGTGGATGGACATGAGTTCAGACCAGGCGATTCCCGGACCGGTGTCCGGGGTCTACATAGTCCTTTTCCTCCTCCTGGCCTCCCTGGCTTCCGCCGTGGAAGGCCAGCGCTTCAACGTCCATTACTACGGCCACGCCCAGGGACTCCCCCAGATCCAGGCCTACACCGTCTTCCAGGACCAGGAGGGCTACATCTGGGTGGGCTCCAACAGCGGCCTGGCCCGCTACGACGGCCGGGAGTTCCACTCCATCACCGCCGCCGACGGGCTGGCCCACAACACCGTCAGCCACATCGACGCCTTTCCCGACGGGACCCTGGTGGCGGGCACCCGGGCCGGCGTCTGCTTCCTGGAGTCCGGGATCCGATCCTGCGTCCTTCCGGAGGATGGCCTGGTCACGGGCCAGCTCCGAGACCTGCACCTGGACCGGGACGGATCGGTGTGGGTGGCGGCGGACGACGGCCTCAGCCACATCCGGGAGGGTCGGTGGATCCGGAGCTACGGGCCCGAGGACGGTCTGCCCCCGGGCAGAGTCCTGGCCGTGGCCCGGGACCGGGATAGGACCCTCTGGGCGGGCACGGACCAGGGATTGGCCCGGCTGGTGGGAGAGGGGTGGGAGGAGGTCCGGCCCCTGTCCGGGATCCGGACCCAGGCAGCCGCCCTCCAGAGCCATCCGGAGGGGATCCTCGTGGGGACGGGGAGGGGGCTGTTCCTGGAGACGGAAGAGGGTTTCCGGCCCGTTCCCCTGGGGCCGGGCCCGGAGCTGGTCCGGGACCTGGCCCTGGCTCCCGACGGGGCCGTCTGGGCCGGCACCCCGGACCACGTCTACCGGATCCGGGGATCCCTGACCGGGGAGACCGAAGCTCCGGAGGTCACCTCCTATTCCGCCGAGAACGGCTTCCCGGATCACGATATCTGGGACCTCCACGCGGACCGGGAAGGGAACCTCTGGATGGGGAGCGACCACGGGCTCTGGAAGTTCGTACCCGGTCCCCTGGCCTTCTACACCGACGCCGAGGGACTGCCCAACCCCTTTGTCCGGGCTCTGGCCCTGAGCCCCGACGGGCGTCTCTGGATGGGTACCCGGGACGGTCTGGCCGTCTGGAAGGACGGGGAGATCCGGGCGGTCTCCCTGGGGCCGAGAGCCGTTGACTCCCGGGTCTATGCCCTGGCGGTAGCCCCCGGGGGAGGGCTGCTGGTGGGCACGGGCTCGGGTCTCCTGCACCGGCGCTTCACCGGAGAGGACCGGCACTTCGGTGTGGGCGACGGCCTGCCCCACGAGCACGTCCTGGCCCTTCTTCCGGATGGGCGGGGCGGGGTCTGGGTGGGCACGCCCCGGGGCCTGGTCCGCTGGACTTCCGCCGGCCTGGTTCCCCCGCCCATGGAGGGGCTCCGGTCGGCCGGGGCCGCCTCCCTGGCCTATGACGCCCGGGGCCGACTCTGGGTGGGCCTCACCTACGGCGGCCTCCTTGTCGCGAACGGGGACTCCATCCGGGCCCTGGGGGCGGCGGAGGGGATGTCCGAGGAGACCATCTGGTCTCTCTGCCCGGATCCGGAAGGAGGGATGTGGGTGGGGAGCAATGGAGACGGGGCCTTCCTGGTCCGGGGCGATTCCGTGGCCCGGCAACTCCGGGAGGAGGACGGGTTGGCCCAGGACTTCGTCTGGCAGGTCCTGGTGGACCGCCGGGCGGACGTGTGGCTCTTCACCGGGGCCGGCCTGAATCGGATCACCACGGACGGGATAACCCACTACGGCACCGCCGAAGGCCTCCAGGACCTGGAGGGAGCCGCCAATGCCATCCTGGAGGACCACCAGAGCCTACTCTGGTTCGGGACGGGCACGGGCATCTACCGCTTCGACCCGGAGCTGGAGCAGGAACGACTCCCGGCCCCCAGGGTGAACCTGGAGTCCATCACCCAGGCCGGGGAGCCCCGAAGCCCGTCCGAGACGGTCTTTCCCCCTCGCCCCGGTGTCCTGGCCTTCCGCTTCTCCGCGCCCACGTACCGGGACGAATGGGGCATCCGGTTCCGGTACCGACTGGCCGGGACCGGAGACTCCTGGGCCGCGCCCGTGTCGGATCCCACAGTCCGCTTCGCCGGTCTGGGCCACGGGGACTACCGGCTGGAGGTGGTGGCGGAGACGGACCAGGGAGCCCGGAGCGCCGAGCCCCTGGTCCTATCCTTCAGCGTCCGGCCCACCTTCTGGCAGACCTGGTGGTTCCGCAGCCTGGCGGTCCTGTTGGCCCTCCTGGTGGTTCTCTCCATCCCCTTCCTCCGCTCCCGACACATGAGAGCCGAGCAGGCCCGGCTCCAGGACCTGGTACACGAGCACACCATGGAGCTGGAGGAGAAGACCCACCGGCTGGAGGAGGAGATCCGGGAGAGGGAGGAGTCGGAGAAGGCCCGGGAAGAGCTGGAGGCCCAGCTCATCCAGAGCCAGAAGATGGAAGCGGTGGGCCGCCTGGCCGGGGGCATCGCCCACGACTTCAACAATCTCCTGACCTCCATCATGGGCTACGCCGAGGTGGCGGCCTCGGAGCTTCCCGAGGACCACGCCGCGGTTCGGGACCTGAGGGAGATCCGGACCGCCGGGGGCAAGGCCGCCCAGCTCGTCTCCCAGCTCCTGGCCTTCAGCCGCCGACAAGTGGTGGAGCGGACGACCCTGGACCTGGGAAAGGTGGTGGCGGAAGCCGGCGACATTCTCCAGCGGACCCTGGGGGAGCGGGTGCAGCTGGTCCTGGACCTGCACCCGGATCCCCTCACCATGGTGGCGGACCGGGCCCAGTTGGAGCAGATGGTCATGCACCTCTCCCTGAACGCACGGGACGCCATGCCCCAGGGAGGAACCCTCACCGTCTCCACCCGGCCGGAGGAGGTCAGGAGGACCCTCCGGGAGGGGATCCCCGACGAGGTGCAGCCCGGCCGCTACGTGGTGCTGGAGGTTTCCGACCAGGGTCGGGGAATGGACCCGGACACCCTGGGTCAGATCTTCGAGCCCTTCTTCACCACGAAAGCCGTGGGAGAGGGGTCCGGTCTGGGGTTGGCCATGGTGTACGGGGCCGTCCATCAGCAGGATGGGGCCATCCAGGTCGTCTCCGAGGCCGGAAAGGGGACCAGATTCCGCCTCTTCTTCCCGGAGGCCGGGAGGGAAGCTGGAGGCTAGCCGGTCACCATCCCCCTACTCGAACTTCCAGTTCACCAGGGGAAGGATGGGAAGCCTCTCCTTGGATCGGATGATGTTCACGATCCCCACCTGGAGCCCGTAGAGGTCGTCGGCCACATTCACCAGGGCAACCTGGAGCCCCCCCAGATGACGGGTCCGGTTGAACACCCCCCACTGGACCCCTTCCCCCTCACCCATGACGTTCACCAGGCCGTGCTGGAGCCCGTACATCTCCTCCCGGGCCACGTTCACCGCCCCGTTCTGCCAGCCGGTGAACCGGCCATCCGTGAGCCCCACCAAGCCCCACTGGAGGCCCTTGAAATCGCCCCGGGTGTGGTTCACGAGGCCCACGTCCAGGCCCGTGACGTTCTCGTTGACGCCATAGAGGATGTTCAGCCGCAACCCCCTTATGTCGGCATCGTCGTCCACCACCTGGAGGGTGGGTCCGATGAGGGATAGCTGGAAAGGCTCCTCCTGGGCGGCCAGGGGCGACGGGTGCAGGGACAGGGTCAGAAGGACAAGGGCCAGGGTCGGGGCCGCCACAGCAACTTGAGATCGATGGATCATGTGGGTCCTCGGCAAAATGGGATTGGAAGCGACCTGCTGGGCTCTCCTACCACCCGAAGTTCCCGGGGGATCCTCGTTCCCGGCACCGGGCCGTGCTCCGGGACCCGGGCCACAGCCGGTTGCCTCCGGGGGCGGGGAGGGTGACTTTTTCCTCATGAGACGACTCCAGCGCAGGATCCCGCTCTTCTTCGCCCCGCTCCCTTCTCCGGGGACGCTCCTCCTCCCCCTTCTCCTGGCCTTCGCCGGGGCCTGCTCCGACCCACCGGCTCTCTCCGTGGGCGAGGTGGACTACGCCGAAGAGGAGGTTCTGGCCTTCGACAACGACCGCATGGCCCTCCTCACCGAGATCACCGCCCTGGGAATCGCCGTCTCCAGGGGGGAGCTGGAGGAGCTGGGAAGGCCGGTGAAGGAGCGGCGGACCCGGGAGGCTCTCCTGAACCTCCTGGAGCGGCACCTGCGGGTGGAGTTCGCCGGGCTGGACGAGGCGGAGCTCCGAGCCCGCTACGCCCAGGACCCACAGTACGAGCTCACGGTGCGGCACCTGGTGATCCTGGTGGATGAGTGGGCCACCGAGGAGGGAGTGGACTCGGCCCGGGCTCGGGCCCGGGCCGCACGGGAGCGGATCCAGGCCGGGGAGCCCTTCCCGGAGGTAGCGGGAGAGGTCTCGGACGAGCCGGGAGCCCGGGAGCGGGGAGGCCTGCTGGAGCCCGCCCGGGAAGGAGCCTGGGTGGACGAGTTCTGGATTGCCGCCAGCGCCCTGGAGGTGGGAGAGGTGAGCCCGGTGGTCCGGACCCCCTACGGCTTCCACGTGCTCCGCCTGGAGGACCGGGAGCCGGTGCCCTTCGAGGAAGCCCGGCACTGGGCCATCGAAGAGGTGGCCAGGGGTCTGCCCCGGATGGTGGACGAGCTCCGGGAATGGTCCGACTCGGTGAAAGCTCCCGTGGAGGTGGACTCGGCAACCCTGGCCCAGGAGCTGGCCCGGGCCGGCAGCCCCTTCGCCCTGGCCACGGAGGGGTTCCTGGCGGAGCACCCGGACAGCGCGGTGGCCCGGTGGCCCGACGGAGAATACACGGCAGGGGAGTTCCGAACCTTCCTCCTGAGCCGGGACCGACAGCACTGGGCCAACCTGAGCCGGGGCGGGGTGGCGACCCTGCTGAGGGTCGCCCGGGATGCCGCCGGCCGGAAGCTCCTGGAGGGGATCGCCCGGGACCGGGGGCTCTCCGTAACCCCGGCCATCGAAGCCTCCATCCGCAGGGATTGGGACAACGGCCTGGCCCGGCTGGGAGCCACCCTGGGATTCCGGGAAGGGATGTCCACGAATCAGGTGAAGGCCACGGCCCTGGAAGCCATACGGGACTCGGGGCAGGGAGCCCGCCTGGCCCGCAGGGAGCTCCACGACTGGTCCGCCCTGCTGCGGACCGCCTATCCCGTCCGTTCAGGTGAGGAGGAAGAGGCTCCGGGCTGACGGGCCCGAAACCCTTGCCCGGCCTCTGGCGTAGGGAGCCTGGAAGCCTGACGGAAGGACCAGGACCCATCATCCTGCAGCCCGGAGACCACCGAGGACGGCCATGACCACCATCGCAAAGCGCCGGGCCCTCTTTCTGGGGGGGTTCCTGCTGTACTTCGGTCTCCTCTGGGCCCTCTGGGACACGGCCATCGTCTATCCCCTGAAGATCTTCGTGGTGTTGCTCCACGAGGTGAGCCACGGCATGGCGGCCATGGCTACCGGGGGCTCGGTGGAACGGATCCTGTTGAACGTGCACGAGGGAGGGGCCGCCGTGACCCGGGGCGGCAACCCCTTCCTCACCCTGTCCGCCGGCTACCTCGGGAGCCTCCTCTGGGGGGTCCTCTTCGTCCTTCTGGGTTTCTCCCGCTGGCTGAAAGCCCGCTGGATCGTGGGGGCCGTGGGCGGGGCCGTTCTCCTCATCACCGTCTTTTTCGTCCGGAGTCTCTTCGGGATCGTCTTCGGCCTGGCCTTCGGGGGTGCGCTCCTGGCGGCGGCCCGGTACCTGGGCCCCCGTTGGAACCGGAACCTTCTCCTGGCCCTGGGTCTCACCTCCTGTCTCTACGCGGTCCTGGACATCAAGAGCGACATCCTGGACCGGCCCCACCTCCGGTCCGATGCCGCCATGCTGGCGGAGATGACCGGGATTCCCACGGCGGTCTGGGGCTTCCTGTGGATCGGGATCGCCCTGTTGGTGAGTGCCTGGCTTCTTCGCTGGGTCGCCCGGCGGATGGACCGGCCTCCGGAGCCGGCCTGAGAACGACGCGGAGGCTGAGCCCTGCCTATGGGGGGCAATTTGTCCCAGCAGACCGAGATCTGGGGGGCCTGGTCCTTGTTACATTCTTTTGTCTTGCACGGAGGGTGGGGAGGGTTTTAGCTTCCAAGCGGCCGAAAGAGATTCGGCTTGGGCCCACGGGGGCGCTCCAGAGTGGGCAGATCCGTGTGGACCGCGGGCCAGGAGCCCGCCGGCGTTCCGCCCGACTGTTTCTTCAGAAGAGGAGGTGATCCTTGTCTAGTCCGAGTATTCTGTGCAACCTGGCACGGGCAAGTGATCGCTAAGGACGGCAGCTAGAAGCCGAACACAACGATCAAGACTGTTCGCGCCGGCGTGGCGATCATGCCGGGTTGCGGCAGAAAAAAGAAAGCGTCACCGGAAGCCTTGCCGGTGGCGCTTTCCCCTTTTCTGGGACCCTGTCTTCCGGGTCCCTCCTTCACCCGAAGTACTCGGGCTCGTTTCCGGGCTTCCACTTGATGTTGCAGCCGATGCTGGAGCGTTGCTCCTGGGGCACCGGCCGGCCCCCCAGCACGGCATCGGCGGCGGCCCGGAGGTCCTTTCCCGTCACCGGGATCTCGCTTCCCGGCCGGGAGTCGTCGAACTGCCCGCGGTACACCAGCTTCATGTCTCCATCGAAGAGGAAGAAGTCCGGGGTGCAGGCCGCCCGGTAGGCTTTGGCCACCTCCTGACTCTCGTCGTAGAGGTAGGGAAAGGTGTAGCCCCACTCCTCCGCCTCCCGGGCCATGGCCTCGGGCCGGTCCTGGGGGTAGTTGTCCACATCGTTGGCAGAGATGGCCACCGTGGACAGGCCCTTCTCCTGGTACTCTTCACCGAAGGTCGCCAGCTCTTCCCGAATGTGTTTCACGAAGGGACAGTGGTTGCAGATGAAGGCCACCACGAGACCCCCGGCCCCGGTGAAGTCGGAGAGGGAGTGGCGCCCGCCCCGGGGATCCGGAAGGTCGAAATCCGGAGCCTTCATACCCAGAGGTGCCATGGTGGAGGGTGTTTCGGCCATCGTTATTCCTTTCCGTGGGAGTTTCGTGGACAGGATCTCTTCCCTCTTCCCCAGGGTACACCCGGACCATGAGAATCGTGTCGCTGGTCTGTTCCAACACCGAGATCGTCCACGCCCTGGGGTGCCTGGACCGGGTGGTGGGGGTGGACGACCACTCGGATCACCCGGAGGAAGCCCTGCGGCGGTTGCCCCGCCTGGGCCCGGAGCTGGAGATCGACGTGGAAGCGGTGGCCCGGCTGGAACCGGACCTGGTCCTGGCCAGCCTCACCGTTCCGGGACACGAGAAGGTGGTTGAGGGCCTGGAAGCCGCCGGGCTCCCCTTCCTGGCACCGGATCCCACCTCCCTCCAGGACGTGTACCGGGATATCCGGACCATCGCAGGGGCCCTGGGGGTGGAGGAGCGGGGGGACGCGGTGGTCCGGGGCATGCAGGAGGATTTCCGGGAGATCCTGGCCGGGGACCCGGAAGGCCCCGCCTCTCAAGCCCCGTCGGCCCTGATCCAGTGGTGGCCCAAGCCGGTCATCGCTCCGGGACGCCTGAGCTGGGTCCAGGACCTCATGGACATGGTGGGCCTGAAGAACCCCCTGGGCACCGAGGAGGTGAGGAGCCGACCCCTCACGGACCAGGAGGTGGCCCGGGTGGCTCCCCATGCCATCGTCCTCTCCTTGTGCGGTGTGGATCCCGCCCGGTACCGCCCGGACCTGGTCTACGACCATCCCGGGTGGCAGGACGTCCCCGCCGTCCGGAATCATCAGGTTCACTGCATCCCCGAGGCCTACCTGGGCCGTCCAGGGCCCCGTCTGGTGGAAGGAGCCCGAGCCCTCCTCCGGGTGCGCCGGGCCGTCGGTGGCGAAGCTCGCCCCCGGGAGGAGCCGGCGGACGAGTAGGAGGCTGAGGCGCCCTTCCCTTCTCTTCTTCCCCTCGGGTGTCCCCTCCATCCCTTGAAGGTGCTTAAACCTTAAATTATATTCGCTCCAAGAGAATTCCGAACCGTCCAGAACCAGATCCGGAGGTGTGCCATGCCGTCTCTCGACACGCAGGGCTTCCATCACATCACCATGGTATCCTCCAATGCCCCACGGACCCTGGCCTTCTACGGAGAGCTCCTGGGTCTTCCCATGGTGAAACAGACCGTGAACTTCGATGATCCGGGCTCCTACCACCTCTATTTCGGCCAGGAGGAGGGGAGGCCCGGGACAATCCTGACCTTCTTCGAGTGGCCCCGGTCCCGTCGAGGGGGATGGGGCGTGGGAGGCGTGCACCACCTGGCCCTGGGGGTGGAGAGGCCGGAGGCTCAGTTGAAGTGGAAGCGTCGGCTTCAGGACGCCGGGGTGGCGGTGTCCGGGCCCCTGGACCGTGGCTACTTCACCAGCATCTACTTCACCGATCCGGACGGGCAGATCCTGGAGATCGCCACCCGGGGACCCGGCTACGCCATCGATGAGCCCCGGGAAGCCCTGGGTCAAACCCTCATCAAGCCGGATGCTTCTCGGCTGCCCGAAGGTCGGGACGAGGAGGCCATCGCCGCCAGGACCCATCCGGAGCCGGTTCCGGAGATCACGCGGGACATGGAGCTGCAGGGGATCCATCATATCACCGGCATCACGGACGACCTGGAGCGGGGCGGAGAGTTCCTGGAGGCCGCCCTGGGTCTCCGCCTGGTGAAGCAGACCCTGAACCAGGACGACAGCCGGACCCGGCACTACTTCTGGGCCCGGTACGACGGCAGGACCGTGGCTCCCCACAGCAGCCTGACCCTCTTCGGCTGGCACGGCTCCACGTACCGGAGTCGCTCGGGGACGGGACAGACCCATCATGTGGCCTTCCGGACCGATTCCCGGGAGGAGCTGGAGGCCTGGCGGGATCACCTCTTGAGCCTGGAGGTCCGGGTCAGCACCGTCATGGACCGGAAGTACTTCGAGAGCATCTACTTTCAGGCTCCCGACGGCCTGCTCCTGGAGATCGCTACGGACGGACCCGGCTTCCGGGTGGACGAGGATGCGGGGTCCCTGGGACAGGACCTGCAACTCCCGGCGTGGCTGGAGCCCCGACGGGAGAGCATCCTGGCGGAGCTGAGGCCCCTGACCCCGGGGGTGACCTCCGGTGCTTGAGTACCTGAAGCGCCTTCCCGCTCCGGAGGGTGAGCCGATGCCGGAGGAGCGCCCCACCCTGGTCCTTCTTCACGGCCGTGGGAGTCACATGGGCGATCTCCAGGGCCTCCGGAGCGTCCTGCCCCCCACCGGGGCCTTGATCACTCCCCAGGCTCCACACCCGGGTGCCGACTGGGGGTACGGGGGTGGCTGGGCCTGGTACCGCTACCTGGGGGACGGTCGTGCCGAGGTGCCGTCCCTGGAGGAGAGCCTCCGGGAGCTGGAGGCCTTTCTGGGGGCTGTTCCGGAGCTGGTGGGATCCCGGCCCCGGCCCCTGGTTCTCGGGGGATTCTCCCAGGGGGGAACCACGAGCCTGGCCTACGCCCTCCGCCACCCGGGCTCCGTGGACGCCGTGGTGAACCTGAGCGGGTTCCTCCTCCCTCGGGAAGACCTGGGGGTGGGCCCGGAGGCCCTGGGCTCCACCCCCCTCTTCTGGGGACACGGGACGGAGGACCCGGCGGTGCCCCACGCCCTGGCTCGCCGGGGAAGAGAGCGCATCCGGGAGGCAGGGGGAGACATGGAAGCCCGGGACTACCGCATGGGCCACTGGGTGGACCCGGGGGAGATGGAGGATCTGCGGCGCTGGCTGACGACCCGGGTCCCGGGCTGGGCCTGAGCCCTTCCTCCCGGCTCAGCCGGATCCGGTTCCCTCCAGAAGCAACTCCACGATCCGGGTGAACTCCTCCACCCCGAAGGGCTTGGCCAGAGAAGCGTCGGCCCCCAGGGCTTCCGCATCCTCCAGGACCCCCTCCTTGTCCATGGACAGGCCGCCGGAGACCGCCAGGATCCGGACATCCGGAGACTCCTCCCGGAGCTCCATGATGGTCTCGATGCCCTCCTTCTCCGGCATGATCAGGTCCGTGACCACCAGATCGAAGCTCTGGTCCCGGAAGAGGGCGAGCCCCTGCCCCCCGTTGGCCGCCTCCTCCGTCCGGTGCCCGGCTCGCTCCAGGAGCCGCCGCAGGGTCCGACGGAGATCCTTGTCGTCGTCGATGATCAGGACTCTGGCCATCCGTCTCTCCCGGTGCGCCCGATTCGTCTCTCGGGGGACTCGGTAGCCGGGACTTCGGCGTACCCGGTGAGTTCCACGTACCCCCGGCCCGTCACCCTCTCTCCACGCCGGGTGCCTTCCACCCGGACCGCACCTTCCCAGTATCGAAAGGTGAGGCGCAGTTCTTGATCCGGGAGGAGCGGGGTGATCCGCAGGGAGAGCTCCTCCCGGGGAAGCTCCAGACGCCATCCCCCCGGGTACTCGGCGCCGTCCAGGGGACTTTGCCACCTCTCCGTGACCCGAAGCCCCACCTCCCCCTTCTCCACCAGGCGGCTGGTTCCGTCCGGCCGGACCCAGCGCCCCTTGCTCAGGGGATCCGCCGACCCGTCCTCCCGCCGGAGCTGGTAGTACATGAGATCGTGGCCGTCATCCAGCTGAAGAGCGAACCAATCCCAGCCCACCTGTCCCGGAGACAGGGCGCTGGTGCTCCACTCCCGGTCCATCCACGCCGTTCCCCTCACCGGCAGCGTCCCTCTCGGGAGCTCCATCTCTCCCTCAGCCTCCAACCGTGTGTAGGAGTAGTAGTACGATGCGTTCCCCTCCTCCGGCCCTTTCTGGCTGAGCCCCTCGTCTCCCTGGAGCACCAGGGGCTTGGCCGGGGAGAGACGGAGACGGAGAGCCACGTCCTCTTCCCGGATCCCCAGGCTCCATGGGAAGTCCGTACCTTCCGCCCCCCCACCCCGAAGCTCCCAATCCTCGATCCAGACCCTAAAGGGCCTGGACCGGGCCCCGGCCAGACCCACGGCTCCCCGGGAGAATCGCTCGAAGGCGTGGAAGCCCTCCCCGGCGCTGTCCGTCACGGCGAAGTGCCCCATGTAGACCTGCCGTGTCCTCCAGGGTGACGAGCCCACGGGCTCCTCCGGCTTCAGGGCGTTCCGGAAGAAGGTGATCTGAAAGCCGAACGGTGCGCCTCCCGGGCTCTGGAGGTTGCCCGTGATGTACCACCACTCGGTGCGGAAGTCCGGATGGGGACCGTGGTCCCGGGGAAAGACGAAGGGCCGAGGCTCCCGGGCCCGGGCGAAGCCCGAGGGGGAGGCTTCCTGCCCCATGACCTGGGCCACGCTCAGGGAGGTCCGGGGCATGGTGCCCGGGTCCGGCCGGGCCAGGCGGGACGCTCCGTAGGCCAGGATGACCACCAGAAGGCCCGTCAGGAGTAGGAAGAGGATACGCCGGGGGGAGGACATGGCGGGCCTACTCCTCCCTGAGAGCCACGGCCGGGGACGTCCGGGACATGCGCCAGGCCGGGAAGATCCCCGCCAGCAGGGCCCCGAGGACAGCCAGGAGGAGGCCCTGGGCCAGGATCCCGGGGCCCACGTCCATCTGCAGGGTCCATCCGAAGGAGCGCTTGTTGACCACGAAGATCATGACCAGGGCCAGAACCAGCCCTGCCGGAACGGCCAGAAGGCCCGCTACCAACCCCATGAGCCCGGTCTGGGCCGTGACCAGCTTCCAGACCTGCCCCGGGGTCAGACCGTTGGCCCGCAGCACCCCAAGCTCCCGACCTCGTTCCAGCTGGAGGGCCATGAGAGCGCTGAGAACCCCGATGAAGGCCACGATGAAGGCCAGGACCCTCAGGACCCCGGTAATGGCGAAGGTGCGGTCGAAGACCTCGAGGGACGCGGCCTTCAGGGCCCGATTCGAACGAATGAGGACGGCCTGCTCCTCCCCGGCAAGGGCCTGAAGACCCTCCACCACCGGTTCCACCGGGGCTCCGGGATCCACGAAGAGGCCCAGGGAGGTGATTCCCCGGTCCTCCCAGTAGTCCCGGAAGGTGGCCCGGCTCATCATCACCACCCCCCGATCCGAGCCGTAGTCGTAGAACACCCCGGCCACGGGGAAGGACCGTGGACCCCGGTCCGTGGGCAGGATGATCTCGTCCCCCACCCGGTATCCCTGCCGGTAGGCCAGGGGCTCGGAGAGGAAGACTCCCTCCTCCTGCCGGAAACGGCGAAAGACACTCTCTCCGCCTCCCTCCTTGAAGTCGAAGGCACCCTCACCCCGTGGATCCAGGCCCAGGGCCACCACCCGGGTGGGCCCCCAGGGCATCCCCACCTCCACATGGCGGTACGTGCTCACTCCCTCCACCCCGGGCCCCTCCATGAGTCGCCGGGCCACGGCCGGATCCAGGGTTCCCTCGGGGCGAGAGGAGATGAGCCCCGGAACCGAAACGTAGATGTCCGCCTGGAGGGTCCCGTCCAGCCACCGGGACACCGTCTCCCGGAAGCTGGAGATCATGGTGCCCAGCCCTACGGTCACGGAGACCGCCACCACCAGGGCCGCCATGGCCGGGGCTGTCCGGCTCATGGCCGTCACCACTCCCCGGGCGGCCATGGATCCCAGAATGCCCACCGTCCGCCCGGCCAGGGGCGCCAGCCCCCCCATGAGGAGGGCCGTGGTCAGGGGAGTCAGGAGGGCGATTCCCATGACCACGCCGAAGAGGCCCAGGAAGCTCAGCAGGAGGCTCCGGGACGGGAGAAGGAGGAGAAAGGCCCCGGCCAGGAAGACGGCGGCGCCCAGAATCCCGGCCCGGGGCACGGCCCGGCGGGCCCGCTCCTCCAGGACGGAGCGGGTGAGGGTGGCCCGGGGAGGCGCCAGGCTCGCCTCCAGGGCCGGGGGGAAGGCCGCCAGGAGGGTGGCGGCCACCCCCATGAGGCCTCCCTTCACCAGGACGCCCGCCGGCAGGGTCAGGCCTTCCACGGACACGACGAAGTAGAGGTCGTTGATGGTCCGGGTGATGAGATCCACCATGCCTCGGCCCAGCACGATTCCCAGGAGAAGGCCCACAAGGGTCCCCACCAGGCTCAGCAGCAGGGCTTCCACCAGGATCAGGCCCATGACCTCCCGGCGGGTGGTCCCCAGGGCCCGGAGCTCCCCCAGGAGGGGCCGCCGCTGCACCACGGAGAACGTCATGGTGTTGTAGATGAGGAACATGCCGAAGATGAGGGCCAGCAGGCTCAGGGCCGTGAGGTTCAGGTCGAAGGCCCGGATCATCTGTGAAAGGGCCGCCGCCCGGGTCCCGGTCTCCTGGAGGCTCACACCCGGAGGAAGGCTCTCCCTCACCTCCCGGGCCGACACCTCCCCCACCTCCCCTTCCGGAAGGATCAGGTCGATGCGGGTGACCTCTCCCGGGGCTCCCAGCAACTCCTGGGCCTGGGCCAGGTCCATGATCAGGAGGTCCCGAATCCCCCGCCGGGAGAGCTCGTCCTCCGGTTCCAGCACGCCCTCCAGCTCCAGGGACTTCCGGCGTCCGTTCACCAGCACCGGGAGGGAGTCTCCCACCTCCACCCCGGCATCCGCGGCGGTCCCGGCGCCCAGCAAAACCCCGCGGCGAACCGAGAGGAGGTCCACCACGTCCAGGCCGGAGGAGCCTCCCAACAGGTAGGGCCGGAACGGCCCCTCGGAGAAGGGATCGATGCCCAGGACCCGCAAGGGCCGCCCCGTGAGGCGGGGCGACAGGACGAAGGCCTCCAGGACAGGCGCCGAGGGCCGGAGGCCGTCCTGGACCCGGAGGCGGACGAAGAGGGAGTCCGGAAGTCCTTCTCCGTTCCCCACCACCCGGTGGGTGGACCGGCCCGCCACGGCCTCCGTGGAGACGCGGAAGGCCTCCCTGGAGCTCTGGATCGCCAGGTCGATGGAGACCACCACGGCCACGCCCAGGGAGACCCCCAGGACGGCCAGGACCGCCTCCCAGGGGTGACGGAGAAGGAAGCGAAAGCTCCCCAGGAAGAGGAGGCGCTTCACGAGGAGACCCGAGGGGGAGCGCCCGGCCCACCCACCGGGCTTCCCGGGGGGTCCGTCACCAGGCCTCCATCCCGAATCCTCAGAATTCGGTGGGCACGACGAGCGATGTCCTGACTGTGGGTGACCACCAGGAGGGTCGTGTTCGCCGAGTCCGCCAGCCGCTCCAGGAGGGTGAGGATCCGGTCCCCGGTTTCGGCGTCCAGATTCCCCGTGGGCTCGTCGGCCAGAATGATCATGGGCCCATGCACCAGAGCCCGGGCCACGGCCACCCGCTGCTGCTCCCCTCCGGAGAGACGATCCGGGAAGGCGTCCTCCCGTCCCTCCAGGCCCACGTCCGCCAGCAGACCCCGGGCCCGGGCCCGCTCCTCCTCCTCAATCGTTCCCTTGAGCTCCAGGGGCAGGAGGAGGTTCTCCTCCACCGTGAGGGTGGGCAGGAGGTTGAAGAACTGGAAGACAAACCCGATGTGCCGACGTCGGAAGAGGGTGCGCTCCCGTTCCGACATGGCCGTGAGAGAACGGCCTCCTATGAGGATCTCCCCGGCATCCGGGGCGTCGATGCCGCTCACCAGGTTCAGGAGAGTGGATTTTCCCGAGCCGGAGGGTCCCAGGAGGGCCACGAACTCCCCGGCGTCGATCTCGCCCCGGGCCTCCCGGAGAATCGTGTGCTCCCGGCCTGCTTCCCGGTAGCTCTTGTGCAGGTCCCGGATCTGGAGAAGGGGAGTCAATCCGCCCCCGAAGCCACCCCCAGCTGCTGGGGCAGGGTGAGGAGTTCCCTGATCCTGAAGCGCCGCTGCCCTCGAGGAAGATCGACGGTGACCTCTTCATCCTTTCGGGCCCCCAACAGACCCTGTCCGATGGCCGAGGCCATGGAGATCTCCCCAGCCTCGAAGTCCACATGATCACCGGCGGCCACGGTGAAGTGGAGAACTTCGTCCAGCTCCAGGTCGTGGACCGTCACCTTGGAGCCGAAGCCCACCCGGTCGCCGGGCATGTTGTCCACATCGATCTGGGCCAGCTCGGACTGTCGCTGGGACAGATGGGACATGCGAGCCTGGACGAACTGCTGGCGCTCCAGGGCGCTCTTGTACTCGGCGTTCTCCCGGAGATCTCCCAACTCCACGGCCTTCTCGATCCGCTCCGGCAACTCAATCTTCAGCTCGTGGTCCAGAGCCGCCATCTCCTCGTCGATCCGGTCCCGGATCTCCTCCAAGGTCGTCATGACTTCTTCATGTCCTCCGTCTCGCCAGGGTTATCCACGTTCGTCCAGTCTGCGGTCAGTCCCTCGGGTCCATGGTCTCCAGCACCTCGGCCTTCCGTCGGGCCCGGTCCTTCCGGAACGCCTCCCGGATGTCCGGATGCTTGGTCCCCAGGATCTGGGCCGCCAGAAGGGCCGCGTTCACGGCCCCGGCCTTTCCAACCGCCAGGGTCCCCACGGGCACGCCGCGGGGCATCTGGACGGTGGAGAGGAGGGAATCCAGCCCATCCAGAGACCAGGCCTTCATGGGGACCCCCAGAACCGGGACCACGGTGTGGGCGGCTACCACCCCGGCCAGGTGGGCCGCCCCGCCGGCGGCGGCGATGATGACCTCCATGCCCCGGCCCTCGGCGGAGGAGGCCCACTCCGCTACCTCCCCCGGTGTCCGGTGAGCCGAGAGGGCACGGGTTTCCGCCTGGATGCCCAGGGACTCCAGAGTGTCTACCGCGTGGCGCATGGTCTCCCAATCGGACCGGGAGCCCATGATGACACCGACCAGGGGTTCCGCCATGATTTCATCCTCCATTCCGGGTGGTTTCAGGGAGGAAGGAACTTCCCTCGTGTACCGCCCAGGGTCAACTCCGTTCCAGTCCTCCCCGAGCCTGAACCCTCCAGGACACGAAACACTTGTTCCGACCCCCGATCATGCGTCATCTTGTTTGTAGGAGGCCAACGGAAACGTCTACCCCGGCCGCCTCGGCTCGGTGTCCGTCTTCCCGGAGGATGACAATATGAAGGTTCGCGCGATCGCAGGCGTCCTGCCTTTCCTCGCACTCGCCCTCCTGGTCCAACCCCTGGCGGCACAGGGGAACGAGGACCACGAGTGGACCCGCAACCGCCCGGATGCCCTTGGCCCGGCCCACCTTTCCGGGGACTTCACCCTTCGACCCCTGGAGCTCAACGTCGGTGTGAAGTTCCTGAACCAGCGCATGGAAGGTCAGGGCGTGGGTTCGGATTCCCTGACCGTGGACCAGGTTCTGGCGAGCTTCGCCATCGCCCCCACCGAGCTGGTGACCCAGGGGGCCGAGGTGGACCTGGTCCTGGGCGTCACCGACCACCTGAGCGTGTCGGCCCGGGGGGTCTTCGCGGCCAAGACCATGAACCAGTGGACCCAGGATCCGGACAACCCCAGCACCGTCTGGATCACCGAGACCAAGACCTCGGGGCTGCAGGACGTCCGACTCTCCGCCCTCTACAGCTTCTTCGACCAGGGGGCCATCCGGGCTCACGTGCAGGGGGGGATCTCCGTGCCCGTGGGGGGAACGGACGCCACGGACCAGGTCCTGGACCCGGGGAATCCGGGTGGGGGCATCGTGGAGGTCCAGCTTCCCTACCAGCAGCAGCTGGGGTCGGGCACGTTTGACGCCCTTCCGGGCTTCACCCTTACCATCCAGAACCCGGTGGCCAGCCTGGGGGTCCACGGACAGGCCGTCATCCGGATGGGGGAGAACGACCGGGGCTGGTCTCTGGGGGACGTCTACCGGGGCACGGTCTGGGGCGCCTACAAGGCGTCGGATCACGTCTCCGTGTTCGCCGGAGGGCGCTTCAGCCAGTGGGGGAACGTGGAGGGATTCGACCAGGCCCTGACCACGGCCAATGTCTATGACAGCCCGGCGTACAACAGTCTCCAGGAGGGCTGGGCGGCGGAGATCCCCGTGGGTATGAACATCCTCATGCCCGAAGGCCGTTTCCAGGGCCACCGGCTGGCGCTGGAGGTCGTGTTCCCGGTCCACCAGAGCCTGGACTGGGTCCAGTTCCGGCAGGACTGGGGACTGGTGGTGGGCTGGAAGAAGTCCTTCCAGTTCTGACCATCGTCCGTCTACCGGGTTGCACCGGGAGACGGATCCCGGATGCAGGGGCCGCCCTCCCGCACCGGAGGGCGGCCCCTTCCGTGTCCCTGGCCCCGGCTCCGGGGTTCCTCAGCCCCGGACCCGAACCAGGCGGTAGTTCTTCTTCCCTTTCCTGAGAACCACGAACTCCCCCTCCAGAGCGTCCTCCATGGAGATCCGCCGGTCCACGTCCTCCACCCGGATGTTGTTCACGTAGACGCCTCCACCCTGAATGGAGCGCCGGGCATCCCCCTTGGACGATGCCACCCCGGTCTCGGCCAACAGATCCAGGAGGGAGGTCCCTTCCCCGGCCAGGCTCTCCCGGGGGACCTGGCTGGAGGGAACGTCGGCGAAGACGTCGGCGATCTCCTCGGCGTCCAGTCCCTCCAGATCCCCACCGAAGAGGACCTGGGTGGCCTGCTCGGCCCGGGCCACACCCGACTCCCCGTGAACCAGGCGGGTGACCTCCCGGGCCAGGGCCCGCTGGGCGCCCCGTTTGTGGGGGGCCTCCCGGAGCTCGGCCTCCAGGACCTGGATCTGGGAACGGTCCAGGAGGGTGAAGTACCTCAGGTAGCGGACGGCGTCCTGATCGTCCGTGTTCAGCCAGAACTGGAAGAACCGGTAGGGGGAGGTACGTCGGGGATCGAGCCACACCGTGCCCGCCTCCGTCTTCCCGAACTTCACCCCCGTGGCCGAGGTCACCAGGGGGAAAACGACCCCGTAGGCCCGCTCCCCCTTCATCCGGCGAATGAGGTCGATACCGGCGGTGATGTTCCCCCACTGGTCGCTCCCCCCCATCTGCACCGTGCAATCGAAGCGGTCGTGGAGGACCAGGAAATCGTAGGCCTGGAGAAGGACGTAGCTGAACTCGGTGTAGGAGATCCCCCCTTCTTCGTCCTCCAGGCGCCGGCGGACGCCCTCCTTGCGGAGGAGGCCGTTCACGCTGAAGTGCTTTCCCACATCCCGGAGGAACTCCACGGTCCTGAGCTCACCCAGCCAGTCCAGGTTGTTCACCATGCGGGCCGGGTTCTTCACCCCTTCGAAATCCAGAAAACGCTCCAGCTGGGAGCGGATCCCCTCCAGATTCTCCTCCACCTGCTCCCGGGACAGGAGCTGTCGTTCCTGGGTCTTTCCCGAGGGGTCCCCGATGAGCCCGGTGCCACCGCCCACCACGGCCACGGGGTGGTGCCCCGCCCGCTGCAGGTGCACCAGGCCCATGATGGGCAGAAGGGATCCCACGTGGAGGGACGAGGCCGTGGGATCGAATCCGATGTAGGCGGTGACGGGGCCTTCCTGCACCGCCTGGTCCACACCCCGGGTCAGATCCTGGATCATCCCCCGCCAGCTGTATTCATCGAGAAGGTTGCTCATTCGTTCTGTCGTCCTTGGTCGATCGGCCGGAGGAGCTCCCGGACCACCGTCTTCAGCCGGCTGTCCGCTTCCCGGTAGCTTTCCCCGGCGGGCCGCTCCGGGGTGATGCCCTTGGATCGGGCGTTCAGCTCCACCCTGCATGCCTTGTCTCCCGCTCCCGGTCCGGAGGGTGGGGGTGAAAAGGTGAACAAGGTGAAGCGGACGGCAAGGTAGAGAAAGGGGGGCGGGAAAAGCCAGGTCCGGGTGCCTTTCCCCTCTACCCCCCGGCCAGAATCCTCCGGACCCGGGCACGGTCCACCTTCCCGTTGGCGTTCCGGGGCAAAGCCTCCAGGAAGCGAACCCCCCGGGGGCGCTTGGCCGGGGAGAGGTTGGCACGGGCCAGGGCTTCCAGGGCAGCGGCAGAAGGGGGACCCTCAGGAAGGGGGACCACCGCGGCCACTACCCGCTCCCCCCAGGTAGAGTCCGGCACCCCCACCACCGCCACCTCCCGCACCCCTTGGTGGGCCGCCAGGACCTCCTCCACCTCCAGGGGGTCCACGTTCACCCCACCGCTGATGATCCGCTCCGAGAGACGGCCCACCATCCAGAGGTGCCCCTGGTCATCGGACCGAGCCAGATCTCCGGTGTGGAGCCACCCGTCCGGGGCCGCCCGGCCGGGGGCCACCGTGGGCCCCTGAAGGAGGATCTCCCCGTCCTCCCCCAGGCGAAGCCGGACACCGGGGAGAGGCGGCCCCACAGTGCCGGGCTTGCGCCGGACCAGGGGGGGAGGGGCCGTGGCCACCTGGGAGCTGGCCTCCGTCAGGCCGTAGGTGAGGGCCAGGGGGAACCCCAGGGCCAGGGCCTCCTCCACCAGCTCCCGGCGGGGGGCGTCGCCCCCCATGAGGATACAGCGGAGGGAGGGAGGCGCCGGCCGGGAACCCCAGGCTTCCAGGATCCGCTGCAACATGGTGGGAACCAGGGAGGCGTGGGTGATGCGGCCCTTCTCGGCCAGCTCCAGGAAGACGTCCGGGCGAAAGGGCCCACGGAGGACCAGGGTGGAGCCCAGGAGGCTCCCTCGGGTGAGGAGGGCGATACCGCCCACGTGGGCAGGAGAGAGGGAAGCCAGCCACCGATCTCCGGGTCCCAGGGCCAATCGCTCCCGGGAGGCACGGGCGCTGGCCGTGAGGTTTCCGGCGGTGAGGGTCACAGCTTCCGGCGATCCGGAGCTCCCGGAGGTCAGGAGGCGAACCACGGGCACGTCAACCTCCGGGGGCCGGAGATCAGCTCCGGGACTCTTCTCCGGGGGTGGTTCCGGGGATTCCTCCGAGCAAAGGACCCGCCCCACCCCCAGGACCTCCAGGGCCCGGTTCCGCTCCCGGGGAGTCCAGACCGGGTTCAGGGGCGCCGGGACGCCCCCGGCCAGGATCACTCCGTGGAAGGCTTCCACCCAGGCCCGATTCAGGGTCCCGGCGAGACCCACCACTTCCCCGGGCTCCAGTCCGCGGGCCAGGAGCCGGCTCCTCCATCCCCGAGCCCCGGCCCTCACCTCCCGGAGGGTCACCGGGCCCCGGGGGGTGTCCAGAGCCGTGAGGTCACGGGAGGAGGGAAGATCAGGGAGCACGATGTCTCAACCCAGGGCCAGGCCCGTCCCCAGGAGGAGCCCGTAGAGGCCGGCGGCCTGAGCCGTGCTTCCCAGGGGAGGAATGAGGATCCGGGGATCCGCCGGGGGAGCGTACCGCAGGAGGGTGCTCAGGGACCCGGGAAGGGGGAGGGCCGCAGCCAGGGACATCAGGGACCAGGGGGACCACCCCAGGAAGGAAATGCCCAGGAGAGGGGCGGCGAAGGCGACCAGGAGCAGGAGGAGGAGCTCCGCCTTGGTGCCCCTACGGCCCAGGCGGACGGCCAGCGTCCGCTTCCCCGCCCGGGCGTCGCTCGCCAGGTCCCGAAGGTTGTTCACCACCAGGATGGCCGTGTTGAAGGCTCCCATCCCTGTGCCGGCCAGCAGGACGTCCCAGGAGAGATCCAGGGCCTGGACCCAGTACGTCCCGCCTACGGCCAGCAGGCCGAAGAAGACGAAGACGAAGAGGTCCCCCAACCCGTGGTAGGCCAGGGGGAAGGGACCTCCCGTGTAGGCCACGGCACAGACCAGTGAGGCGACACCCACGGCCAGAATCGGCCACCCCCCCACCCATACCAGGTACACCCCGGACAGGAGAGCCAGGCTCAGAACCATGTAGGTGGCGTTCCGCACCGTGGGGGGAGGGATGAGGCCCGCCTGGGTCACCCGGAGGGGCCCCACCCGGTCCTCCGTGTCTCCGCCCCGAACGTGGTCGTAGTAGTCATTGGCCAGGTTCGTGCCGACCTGGATCAGGAGGGCCCCCACCAGGGCCACCAGGGCCGGCAGCGGACGAAAGGTCTCCCGGCCCAGAGCCAGGCCGGAGCCCAGGAGCACCGGGGCCGCCGCCGCGGTGAGGGTCCGAGGCCGGGAGGCCAGGATCCAGGCCCGGAGGCGGGAAGGCCGTCCGTCCACGTCACCAGGGGAGCCAGGGGTACTTCCGGAACTCCGGCTTCCGCTTCTCCAGGTAGGCGTTCTTCGCCTCCTGAGCCTGCTCCGTCATGTAGAAGAGGAGGGTGGAGTTCCCGGCCAACTCCTGGATCCCCGCCTGTCCGTCGATGGCGGCGTTGAAGGAGGACTTCAGGAGACGGATGGCCAGGGGGCTCTTGTCCAGGATCTCCTGGGCCCACCGCCAGCCCTCCGCCTCCAGCTCCTCCACGGGGACCACGGCATTCACCAGTCCCATGGCCTCCGCCTCCCGGGCATCGTACTGCCGGCACAGGTACCAGATCTCCCGGGCCTTCTTCTGGCCCACGATGCTGGCCAGGTAGGAGGCCCCGAACCCTCCGTCGAAGCTCCCCACCTTGGGACCGGTCTGGCCGAAGACCGCGTTGTCCGCGGCCAGGGTCAGGTCGCAGATCACGTGCAGCACGTGCCCTCCCCCGATGGCGTAGCCGGCCACCAGGGCGATGACGGGCTTGGGCATGCTCCGGATGTAGCGCTGGAGCTCCAGGACGTTCAGGCGGGGAACCCCGGATCCTCCCACGTATCCCGCGTCTCCCCGGACCCGCTGATCCCCTCCGGAGCAGAAGGCGTACTTGCCGTCCTCCGCCGGGCCCTCCCCGGTGAGGAGGACGACGCCGATCTCCGTATCCTCCCCGGCATCCCGGAAGGCCTCCTGGAGCTCCAGGAGGGTCTCGGGGCGAAAGGCGTTCCTCACCTCCGGGCGATTGATGGCAATGCGGGCCACGCCCTCACACTTCCGGTACGTGATGTCCTCGTACTCCTTCACCTGCTTCCAGTCCGGCTGACTCATGGGGTCATGCTCCTCCAGGGATCATCGTGTCGTGGGCGTCTCATGGCCCGTCTCCAGGTCCTTCTCAAACGCCTCTATCACCGCCTCCACCAGCTCCCGGCGCCGCCGGTGGGTCTCCTCCCGATGGGTGCGGATCTCCAGGATCAGGGACCCGCCGTCGGCCAAAGCCCGGGCCAGAACCCTCCGGAGCTCCTCCACGGACCCGGCCCGGTGGAAGGGGATCCGGTAGAGCTGGGCGGCCAGGCGGAAGTCCAGGCCGTGGGGTGTGGCGAAGAGCTCGGTGAACGGAGGTTCGTGGTCCCGGACCGGGAGCAGGTGGAAGATGCCCCCTCCGTCGTTGTTCACCACCACCAGGACCGCGGGAATCCTCCCGTCCCTCATGGCCAGGAGCCCGTTCATGTCGTGGTGGAGGGAGAGGTCCCCCAGGACCCCCACCGTGGGTCCACTGCTTCCACTGGCCAGGCCCAGGGCGGTGGAGACCAGGCCGTCGATTCCGCTGACTCCCCGGTTTCCGAAGACCCGGAGACGGACCTCCCGGGGATGGGCGAAGGCGTCCAGATCCCGGATGGGCATGCTGTTGCCCACCAGGAGGCTGGCACCCTCCGGAAGGGTCCGGACCACGGCCGCCAGGATCGCTCCCTCCAGGATCCCCTCCACCGGCTCCTTCCCTTCCCTTTCCGGTTCCTCCTTTGCCCGGGACCTTCCCAATCCCCAGTCCTCCAAAACCGCCAGAGTCCCCCTCTCCACCTCTTCCCACCGCCGAAGCCACTCCGGATCCCGGACCCCGGAAGCCTCCTCCACGAGACGGTCCAGAATCTCCTCCGGAGCTCCTTGGAGATACCCCTGGACCCTACCGGTGTGGTCCTTCCACCGGAACCCCTCGTCCACCACCACCTGCACGGCCTGGTCCTGGTTCCGGAGGTAGTCCACGGTGGCCGCCGACGTGGGAGATCCTCCTACCCGGAGCACCAGGTCCGGAGCCAGGATCCGAGCCACCTCCGGGGAGCGAAGGAAGAGATCGTAGGCCGCAGGAACCGTGGCACCGCCCTTGGGAGCGTACCGGGCCCCGGAGAGTGGATCTGCCAGGATGGGAAAACCCGTGGCTTCCGCCAGGGCCAGGGCCCGGGGGCCCACCACGTGGCCGTCGGGCACGGGGCCGGCCACGATGAGCCCCCGGCGAGCACGGGCCAGGAGGTCTCCCACCCGGTCCACCTCCCGGGCCTCCACCCGGAAGCGCCGGAGGGGTATCCGGAGGGCCGGCACCGGTTCCCGGACCGTGTCCCCCTCTTCCGGCCCGGGCTCCAGGGGCTTCTCGAAGGGCAGGTTCAGGTGCACGGGACCCGGTGGCGCTCCCCGGGCCGCCGCCACGCTCCGGGCTGCCACGGCCCGGAGGTGGGCCAGGTCGGGCTCCTCCGTCCGGACCGATCCCAGGTGAAAGAAGGCCCGGGGGAACACACCGAACAGGCGGAGCTGGTCCATGGACTGGTTGCCGTCCGCATCGCTCAAGCGCCGGGGCCGGTCCGCGGTGAGGACCAGGAGGGGCACCTCCCCCTGGGACGCCTCGATGACGGCGGGATAGAGGTTCGCCCCGGCGGTCCCGGAGGTGGTGACCACGGCGGCGGGACGGCCGGTGGCCTTCCCCAGGCCCAGGGCGAAGAAGCCCGCCGAGCGCTCGTCCACCAGGGGGAACACCCGGAGCTCCGGCTGCCGGGCCGCCGCCAGGACCAGGGGCGTGGACCGGGAACCCGGGGCCAGGCAGACCTCCCGGACTCCGGACCGGGCCAGCGACTCCAGGAGGGTCTCGGCCCAGAGGGTATTCGGGTTGGCGCCCTTCACGGCCCCCGGTCCTCCGGCTCCTGGTCCGGGTCCTTCTGGGGCCGGGCCTGGGACAGGGCCCGGAGAACCGGTTGGAATTTCATCCGGGTCTCTTCCCACTCCCGGGCCGGGTCGGAGCCCCGGACGATGCCGGCGCCGGCGAAAAGGCGCCACTCCCTGCCGGACCCCACCGCCGATCTCAGGGCCGGAGCGAAGACCCCGTTTCCGGCCCCGTCGAACCATCCCACCGGGCCGGCGTACCAGCCCCGTTGAAAGGGCTCCTCCGCCTCCAGAAAGGCCTGGGCCTGGTCCCGGGGATAGCCGCAGACGGCCGGCGTGGGGTGAAGGGCCTCCAGGGCAGAGAGCACGCCCTCCCCCTCCCTCAGGGGCGCTTGAATCTCCGTTTCCAGGTGCTGGATGGTGGAGAAGACCCGGACCCGGGGCTCCTCCGGAACCTGGACTTCATGGGCCAGGGGAGCCAGGCGCCGGGCCATGTCCCTCACGCAGACCTCATGCTCCCGGCGGTCCTTCCGGCTCTCCAGGAGCCGCCGGGCCAGCGCCTTCCGCTCCTCCGGGGAAGAGCCCCCCGGGGCGGAGCCCGCCACGGCGGTGGCCCGAAAGGTCCCCTCCGAGACCGTAGCCACCGTCTCCGGTGCCGCTCCCAGGAGGACCGACCCGGGCCGGGGCTCGAAGAGAAAGACGTGGGAGGAGGGGTTCTCCCGGCGGAGGTTCATGAGGACCTCCACCGGGTCCAGGACTCCCTGGGTGGAGACCCGCTGGACCCGGGCCAGAACCACCTTCTCCATGGACCCTTCCCCCAGCCGCTCCAGGACCCGGTCCACCACCTCCCGCCATGCCTCCCCGTCCGTTTCGGCCCGGGTGGCGGGGATCCAGGGATCCCGGTCCCCCTCCCCGGGCCACTCCCGGGCCAGGATCGTCTCCAATCCTCTCAGGCGGTCTCGGAGATCTTCCCGGAACGTCTGGGGATCCTGGTCCGGCGGAGGGAAACCCCGGGACGTGAGGATCCCTCCCCCCTCCTCCACCACCAGCTCCGTCTCCGGGAGGACGAAGAAAGCGGAGGGGAAGTGGGACCAGATGTCCCGGGCCTCGTGGTCTTCGGCGAAGGAGAACCCGCCGAAGAACCGGGGGGGTGGGGTGGGCTCCGAACCCTCCCGGGCCGAATCCGGGAAGCCGTCCAGGAGCTTCCGAGCCTGCTCCCGGATGCTTCGGAAGCGATGGGCGTGCCCCCGGATGGAGGGCACGGACAGGGAGGCGGCCATGCCCAGGTGGGCAAACCACCGGCCTTCCCGGGCCCAGAACCCCCGCACCGCCCCCCGGCCCAGGGAGAGGAGGGCCTGGGGGGCGACGGGCTCGATTCGCCGGGACACGGACACCGGCCGACCCCGTGCGTCCTGGGGAGATCTCGCGGTCCCGGCCTCAGCCATGGCCCTCAATCATGTCCCTCGACTCCTCCGTCCTGGTTGCTCCTCGAGCTTCGGGGCCCGGGCAGTGCCGTCCCGGTCCGCCTGCTACCCCGCTTCGTCCCCTTCTTTCCCGGGCTGAACGCCATTTTTCCGGGCTGCCCGGGTCGGACCGCACCCCTTTCCGGCTCGATCCGGGGACGGCCACGGCCCCCTTATCGAATCGGGTTCTCAGGGCGGAGGTGGGACGAGAGGAAGCGCCAGATCTCCCTGCGAGACTCCTTGGCCAGCTGGTTGTCCAGGCGGTTGAAGGAATGGCCACCGGGAGCGTCCTGGTAGATCTTGTACTCGAAGCCCGTCTTCCCCTCCGCCTTCAGGGCCTGGATCAGCCGCTCCACCTCCAGGACGTTCACGTCGCCGTCGTTCGTGTTCGTGTGGATGAGGAGAGGGGTGCCGTCGTACTTGTGGGTATTCCAGGAGGGGGAGCGTCGACGGTACTCGTTCACGTCCTCGTAGGCCGTCTTCCCTATGTGGTACTCCACCGAGTAGAGGTCACGGTACCCCTGGGTCTTGTAGCCCATGCGGGCGATGAGGTCGCTCACCGGCACCCCGGCGTAGGCCACGGCGTAGGCGTCCCCGTGCTCGAAGATGTTCATGAGGGCGTGAAGGCCCCCGTGGCTCCATCCCACGATCCCCACCCGGTCCTCGTCCAGAAAGTCGTAGTTCTCCAGCATGAAGTTCCGGGCGGCGTAGGTATCTTCGATCTCCAGTCCCCCGTAGTCGATGGCCCGGTAGGTCCCCCCACCGTAACCCGTGCTCCCCCGGTATTCCGGAGCCACCACGGTGTAACCCTGCCGGAGCATCTCCCGGAGGACGTTGGTGGCGCCGGTGCTGAAGTTGGAGTGGACCCCTCCGTGGGGAAACACGATGAGAGGCTGGTCCTCGCTCCGGTCCAGGTCCCGGGGGATGAAGACGTAGGCGTAGAAGCGGAAGGGATTGCCGGCTCCCTGGGCCGTGGGATTCGGCTCGTAACGACGGGGCGGGCCGGTGATCCGGACCTTGTCGATCTCGGCCATGTCCCCCAGCCGGTGGAAGAACATGACGTCGTCCACCTGTCGGGAGAGGACGTCCAGCTCGTGACGGAGCATCTCGTTCTGCCGCTGGAGGGCCTCCAGCACCGCTTCCCATCCCTCTTCCTGGGCCGAGGCTTCCTCGGGCAGGGCCCCGGTCGCCAGGGTCAGAAGGAGGATCGGCACACCCCAGCCCCTCCACCGGCGGACGGCGCGTCGGATTCCTTCCAGGCAATGGGTACGGATCATGGTGCTATTCCTCCGTTTCCGATTCGGGTATTCCCTGCCGGACCGAAGCGGGCCGGCGGGTCCGGCGAGCCAGAAGGCTGGTGAGAAGAGGGCGTCTGGCCGCCCCGGGGGGCTTTCCCACCAGCCTCCAGGGAGGGCAACCTAGCGGCGGGTGGGTGAGTTCGATACCGTCGGCTCCGTGACACGCCCGACTCCGAGCCGTGACACAACGGACGGACCAGGGACATTGAACCCTCGGGGCCGATCCTGCACTCTGTCGGGAACCCCAACCACGGGGCACCACCCCAACGTCCAGCCGCCACCACGGAGCCGCAGATGAACCGGACGTCCCATCCATCGCCTCTCTGGAACCGTCGGGATTTCCTTCGGGCCGGTGCCGCCGGAGCGGCCCTCCTGGCCCTCCCGGATTGTCTCCGGGCGGATCCCTACGCGCCCCTTCTCCGTCTCCCCGAGGGTCCTCCCGTGCGGGTCCGTGGAGCTGTCCGAAGCGCCGGCCGGGGGGTGCCGGGCGTAGCGGTCTCCGATGGTCTGGGTGTGGTCCTCACCGGCGGGGACGGAACCTTCGAGCTGGTGACCACGGCCCACAGGGATTTCCTCCGGGTGAGCGTTCCGGCGGGGCACACCATCCCTCGGAATCCCACGGGGACGGCCCGCTTCTACCAGCCCATCCGTCCGGACTCCCGGGGGGAGATGGAAGCCCTCTTCGAGATGGAGCCCCTGAACGAGATCTCCGACAAGGACCACACCCTCTTCCTGCTGGCGGACATCCAGACCGAGGACGCCCGTGAGATGAAGTGGTTCCACGAACGGTCCGTGCCCCATATCCGACAGACCCTGCAGGGGATGGGAGACCGCCACGCCCTGGGGATCGCCTGCGGCGACATCATGTTCGACAACCTGGAGCTCTACCCGGAATACGAGCGGGGCGTGGAGCGCATGGGGATCCCCTTCTTCCAGGTGGTGGGCAACCACGACCTGGACCAGGAGCGGCGAACCGACGAGGCCTCCACCACCACCTTCTCCCGGCACTTCGGGCCCCGGTACTACTCCTTCGACCGGGGGCGGGTGCACTACGTGGTCCTGGACGACGTCTTCTGGCACGGCGCCGGATACCTGGGATACCTGGGATCGGATCAGCTCCTCTGGTTGGCCAACGACCTGAGGCACGTGGAGGCGGGACGACCCGTGATCGTGGCCGCCCACATCCCGGTCCTGGGCAGCCGCCACGTCCGGGAGGGGGAGCGAAACCCGTCCACCGGGATCAGCGTGGCGAATCGGGAGGCCCTCTACCGCCTCCTGGAACCCTACGACGCCCACATCCTCACCGGTCACACCCACGAGAACGAGCACGTCTTCCACCAGGGCACCCACGAGCACGTGAGCGGCACCGTCTGCGGTGCCTGGTGGAGCGGGCCCATCTGCGGCGACGGGACTCCCGCCGGCTACTCCCTCTACGAGATCCGGGGGGAGGAGGTCACCTGGCGCTACCAGGCCACGGGACGGGAGCCGACCTACCAGCTCCGGGTCCACGGCCCCGGATCCGACCCCTCGGCTCCCGACGAGATCGTGGCCAACGTCTGGGACTGGGACCCGGAGTGGACGGTGGTCTGGTACGAGGACGGAGAGCGGAAGGGAGAGATGGCCCGGCGAGTGGGAACGGACCCCCTGAGCGAGGAACTGCACCGGGGAGAGGATCTGCCGGCCCACCGACCCTGGGTGGAGCCGTATCCCACGGGCCACCTCTTCTACGCTCCCGCCTCCCGCCAGGCCCGGGAAGTTCGGGTGGAGGCCACGGACCGGTTCGGCCGGAGCTACTCGGCCTCTCCATAAAAACAGAAAACCCTTGCGCTACCGCTTCCCCTCTCGACGGCTGTTGCTTCCGGGGTCGTGGCCGTTGCACGCACGCAACAGATTCCCAAGGGGTCCCGGGGAGGGCCGCCGGGATTCCGGGCCCGGAGTGTCAGAATCCGCATGAAGACGGGCTTTTTCAGGGGCTTCTTCCCCTGGGGCATTCTCCGTTCAGGCTATCCGCAAGCGGTATGGCCCTTGCTCAAATGAAAGTCGGTAGCGGAGACCCGTGACCACCGTTTCCGAAGTCCCGGGACGGGAAGGGAACAGGGCCCGAATCAAGGCGCAGAATCGACTGGTCTTATGAGGAACAAGGAAAGGAGGACGCCCATGCAGGCCGTCCCGCGCATCACGCCAACACCGGAGCACCTCGAGGCTCTGGCGGGCACGTGGAAGCTGAGGGGTGAGACCGTCCAGCTCCAGGGTGAGGAGAACTCGGGCGTGCTCATCGCCCTGAACGAGTTTGGTGAGCAGGTGAACCCCATGCAGGTGATCTCACAGGGAGTGAAGGTGGAGGAGGCCAGAGACGACTGACCGGCGGGAGGGTCCGGAAAGGAGGCTCAAGAACAACTCTGAATCGGCCGATCCTACGACGGCGGGACACCAATTCCGTCAAGCATCCCGTTACGGGGGTCGTAGGATGGGCACGCTACTTCTTGGGGCCGCGGCGTACGCCGTCGTCATACACTGGACCTGCAAACGGCTTCACGAGGTGAGTCGCGCCCTTGAGAAACCGCCGTTCACAAGCCCCGGAAATACTCGGCTCTGAGGGGAACCTCCCCCCTCAGGGCTTCATCGATGGTGTGCAGGATCCTCTCCCGGTCCCGGGGGAGTCGCCCCTCCAGGGGGAGATAGTTCGAAGCGTGATTGGTCCGGAAGACGGCTCCGGAGGGCCGGGCCTCATCCACCAGGATCCGTAGCTCCCGTAGAAGCCCTTCCACCTCCGGAAGCCGGAACCCTCCCCGCTTCGCCATCCGCTGGAGAGGCGTGTCCGGCAGGATGGTCAGAGTCAGGGCCGACAGGTACCGGGGGTCCATCTCCGTCACCAGCCTGGCCGAGGCGTGGGCGTGCTCCCTGCTCCGCTCCATCCCCCCGGCTCCCAGGAGCAGGATCGCGCTCAGCTTCATTCCGGCCAACCGGGCCCGCCGTGCCCCCTCCACGTGGTCCTGGAAGGTGGCTCCCTTGGCCAGCCGTCGCAGGGTCTCGTCGTCCCCGGACTCCGGACCCACGTAGAGGAGGGAGAGTCCTTCCTCCCGGAGGCTCTCCAGCTCTCCCTCTCCCTTCTCCAGGAGATTCTGGGTCGTGGCGTAGCAGGAAACCCGGCGAAGCTCCGGGAAGCTCTCCCGCAGGGCCCGAAGGATCACCATCCATCGATCCGGGTCCATGACCAGGGCGTCCCCGTCGGCCACGAAGACCCGGGTGGCGGCCGGATGAACCCTGGCCGCCTCCCGGATGTCTTCCAGGACCTGGTCCAGGGGCCGGAGGCGGAAGGTCTTGACCCGGTACATGTCGCAAAACACGCACCGGTTGTGGGAACAGCCGATGGTGGCCTGGAGAATGTAGGACCGGGCCTCGGAGGGCGGCCGGTACAGGGTTCCTTCGTAGCGCATGTCTTGTCCCGACAGGATGCGGTGGAAGCGGAGAAGGTTCAGGAAGGATGGGAAAGGACACCCAAGACGTGGGCGCGGAGGGCCTCCCCGGTCAACAAAGCCGTGATATGGCCCCTCGGAATCACCCGGATGGCACCCTCCCCATAGCATCGCTTCTGCCGATCAAGGAGGATGATGCGATCATGGCGCGCCAGGAGGGGAAAGACGTTGTCGTCTTCCACCTTGAGCATCGCATCGTCGAAGTTGAGCCGGTCCCTCAGCATTTCCGGGTTCTCTCTCCCAGCAGCTCCCACCATGTGGCGATAGACGGAGGAGACGAACATGTCCCCCAACCCTCCGCCGGCCAGAAGGGGAACGTAGGCGGACGCCGTGTTGAAGTGTGCACGGTGGAGGTTCGTGACCCAACCTCCCAGGCTCGGACCGCAAACGGCCACGGTGCGACAGCCCCAGGTCCGGAGACGCTCCACCACGCCCTCGAGAAGCCGGACGGACCCCGCCATCATGGAGACGAAGGCCCCCAGATCCCTCATCCGCCTCGCATACTCCTTCAATCCTGAGCCGTGAAAGGGTGCCCGGAGGAGAATCACGTTCAGCCTCGAAGTCGAAAGATGATCCGCAAAGATGGACCGGAACGTGTTCTTGGCCAGACGGGAGAAGTCGAAGGGGGACTCGTTGTTTCCGTGGTGATAGACCAGGGCGGGGGCTTCCGGATCCCGGAGGCGCCACGGCATCAGGGCCGGTTCCACCGAGACGTCACGTCCTCCCACCGGATAGGACTCCTCGACGCCCTCCTCAAGTGCCCCCACCTCCGGGGTTCTCAGCTCGAGGATGGCTTCCCCCAGCGACGGGCTCTCAGCCCCATCCTGAAAGAACTTCCTCTTCCCCACGGCCAGAGCGGCAATTCGGATGGCAAGGACATCGAGAAGCGCATGTCCGTTCATTCGAGTCCCTCTCCATTCCAAAACGGCTTGGCCAGCAAGATAGCCCATGGCCCCTTTCTTTGCCGACCCCTCTGGCTCCCCCTTCCCGCCCCAAGCACCCCTGTTGCCGCCGGTGCTCCCCGTCCCCTACACTGTCCCCGAATCAGGATTGTCCTTGTTGCAGGATCCCTGAACCCGGACCCTCCACGGCACAGGAGCTCCATCATGCGGCGGTTGATGTCCTTCCCTCGGCGATTCCTGTCGACCCTGCCCCTCCTGACCCTCTCCCTGGCGTGCGCCCTGGTGTGCGCCTGTGAGTCCGGGCCCGGCGGCGGCTCCGGAGGAGCGGCGGACCTCATCCTCATGAACGGTGAGGTCTACACCATGGAGGAGGATCACCCCTGGGCCTCGGCGGTGGTGATCACGGACAACGAGATCACCGCGGTCCTGGACGAGGGTGAGGAGGTGGACAGCTACCGGGGCCCGGACACGGAGGTCATCGACCTGGAGGGCCGCTTCGTGCTCCCCGGGTTCATCGACGGCCACGTGCACTTCAACAACGCCGGCAGCCTCATCAACGATGCCAATCTCATGGCCGTGGCCGACGACGAGGGCCTCCGGGAGGAGATGCGCCGGGTCACGGGGATCCTGGACGAAGGGGAATGGATCACCGGAGGGCTGTGGGGCGCCTACGAGGAGTGGTCCCTGGGGGCCGCCGAGGCCGTTGAGAAGAAGGAGGAGCGCTGGACGCCGGACCGGTGGGCCATCGACGAGATCACGGCCAGTCACCCCTGTCTCCTGAACTCCTTCGACCGGGAGCTCTACCTGGCCAACACCCCCGCCCTCCAGGCTGCGGGCCTGGAAGGTGCTCCGGTGGAGGGGATGGAGCTGAACGAGGAAGGGATCCCCACGGGTCTGATCAACAGCGGGTCGCCCGCCCTCAGCCGTCTCCGGAGCGTCCGGAAACCCAAATCCCACGAGCGGCTCCTGGACGAGAACCGGGCGGCCCTGAAAGCGCTACGGGAAGCCGGGATCGTGGAGATCCACGACATCGCCACCCCGGACCAGACGGCCCGCTTCGTGGAACTCCAGGAGAACGGGGAGCTCACGGCCCGGGTCTGGCTCCGGCCGGACCTCTCCCGGGGAGCGGACCTGGGTGCCCAGGGCTACACCATGGGGCTTCACCCGGAGACGAAGGAGCCGGGTCCTTTCCTGCGCTACGGGGCCCTGAAGGGCTACATCGACGGGATCATGGGGACCCACGGCGCCCTCTTCTTCGAGCCCTACGACGACCAGCCGGACAACTACGGACACTACCGTCGCCACACCTCCAACGACTCCCAGATGCAGGTGGGAGACATGGAGAAGATGTACGGGCTCATCCGGGCCGGGCTGGACGCCGGGTTCGTCCCCAACGTCCACGCCATCGGGACCAAGGGGGTCGCTCTCATGCTGGACATGTACGAGCGCTTGAAGAACGAGGGGGTGGACCTGACGGGCTTCCGGGTCATCCACAACCAGGTGGTCCGGCCCCAGGACTTCCCCCGCTTCCAGGAGCTGGGGGTCATCGCCGAGGTGAACCCCTACCATATCTCCGACGACATGCGCTGGATGGAGGAGCGTATCGGCCCCGAGCGGAGCAGCTGGGCCTACGCCTTCGCCTCCATGCTGGAGCACGGCACCATGCTCTCCTTCGGCTCGGACTGGCCCGGCACCTCCGCCGCCGAGTACCACATGCACCCGAAGTACCTGCTGCACGCCGCCGTGAACCGGACCACCCTGAACCACACGCCGGAGGGTGGATGGTTCCCGGAGCAGAAGATCTCCGTGGAGGAGGCCCTGAAGGCCTACACCATCAACAACGCCTACGCGGCCTTCGAGGACGACGTCCGGGGCTCCCTGAAGGCCGGGAAGCTGGCGGACATCACGGTGGTGGACCGGAACCTGTTGGAGATCGACCCGGCGACGATCCTGGACATGAACATCGACATGACCATCGTGGACGGGGAGATCGTCTACCGCCGGAGCGAGTAAGAGGTCTGGGGGGGACACCGACTCCCGGGCTCCCCCCGGGCCCTTCGGGGCCTACTCGATGAGCTCCGGCTCCAGGACTTCCTCCACCACCTCTCCGTCCCGGAGGGTCACGTAGTAGCACCTGGCACCCTCCCGGCTGGCCACCACCCGGGCCACCTGGTTGTCCCGGAAGAAGATCCCGGCGTAGTTGTCGCAGGCGTAGCCGGGCTTCAGCTCTCCGGAGCGGATGAGCCGGTGGTACGTGGGCCTCCGGACCTCCTCACTGTCGTAGTGGGGGGAGTGACTCCCCTCCAGGAAGCCCAGGCACTCGATCTTCGTGACCTCCTGGGGCCTGGAGTCCGTGGTTCCCTGCTCGAACCAGCACAGGGAGCCGGCGCTGGCCCCTCCCAGGACGATCCCCCGGTCCCAGGCCTCCCGGAGAACCTGGTCGATGCCCTGGGCCCGCCAGATGGCCTGCTGGTTCAGGGTGTTTCCTCCGGACACCACGATGCCGTCCATGGAGAGGAAGACGTCTTCCCAGCTCCGGTCCATGCGGTAGCTGCTGATGAAGGCCTCCTGGGCGAAGGGCACCACGTCCAAGGTGGCGCACCGCCGGAACCAGCGGAGCATGCCCGAATCGCTGTCCGCGGCGGCGGTGGGCAGGTAGCAGAGCCGGGGCCGCTCCTTGCCCGTGAGGGAGGCCATGTAGCGGATGAAGACCTCGTCGAAGCCGCCGCCGGCGATGAGGATCTTCCGCCCCCCTTCCTGGGGCCGGGCCCCGGAGTCGGCGCATCCCAGGGAGAGGCTGCCCGTGGTCAGACCCAGAGAGCCCACCGTGGTGGACAGGAGGAATTCCTTCCTCTTCATGGGGTCACATCCTTTGTAGGAGGTTCGAGTGATGGGATTCGAGATGGAACGTGCTGCGGATCCTTCATCACCTGAGTTTGCGGCTCCGGGTCCGGAAAGGCCACCCTGAACCCCCGGGACGCCGGACCCTCAGCCCCCCGGGGCCTCCAGCCTCGCAAGCCGGAGGGCGTTGAGGGTGACGGCCAGGGAGACCCCCATGTCCCCCACCACCACCGCCGCCACCAGGGGAACCATCCCCAGGGGCACGCCCAGGGCCAGGAGGGCCTTGATTCCGATGGCCACGGCGATGTTCTGACGGATCACCCGTCGGGCCCGGGAGGACAGCATCCGGAGGTAGGGCAGCCGGGAGAGGTCGTCTCCCATGAGGGCCACGTCGGCGGTCTCCAGGGCCACGTCGCTTCCCATGGCCCCCATGGCCACCCCCACGGAAGCCACCGCCAGGGCCGGTCCGTCGTTCACCCCGTCCCCCACCATGGCCACCGGCCCGAACCGCCCCTCCAGCTCCCTGACCACCGTCACCTTTTCCTCCGGGAGGAGCCCGGCCCGGACCTCCGACACCCCTACCTCCCTTCCCACGGCCTCCCCGGTGGCCTGGTGGTCCCCCGTCACCATGACCACGTGACGCACCCCCAGGTCCCGGAGGCGGGCAACCACCTCCCGGGCGTGGGGACGGGGCCGGTCCGACAGGGCGATCCAGGCCACGAGCTCGCCGTCCCGGGCCAGGCCCACCACGGTCCTGCCCTCCCGGGTGACGTGGGGAGGCGGGGGCGAATGGTCTCCGCCGGACAGGACGTAGTGCGGCTTGCCCACCCTGTGCTCCTCCCCGTCCAATCTGGCCCGGGCTCCTCTACCCGGAGCCGACCGGAACTCGTCCAGGATCCCGGGCCAGGGTGGGAGGCCACGCTCCCGGGCAGCTTCCACCACGGCCTGGGCGATGGGATGCTCGGAACGGGATTCCACGGCGGCGGCCCGGGCCAGGGCGTCCTCTTCCCGGACCCCGTGGGCAGGAAGCACGGACACCACCTGGAGACGGCCATGGGTCAGGGTGCCCGTCTTGTCCAGGGCCATGGCCTCCACGCCCCCCATGGTCTCCAGGTGGACACCGCCCTTGATGAGAACCCCGTTCCTGGCGGCGGCGGTGATCCCGCTCACCACCGTCACCGGGGTGGAGATCACCAGGGCGCAGGGACAGGCGATGACCAGGAGAGTGAGACCCCGGACGAACCAGGGCAGGAAGGGCGCCCCGAACAGGAGGGTGGGAACGAAGACCACCAGGACCGCACCCACGGTCACCGCAGGAGTGTAGTAGCGGGCGAAGGTCTCGACGAAGCGTTCCGTCCGGCTTCGCCCGGTCTCCGCCTCCTCCACCAGTCGCACGATGCGGGCCAGGGCGCTGTCCGAAGCCGGCCTGGAGACCCGGATCCGGAGAAACCCTTCCCGGTTGATGGTGCCGGAGAAGACCTCCTCCCCCGGGGCCTTCTCCACCGGCAGGGACTCCCCGGTCAGGGGGGATTGATCCACCGCCGAGGCGCCCTCCTCCACCACGCCGTCCGCCGGGATCCGGTCTCCGGGGCGAACGACTACCACGTCGTCCACCCGGACGCGGTGGGCCGGCAGAGTCACCTCCTCTCCGTGCCGGATCACCCGGGCGGTGTCCGGCGCCAGCTCCAGGAGGGATTCCACGGAGCGCCGGGCCCGGTCCACGGAGTAGTCTTCCAGGAGCTCCGCCAGGGCGAAGAGGAAGGCGATGGCGGCGGCTTCCACGTACTCCCCGATGCCCACGGCCCCGAGAATGGCCACGGTCATGAGGAAGTTCATGTCCAGGCTCAGGGTCCGGGCCGCACGAATTCCCTTGGGGAAGAAATTCCATCCACCCACCGCCGCCGAGATCAGGAAGAAGAGATCCGGGAGGTGGAGATCGTGAAGAGGGAAGGACGCGAGGCGCGGGTCCACGCCCAGGACCCGAAGCAGGATGCCTCCGGCGAAGAAGGCCATGGATGCGTAGGCGATATGGGCCTGCTTGCTCCACCACGTTCTCGGTGCCGGGTGGCCGCGGTCCTCTTCCCCCAGCGGCTTCGGCGTGTACCCCAGGCGCCGGACCCTCTCCCGGACCTCCGCCTCCCCGGTGCCCTCCGGCTCCACGTCCACCGTCAGGGTGCGGGAGACGGGGCTCCCCTCCACGTTGGACACCCCGTCCAGGGGGGTGAGGCCCCTGCGGATGGTCTGCACGCAGCTGGGGCAGTCCATGTCCGACACATGGAAGCGGAAACGCTTGGCACCACCCCGGGCCCGGGAGCTCACAGCCGGAGCCCCCGGGGCACCACCCATCGCTCCAGGGCGTCGAAAAGGCCCTGGACCAGGAGGGCCAGGAGAGCGGCGGGAAGAGCGCCCTGGAGGATCACCCCGGCGTCGTTCAGGTTGATCCCGCTGAGGATGGGCTCCCCCAGTCCCCCCACCCCGATGAGGGCCGCCAGGGTGGCCGTAGCGATGTTGATGACGGCGCTGGTCTTGATTCCGGCCAGGAGGGTGGGAGAGGCCAGGGGAAGGAAGACCTTCCAGAGTCTGGCCCGGGGCTCCAGGCCCAGGGCCGCCGCCGACTCCCGGATCTCCGCCGGGATGGACCGTAGACCCGTAGCGGTGTTCCGGACGATGGGCAGGAGGCTGTAGAGAAAGAGGGCCACGATGGCCGTGGCCGTGCTGATCCCAAGGAAGGGCACGGCCACCAGGACGGCCAGGAGGGCCAGGGAGGGGATGGTGTAGATGACGCCGGTGCCCCCCAGGATGAGCTGGGACAGGAGGCCCGGCCGGGCGGCCCGGATCCCCAGGGGTACGCCCAGAAGGATGGCCAGGAGGAGGGAGACGCCCACGAGCTGGAGGTGCCGGAGGGTCCATCCCAGGATCCGGCTCGTCACCACCCACCACTGTCCCCCCTCCACCCCCTCCTCACCGAAGTAGACCCCCGCCGCCGCCTCGTAGCTCCCGGTCCGTTCCGCCACGGCGTTCATGTGGACCATGGTCCGGCGATCCAGGGTTCCGGCCAGGGCCTCCAGGACCCGGATGGCCTCGGGAGCCAGATCCAGTCGATGGAGGAAGACGGCCTCGTAGCGTGGGAAGAAGGAGGCGTCGTCGGCCAGGGCCACCAGGTCCAGCTCCTCCAGCTTCGCGTCCGTGGAGTAGGCGTCCATGACATCGATGTCTCCCCGGAGGAGGGCCGCGTAGGCCAGGGCATGCTCCAGCCCCCGGACCTCCTCCATGGCCAGGCCGTAGTGCCGGGCCAGGGGCCTCCACCCGTCCCGGCGCTCTATGAACTCGTGGGTGAGCCCCACGGTGAGCTCCGGGTGCTCCCGGAGGTGGGAGATGGCCTTTACCCCCAGTTCCCGGGCCCGATCCCGGGTCATGACCAGGGCGTAGGTGTTGTCGAAGCCCAGGGGCCGGGTCATCCCGATTCCCCGACCCGCCAGGGAATCCCTCATCTGGTCCCGGGAGAGGCGGGACTCCGTCCGCAGGATCTGCTCTCCGATGGTCCCGGTGTAGTCCGGATAGGCCTGGATCCCTCCGCCGGTGAGAGCCTGCCAGAGGATGATGGTCCCTCCCATCCCCTGCCGGTGGGAGGCCGCCACGCCCGCGTCCTCCAGGGCCCGGACGGCCACCTCTCCCAGGACGTAGGACTCGGTGAAGCTCTTGGAGCCCACCCGCACATCCTGGAGCCGGGCCTCCGCTGAGACGCCGGAGGCGAGCACGGGGAGCAACAGGGCGAGCGAGAGGAGCGGGGGACGGAGCCGAGTCATGCTCAGATCTCCACCGGGCTGCGCTGGGCCGCCATGAAGTCGGGAACGAAGGGATGGGCGGGACGTTCCTTCAGGTCGGCCAGGGTGCCCTCCTGGACCACCCGACCTTCCCGCATGAGGACGATCCGGTGGGCCAGCCAGGCCGCCTCCGCCAGGTCGTGGGTAACCAGGAGGACCGTCTTGTTCAGGCGGCCGAAGATCTCCCGGAGCTCGTCCTGCAGCCCCCGGCGAACCAGGGGATCCAGGGCTCCCAGGGGCTCGTCCAGGAGGAGGACACGGGGATCCAGCATGAGAGCCCGCATGAGCCCCACCCGCTGCTGCTGGCCCCCGGAGAGCTCCCCGGGGTACCGGTCCAGGCCGTCCCTGGGGAAGTGGGTCAGCTCACGGAGCTCTTCCAGACGCTCCTCTCTTCGCCCCTCCGGCCAGCGGAGGTGCCGGGCCATGAGGGTGATGTTCCTCCGGGCCGACAGATGGGGGAAGAGCCCTCCCTCCTGGATCACGTAGCCCATCCGTCGCCGGAGGGACAGGAGGCTGGCCGGCGTCACCGGCTCCCCTTCCACCCTCACATCTCCGGCGGCAGGCTCCACCAGGCCCACCACCACACGCAGAAGGGTGGACTTGCCGCACCCGCTGGGACCGATGAGGACCGTGGTCTCCCCTTCCTCCACGGCCAGGTCCACCCCGTCCAGGGCCACCAGGTCTCCGAAGCGCACGGAGACGCTCGCCAGCCGGATCAAGGCGCCGTGACTCCTGCCGCAGCCGCCGGCGGTCTCACCTCGAATGTGATCCTGGCCATTCCCGTCATCCTCACCCTCCTCACCATCCCAGGGTCCCGGGCTCCCCCTTGAAGGGGCCCTCCAGGTCCCGGGTGACCCAGCCCCCGTAGAAGCCCCCGGCCTGGGCCCGAACCTCTTCCCCGTCCACGAAACAGGCGTCCATGGGCCCGGGATAGAAGGCCAGGTGGTCTTTGATCTCCCGGAAGTCCGGGTTGGGGTTCGGGTAGCTCCAGGCCACGTCCCGGGCTTCCTTCTCTCCCACCCGAACCGTCCAGTAGCGGGCCTGACCCTTCCACTCGCAGAGGCTGGTCCGGGGGGAGGGCAGGAGGAGGTTCTCCCCCACGCCGTCCGGGGGGATGTAGTAGGTGGGGGGATGGCTGGTCTCCAGGACCCGAAAGCCCCGGGTCGTGTCCGCCACGGTGACGCCTGCGAAGATCACCCGGAGGCGCTTCGGGGTGGCTTCCAGGCGAGGAGGGCGAGGGTAATCCCATACGGATTCGGGGCTCATGGGGTCCTCCTTCCGTCCGCTACTCGTGTCCGCAATCGGGTCCTGTTCATGGATGGTCCTCCCACATCGCGCCAGGGTCATCGTCGGCCGCGGCCCGGGCCAGGGCCAGGGCGAAGTATCCCTCCGGCGACTCGAACCAGTGGTCCAGGGTGAACCCGCTCTCCTCCAGGAGCCCGGCGGTGGAGGGTCGGTCGAACTTCCGGGAGATCTCCGTGAGGATGCGCTCTCCGGCCCGCATCTCCAGCTCCAGACCCGGTCCCTCCAGCCGTACCCGCACGTCCTCCTCCGCCACCAGGTACATCTCGATCTGTTTGGATTCCTGATCGAAGCGAGCCAGGTGACGAAACGTCTCCGGCTCGAAGTCACCCTCCACGGCCCGGTTCACGGAGCGGAGGATGTTCCGGTTGAACTCCGCCGTCAGGCCCCGGCTGTCGTTGTAGGCCGCCTCCAGGGTCTCCACCGGCTTGACCAGATCCACCCCCAGGAGAAAGTGGTCCCCGTCGTTCAGTCTGCCACGGAGGCGTCGAAGAAGGGCTACGCTCCGGTCATGCTCGAAGTTGCCGATGGTGCTTCCCAGGAAGACGGCCAGGCAGCCGGGATCGGGGCTCAGTCCGTCCAGATTGTCGGTGTAGTCGCAGAGGACGCCGTCGATGCGAAGGTCCGGGAAATCCCGGCTCAAGGACTCGGCGGCCTGCTCCAGGGCGTACCGACTGATGTCCACCGGGGTGTAGTGCAGACCGTCACCCTGCTGGAGGAGGGCCTGGATGAGGAGCCGGGTCTTCCGGGCCGTGCCGGAGCCCAGCTCCACCATCTGCCGGGCCCGGGTGAGAGCGGCGATCCGCTCCGAGACCCGGTCCAGGAGCGCCTGCTCCGTCCGGGTGGGGTAGTACTCGGGAAGATCGCAGATGGCGTCGAAGAGGGCCGATCCCCGGTCATCGTAGAAGTACTTGCTGGGAATCCTCAGGGGCCGGCTCGAAAGCCCCCGGAGAAGGTCGTCATGGTTCGTCATCGGCGATCCCGTGGTGGAGCCCGGGGCTCTCCCCCCATTCCCGGGGGGCCGGAAATCCAGGTTGCTGTGCCGGCACGCCCATGGACGGGAGCCGGAACACTTTTTCCCTGGAGGTGCTTTAGCAGAGGAGTCCATGGAACAGGGCGAAGGGGGAAAAGGCTGGACAACGCGCTTCACCCCTGGTCCCCGTTCCCGGGCACGAGATGCATACCCTTGACAAGGAGAAATGATTGTGGCCGACGCCGAGTTCTTCGATGCCGTGATCCTGGGGACGGGCCAGGCCGGCAAACCCCTGGCCCGGGCCCTGGCGGAGGCCGGCTGGAAGACAGCCATCGTGGAACGGGGTCGGGTGGGGGGGACCTGCATCGTCGCCGGCTGCACACCCACCAAGACCATGGTGGCCAGCGCCCGGGTGGCCTACCTGGCCCGCCGGAGCCGGGAGTACGGCGTGAAGACCGGGACCGTCTCGGTGGACATGGCGGCGGTGCGGGAGAGGAAGCGGGGCATGGTGGACTCCTGGAGCGAAGGGAACCGTAAGGGTCTGGAGAGTCAGGAGGGAGTGGAGCTCATCTTCGGAGAGGCTTCCTTCTCCGGCCCCCGGGAGGTCACCGTGAGCCTCAGGGACGGGGGCACCCGGACCCTGGAGGCGGATCGGGTCTTCGTGAACACCGGAGCCCGGCCCCGCATCCCGGACGTCCCGGGACTGACGGAGGTGGGCCACCTGGACTCCACGTCCATCATGGAGCTGGGAGAGGTCCCGGAGCACCTGGTCATCCTGGGCGGGGGGTTCATCGGCCTGGAGTTCGGGCAGATGTTCCGGCGGTTCGGAGCCGACGTGACGATCCTGGAGCGCTCTCCCCACCTGGCTCCCCGGGAAGACCGGGACGTGGCCGAGGCCCTGGCCGACATCCTGGAAGAGGACGGGATTCGTCTGTGTCTGGACGTGGAGGTCTCGGCGGTGACGCCGTCTCCCGAAGGCGGAGTGACCGTGGGATACCGGGCCTCGGGGGCTGGGGGAGAAGAAGAGGTGGAGGTGGAGGGAAGCCACCTCCTCGTGGCCGCCGGGCGGGTACCGAACACCGACGCCCTGAACCTGGGGGCCGCCGGCCTGGAGCCGGATTCCCGGGGCTTCATCCCGGTGAATGACCAACTGGAGACGGAGGCGGAGGGCATCTGGGCCCTGGGAGACGTGAACGGGGGACCCCCCTTCACTCATGTGGCCTATGACGATTTCCGGGTGGTGAGGGACAACCTCCTCCGGGGAGGCGGAGGCAGTCGGGCCGGGCGCCTCCTTCCCTACACCGTCTTCACGGATCCCCAGCTGGGCCGGGTGGGTCTCTCCGAGGAGCAGGCAGGGAAGGATGGATTCGACGTCCGGGTGGCCAAGCTCCCCATGACCCGGGTGGCCCGGGCCGTGGAGACGGAGGAGACCCGGGGGCTCATGAAGGCCGTGGTGGACCGGGACACGGACCGGATCCTGGGGGCCGCCATCCTGGGAGTGGAAGGAGGCGAGGTGGCGGCGGTGATCCAGACCGCCATGATGGGGAATCTTCCCTACACGGCCCTGAAGGAGGGCGTCTTCGCCCACCCCACCCTGGCGGAATCCCTGAACAACCTCTTCATGGCCCTGGACGGCTGACGAGGGGGGAGAGACCACCGGGTCATGCCGCCGTCACCCGCAACCCTGGAGCACCCGGGGCAACGAGAGCCGGACCAGGTCCTGGATGCCCTGGAGGTGGATCCGGGACAGGGCCTGAATCGGGAGGAAGCCCGGAGACGCCGGCAGCGATACGGGCCCAACCGGCTCCGGGAAGTGGAGCAGGAGGGGATCTGGACGATCCTCCTCCGACAGTTCCAGAGCCTCATCATGCTGGTCCTGGCCCTGGCCGCCGGCCTCTCCCTCCTCTTCGGCAAGTGGATCGACGGCATGGCCATCGCCGCCGCCATGGTCATCAACGCCGGCATCGGCTTCGTCACCGAGCTCAAGGCCCTCCGCTCCATGGAGGCCCTCCAGGAGATGGACATCCCCTTCGCCACGGTCCGGAGGGAGGGCGAGCAGCAAGAGGTGGAAGCCCTGGAGCTGGTACCGGGGGACGTGGTCCTGGTGGAAGCCGGAGACGTCCTGGCCGCCGACCTCCGGATCCTGGAAGCGAACAACCTGCAGGTGGACGAATCGGCTCTCACGGGTGAGTCCGTTCCGGTGAAGAAGCGCCGGGAGGGGGTGGAGGAGGGGACACCTCTGGCCGAGACCGCCTCCATGCTTTTCAAGGGGACCGCGGTGACGGGAGGGTCCGGGGCCGGGGTGGTGGTGGCCACGGGCATGGACACGGAGCTGGGAGGGGTGACCTCCCTGGTCCAGGAGGCGGAGTCGGAGGAGGATCCCCTGAGCCTCCAGCTGGACCGCCTGGCCTCCCGGCTGGTCAAGGCCATCGTGGCGGTGGCCCTGGTGGCCGGTGGCGCCGGGATCGTGGCGGGCAAGGAGCTCTTCTTCATGATGGAGACGGCAGTGGCCCTCTTCGTGGCCGCCGTCCCGGAAGGCCTTCCCATCGTGGCCACCCTGGCCCTGGCCCGTGGGATGCATCGCATGGCTCGGCGCAATGCCCTGGTGCGCCGGCTCTCCGCCGTCCAGACCCTGGGATCCACCAACGTGATCCTCACAGACAAGACGGGCACCCTGACGGAGAACCGGATGACGGTGGCCCGCTTTGCCCTCCCGAACGGAGACGTAGAGGTCCGGAGACAGGAGGAGTCCGAGGCCGTCCGCTTCCTCCGAGACGGGGATGCCGTGGATCCGGACTCGGACCCGGGACTGGCCCGGGCCCTCCGGGTGGGGATTCTCTGCAACAACGCCTCCCTGGCCCGGGACGGAGACCGGGATGAAGCCACCGGGGATCCCTCGGAGGTGGCCCTCCTGGCCGCGGGCGCCGGAGCCGGCCTCCACCGGGGCGAGCTCCTGAAGGAGATGGAGGAGATCCGGGAGGTGGCCTTTCAGCCCGAGACCCGGATGATGGCCACGTTCCATCGCCGAGGCGACAGGGTGTTTCAGGCGGTGAAGGGAGCACCGGATGCGGTCCTGGAGGTGAGCACGAGCCTCTTCCAGGACGCGGACTCGGGCCCGGAGGCGGCCTCCCGCCCCTTCGAATCGGAAGAGAAGAAAAGCTGGAAGGACAGGAACCTGGAGATGGCGTCCCGGGGACTCCGGGTCATGGCCCTGGCCTTCCGGGACCTCGGTCCGGAGGAGGCGGACGCGGTGGGGGGAGAGGGGACCGGGGCGGATCCAGCGGCCGGCGAAGAAAACGGTGACGAGGGCGGCGGTGAAAACCACGGAGACGATCCCTACCGGGATCTCACCTTCCTGGGGCTGGTGGGTCTCCGGGACCCGGTGCGAGAGGGCATCGGGGACGCCCTGACGGTCGCCCGGGACGCCGGCGTCCGGGTGGTCATGGTCACGGGAGATCAGCAGGAGACGGCCCTGGCCATCGGTCGGGAGCTGGAGCTGGCCACCAAGGAGGAGGAGGGCTGGGCCGGGACCGAGATCCCGGACCTGGAAGCCGGAGAGCTGGACCCCTCCAACCGGGAGGCCTTGCTCGCCGAAGGAGTCTTCTACCGGGTGAGCCCCGAGGAGAAGCTCCGCCTCATCGCCCTCCACCAGGACGCCGGCTCCATCGTGGGCATGACCGGGGACGGAGTGAACGACGCTCCCGCCCTGAAGAAGGCGGACATCGGCATCGCCATGGGGGAGCGGGGGGAGCCGGTGGCGGAGGACGCCGCCGACATCGTCCTCCAGGACGACCGGTTCGCCACCATCAACGTTGCCATGGAGCACGGCCGGATCATCTTCGGAAACATCCGGAACTTCGTGACCTACATGATCTCCGGAAACATCGGCGAGATCCTCATGGTGCTCCTGGCGGCCGTGGCCGGGGCCCCCCTTCCCCTCCTCCCCCTCCAGATCCTCTACATCAACGCCGTGAACGACATTTTCCCCGCCCTGGCCCTTGGGGTGGGCCCGGGAAGCGGGGAGGAGATGAGGAAGCCTCCCCGGGACCCGGGAGAGCCCATCATGACCCGGGCGCACTGGTGGTCCATGATCGTCTGGGGAGCCTTCATCGGCCTGCCCCTCCTGGGGGGCTTCGCCCTGAGCCTCACGGTCCTGGACATGAGTCAGGAAGAAGCGGTGACCGTAGCCTTCCTCTCCGTGTCCCTGGCCCGACTATGGCACGTGCTGAACATGAGGGAGGTGGGCTCTTCCTTCCTGGCCAACCAGGTGACGCGGAATCCCTTCGTCTGGGGTGCCCTGGCCCTGTGCATCGCCCTCCTGGCCCTGGCCGTCTTCCTGCCTCCCCTGGCCAGCGTCCTGGACGTGGTGCCGCCCTCCCCTGCGGGCTGGCTCCTCATCGTTGGTCAGAGCTTCGTGCCCCTCCTCCTGGGGCAGGCAGCGAAGGGGTTGCGCTGGTTCTGAGGGGCGAAGGGATACGGCTCCGTCGCTGGGACCTGGCCCTCAGACGCCGGCGCGCGTAGGGGTGGACCGGCGGGAGTTGGCCCAGCGCCGAGGGGTCCTCCGGTCCAGGGGAGGGCGCCCGGATCCGGGAGGGGGCCCCTCCTCGTCATCCGAGCCGTTCACCAGCTTCATGCGGATGAGGCCGATAGCCACAGCCCCCACCGCCAGGAAGACCCCCCAGGAGCCCCCCAGGACGATGAGAGAGGCCATGACGAAGGCTCCACCCGCCGCCAGGAAGCCGGTGATGAGCCACCCTCCCAGGACCATGAGGATGCCGGCCAGGCGCTTTTCGGCGTCCTGCCAGCGCCACACCCGGTCTCCCAGGGCCGCTCCCATGGCCGCCATGAAGGTGATGTACGTGGTGGAGAGGGGCAGCTTGTTCGCCGTGCCGATGGAGATGAGGAGGGCCGCAACGCTCAGGTTCACCGTGGCCCGGAGGAGGTCGTAGGGGGGCTGATCCGCCGTCGGGGGCGGCGGCTCGGTGCGCCGGTTCACCCGATCCTCCAGCCACCCCGGGGTGATGGCCTTCACCACCTTGAGTACGGCTCGGGCCCAGTTCACCAGGGCCCGGGCCAGACCGTTCTCCCGGAACCGCTGCTCCGTGGCTCCGTGGGCCGCCAGGCGGACCTCCGTATCCGTCACCCGTCGGGCCTTCTTGCTGCGCCACAGAGAGGCCACCATGACCACCCCGGCCAGGAGGAGAGCCCAGGTGGGGGTGGGGACGCTGCCGGAGAGCCGGATTCCCTCCACCAGGACCGCCTGGGCCGCCGCCACCGAGGGACCGATGAAGTTCACCAGGTCGTTGCCGGCGAAGGCCAGCCCCAGGGATCCGGTGCCCAGGAGGATGATGAGCTTCAGCACCTTCTCGTGCTCGTGCCGCATGAGGAGTCCCACCAGACCGGCAGGCAGGAACGCCAGGGCCACCACCTTCGCCGGATTGGCGGAGATGAACTGGGCCACCTCCGGAGGCAGAAGGCGGGTGTTCGTGAGCCCCTTGAAGAGGACGAAGTAGATCAGGGCCGCGAAGGACAGGCCCGTCCAGATCCAGCCGATGCGGGGAAAGGTCCGGGGCACGTCGTGGGTAAAGAAGAGCCGGACCAGGAACATGATCAGAGCTGCGGACGTGAAGGCCACCAGAACGGAGAGGAAGATCCCCGTGTAGATCCCCAGAACCGGCCCTGTCTGAATGACCGTGAGGGCCTGACCGAACCCTCCGGGGGTGGTCCACAGGGCCACGGCGATGGACGCCCCCACCAGCTCCGAGATGATGGAGACGGTGGTGGAGGTGGGGAGGCCGAAGGTGTTGAAGAGATCCAGGAGGAGCACGTCGGCGGCCATGACCCCCAGGTAGACGGCCAGGATGGACAGGACGACGACGGCCCCCGTCTCCGGGTCCGTGAACCGGTCCGGGTCGAAGACGCCCTTCCGAGCCACCTCCATGAGTCCGCTGGAGGTCAGAGCGCCGAAAGCGATCCCGCCGGCGGCGATGGCCATGATGGCCCGGCGGCTGGCCGCCCTGGACCCGATGGCGGAGTTGAGGAAGTTGACGGCGTCGTTGGCCACCCCCACCCAGAGATCGAAGAGGGCCAGGCCGATAATGGCCACCAGGCCGATGGTTACGGCCGCTTCCATTATGCTCCTCTCACACAGTCCTTTTCACGCGGATCCCGGCCGGATGCGGACCTCGGTGCATCCGCCCTTCGGATCGTCCCGGGTCGCCACCGACGCTCGCTGGATCCCAGCATCCGAGTAGGAGCCTCGAGGAAGGCTCTTGTCCCGGCCCACGAGGAGTCAGCGGCTGGCGGCGACAGAACTATGGATGAGGGGCGAATCGGTAACAACGGCCCGGGGGCCGAAAACCCCGGTCCGGTGCGTTTTGTTACTGGACTGTGACCCATCCGGTGGCGGAAGGGGCTCCCCATCGTCCGAGAGGTCGAACCATGGGGAGCCGAGGGGGATTCGGGGGACGACAGCAAGGGAGCCTGTAAGAAGCGGAAAGGAGGCGGAAACGGAAGGGAGAAAGGACGGGGGACGACGAATCAGAACCGGGCAGAAGGGGCGGTGGGGGTCACCGTCGGTTGACCACGGCCGGGTCCCGGGGGCAATCTGTCCGTTGGAGTCCTGGCGGATTCCAGGAATGCGTCACGGTTCGCTCACCGATCCACGGAGATCCCACATGAGCGTGTTCGAGTCTTCCCTTTGTCGAATCCCTTCACCTTCCACCCGGGCGACGGTATGGGGAGCCCTCTCCATGCTGCTCCTCCCCCTGGTCCTTCTGGCTGGTACCAGCCCCGCCACGGCCCAGCCCAATCCCGGACCTTCGGCGGACCAGGTGCCTCCGACCATGTTCCAGGATCTGACCTTCCGCATGGTCGGGCCCAGCCGGGGCGGCCGTGTCACCGCCGTGGCCGGGCACCGGTCCCACCCCTACACCTTCTACATGGGGGCCACCGGAGGGGGAGTGTGGAAGACGGAAGACTACGGCATGACCTGGAGACCCATCTCCGACGGGTACTTCGAGACGGGCTCCATCGGTGCCATCCGGGTGGCGCCGTCCGACCCGGACATCGTGTACGTGGGCACCGGCTCCGACGGCATCCGGAGCAACGTCATCGTGGGCCGTGGCGTGTACCGCTCCGACGACGCCGGTGATACCTGGGAGCACGTGGGCCTCCGGAGCGTGGGACAGATCGGCGCCGTGGAGATCCATCCCCGGGATCCGGACGTGGCCTACGTGGCCGCCATGGGCAATCCCTTCGGGAAATCCCAGGACCGGGGGGTCTACAAGACCACGGACGGGGGCCGGAGCTGGGAGAAGGTCCTCTTCACCTCCGACAGCGTGGGGGCCGTGGATCTCGACCTGAACCCGGAGGACCCCGAGGAGATCTACGCCGCCCTCTACCGGGGAGAGCGGAAGCCCTGGACCATCATCAGCGGGATGGAGGCCTCGGCGGAGGAGGACGGAATCTGGAAGTCCACCGACGGGGGACAGACCTGGCGCATCGTCCGTGATGGGCTCCCCACCACCCTCATCGGGAAGATCGACCTGGCCGTGACCCCGGCGGATCCGGACCGGGTGTACGCCGTGGTGGAGACGGATCCGGAGATCGAGGGCCTGTACCGCTCCGACGACCGGGGCGAGACCTGGACCCTGATGTCGAACCAGACGGGGCTCATGAACCGCCCCTTCTACTACACGAACGTGGACGCCGACCCCACGGACCCCGACATCGTCTATGTGAACAACGAGGGGTTCTACAAGTCCACGGACGGGGGCCGGACCTTCCAGCGCCGCTCCACACCCCACGGGGACAACCACGACATGTGGATCAACCCGGACGACCCGGACATCTTCGTCCAGTCCAACGACGGCGGGGTGAACGTGACCCTGGACGGGGGAGAGACCTGGTCCCCCCAGTACAACCAGCCCACGGCGGAGCTCTACCAGGTCCACGTGGACGACCGCTTCCCCTTCTGGATGTACGCCGGTCAGCAGGACAACTCCACCATCATGGTCCCCTCCGACACCCCGGAGGACGGATCGGCCTTCGGCCACCAGGGCAACTGGAAGGCCGTGGGCGGCTGTGAGACGGGGCCCGTGGTGCCCAAGCCCGGCGACCCCACCATCGTCTATGCGAACTGCAAGGGACGTTTCGGCCACTACAGCCACCTCACCGGACAGGAGCAACAGTACTACGTTTGGGGCGGCAACCTCTACGGCCGCAATCCCAGGGACCTCCCCTACCGTTTCCAGCGGGTGGTCCCCATCGAGGTGTCGCCCCATGATCCCGACGTGGTGTACCACGGCTCCCAGTATGTCCACAAGACCACGAACGGCGGGGAGGACTGGGAGCAGATCTCCGGAGATCTGACGGCCTTCCCCCCGGAGCGGCAGGTTGTGCCCGGCAGTCCCATAACCCGGGACATCACCGGAGAGGAGTACTTCTCCACCCTCTACGTCATCGAGGAGTCTCCCCTCCAGGAAGGAGTGATCTGGACCGGGGCCAACGACGGTCCGGTGCACGTGACCCGGAATGGGGGCGAGACGTGGACGGATGTGACGCCGCCCATGCCCCCCGAGGGCCGCATCCAGAACATCGATCCCTCTCCCCACAACCCGGCCAAGGCCTACGTGGCGGCGTATCGCTACCTCCTGGGAGATTTCCAACCCTACATCTTCAAGACCGAGGACTACGGGCAGAGCTGGGAGCGCCTGACGGACGGCGCGAACGGGATCCCGGCGGACTATCCCACACGGGTGGTCCGGGAGGATCCGGACCGGGAGGGCCTCCTCTATGCGGGGACCGAGTTCGGGTTCTTCCTCTCCTTCGACGACGGGGGGAGCTGGCAGTCCTTCCAGCAGAACCTCCCGGCGACTCCGGTGACGGACATCAAGGTGTACCGGCAGAAGCTGGCCGTCTCCACCATGGGCCGGTCCTTCTGGGTCATGGACGACGTCACGCCCCTGCACGAGATCCACGACGGCCTGGATACGGGGGCACACCACCTCTTCACCCCGGCGAACGCCTACCGGATCCGCCTGGGAGGCGGCTGGGGGTACGGTGGAGGGGGAGATCCGGCGGCACCCCAGTACGCCCCCAAGGGCGCCTACATCGACTACTACCTGGCCGCCGATGCCGCCGACGGCCTGACTCTGGAGATTCTGGACGGGGCGGGCACGGTGATCCACACCTTCGAAAGCGGAGGCCCCCCGGCCAGGACCCGGACGGAGCAGGGTATGCGGGCTCCTCGCCAGCGACGCACCGGGGGCGCCGGACCCAGCGCCGCCCAGGGCATGCATCGCTTCGTGTGGGACCTGAGCTACCCGGGCCCCGGCGGATCCAGTCGGGGTGGGCCCATGGCCGTGCCCGGGGAGTACCGGGCCCGCCTCACCGTGGGAGGGTGGAGCGACAGCGCGCCCTTCCGGATCCTCATGGATCCCCGGGTGGAGGCCGACGGGGTCACCCTGGCGGACCTGGAGGCCCAGTTCGAGTTCAACACCCGGGTCATCCAGCTCTACACCGACGCCCTGGAGGCCAGGAGAGAGGTCCAGGAGGCCCTGGATTCCGGGGACTACTCCGGCGGTGAGCTGGAGGAGTTGGAGCGGCTTCGGGCTCTCATGGTGGAAACGGAAGGAATCAGCTATCCCACGCCCATGCTGGTGAGCCAGATCCGCTACCTCCTGGGGATGACCAGCCGGGCGGACCAGCGCCCCGGGAACTTCGCCTACACCCGCTTCGACGAGCTCCGGTCCCAGCTCGGGGAGATCCAGGCCACTCTGCAGCGGATCACGGGAGGGGAGGAGGAGGGACCATGACCGGGTTCAGCCGGCTCGGGCTGAAGAAAGGCCTGCTGGCCACCTCCCTGGTGGCGGCCCTTTTCTCCCTTCAGGCTCCGGAGGCCCTGGGCCAGGACCTGCCGGAGGAGAAGGCCACGGCCCTGGAGGCGGTACAGGCCCTGGCTCCGGACATGGTGGACATGTCCATGGCCCTCTGGGACTACTCGGAGCTGGCCCTCCGAGAGGAGGCTTCCGCCGGGTACCTGGCGGACTACCTGGAGGCCGAGGGGTTCCGTGTAGAGCGGGGGGTGGCGGGCATGCCCACCGCCTTCGTGGCCTCCTGGGGCCGGGGGGAGCCCATCATCGGGATCCTGGCCGAGTACGACGCCCTTCCCAACATCGGCAACGCACCGGTCCCCTACAAGAAACCCAGGGAAGACGGGCATCCCCATGGCCAGGGCTGCGGGCACAACGTCTTCGGTGCCGCCTCCGTGGCGGCGGCCGTGGCCCTGCAGCGGACCATGGAGGAGCACGGCCTCAGGGGAACCGTGAGGCTCTACGGAGCTCCCGCCGAGGAGACGGTGGTGGGGAAGGTGTACATGGCCAAGGCGGGCCTCTTCGACGACCTGGACATGGCCATGGATTGGCACCCGGGGGACGAGACGGGGGTCCGAAACTCCTCCGGGCAGGCCATGAACAACTTCGAGGTTGAGTTCTTCGGGCAGGCGGCCCACGCCGCCGGGGATCCCTGGAACGGCCGCTCGGCCCTGGACGCCGTGGAGCTCATGAACTACGGGGCGAACCTCATGCGGGAGCACGTCCGGCCCACCACCCGGATCCACTACGTGATCCCCAGTGCCGGGGAGGCTCCCAACGTGGTCCCGGAATACGCCAGGGTCTGGTACTACATCCGGGACACGGCCCGGGCTCCCGTGGAGTCCCACTACGACCGCCTGCTGAAGATGGCTGAAGGGGCGGCCATGTCCACGGGAACGGAGCACCAGGTCTCCCTCATCACCGGAGTCCACGCCCTGCTGCTGAACCGACCACTCCAGGAGGCCATGCAGGCGAACCTGGAGGCCGTGGGGCCTCCGGCATTCACCGAGGAAGACCAGGCCTTCGCCCGGGAGCTCCAGGCTTCCCTGGAAATCGAGGAGAAGGGGCTCCGCACGGAGATCCAGCCCCTGAAACCGGAGCCCGAGCCCGCCGGGGGCGGGTCCACCGACGTGGCGGAGGTGAGTTGGATCGCCCCGGAGGTGGGAGTCCGTGTGGCCACCACGGCGGCGGATGTTCCGTGGCACAGCTGGGCCGTCTCGGCGTCCCACGGGACCCGGGGCGCCGTCCGGGGCGGTGAGGTGGCCGCCAAGGTCCTGGCCCTCACCGGCGTGGACGTCCTGATCCGTCCCGAGCTTCTCCAGGAGGCCCGGGCCTTCTTCCAGGAGAAGACCGGGGGAAGGCCCTACGAGTCGCCGGTGCCCGCCGACCAGGAGCCCCCCCTGCCCGAGAAGGGAGGAGAGTAGCGCCTGGTTCGGATCCTTTCCCGGCGTGGGGGGATTGCAGAGCCCGACCGCGGTTTCCTCTCCTTCCCCTCTTTCCACGGAACAGCATGTCTCAGGATCCAACCCCCCCTTCGACAGGGGACGAAACGAAGGAGCCGGAGCAGCCTCAGAGGCGCGTGGCCCTGGTGTGCAGCGATTTCACCATGCAGAGCGCCTTCGCCCTCTTCATCCTGGCCCTGAACTCCGCCCGGCTGAACTACGAGACCCTCATCTACTTCACCTTCGAAGGGCTCAACATGATCCGGCCGGGCTACGTGGCCCGACTCCAGTATTTCCCCGCCGGTGTGCAACCGCCCGCCGAGGAGGTGGAGCGCATCACCGACGGCCTCCGGGACACCATGTACGAGAAGGACATCCCCTACGTGGAGGACATGCTGGAGATGGCCCAGCTGGAGGGCGTCCGGTTCCTGGCCTGCAAGACCAGCGCCGACCTCTTCGACCTCACCCGGGAGGACTTCCTGGAGGGCGTGGAGATCATGCTGGCCGAGGACTTCATGAAGCAGGCGGCGGGCTCGGACCTCCACCTGGTATTCTGACCGGCCCGCCTGGCCGGACCGGCTGGTCAGCCCCGGGGGATGCCCACGCTGATCCCGAAACGGTAGGAGATGAGGTTGGCTTCGCTGACGATGGGGTAGAGGGTGATGCTGCCGTCGGGATGATCCACGATGTCTCCCTCCCGGAGGTACTCCATGAGCCCGTTCTCGTGATAACGGGCCCCGAGGTTCAGGGAGACGGGGACCCGGCCCCTGGTGAGCCTCACCTCCACACCTCCACCCACGCCCCAGGCGAAGCTCCCGTCCCCCAGGTTCTCGGTGGTGAAGACGTCCTCCCGGTCCCAGGTGTCCTCCAGGCTCGATGTGGTGTTGAAGTAGCTGAATCCCACGAAAGCGTTCACGTAGGGCCTCATCCAGGGGTTGGGCAGGGCCAGCTCCGGCCCGATTCCGGCGAAGAGTATGTTGTTCGAGGTGTTGAGCCGAGCCTGGACCCGACACCCCACGGTCCGGGAGAGGCAGACCCGCTTTGACTCGTACCCGTAGATCATGAAGCCCAGGTCCCCACGGAGGCTCAGGAGCCCGGCGGGGTCCATGGCCACACGCCCCGTGAGCTCGGCGCCGTAGCCGGCGTCCACGTAGGCGGCGAACTCTCCCCTGGGGTCCCCCACGATGAAGCTCAGACTCCCGCTGAAGGGCGAGGAGATCTCCTGCCCCCCCAGGGGGGTGGACGGCAGGACGAGTCCCGACAACAGCACGCCGGCCCAAAGAAGCCCGTGCGTAGCACGCTTCCCCATGACATCCTCCTCCTGTCTCCAGCCCCCCGAACCGGATCCTCCCCTCCCCTTCTCCCTCTCCCTTCTCCGGGCCCCGGCGCCGGTGGGCGCGTTTCTCGTTCTGTTCTCTTCCCCCCTCCCCCTCCCCTCCTTCTCCAGGAAGAGAATGCAAAGGGAATGCCGGGAGGGGAGCCTTCGGGAATGCAGCCTGATTCCGGAGGTTATGCGAGACAGAACGACGGGAGTGTCCCCAGAGTGAGACACTCCCGTGTCCTACGGTCCCGCCCCGGCGCTCTGAAAGGCCGGATCAGGGCACGCAGCTCAGGGCAGGCGGCCCCAAGGGGCCGGGTCCGGGGATCCGGGAGGCCGCCTCAGTACCGCCAGCTCGTCAGGTCCGCCCCCTCCGGGGCCCGGTTCCAGACCTCCTGGGCCCACTTGAGGCCGAACATCTGCACGTAGCGGAGCCGGGAGATGGCGTTGGAGACGTCGTGGTCCCCGTTCCAGCAGTGCTCGAACCGGTCCCCGTAGTCGATCTCTCCGGCGTAGTAGGGATCCGTGGTGTTCTCCAGGAAGTCCTCCATGAGGTATACGGCGTTGTTCAGGTAGTAGTTGTCCATATCCCCCACGTAGATGTGGAGCTTGCCCCGGAGCCGGGGACCCAGAGTGGCCCAGTCCCGCTCCAGGATGTGGCGGAGGTCGTAGTTCTCCCTCCAGTGCTCCGCCACCTCCGGATCCATGACCCCGGTGAACTTGTCGAAGATGGGCTGGGGATAGCCGTCGTCGGCCACGGGGCTGTAGACCGCCTGCCAGATGTCCCACTGGCCCCCGGAGCGTCCCCGGGATCCCAGGACCGCCTCCCGGTGGTTCTCCTGCTGCACGGTGTAGGTCACGTGCCCCAGCCAGTCCCGGTGGGCCGGACGGTACGTGGTTCCCCAGTCCCGGTCGATGGTGTAGGCGTTCTCGTCCTCGTAGATGTTGATGAGCTCGTAGGCCCGGAAGTCGATGGGGTCGGGGCAGGCCCCGTAGGCGCCGTTGTACTCGTCCGGGTAGAGGACCTGCACCGCCAGGGCCTCCCAGCCTCCGGTGGATCCCCCGTAGGTGAACCGGGCCCACCCCTCGCCGATGCCCCGGAACTGCTCCTCGATGTAGGGGATGAGCTCATAGGTGATGGCGTCCCCGTACGGCCCGTTGTTCTCCGAGTTCACGGCGTAGGAGTCGTCGTAGTAGGGGGTGGGGTGCTGAACCTCGATGACCAGCATCCGGGGAAAGCCGGGGCTGGTCCAGTCCTGGTAGAGCTGATAGGCCAGTTCCTGTTGGGTCCGGTTGTAGCACTCCCAGTCGAAACGGGCGCTGTACTCGCACTCCAGGTCCGGATCCGGCGGCTCCGTCCGCCACCCGCCGAAGTCGTAGGGGAAGTGCCCGTGGAAGATGGCGATGGGGTAGCGGGCCTCCGGGTGCTCGTCGAAGCCCGCCGGAAGGAGGACGTGGGCCCCCAGGTACATGTCCCGGCCCCAGAACTCGCTCAGGAGGTCGGAGCGGATGCGCACATGCTTGATCCACTCCGTGTCCTGGGGAGGCTCGATCTCCGGGATCACCTGGTCCAGGGTCAGGCTGAGGGAGGCGGGGCTCCCCTCTTCCGGGATGGTGAAGGGGGTGGGCTCGGAGTAGAAGTTCCCTGGCTTCCGGTTCCACTGCTGCCCCTCTCCCCGGTCCGGGGGGAGCTTCACCGTGTGCCCGTCGGAACGATTGAAGGTCTCGTAGCGGTTCAGGACCGCCTGGGCCACGTAGTCGCCTGGGGGAATCAACCCCATCCGCTCCAGGGGGAACCCGAAGACGCCGTCGCCCATGACGGTCTCCTCACCGGGCATCCATCCTTCCACGTCCACCCCGAAGACCTGCTGGCCCGAGGGGCCGGAGCTCACCTGGAAGCGGGGTTCCGTGCCGGGTCGCTTGGAGACGATGAGGATCAGGCGACCATCCTGGGGCTGGGAGCTCACTTCCTGGGGGAAGGAGACGGCGAACTCCATGTCCGCCGCCGGAGATGTTGCCTGGCCACCGGGACCGGCGCAGGACAGAAGAAGAACGAAGGGGAAGACGAAAAAGAGGAACGTCCACGGCCGCTTCATGGCTCGATCTCCTTCCGGAATCCCCGAACCCTGACCGCCTAGGGGACGGATCCGGAGTCCCGGACCTGACGGAAGTTGTGGAGCGCGGAGCTCTTCCGCGCGGAACGCATGATTCGGGCAATGCCGGAAACGAGGTTGGATCCGGGAATGCCGGATCCCGGTCCTCACACCGGCCAGTTCCCGAAGGGTTCGTCCAGGGAGGGACTGGGAGGCGTGAAGAGCCCGGCCCCGTCCCGGGTGATGTACATGCAGTCCTCCAGCCGGACGCCGAACTCCCCGGGGATGTAGATTCCGGGCTCGTCGCTGAAGGTGTGTCCCGGCTCCAGGGCCAGGGTGTTCTCCTTGACCAGGTAGGGCCACTCGTGGCCGTCCATCCCGATGCCGTGGCCTACCCGGTGGGTGAAGTAGGTATAGCCGGGCCCGTAGCCGGCTTCCTCGATGACGGACCGGGCGGCGGCGTCCACGGCCTGGGCCTCCACCCCGGGAGCTGCCGCCGCCAGGGCCGCCTCCTGGGCCCGCTGCACGATACCGAAGACCTCCCGCATCTTGTCGGTGGGCTCGCCCACCAGGAACGTGCGGCTGATGTCGGACCGGTAGCCCTCCACACCGCATCCCCCGTCCACCAGGAGGATCTGGCCCTCTTCGATGACCTGTGGGGTGCGGGAGCCATGGGGGAGAGCCGCATACCGGCCCACCTGAACCCCGGCGCCCCCGGAGAACCCCTGGAGGCTGTGGGCCCTGGACACCAGGCCGTTGAATTCTCCCTGGCTCATTCCCGCTTCCAGGGCCTGGTAGGCCGCCTTGTAGGCGTTGAGGGTCACTTCGTTGGCCAGCTGCATGAGGGCCAGCTCGTGCTCGTCCTTCACCCCCCGGCAGCCCGCGGTGACCGGGGTACCGCTGGAGAGGGAGAGGGCGGGTGCCGCCTGAGCCACCCCGTGGCTGAAGACGAAGCGAACCGTCTCTTCCACTCCCAGGGCGCCGGCGGCGAACCCCCGGTCCCGGAGGCCACCGGCCACCAGGGCGTAGGGGCTCTCGTGCTCCTGCCAGGCGAGGACCTCCGTGTCCGTGAGGGGGCCTTCCCGGAGCTGCTCCCGGGCCCGCTCCTCCTCGAAGGCGGGACAGACCAGGAACGCCTGCCCACGGACCGGAACCACCACGGCCAGGAGGCGCTCGCTGAGTCCCCAGCGGATCCCGGTGAAGTAGGCAAGAGAGGTCCCCCCGGTGAGTATGAGGGCGTCCAGCCGGTGCCGGGCCATGAGGGCCCTGGCCTTCTCGATCCGTCCCTCCCGCTCCCGGCTGGTGATGGGGGTGGCCCGGTGGGTCTGATCGGTGAGGGCGGCCAGGGAAGGAGGAAGCTCCTGGCCCGGGGCCGGGCCCCCGGCGGCCTCGGAGTCCGGGGGGGACTCACAGCCCACCACGGAGCCGGCCAGGGCCAGGGACGATGCGCCGAGGAAATCGCGCCTGGAGATCATGGACATTTCGCTTTCGATGGCGGGGGAGAGTAGGAGGAAGCCCCAGCCCCCTCCGCCGGAGCCTACCGGGGCAGGGGCTCCGGAAGGTCAGCCACAACGTAGGCCATGACGGCCAGGGCCGCCACGCAGCGGGCCATCTCGTCCGGATCCAGCTTGTCCAGGGTGTCCGCCGGGGAGTGGTGATACCAGAAGTACCGGGTGGATTCCACCTGGAGCCCCATCCCGGGCATCCCCTTCTCCATCATGGGACCGATGTCGGCGCCGCCTCCTCCCCGCGTTACCTCCTGGGCCCCCACCGGGGCCAGGAGGGCTCCCACGGCCCGGATCACCCGGTAGGCGGCGTCGGAGCCGCTGAAGCCGAAGCCCGTGGGGGAAAACACCCCTGCGTCGGACTCGATGCCCAGGATGTGTTCCTCCCGGTTCCGGGCGGGACTCTCGGCGTAGGCCCGACCCCCGTGGATCCCCACCTCCTCCGCCGTCCACCCCACCACCCGGACGGTGCGCCGGGGCCGTAGACCCAGCTCCTTCATGAGACGCACCGCTTCCCAGGCCGCCACCACCCCTCCGGCATCGTCCATGGCGCCCTGTCCAACGTCCCAGGAGTCGGTGTGTCCCCCCAGGACCACCACCTCCCCGGGGTACTCACTTCCGGTGATCTCCGCCATGACGTTACGGGACGGGACCATGCCCTCGTTCCGGGCCTCCATGACGAGTCGGAGCACCACGGAACGTCCCCGATCCTGCATCCGGTGGAGCATGATGGCGTCCTCCACGGTCACGGCGGCGTGGGGGATGGAGTCCACTCCCTCCTGGTAGCTCATGGTCCCGGTATGGGGGGTAGAGAGGGAGACGGGAGTGACGGAGCGGACCAGGCTGGCCACGGCCCCAACCCGGGCGGCGGCGACGGCACCCCCCGTCCGGTACTGCACCGTCTCGCCGTAGGAGGTGAAGGGGACGTCGAAGAGGACCATCCTGCCCCGGGCCTCCGGGGCCCGCTCCTCCAGCTCGGCGAAGCTCTCCACCACCAGCACCGGGGCCTGGATCCCTTCCGGAGGCGTTCCCACGCTCCCCCCCAGGCCCAGGACCGAAAGGCGTTGAGGCCGGGGAGCAAGAAGCTCCAGGGACTCCCGTCCCCGGATCCAGCGGGGCACGGAGACGGGCTCCGCCCGAACGTTCTCCAACCCGTCCGCCTCCATGCCCTGAAGGAGCCAGTCCAGGGACGCCTCCAGGGCTTCGCTCCCCGCCAGCCTGGGACCGTAGACGTCCACCATCTCCTCCAGGCGCTCCCAGGCCACGGGACTCTCCAGGGCCGCCTCCATGAGGCGCCGGGCCGCCTCCCGGGTGTCCGGGGGGATCTCCGGCTCCTGGGCCCGCCCCGGGACGGCTCCGGCCCACAGGCCCAGGCAAGAGAGGACGGCGCAGAAAAGCAAAGCCCGAAGGCCAGGAGCCGTCCGCCCCCGCCCCGGGGACCGGCGAAAGCCAGGGGAAAAGGAGGAGACGCCATGCCGACGAGGGGAGAGAGAGGTCATGGAAGGAGAACCTCCGGTTCCTGAAGGGAAGGGGGACTGCACGGCCCCGGGCCGGACTCCCGCGACGGGCCCGGCCAGGCGTACCCGGGATCGGACGAGACTAGGACGACGGGGAGGGATTGTCCACGGCCGGAGCCGGCATCCGTTGGATCGGGCCCGGCTTCGGCTGGCTCGGAGGGCTGTTGGGCAGCCCTTCAGAAGAGGAGCTGCAGGGCGGGGTCCGAGATGGCCAGGGCCAGGGCGGCCAGGCTCCAGCCGGCCAGGACGTCCCCGGGATAATGCACACCCAGGTAGCAGCGGGTCAGACCCACCGCCAGGCCCAGCATTCCCACGAGGAGTCCGGGCAGGAGGGGCAGGGCCAGAGCCAGGGGAAGGGCGATGGACAGGCCCGCGGCGGCATGGCCCGAAGGAAAGCTGAACCGGTCCGGGGGGTGGATCAGGGACGCCATTCCCACGGGAAGGGAGGGACGGGACCGAACCAGAAACCGCTTCAGGATCTGAACCAGGAGATGGGAGAACGCCAGAGTGAAGGCCACCACCAGGCCCGCGGCCTGCAGATCCGGGATCAGGCCCAGAGCCAGTCCACCGGCCAGGGCGATGGCCATGGGGGGATCGCCCAGGTGGGTGAGCAGGCGAACGAAGACATCCAGCGGCGCACGCCGCCGGACGACCACGGCCCGGAGGAGCCGTTCATCGTATTCGCCCAGTCTCAAAATCCAGGTTGGCATAGCGTTCCTTTCCCCGGAGCGACCCCACGGGACAGAGGCTTCCCACCCCTTCGCAAACAAAGATCGGCCTGTGCGGGAGACACTGCGGGTGCGGACCCGTACCGGAAATGTAACAGGAGGGCCTCGATGTGCCGAAGGGGTACCGGCGGAATCCCTCTCCTCACGGCCCGGCCCCGTCCTCCGCCAGGGCGTCCCGGTAGTCCTCCAGCAGCCGGTCAAGAATGGCGGCCCAGCTCCTGCGCAGGGCGAAGGCTCGGGCGCCCCGGGCCAGCTCCTCCCGCTCCTGGCCCCGGGTGGCAAGCCGGAGGAGGGCGTTGCCGAAGCTCCGGGGATCTCCCGGCGGCACCAGGATCCCCGTCTCCCCGGGTATGACGGAGTCCACCACGCCCCCTTTCCGGGGAGCCACCACCGGGAGCCCGCTGGCCAGGGCTTCGGTGACCACGTTTCCGAAGGTCTCGGTATCGGAGGGGAAGGCGAAGATGTCGCCGGCGGCGTAGGCCCGAGACAGGGCTTCCCCGGTCCGGTACCCGGTGAAGCGAACCCCTTCCGGGGCCATCTCTCGAAGGTGGTCCTTCCAGGGCCCGTCTCCCACCAGGACCAGGGCAACTCGGTAGCCCAGGGCCTCCCGGACTCTCCGGAACGCCTTCATGAGGATCCCCAGGCGCTTCTCCGGGGCCAGGCGACCCACGTAGAGGAGGACCACCTCGGCCCCGGGGGCCATCTCCTCCCGGATCTCCTGCCGTCTCCACTCCGGGGAGAACATCTCCGTATCCACCCCCCGGGACCAAATCCTCAGGTCCTGGGTGAAGCCCCAGAACCGGAGCTGGGTCCGGGTGGCCGAGGAAGGGCAGAAGGTGATGCGGGACCGGCAGTGGAAAAGCTGCAGGACCCTCCAGATGGAGGCCTCCAGACCTCCGAAGCCGTACCCGGCCAGATAGGCTGGAAAGTCGGTGTGGAAGGAGCTCACCAGGGGAACGTCGTGGGCCCGGGCCCAGACCCGACCGGACCAGCCCACGGTGGACTCGGTGGCCACGTGGACCAGGTGGGGCCGGAAGACGGCCAGGCCATCGCCGCCCCGGCGGTCCAGGGGACGGGCCAGCTGGAGCTCCGGGTACATGGGGAGTGGAATACCCGGAAGCTGATGGTGAAACACCGTGCCCGGCGCCTGGTCGGGAGAGACCCGGGGAGAAATGAGCCCGATCTCGTGGCCCCGGTCATGGGCATGGGCCACCAGCCGGCCCAGTGTGCGCGCAACGCCGTTGACGGTGGGAAGGTAGGTATCGGTGAACAGAGCGATGCGCATGAAGCCCTTTCCGGTGCCCCTCCGCGGCTCTTGCCGCAGGCTGCTTGAGCATATGCATCGCTGTCTCCGGGGGGTTGGCGGACTCGTATCGGAACTGTCACGCTCCGGCCACGGAAACCCTTCTCCGTTCTCTTACCGGGCAGATACTTCGGCGTCGTGGCTCCGATACGAGACGCTGCCATCCTCCTGGTCCATGACGACCACACTCCTCGATACGGTCCAGGAACCCGGCATTCTGGAGGCCCCGCCCCGGGTGGACGGCCTGAGGATCCTGGACATCACCATCTTCTACGCCCCGGTGAGCGGCGGTGTCCGGACCTACCTGGACACCAAGGCGGAGTACTTCCAGGACGGCCACCTGCGCCACTCCATGGTGGTCCCGGGCCCCCGCTGGGACTGGCACGCCATGGGGAGGACCATGGTCCACCGGATCCCGGGGATCCCCATTCCCTTCACCCCGGGGTACCGTCTCATGCGCTCCGCCCGGATCCTTGAGCGTATCCTCCAGGAAGAGCGCCCTCAGGTGATCGAGGTGGGCAGTCCCTTCATTGTTCCGCTCCTCCTCCGGCGAGCCACCAGGGGCCGAAACATCCCCACGGTGGGCTTCTACCACGCCGACCTGGTCCGGACGTACGTGGAGCCCTACGTCCGGGGCCTGCCCAGCGGGGCCCAGAAGGGCTTCCGGCGCATGGCCCGGGGTCTGATCCGTTCCGTCTACTCCCGCTTCCAGGTTACCGTGGCGGCTTCGGCGGCCGTGGCCCGGGAGCTGGAGGAGCTGGGACTCGAGAATGTGGAGCGTGTGCCCCTGGGGGTGGACCTGGAGACCTTTCATCCCTCGCACCGGGATCACGACCTGCGGCAGCGACTGGGAATTCGTCCGGGCGTGCCCATGGCCCTCTTCGCCGGTCGACTCTGTCCGGAGAAGGGACTGGACGTCGTGGTGAGAGCCCACGGGTCCATGGATCAAAGCGCCCGGCCCCACCTCCTCTTCGTGGGCGAGGGTCCGTCCGCTTCGGGACTCCGGGAGATGGCCGAAGGACGGGAGGACGTCACGGTCCTCCCGGTCATCTCCAGCAAGGAGGAGCTGGCCCGGGTCTACGCCGGCTCGGACTTCTACCTGGCGGCGGGGCCGGGGGAGACCTTCGGCCTGGCCGTGGCCGAGGCCATGGCCTCCGGGCTTCCCCTGCTGGGGGTAGACAGCGGAGCCGTGGTGGACCGGGTGAAGGACTCGGGGGCCGGGGAGCTCTACGGGAGGGATGACGCCGAATCCTGCGCCCGAGCCATGAAACGGATGATGAAGGCTCCCCGGACCGATCTGGCTCGCCGAGCCCGGGCCTACGCCGAGGACGAGCTGGGCTGGAGTCGGACCTTCCATCACCTCACCGCACTCTACGAGGAGCTGGCGACCCGGGGAGGGGGGCGTTGAGGCTCCGAAGCCTCCTCCTGGCCCTGTCTCCGCTGGCGGGGCTCGGGGTGGTAGCCTGGATCTCCTTGCAGGCGGACCTCTCCTTCCAGGCTCTCACCGGGATCGTCCCCTTCCAGGCCCACCTCCTGGCTCTCGGTGCCTTTCTCCTGAGCCTGGCCGGCCGGGGCGCACGCATCGCCCTGCTGGCCCGGGGACTGGGACGGGCGCTCAGTCTCCGTGGTGCCATGGCGACCCAGCTCACCGGGGAGGCAGCGGCGGCGGCGACTCCCTCCAGGAGCGGTTCGGATCCGGCCCGCATCCTCTTCCTCCAGAAGCTGGGGGTGGACGTCCCCACGGGCGTGGCCGTCCTGGTGGGAGAGATGATGGCGGAGGGCATGGTCCTGCTGGGGGTGGTGCCCCTCCTGGCGGTTCTCCTTCCCAGCCACCGGATGACCACCCTGGGAGCCCTCCCCTACGCCGCCGGAGCCCTGGCCCTTCCCTTCATGGCTTTCCTCCTGGTGCGCCTACCGGGGAGACGGACGCCTCCTCGGCTCTGGAACGCGCTGGGTCTGGAGATGAGACGCTGGCGGTGGATGAGGGCGGGAGCCAGGCGCTTCAGATCGAAGGCCCGGGCTCTCACCCGCCTGGAGAGGAATACGATGGTTGGAGTCCTCCTGGTCTCGCTGGTTCACGTTCTGGCCAGGCTGGCCATCCTTCCCTTCCTCGTTCTGGAAGCCGTTCCCGGCACTTCCCTGGCCCCTCTCGTGGCCTGGCCCCTCCTGCTTCTCTATACCGGGTCCCTCCTGCCGCCTCCAGGGGGCGGCGGGGCGGTGGAGCTGGCCTTCACTGCAGCCCTGGGGCCGGTCCTGGACGGAGCCACCCTGGCCGGGACCCTCCTCTGGTGGCGACTCTACACCTTCTACCTGGGGGCCCTGGTGGGAGGGGTCGTGCTCTTCCTCTCCCTGGGCCGCCTGGGCCTGTCAACCATGGGCGGTGGCTGGAAAGACCGGGGGGCGACGACCCGTGCCACCCGGGAGGCCACCGTCCCCCTGGGCCGGTAGCCGGCCTCCCCGCCAGCGAGACAGGACCCGGAGGGTCCTCACCGTCCCGGGATGGCGGGCCGGGGATTCCTCCGGTTGCCCGGTGTCCAGGTTGACGTTCTCCAGGTCTTCCAATCCGGTCTCGTAATGTCGCCAGAAACGGTCGGCGAAGGTCTCCACCACCTCCCCCACCTTCTCCACCAGCCACTGCGCCGGGGGCACCGGGTTCAGGTAAGCCATGAGGAGGGACTCTCCCCCGACCCCCGTCTGCACCAGGCTCAGGGCCTGGCGAAGCACCCTGCGGGCTCCCAGGAAGAAGGGGGTCACGGGTCCGGCCAGGAAGGCGGTGCTCATGACGCCGATGCTCACCAGGGCCTGGACGGACATGCGGGCCACGGCCAGGTGAGAGGAGAGGAGGAGAGTGGGATCCATGGCGAGACGGTAGGTTTCCTGGTAGGCGTCGGCCAGGAATCGGATGGAGGAGCCATGGAACACGGGCGCCATGGTCCGGTGCCGGAGCCGGGGAAAGAGGTGGGAGTAGAAGGCGTCCAGCCCGGTCTCCACCTGGACGTGGGCCGCCTGGTTCCTGGCGCCATCCACGAAGAGTCGCCGATCGCCGAAGAGGAACTCCCCCACACCCTGGCCCACCAGAGGATGGATGGCCTGGTCCCCCAGGACGTGGGTGACCCAGCCCCAGGCGAAGGCCCGTTCCAGGGGATTCCCGGCGTTGCGCACCAGGGCTCGGGTGAGATCGCCGCTCTTGACGAGATGGGAGAGATCGGACAGGAGGCGGTAGCCCCCGGGAAAGTAGCCCAGGTCCGGGCCGAAGGCCCCCTGGTAGAAAGCGTTGAGAACCACGGGTTGATGGATGGGAAACGGGGCCCGGGATGGGTGATCCTGCCAGCGTTCCAGGACCCGGTCGGCCAGTACCAGGTGCAGCGTGACGGAGGGCATCGGTTCCCTGTTGGCAAGGTGGTTCGAGCCAGGGACGCGTCGCTGTCCGAGCGTCCCGCCTCCGCACTGCAACATCGGCCTTCTTCCTGTGCGACCCGGTCTCTCTCTTGTATCGGAGAGGTACCGTTACAAAGGCATTTTGGGACTGTTGGACAAGGGGGGTCCAGGACGGCGGTAGACCCCTTCGGTCTGCTTCCCCTAGATTGTCCTGCGTAGTTTCCGGAGTGCAGAGCGGATCCGGGACAGGCACCCCACATCAGGCCCGGCGGGATGGTCATGGGAGAGCGCGGAAACAGGGAACAGGATTCCCCCCTCATGGAGCTGGTGGCCCGGACCGAAGGGCTGCAGCCCTGGCGGAGGGTGTTTCACGCCGGGAACGGCGTGCTCATCGTGGCGGCCCTGGGCACCCTCCCCATCGAGACCTGGACGGCTCTCGTCCTCCTGGGTAGCATCCTATCCGTCCTCCTCCTGATGGACGGGCTGCGGCTGACGAACCCGAAGCTGAACCGCATGTTCTTCCAGGCCTTCACCGTCCTGGCCTCCCCCCGGGAAGCCGGAAAGGTGGCTTCCTCCACCTGGTACGTGGGAGGTGTCCTCCTGGCCCTTCTTCTCTTTCCCCGGTCCGTGGCCCTGGCCGGGATCCTGGTCCTGGCCCTGGCCGATCCGGCGGCGGGCGTGGTGGGCCGGGCGGTGGGCACCCGGTCCTTCGGGGCCGGAACCGTCCAGGGAAGCGTGACCTTCGCCCTGGTGGCCTTCCTCTGCCTCCTGCCCTTCGCGCCGTGGTGGGCCGCGTTGGCGGCGGCCGTGGTGGCCACCCTGGTGGAGGCTCTTCCCTGGCCCGTGGACGACAACCTCACCATCCCCCCGGCCGCCGCCGGCACCCTGGTCCTCCTCACCGCCCTTCTCTGACTGCCCGGTCCCAGCGTCAGTGAATCGCCACCGCCAGGGTGTCCCGGTGGTAGAGGATCAGACTACGCATGTAGACGCCCACGTGGTCGGCGCTCTCGAAACCTGCGGCCCGGGCCGCCCGTTCCCGTTCCTCCGGTTCCACACGACGGCTCTCGGCGTAGTGATCCAGGTTCCGGTAGAAGGCGATGGTAAAGGAATCCCAAGGGCCCCCGGCCTCCCGGACGAAGATGAGGTTCTCCGGGTGGCCGAGGATCCGGCGGTACTCGTTCTCCATCCGCCGCTCCTCCAGGAGTGGCCGTCGGCGTCCGTGCAGGGCCACGAACATCTCCACGTGGTAGAAGGTGTGGTCACGGAAGGCCGCCGCCAGAGCTTCGGGGGAGGGGCCCCGGACGAAGAGCTCGTTCCGCCAGGAGATGAGTCGATCGGCCTCGGAGCGGAGCTGTTCCTGGGACAGACCCTTGATCAGGCCGGACCTCAGGCGACGCCGGGTCCGCTGGGGCTCGTAGTACTCGTGGAACGTCCCCATGGGATAAAGAAGGAGAAGATCCCACTGATCCCCCTGGCTGTGTCGCATCCAGAAGGGGAGAGGCTCCCCGGCGTCCCCCAGCAGGTCCCGCTCCTCCTTCAGAAGCTCCACCAGGGCCGGGAGGCGGCCCGGGGCGGCCCGGAGAAGGGCCACCCGGTAGAGGTGCTCCCCCTCCCGTTCGACCACTGGGCCAGAGCGGGGCTCCTGGGCCCTGGAGGTGAGGGGATGGAGAAGAAACAAGAGGGGACAAAGGAGGAGGCAGGGAGAGAAGGGCATGGAGCGCATGGCTGACCTCGGGGACAGGGTGCGAGGGTTGAAGGGCTGTTGAACAAGGGGGGTGCGCCGGCGGGCAGGGGCAAGGGGGGACGCAACGTCTGCAAGACGCTTCGGAAGTCAGGCTTGAAGAGCCGGATCCTGCATCCCAGCTTGAGACTCACCGCCAGCTTGAGACATACTCTTGAGACATACTGAAGGCTGCTGATCGGCCCAGCCCTCTCACCCTCACCGGACCGGAGATCACACCATGAAGACCCTCTACCTCCTTCGACACGCCAAGTCCAGCTGGAAGGACGAGTCCCTGACGGACTTCCAGCGCCCTCTGGCTCCCCGGGGCAAGAGGGCGGCCCCGGCCATGGGAGCCTTCATGGCCCGGGCGGGCCATGTGCCGGACCGGGTTCTGTGCTCCGCCGCCCGCCGGGCCCTGGACACCTGGGACCTGGTGGAGGAGGAGATGGAGGAGGCCCTGGGGCGGGAGCTCACCGCGGAGATCCGGGAAGACCTCTACCACGCCTCGTCGGGGAGCCTCCTGGCCATCCTCCGGGATCTTCCCGACTCCCTGACGTCCGTGCTCATGGTGGGCCACAACCCCACCATGGAGGACCTGGCTTCGGCCCTGGCTGGAGGGGGGGACGAAGAGGCCCTGGCCACCATGCACCGGAAATACCCCACCGGTGCCCTGGCCATCCTTCACCTTCCCGTGGACCGCTGGGGGGAAATCCGTCAGGGACAGGCCCACCTCCACGCCTTCGTCCGACCCAAGGACCTGGGAGACTGACCTGGGAGACTGACCTGGGAGACTGACCCGGGAGACTGACCTGGGAGACTGACCCGGGAGACTGACCCGGGAGACTGAAAGGACCCGGGAGGCTGAAGGAGGCTCCCGGGCGGCTGACGGGAAACGGGAGCTGCAACGAAATCCCGGCCTCGCACGTCTCAACAGGTGAGGGGCCGAAACAATCTTCCTCCCTCATCCGTAGATCTGTTCAGAAGGCGGGAGGCCGCAGACGAAGCGGAGGACCGCAGACAGAAAACGAGAGGCGCTGGAGCCTCCAGGCACATCGGAAGGGGTCGTGAACGTGAAGAGGGATATCCTGGCAGCCGCCATCTTTCTCGCCACGGGGCTTCTGTTCTACCTGGTCCGGAGCGAAGGTTCCTACGACGAGGCACGCTCCCCGTCGCAGGAATGCCCCGCAGCGGTGGAGACGGTGCTGGTGGACGAGGGAACGATTCCGGAGCTGTCCGCTCTCATCGAAGTGGCAGCGCTCAAGAGCCGGGACGGGTAGGGAGCTCAACCGGGCCTAGCGAACCGGCCGGGGCTGTCCATCCAGATCCCTGGGAAACGGGATCCCGGCCAGTTGGGCCAGCGTAGGACCGAGATCCAGAGGACGAACCGGGTCGTCCCATCGACCGATCTCCACTCCCGGTCCCCACACAATCATGGGAACCCAGCGATCGTAGTAGTAGGGGGATCCGTGTGTCGTTCCCGTGGGCAGGCTCCAGTCCAGGACACTCTCCTCCCACCACATCTCCACGCCGTAGAGGCTCAGGAGGCCGCCGGCTCGTCCGGGATAGAAGGAATGGCGAAAGAAGACCTCCAGGGAGTCCTCGGGCTGTCCGCTGAGAAGCTCGTCGTGGCTGTAGGCGGGTCCCACGAAGGGAAGGCCCTCCATGGCCTCGATGAGGACGGGGGCCTGATCACTCCCTCTTTCCCGCCCGGCCCGGTTCAGGGCCCGACCCAGGACCGCTTCCATCCGGCCCCGATCCTCCAGGGTGAGCCTGCGACCTTTCGATCCCTCCAGGCGCTCGGGCATGGTGAGGACCCCGTGGTCCCCGGTGAGGCCCAGGACGTAGTTCTCCGGTCCCACCGCCCGGTCCAGGTAGTCCAGGAGCCGCTCCAGGGTCCGGTCCAGGCGCAGGAGGTTGTCCATCTGCTCCCTGCTCAGAGGGCCGTAGGCGTGTCCCACCCGGTCCACCTGGGAGAAGGACACGGAGAGGAAATCCGTCCGCCCCGGCACCTGCCCCAGGCCCTCCTTCTCGGCGGCCAGGAGAGCCACTTCCAGGGTGGCCCGGTCCAGCATGGGGGTCGTCTCCAGCCACCGAAAGAAGTCGTCCACTCCCGGATTCGTCCGCTCCGAGTGGTAGCGATGGGGGAAGGAGGTGTGGACACCGTCCCCCTCGAAAGCCGCCGTGTCCGCAGCGCTCAGATCCCGTGCCGTCGGAGGCACGGTGCTCATCCAGACGGAGTCGGCACGGTAGGTGGGGAGCACGGCCTCGTTGAAGCGGTCCAGCCAGGAAGGGTTCGTCTCGTGGTAGAATGTGGAGGTCACGAAACGACCCGCCTGGGAATCGAACCAGATCACGTCACCCAGGCCCCGGCCCGCCATGAGGACGGCGGCCCGGGCCTTTCCGGACACGGAGACCACCCGGGCCTCAGGGTGGGCGTTCCGGATCCAGTCCGCCAGCCCTTCCCGGAGAAGCACCTTCGGGGAGGCCCCGGGAAAGCCCGGTATGCCGGTGAGGGACTCCTCCGGATCGATGACGTTGTAGACGGGCAGCGTCTCTCCGTCCACCCGCTCCCGCCAGGAATTGGAGGGGACTCCGGCCCGGCCGGGCTGCACCGCCGTGGAAAGGGCGGCGTGGCCCGGCGCCGTCTGGGTGGCAGCGTGATCGAAGAGAGCCCGGGTGAAAACGTGTCCTCCCTCCAGCAATCGCTTGAAGCCCCCGTCGAAGACGGAGGCATACCGATCCAGAAGGTCTCCCCGGAGCTGATCCACCACCAGGAACACCACCAGGGTCGGCTGGGGTACCGAAGACTCGGGCGCCGGGGTAGCCACGGTCTCCCATTCCTCCGGGGCCCCGGACTTCGGGCTGGCGCAGGCCAGAAAGGCAGGAACGGCGAGAAGAAGCGCCGTGGCAAGCCCCGTCCGTACCCTGAGAAGTTGTGTCATGATCATGTTCATCCGGAAACGGTCTCGTCGCACTGGGGGTAGCCCTCCCTCCAGACTCCACCCCGGCTCCATCGAGGTTGTCGTGTCCCGTATCCCTGTGTCTCGCCCCACCCGGTATGGACGCCCTGGAGTCTGCGGCCGGGCTCCGGGCCGGCTCCTGGTCTCCCTGCTCCTCCTTCTCCCCCTCTGTGTCCTGTGGGTTCCGAAGGCCGGAGCCCAGAACGCAGTGGAGCCCCCCACGCAGGAGGAGATGGAGGCTGCGAGCACGGCCCCTCTCTTCACCGACCACCAGACCCTGGCCATCACCCTGGAGGCGGACTTCCCCACCCTGAAGAAGGAGGACCGGGAGCCGGAGAAGGAGACGGAGCGTCCGGCGAAGCTGTCCTGGGTGAACCCCGACGGTACCGCGGACTCCCTGGACATACAGATCCGGACCCGGGGGAACTTCCGCCTGGATCGTCGAAACTGCGAGTTCCCCCCCCTTCGCATCAATGTAAGGAAGAAGTCCACCGAGGGGACGCTCTTTCAGGGCCAGGACAAGCTCAAGCTGGTGGTGACCTGCAAGCTGGGGCAGAGCTACTGGGAGCAGTACGTCCTCCTGGAATACCTGGTCTACCGGACCCTTAACGTCCTCACTCCCCGGAGCTTCCGGGTACGCCTGGTTCGGGCCACCTACGTGGACTCCACGGGAGAGGACGATCCCTTCACCCGCTATGCCTTTCTCATCGAGGACGACGACGTCATGGCGGTCCGGAACGGGGCCCGGAAGCGGGATTGGCCGGGGGGAGGCCAGCAGTTGGACCCCCGGTCCCTGGATCCACACTACGCCGTCCTGGTGGACGTCTTCCAGTACATGATGGGCAACACGGACTGGTCCGGGGCGGAGATGCACAACATGGAGCTCATCCAGGACCCGGACGGCACGCCCCATACCGTGCCCTTCGATTTCGACTTCTCGGGAATGGTGAATACCCGCTACGCCACCCCGGCTCCCGAGCTTCCCATCCGGACCGTTCGACGCCGTCTCTTCCGGGGATTCTGTCCGGAGGAGGTGAACCGGGACCGGTCCGTCTACCAGGAGGTCTTCCAGCTCTTCCTGGACAAGAAGGAGGAGATCTACCGCCTCTGGGAGACCCAGCCGGGACTGGAGGAGGACCGGAGGGAGGATTCCCTGGAGTACCTGGACGAGTTCTACGAGACCCTCACCGACGAGGACCGTCTCGAGTACCGGATCTTCCGGGACTGCCGAAGCCTGCGGGGTTGACGCTACGGGTCCGTCCCGGGCCGGGGATCTCTACCCTTCAGCGTCCCCCTTCCAGCCCCCGGATGCCCGGCTCGTGCTCCTGCCTCCAGTCCAGGACCTGCCCCAGGATCCGGTGGGCGTGCTCCGGGACCTCGGTGAGCTCCAGCTCCAAACCCGCCTCCTCCACGTCTCGCCGGATCCGACGGAGGAGGAGGGCCCCGGTGAGGTCCAGACGCCCCACACCCCCCAGGTTGAGGACAACCCGCCGGGCGTTCCGGGCCTCCTCCAGGTGATTCCGCAGAGCCTTCTCCAGGGTCGGCGCGGAGCCGAACCACAGCACGCCCCCCACCTCCAGGTGCAGGGCGTCCCCCACGTGGCGGACCACGTACCCGGGACTCAGCTCCCGCCACACGTGCAGGCCCAGCGTCAGGAGAACCGACAGGATGATGGCCTCCTCGATGTGGGGTGCCAGGAGCAGAGTGAGGACGAAGGTGGACCACCCGATGACGGCCTGGGGCGTGGAGAGCCTCCAGAGCTCCAGGAGGGGGCGGAAGCGAACGAGCTTCACCACCGCGGCGATGACCACGGCGCTCAGGACAGCCCGGGGAAGGGGAGCGAGAACGGAGGCGAAGGGGAGGAAGAGGAGGACGGTGATTCCCGTGACCAGACCCGCCCATCGTGACCGGGCCCCGGTGACATAGGCCAGGCTGCTTCGGCTGAAGGAGCCTCCCACGGGAAAGCCTCCCACCACCCCCGCCGTGAGGTTCGCCACCCCCTGACTCAGGAACTCCCGATTCGGATCCCAGGGCATGCGCTCCCGTGTGGCGTAGGTCTGGGACACGGATGCGGCCTCGGCAAACCCTACCATGGCGATGACGATACCCGGAACCAGGAGGGCCGGAAGCTGGGTCCAGGGCAGGGACAGGGAGACGACGGAGAGGCCCACCGGCACATCCCCGATCCGGGGTCCCCCATAGTCGGTGAGGACGGAGAAGGTCCAACCCACCATGGACGCCAGGAGGACGCCGGGGATGGCGGGGTGGATGCGCCGGGCCCCCACCATGAGCCCCACCGTCACCAGGCTTATGCCCCCGGCCGCCCACTCCCACGCTTCCGGGTGCAGGAGGGTCCAGAGGACCCGGGAGCCCACGCCCTCCCCCGGAGGCTGGGCCCCCAGGGCTCCGGGAAGCTGGGCTCCGATGATGAGGAGACCCGCCGCTGCCGTGAAGCCCATGAGGACGGGCTGGGAGAGGAGGAAGGCCATCCAGCCCAGACGGAAGAGACCGATGACGGCCCTGGCGGCCCCCACCACCAGGGCCAGAAGGGCCGCCAGGGCCACGAACTCCGATGTCCCGGGACTGGCCAGGGGCAGGAGAGCCCCCAGGGTCAGCAGGGAGGTGAGGGCCACGGGGCCCGTCTGGAGCCAGGGGGAGGAGGCGAGAAAGGACGCGGCCACCGGGGCGAAGGCCGCCACGTAGAGCCCCCGATGGGCCGGAAGACCGGCCAGCTCGGCGTAGGCCAGGGACTGGGGGATGAGGACCAGGGCCACCCCGATCCCGGCCAACACGTCCCGGCCCGTGAGACCCCCGGGGAGCCCCCTTCGGCCCAACTCTCCGTTGGCGGAGGTGGCCTCAGCCTCCATGACCCAGGGACCCTCTCACGACGCCGGAGCCGGCTCGGGAAGATCCGAAGCCACCCGCACACAATCCCCGCCGGCATCCTTGGCCGCCCCCAGGGCCCGGTCCGCGGAGGCCAGGAGCCGAGCGGGGCTGTCCATGGCCGGCTCGTAGGACGCCACCCCGGCACTGAGGGTGATGGAGCCCTCCGGGAACTCCTGGTGGATGTCCGCCAGTACCCGTTCGGCGTAGATGCGTCCGCCCTCGGCGGGAGTATCGGAAAGCATGCTCAGGAACTCCTGACCTCCCCAACGGGCCGTGAGGTTCATCCTCCGGGTGGAGTCCAGGAGGACCCGGGAGACGATCTCCAGGGCCTCGTCCCCGGCCTGGTGACCCCGACTCTCGTTGTAACCCCGGAAGTGATCCACGTCGAAGAGGACCACGGTGAGGGGAATCCCCCGCTGCGCCGCGGCGAAAGCGGCTTCCAGGAAGACCACGGAGTGGCGCCGGTTCGGCATGCCGGTGAGGGGGTCGGTGAGGGCCATGCGCTCGGCGGAACGCCGCTCCTTGTGCAGGAGCTCCGAGAGCCACCCGATCCCAAGGCTCGTGGCAATGTAGACGATGACGATCCCGGCAAGGAGGCCCCAGTTCCGCAACTGGATGCCGGCCAGGAGAATGGCCACCTGCATGAGGGCCAGGACCGCCATCCCCATGGCCAGGGCCAGGGAGGCTCCGGACCACCCCCGGTAGTAGGTGAGGAGGAAGGCGGGGATCAGGGCCGTGAGCCAGATGAGGAGGCCCGTGTCCTCCCCGGCCCAGTCCGGGAAGAAGACGGCGGCGATGACAGGGACCAGGAGAGCGGCGAAGGAGAGGAGAAGGGCACGGAGAGGAATGAGGCGCTCCAGCTCCACGTCTCCCAGGATCTCATGGGGATTCCACTCCGACTCGCTCAAGTCCCGGATGCTCTCCGGGGGCGAGGGCCTGTCAATGGTGTCAGTCATCCTCGGTACCGCAGAAACGAAGGGCCATCAGGGTCAACGATCGAAGGGTTGACTCCAGGTCTTCCACCGCCACGGACTCATTCACTCCGTGGGCATCCCGGACATGTCCGGGCCCGAAAAGGACCGTGGGCGTCCCGGCCTCCCGCACCAGGAGTCGCATGTCCGATCCGTAGGTCACTCCCTCCAGGCCGGCCTCCCGCCCCACCGCGTCCCGGAAGGCCCCCTGGAGGGACCGGACCACCGGGTGATCGTGGGGAACCCGGGCCGGAAGAAACGTGCCGCCCCACCATTCCAGCTCCGGGGGATGCTCCCGGAGCCAGGGATCCTTCCGGGCCGCCTCCTCCACCGCCGCATCCAGCTCTTTTCGGGCCGCCGCCGGGTCCTCCTCCGGACGGGTCCCGTACCGGCCCTCCACCGTCACCCGGTCCGGAACCGTGGACGCCCACTCCCCGCCCCGGATCGTCCCCACGGAGAGGGAGAAGGGAGTCCGATACCCCTGGAAGAGGGGATCGGAACAAGTATGGTTCCGTTTCGTCTCCAGCGCCAACAGGGCATCGAAGACGGGGCGGAACTTCTCCAGGGCGCTCACCCCCATGTCCCGGATGGCGCCGTGGGCCGCCCTGCCCCGGACCGTGAGGCGGAAGTTCAGGCAGCCGGCCTGGGCAGGACAGATGGACAGCCCGGTGGGCTCCATGATCACGGCCCCCCGGGCCCGGTAGCCGCGGAGGACGGCGGCCAGGGTTCCCACACCACCGTCCTCCTCCCCCACCACGCTTTCCAGGATCAGGGGCCCCTTCAGACGAACCCCGGCGTCCCGGATGGCCCGGGCCGCGTAGAGGCCGCAGGCCAGCCCCCCCTTCATGTCCAGGGCCCCCCGGCCGTGGACCCGTCCGTCCCGGACTTGCCCGGACCAGGGGGGGAGGTCCCAGTCGCCCGGATCCCCGGCGGGCACCACGTCCACATGCCCGTTGAGGATCAGGCTCCGGCCGCCTCGCTCCTCTCCCAGGATTCCCACCACACCCAGACCCTCCTCCCGCTCCACCTCGGCGCTGTAGGCCGGATGGGCCTTCAGAGTGGGGAGATCCAGGGACCAGACATCCACCTCCAGCCCCTCCTCCTTCATCCACCGGGCCACCCGCTCCTGGGCCGGGGTCTCGGCTCCACCCACGGAGGGAATGGCCACCAGCTCGGAGAGGAACCGGAGCATGTGGGGAAGGTCCAGATGCTTCAGGACCCGCCGTTCCAGGGAGCTCAACGGCATGGCGCTCTCCCGGGCTTCCTGTAAAGTTGCAAGCATGAATCATCTTCCCCGGATCCATCGTAAGGGGGAGTCCATGCGCTCGGATTCATCGGACGGGACGAGGAGGTGAACATGAAGGCAAGCAGAGGTGTGGTCATCCGGGATTTCGTGATCTTCCAGGTCAAGCTGGCCCTGGACGGTCTGAAGGACGGGCTCCTCATGGCCCTCTCCCTGGGCGCCATCACCGTGGACCTCTTCCGGGGCGGCCGGCGCAAACGCCTCTTCTACCGGGTGATGAACCTGGGGGAGCGGATCGATCTGTGGCTGAACCTCCACGGCGCCGCCTCCAGGGCCGAGACCACCGACGACGGTCTCTTCGGAGCCAGCAAGGCCGGAAGCGGAACCATGCTGGGACAGCTGGAGCAGGCCGTCCGGGGAGGGGACGAGCCTCGCCGCCGGCGCCGGTCATGACCCCCCGGCCAGCACGCCCCGGGCCATCCGCTTCGAGAAGTAGTAGATCCTCTCCAGATTCTTCAGGATGTCCACCTCCACCGTATAGGCTTCCAGGCGATTCGGCTCGTCGGCCACCAGGCGCCTGACCTCATGGGCCGAGGCCGCCTGGGCCATCCGCTTCACCTCTTCTTTCATCTCCACGGCGGCCCGTGCAGCCCCTTCGTTGCGCTGGGCCACGGCCTGCAGGGCCAGATCCAGGGCCCGGAGAACCTTCCCGTGGAACCCTTCCAGGACCTCCCGTGTGGCCGGACTCACCTCCACTCCCGTCTCCAGGCGGCCCTGCCCCTGGGCCACCAGGTTGGTCTCGACGATATCCCCGATGGCCTCCAGGTCGTTGGCCGCCTCCATGAGAGTGATGAGCTCCCGGGATTCCACCTCCGAGAGGTTCTCCATGCTCAAACGGCCCAGGTAGGTGACGATCTGGCCGTGCAGGAGGTCCACGGCTTCGTCCAAGGACCGGAGCTCCTCCAGCTCTTCCCTCTCTCCCTGGAAGAGGGCCGGCATGACCCGGACGAGCATGGTCCGGACCCGCTCGCCCATGTGGAGGATCTCCAGGCGGGCCCGGTCCACGGCCAGGGAGGGCGTCTGAATGAGCTCCAGGTCCAGGTAACGGGCCCGGGCCTCCTCCTCCTCCAGAGGGGGTCTCTCCGGCACCAGCTTCTGTGCCGCCCAACCGAACACTCCGGCCAGGGGGAGGAAGATGAGGGTATTGGCCACATTGAAGATGGTGTGGGCGTTGGCGATCTGCCGGGGGGTCTCGGCTGCCAGGCGTTCCATTCCCGCAAGACCCTGGGCGGCGGGAGACATGGCCACCACCGCCCCGGCCAGCTCGTCGATGAAGGCCAGCCACACCAGGACCCCCAGGACGTTGAAGAGGACGTGGACCAGGGCCGCCCGGAAGGCTTCCCGGGGCTTGCCCAGAGCCGCCAGGAGGGCGGTGACACAGGTGCCGATGTTGGCGCCGAAGGCCAGGGCGATACCCGCCGGCAGGGTGATGAAGCCCTGGGAGGCCAGGACGATGACCACCCCCGTGGTAGCTGAGGAGGACTGGACCAGGGCCGTGAAGACAGCCCCCAGCAGGATCCCCACCCCCGGGGACGCCATACGGGTCATGAGCTCCAGGAACGGGGGGTAGTCCCGGAGAGGCTCCATGGCCTCCCCCATGATGCCCATCCCGAAGAAGACCAGGCCCAGCCCCAGGATGATGGTCCCCTGGTGACGGATCCGCTCCCGGCGTCCCAGAAACACCACGGCGAAGCCCAGGGCCACCAGGAGGAGGGCGTACTCCGTGACCCGGAAGGCGATGATCTGGGCCGTGATGGTGGTGCCGATATTGGCCCCCATGATGACCCCGATGGACTGGACCATGGTCATGAGGCCCGCGGTGACGAATCCCACCACCAGGACGGTGGTGACGCTGGAGGACTGGATGACCGCCGTGACCAGGGCCCCGGTGAGGACGGCGGTGACCCGGTTCTTTGTGAGGCGGGAGAGGATCTGCTTCATCCGCCCGCCCGCCACCGCCTTCAGGGAGGTGGAGAGCTGGTCCAGACCGTGGAGGAATAGAGCCAATCCCCCCAGGAGACCCATGAGGAGGGGGAAGAGTCGGAGGCTGTCTCCGTCGGACACGGGGTTCGGCCTTCAGACCTTCCGGGAGCTGTCCCGGGGACCCAGGACCAGGGGCTTGCGCTTCCGGACCTTCACGGCCTGCCGGTACCTCCGCTCCGTCCAGCGCATGAGAATCTCCTGGGATCCCCGGGTCTCGTCCTCGTTTTTGGGCTGAAGCTGGACGTAGCTTCCGTCGGGCTGCATCTCCCAGGCGTTGCGCCGGTCCCGGAGCTGGACGTCCAGGAGGAAGCGGAGCCGGCGCTGCAGATCCGGAGCCTCCACCGGGGCCAGGACCTCCACCCGGTTCGTGAGGTTCCGGCGCATGGCGTCGGCGGAGCCGATGAAGTACTCCTCCTCCCCTCCCACCCGAAAGTAGAAGATCCGGGCGTGCTCCAGGAACCGACCCACGATGCTCACCACCCTGACCGTCTCCGACAGCCCTGGAATCCCAGGCCGGAGACGGCAGCTGTCCCGGACCAGGAGATCCACCTTCACACCGGCCCGGGAGGCCTGGTAGAGAGCCCGGGTCACCTTGGGATCCTCCAGGGCGTTCATCTTGAACTGGAGGAGGCTCGGGGTCTCATGGGAATGGACCTCCACGGCCCGCTCGATCCGGTCCAGGATCTCCTTCTTCATGCTCTTGGGGGACTTCAGGATCTTCCGGTACTCCCGCTTGGGCTTGAACCCGGTGGTGAGGTAGTTGAAGAGCTCGGTGAGGTCCTTTCCGATGCCCGGATCGAAGCTGAACAGGCCCAGGTCGCCGTAGAGCCGGGCGGTACCCCCGTGGTAGTTCCCCGTCCCGATGTGGGCATAGCGCCGAAGCCCGTTGTAGTCCTGGCGAACCACCAGGATGAGCTTGCAGTGTGTCTTCAGCCCCACCACACCGTAGGTGACGTGGATCCCGGCCTCGCTGAGGCGGCTCGCCCAGCGGATGTTCGCCTCCTCGTCGAACCGGGCCTTCAGCTCCATGACCACCGCCACCTGCTTGCCGTTCTTCGCCGCCTCCACCAGGTAGTCCAGGGCCTTCGTCTCCTCCGAGGTCCGGTAGAAGGTCATCTTGATGGCCCGAACCTTGGGATCCCTGGCCGCCTCCAGGAGAAAACGCTCCACGGAGGTGGTGAAGGACTCGTACGGATGATGGACCAGGATGCCCCCCCGGTCCCGGATGACGTGGAAGATGGAGCGCCCGGGAGAGACGGAGAGCTCGGCGTTGTCCGCCGGGGAATGGGGGGGATAGTGCAGGTCGGGGACATCCAGCTCCGCCAGCTCCATGAGGTCCCGGCTTCCCAGGAGCCCCTCCTTCTCGAAGACGTCGGCCTCCTCGTTCAGCCCCAGCTCCGCCGCCAGCATCCCCCGGTGCTCGGGGTTCATGTCCTTCTCCACCTCCAGTCGGACGATGGGGGCGAAGCGCCGCTCCCGGAGCTCCGTCTCGATCATCTCCAGGAGGTCGTCCGCCGTCTCCTCCTCCAGCTCCGTGTTGGCGTTCCGGGTCACCCGGAAGAGCTCGCAGTCCTCCACCACCATGTCCGGGAAGAGGAGGTCCAGGTTCTCCATCATCACCAGCTCCAGGGGCACCGCCACCTTCCGGTCCCGGAGCCAGAGGAACCGGGGTATTCCCTTCCCCACCGGGACCTTCACCCGGGCCAGGAAAGGGGAGACATCTCCTTCGTGTCGGATCCTCACCAGGAGATTCAGGGACAGGTTCGAGATGAAGGGAAAGGGATGGGCCGGATCCGTGCCCTGGGGGGTCACCAGGGGATAGATGTTCTCCACGTAGTCGGCCCGGAGCTCGTCCTTCTCCTCCTCCGTGAGCTCGTCGTAGCCGGCCTTGGTGATCCCCTTCTCCCGGAGAAGGCCCTTGACCTCCAGCCAGGTCTCGTGCTGGCACCTCTCCAGGTGCCTCACCACCCGGTAGCAGGCGTCGATCTGCTCCCGAGGGGTCCGCCCGTCCACCGTGAGACGGCTCACGCCGGCGCCGAGCTGCTGCTTCAGGCCGCCGATGCGTTTCATGAAGAACTCGTCCAGATTCGAGCCCACGATGGAGAGGAACTTCACCCGCTCCAACAGGGGCGTCCGGGAATCCTGGGCTTCATGGAGGACCCGGTAGTTGAAGTTCAGCCAGGTGAGCTCCCGGTTCAGGTAGCACTCCGGGACCTCCAGGTCCATGCTCCCGTCCTCCCCGGGCTCAGGAAGGGGGGTGGGGTCCGGAGGGGTCCGGGGCCCGTCGCCCTCAGGCTCCCCCTCCCGGGCCGGGGCTCCGGCGGGGGGGGCCTCCACCTCCGGGGGCTCCAGGCTGAACTCCGTCTCTGAATGGTCCATTTGTTACCGTTATTGTTACCGAAACACCTACCGGGAGCGTTACGGTATCGTATATATATTGTTACGCTGATCGACCACGGTTCCCCGGATAGTGAAAACTAATGTTTATGGCGTCTTCCCGCACGGGTAATCTCCCGGGGCGGCAGGGTGCCCCGGCCGGTGCCGGAGGCGAAGGGAGCTGCCGAGCCGCCCGGGCACCGGGAGAGGAACGAAGGTGGTGACGGCTCGGGCCTCCCTCTATGTCCTGGATCCCGACGCCTCGCCGGGCGAGGTTCTTGAGGTCCTGGGCCGCCGGTTCTCCCTCACGGAGCCGGAACGGTCCCGGGAGCGTCTCACCTTCCTGGACACCTTCGACCGGCGTCTGTTGGGAGGTGGGCTCACCTTGTCCGCACGGTCCGCCGGCCGGGGCGTGGCCCTGAGCCTGCGGGGGAGGAACGGGGACCGGTGGGAGGACCGAGCCCCCGGGACGCCGGCCTTCGCCCGGGAGTTCCCCGCCGGCCCCCTCCGGGAATCTCTCACGTCGGCGGCGGACGTCCGGCGGCTCCTCCCCCTGGCCCGAGTCCGGTGGGAGGAAGAGCTCAGGGGGGTCCTGAACGAGGACGGGAAGACGGTGGTGCGCCTCCTTCTCCGGGAAGGGCAGGCCTCCCTCCCGGACGGGAAGGAGGAGCATCCCCTGCCACCCCACCTGCACGTCCTGCCTTTGAAGGGCTACCAGGCCGAATTCCGGGACGTGGAGGCCTTCCTCCGGGAGGTTCCATGGACGGAGGCCAGGACGGGAGGGGAGCTTCCTTTGGTCCTGGAGGTCCTGGGACTCTCGGCGGCCCCCTGCACCTCGAAGCTGGACCTGGAGCTGGATCCGGCCATGGAGGCCGGAGAGGCCGCCCGGATCATCCACCGCCGGCTCCTGGAGACCATCCGGGCCAACGAGGACGGGGTGATCCAGGACCTGGATCCCGAGTTCCTCCACGACCTACGGGTAGCCGTCCGGCGCACCCGTTCGGCCCTCAGCCAGGTGAAGGGCGTCTTTCCCCCGGCGGCGGTGGCCCGGTTCAAGAGGGAGTTCAAGTGGCTGGGGGACCGGACCGGCCCCGCCCGGGACATGGACGTCTACCTCCTGAAGATCCCGGACTACCGGGCGGCCCTCCCGGAGAGCGTGGAGGACCAGCTGGAACCCCTGGTGCTCTTCCTGGAGAAGAAGAAGCGCCAGGCCCAGGGAGGCCTGCGCCGCACCCTCGGCTCCAGCCGGTACGCCCGACTCCTCCGGGACTGGTCGGCGTTCCTGGAGGAGCCCCTCCCGGAAGGCCCCGAGACCCCCAACGCCCACCGGCCCATCGGTGAGGTGGCCTCCCACGGGATCTGGAAAGCCTACCGGAGGGTGCTGAAACGGGGGAAGGACACGGACCGGAACACCTCCGCCGAGGCCCTGCACGCCCTGCGCATCGACTGCAAGAAGCTCCGCTACCTCCTGACCTTCTTTCAGAGCCTCTACGAGGAAGAGGAAGTGACGTCACTCATCAGGAAGCTCAAGAAGCTCCAGGACAACCTGGGGGACTTCAACGACCTCCAGGTGCAGCGGGAGGCCCTGGAGGGGTTCGCCCACGAGATGATGGAGGCCGGAGACGCCTCCCCGGAGACCCTCATGGCCATGGGCCGGCTCATGGGCCGCCTGGAGACGGAGCAGGAGGCGGAACGGGAGGCCTTCCACCAACGATTCCGGCGGTTCGCCAGGGGGAAGAACCGGACGCGCTTTGACCGGCTCTTCCACGGCGTCCCGGCAGTGGACCAGGAGGCCCCTTGACGATCCTGGCCGTCTACAACATCAAGGGCGGCGTGGGCAAGACCGCCACGGCGGTGAACCTGGCCTACCTGGCCTCCCTCTACGGCGTCCGGACCCTGGTCTGGGACCTGGATCCCCAGGGCGCCGCCTCCTTCTACTTCCGGATCCGGGCCCGGGTGAAGGGAGGAGGAAAGAAGCTGGTCCGGGGAGACACGGATCCGGACCTGCGGATCAAGGCAACGGACTTCCCGGGCCTGGACCTCCTGCCCGCGGACTTCTCCTACCGGCACCTGGATCTGGCCCTGGACGGAACGAAAAAGCCCCTGAAGCGAATCGGCCGGATCCTGAAGCCACTGGGCCGGGAGTACGATCTCCTCATGGTGGATTGCGCCCCCTCCATCTCCCTGGTCTCGGAGAGCGTGTTCCGGGCCGCCGACGCCCTCCTGGTGCCCACCATTCCCACCCCCCTCTCCCTTCGCACCCTGCTGCAGCTCCTCCGGTCCCTGTCCGGGGTCAAGACGAAGGGCCTGACGGTGCTGCCCTTCTTCTGCATGGTGGACCGGAGGAAGTCCCTGCACAGGAAGACGGCGGACCTGGCCGGGGAGATCCCCATCCCCTTCCTCCGGACGGAGATCCCCTACTCCAGCCTGGTGGAGCAGATGGGGCTGCACCGGGCTCCCCTGGCCACCTATGCCCGGACCTCGAAGCCGGCCCGGGCCTACGAAGCCCTCTGGCGGGAGATCCGGGACTGGGAACGGGAGGGGAGCAGGTAGGACGGATCCCGCCGGATCCCGGGCGGGGCCTTCCTCGGCAGGCCTCGGCGGTCCTTCTCAGTCCAGGTAACCCGCGGCCCTGAGAAAACGGGTGAACTTCCCCACCCGGCTCGCCTCCGCATCCGGGGCCAGCTCCCGGATCCGCTCCACCAGGGTCTGGTGGACCTGGTCCACCGGATTCTCGATCTCCACCTCCCGGAGGACCAATCCGTGGGGAAGGGCCGTCCGGTCCAGCTCCACCGTGCCCCGGGGCGGGAGCTCCACCACGCAGCGGTGATTCCGGATCCACCCGAGACGGCGAAGGCGGGTGATCCCCAGGTCCTGAAAGTGCTCCGCGAACTCTGCGGGAAGCTCCGTGTCCACCCGAACCCAGCGCCGGGGCCGGGGGTTCAGGGAAGGCCCCAGTTGGGAGAGGGGCCGTTCCACCTCCATCATCTCCCGGATGTCTCCCTTCCAGCCCGCCGGGATCTTCAGGGTGGCCACGGGTTCCCGACCCTCCTGGTAGCGGACCCGGAAGTACCCCAGGTGCTCCTGCAGCCGTTGGGGATCGTGGAGGTACACGTTCAGCTGATCCCTGCACTCCAGGATCCGGCCCGCGTCCCGGATGCTCTCGTAGGCTTCCGGGCTCAGGAGGAGCTTGGTCTCCTTTTCCAGAGGGGACATGACCGATCCGTTCTCAGGCCACCAGGCGCCACACCTGGGCCACCAGGAAGGTAACCACGAAGCCCATGGCCAGGGGCAGGAGGGCCGAGAGGGCCGTCCACCTCCAGCTCCCGGTCTCCTTGTAGATGGTGTAGAGGGTGGTGGAGCAGGGGTTATGCAGCAAGCTGAAGAGCATGAGGTTCACCCCCGTGAGGACGGTCCACCCCCCGGCCCGGAGGACCTCCCCGGCGGCGCTGGCGGACTCCAGCTCGAACATGACCCCGGCCCCCTCCCCCACACCGGCCATGCTCCCCACCAGGACCGTGAGCATGAGGACGGTGGGAATGACGATCTCGTTGGCGGGGATGGCCACCACGTAGGCCAGGAGGATCACGCCGTTCAGGCCCAGGAGGAGGCCGAATGGATCCAGGAAGTCCACCAGGGCTTCCGCCAGACTCGCCTGGCCCACGGGAATGTTGCTGATGAGCCAGATGGCCGCTCCCGCCGGGAGGGCGAAGACCACGGCCCGCCACAGGACGATGAGGGTCCGGTCGATGAGGGACGTGTAGAGGGTCTGGAGAACCCGGGGAGGCCGATAGGGAGGAAGCTCCAGGCTGAAGGTCGTGGCCTCTCCCTTGAGCACACTCCTGGACAGGAGCCAGGAGGTGAGGAACATGAAGGCGATCCCCAGGAGGGCCACCGCCACCACGGCGGCGGCGGAGAGGAGTCCCGCCCAGTGGGCCGGGGCCAGGGCCCCCAGGAAGATGGAGGCGATGAGAATCTGGGTGGGCCAGCGGCCGTTGCAGAGGGAGAAGTTGTTCGTGATGATGGCGATAAGGCGCTCCCGGGGGCTGTCGATGACCCGGGTGGAGACCACTCCCGCCGCATTGCAGCCGAAGCCCATGCTCATGGTCAGGGCCTGCTTGCCGTGGGCCCCGGCCCTGCGGAAGAGGGAGTCCAGGTTGAAAGCCACCCTGGGGAGGTATCCGAAATCCTCCAGGAGGGTGAAAAGGGGGAAGAAGATGGCCATGGGGGGCAGCATGACGCTCACCACCCAGGCCGTGGCCAGGTACATCCCGTCGAAGAGGAACCCGTTGAGCCACCAGGGGAAGGACAGGCTCTCCCCGAAGCTCTTCAGGGCCGGATGCACCGTGTCGATGAGGACGGAGGCCAGGAAGGCCGAGGGCACGTTGGCCCCCTCCACCGTGAGCCAGAAGACCAGGGCCAGGACCAGGAGCATGAGGGGAAAGCCATACCGGCGGCTGGTGAGAAGCCGGTCCAGCTTCTGGTCGAAGTCCCAGCGCATTCCCGTGGTCGTCTCTTCCTTCACCACGGCGTCGGCGATCTCCTGGGCCGCGCCGTACAGGCCCTCCGTGAGCCGGTCCTGGAAGTCCGGGCTCAGGGACCAGCGCAGGCGGGTGGCTCGCTCCAGGATCTCATCGCCGGACAGGCCGGGAGAGGGCCCCTCCCCTTTCCGGGCCTCCGGATCTTCCAGATCTCCCAGCTCTCCGGAGCGGACGGCGGACTCCACGCTCTCGTCCCCGCTCAGGAGCCGGAGGGCCACCCAGCGGGCGTTGGGAACCTCCGGGAAGCGCTCCTGGAGGGCGGTCACCATCTCTCCCACCGCCTCCTCCAACTCCGAAGGAAGCTCCTTCAGGCGGTAGGGATGGGTCTCCCCTTCCCCGTCGGCCACCCGTTTCACGGTCCGGAGAAGCTCCTGGATGCCCTCCTTCTCCCGGGCTACCGTGGGTACCACCGGGACCCCCAGCTCCCGGGACAGGGCTTCGGCGTCCACCCGGAGGCCGTGCCTGCGGGCTTCGTCGGTGAGGTTCAGGCAGACCACCACCCGGTCCGTGATCTCCAGGATCTGCAGGACCAGGTTCAGATTCCGCTCCAGGCGGGTGGCATCGGCCACCACCACGGTCACGTGGGGCCGGCCGAAGAGGATGAAGTCCCGGGCCACCTCCTCGTCGGCGCTTCCGGCCTGGAGGGAGTAGGTCCCGGGAAGATCCACGACCTTGAACCGGTCCTCCTCGTGGGCGAAGACCCCCTCCGCCCGGACCACCGTCTTTCCCGGCCAGTTTCCCGTATGCTGGCGGAGCCCCGTGAGAGCGTTGAACACGGTGCTCTTCCCGGTGTTCGGGTTCCCGGCCAGAGCCAACAGGAGATCGTACTCCTCGGTCTTCAGCCCCAGCCGGATCAGATCCCGGACGTCCCGGGCGTCCGCCTGGTCCGGGGGTGCGGCAGTGGCGGGCACGGTCAGTCCTCCACCCGGATCCACCGGGCCTGGTCACTCCGGAGGGCGATGAGAGCTCCCCGGACCCGGTAGGCCGTGGGATCGCCTCCGGCACTCTTCAACTCCGCACGGACCACGGTCCCCGGGACCAGTCCCAGATCCATGAGACGCCTCCGCTGGGGCCCCTGCAGGCCTCCCCGGATCTCCACGACCCTGGCGTCCTGCCCCTCCTGGAGCTCAGCCAGGGTGTTCCGCTCCTCCTCCGCCGGCACTTCGTCGGGGAGAGGCTCCACGGTGATGTTGGCGGCTTCCACGGGACGGAGGGCATGCTCCCTCCCGTCGGCCTCGAAGCGCACCTCCCCCCCGTCGGACGTCAGGAGATGGACGGTCATGTGGGGAGCCAGCCCCGCATGGGTCAGGGTCTCGTAGATCTCCCCGGGCTCGTCCTCCAGGTGGACGATGACGGCGCTCCGGCCGGGCTCCAGGCTGGTGAGGGGCCGGCCGGTGAAGGGGGGCACCTCACCGTCCACCGTGGGGATGGGGTCACCGTGAGGGTCGTAGAGGGGATGTCCGAGTCGTGAGGACAGGGCCTGGGCCTGGGAAGGGGAAAGCCGGTGCTCCCCCCGTTCCGCCCGGCCGTGCCAGTCTCGAGGCTGAACCCCGGTCCGGTCCGCCAGGTACCGCTCCAGAAGCCGGTGGGCCCGGACCACGTGGACGGCGTACTCCCGTCCGGCGTCGGTGAGGGCGAATCCCTCCCCGGTGGCACGGGCCAGATCCTGCTCCTCCAGGCGATCCAGGATCTGCACGGCCTGGCTCCGGTTCACGCCCACGGAGCCGGCCACGCTCTCCACGGTGCAGGGGCGCCGGTAGTACTCGCACTTGTACAGATGCTTGAGGCAGTCCTCCACCCGGACCCGCTCCGTCATGCCCGCCACCTGCAGCAGACGGGGCACGACCCCCTTCTCGGGCCAGAAGAGGGCCAGGGCCACCAGGACCAGGAGGCCGAAGATCAGGAGGGCGACGGCGGGATCGACCATAGACGTGGAGTGGATCTCTGAATGTTTTAGGCTGACCTAAAAATAGAGAGAGTCTCCCCGCTTCTCAAGGGTCTTCGTGGCCCGAGGCCCCAGGAGTCGTCTTTCGGCTTCCCCTGTGACTCCCTGGCCCCACCCAATCCGTGCGGCATCCATCGATTCGGTACAGGGGGATACGACACCTGTTACCGGATGAGACAGCGACGTGAGAAAGGACGGACGAGTATGAGGACATGCCATACCTTTGTCCGCCCCCACGGCACTTCATCCGGCCCAGCCTCCGCACGTTCTGCCTCTGCCTTCTCCTGGGTGTCCTGTGGTCCCAGCCCACCAGCGCACAGGTGGGGACCCGGAAAGCCCGGGAGAAGACGCTGCCGGGCCTGGGGCTCCAGGCCCTTACCGTGGAGCGCCCGGCGTTCCGGCAATCCTGCCGGCAGGCGGAGACGGCCATGTTCCGGGGCATGCTGGCGCCGGGAGACGAGGAGCGGGTGCGGCGGTATCGGGAGGCCGAGTCCGCGGCCCGGGGAGCGGTGGGGTTGGCCCCGGATCGACCGGAAGGCCACTACCTCCTGGCCGTCACCCTGGGTCTTCGCATCGACTTCGTGGGCGCCCTGCAGAAGGTCCGCACGGCCCAGGAGATCCGGGAGGTGGTCACCCGACTCCTGGAGCTGGATCCGGACCACGCCGGGGGCCATCATCTCCTGGGGCGGCTCCATGCCGGGGTCATGCGCATGCAGCCTCTCACCCGTTTCGTGGCCCGACGGCTCACCGGGTCCGGGACTCTGAAGCAGGCTTCCTGGAAGCGGGCGGAACGGCACCTCCGCAGGGCCGAGGAGCTCGAGCCCCAGGTCCTGGTCCACCACCTGGAGCTCGGGATCCTCTACCTGGAAACGGGGCGTCCGGAACGAGCCCTGGAGGAGATGAACCACGTCCTGGCCCGAGGGGCCGTGACCCCGGTGGACTCCCTCTTCCGACTCCGGGCCCTGGAGATCCGGAGCGACCTCCTGGCAGGCCGCTCTCCTTCGAACCCCACGTCCCTGATCCGGGGCCGGGAAGCCCTGGACGCCCGAGGGTCGTCGCCGGAGGGACCCTCGCGTTTCTGATGCAGACCGGGTCTGCCCGGGACCTGCACCCGAGCTACAGGGGGAGCTCGGTTCCCACACCCTCCCGGCAAGCCCGCTGGTAGATGAGGCGGGCCGTGGCCACGTCCTCGATGGCCAGACCCAGGTTGAGGCTCAGGGTGCGTTCCCCGGGAGACGTCCGGCCGGGGGCCTGTCCCACCACCACCTGCCCCAGGTCCGCCACGGGATCCGGCGTGGAGCGGAAGTACCCCACGTCCCGGTAGTAGCGGAATTGGGCGAGATCGTCCGTCACCAGGCGATCCACCTGGGCCAGGGCCTCCGGCGTCCAGTAGGAATCGAAGTCCAGGGGGCAGGCGAAAGCCCCCTCCCCCAGCCAGTCCGGGGGAATCACCGGCTCCGGGTGTTTCAGGATGGGCCCGCTGGTGACCACCAGGTCCATGCCCTCCACGGCCTCCTTCACCCGGTCCACAGGCACCACCTCCAGCTCCAGGGCCTGGCCCATCTCCCGGGCGTAGCGCCGGGCCACAGCCGGATCGATGTCGAAGGCGTGGACCCGCTCCAGGGGGAAGAGGCAGGACAGGGCCTCCAGGTTCGTCCGGCCCTGGACCCCACAGGCCACGATCCCCACGCTGGAGCTCTCCTTCCGGGCCAGGTAACGAGCCGCCACCGCCGTGGCCGCCCCGGTGCGGACCCCGGTGATCCAGGTACAGTCCATGACGGACAGAGGAAAGCCGGTGGCGGGGTCGTTCAGGATGAAGAGGCCACTGATGTAGGGAAGATCCCGTTCCAGGTTCCCGGGAAACCCGGAGACCCACTTGATGCCCGCCGCTCCCATCTCCTGCAGGAACGCCGGCATGGCGTGGATGAAGCTGTCCGGGGCCGGATGGACCCCGGGTTTCGGGGGCATCTCCACCGTGCCTCTGCCCTTCTCCTCCAGGGCCGATTCCACGGCGTCCACGACCTCTTCCATGGGGATGGCCAGGGACTCGACGTGGGACCGGGTCAGGTAGAGGAGGGTCTCATCGGGCATGGGTCGCCTTTCTCAGGGGCGTCGCTTCTTCCGGGGTATGTCCACGCGGCCGGCCACGTTCCGGAACTCGATGTCACCGCTCCCGTCCCGCTCCACGATGAAATCGCCTCCCACGCCGTCCACGTGGATGCTTCCACTCCCGTCCCGGAGAACCCTCACCGTCCGCTGCACGTCCCGAATATCCACGTCACCGGAGTTGTCGGCCAGGGTCACGCTCCCGCCGATCCCCTCCAGCTCCATCTCCCCGGATCCGTCGTCGATCTCCACGTCCCCCTCCACGTCCCACACCATGATCTCTCCGGAGCCGTCGTCGATGCGCAGAGAGCCGTGGACGTTGCTGATCTCCATCTCCCCGGAGCCGTCGTCCACCACCAGGTCTCCCAGGTCCCGGATGAGGATCTCTCCGCTGGAATCCCGGATCTCGGCGGCCATGCCCTCGGGCACCTCCACCGTCAGATCCAGCCGGGCATAGCGGTTCCCCCCACCCCACCAACCGTCCAGGTCCGGATAATGGGTTTCCAGGAGAAGGGTGGAGCCCCGGTCCTCCCAGCTGACCTCCAGCTCCTCCAGGTACTCCTCCCGGGAAGCGCAGGCCCGGGCCCGGGCCCGGATCTCCGTCAGCCCGTCCACGCCCACCACCTCCAGGAACCCGGATCCGGCGTCCAGCCGAAGCTCCTGCGTGGACTCCGCGGGGACGGTGAGGGTCCGTTCCTCCTCATAACGACAACGGCCCTGGGCGCTCAGGGGGAAGACGCTCAGGGCCAGGAATCCGGTGAGTCCGGCTGCGATGATGAAGCCCTTCATGGTACCACTCCTTCGTTGACGGTCTCGGTCCGGCGGTTCCGGGTTGGCGATCCCCTGTTGGCAATCCCGTGTTGGCAATCCCGGTCGGCGGTTCCGGCTTCCGGTGCTCGGTCCCCACACCCTACGGCCCGCCGGATCCCGGAGATTCAACGGGCGGTGCAACAAGAAGGGAGGGGGCGGCCGCCCGGAAACCGGGGGGCCTCCCGGAGAAGGGACGGGAGATCTCGGGAGGACCACGGCCCCTCTTCGTCGTTCTTGGACGATCCGGAGCCAGGAGAGGTTGGAAAGGGAAGACGTCGGGAGGGGGAAAGAGGGCGAGCCCCCTCCTACCAGACCTCCTCATGGCCGTCGTAGCGGAGGAACCTCCCGGTGTCGTCCCGGGAGACCCTGGACAGGACCTCCCGTATCATCCCCACGCTTTCATCGACGCCCAGACGGGCGTGATCCCCACCCATGTCCGTTCGGACCCAGCCCGGGTGCAGGGCCACCACCGTGATGCCCCGGGACTCCAGATCGTGGGCCAGGGACCGGGTCACGTGGTTCAGGGCCGCCTTGCTGGGCCCGTAGGAGTAGTCTCCGCCACCGTTGTTTCGGCCCAGGCTCCCCAGGTTCGAGCTCACCATGACCAGAAGAGGGTCAGGGGCCCGCTCCAGGTGGGGAAGGAATGCCTCGGCCACCTTCAGAGCCCCCAGTACATTCACCTCCATGGAGTGCATGAATCCCTCGGAACTCACGGATCCCAGGTGGTAGGCGTCCATGCGCCGGACACCGGCGTTGTTCAGCAGCAAATCCACGGACACCTCCCCCAGCCTCGAGGACAGAGCCTGGATGCTCTCCGGATCCGTCACCTCAAGGGGGTGAATCTCAACCTGCTCCGGACCCTTTCCCCGAAGCTCCCGGAGTTCCCGGGCCTTCTCCGGATCCCGGCAGGTAGCCAGCACCGTCCATCCCTCCCGGCTGTACTGACGGGCGAGCTCCAGACCCAGACCCCGGTTGGCTCCGGTGATGAGCGTGGTGGGCACGAACGGACTCCTTTCGCCAGGTGGTGGCGCTCTCAGGTGTCTTATCTTTCATGTTCCGGCGGTAGCCGTCGCTCTTCTGCTAAACGGTGGTAACCGTGCAGGGTCCGATCGTTTCCCCTGGCGGCCGGAGCCCTCCGCCCCGGGGGCCGGATCTCCCAGGGGCAGGGGCCAAACGGTCCCCGCAGGATCCCTCGGTGGCCCCGGGCACGGCTCCCGGCCTATCTTGCCGATATTCCCGCACCTGACGAATGCGCCTCTCCGGCGCTCTCTCCCGGAGCCTACCATGATCCGTCGGCACACCGTCACCTCGGGCCTCGCCGCCCGGGACTGGAATGGGACACCCGAACCCGCGACGATCCACTCCCCAGACCTGGTGGCCTTCCTCCTCTTCCTCGTCTTTCTCGTCATTCCAGGAGGTCCGGGCCGAATCCTGGGCGCTTCCCACGGGCTGGGGGCCCAGGATACGGTGGAGTCCGGGACATCCGGCCAGGAGGCGACGGGAGAGGAAACCCCGGAATGGACGCCGGCCCTGAGCATGCGGTACCACGCCGTTGCCGGCACGGCCCTCTCCCCGGACGGAGGGCTGGTGGCCTACGGTCTTCGGAAGCCCCTCATGGAGGGGAAGGCGTCGGAGTACCGGACCCATCTCTGGGTCGTCCCCAGCTCCGGCGGCACACCCCGACAGTACACCCGGGGGGAGTCGTCGGCGGGAAGCCCCCGGTTCTCCCCGGACGGCGGCTACCTGGCCTTCACCTCGAGTCGGTCCGGGGAGAGCCAGATCTGGGTCATGCCCGTGGACGGTGGCGAGGCCCGGCAGGTGACGAAGGGCGAGACGGGGGTGGGGTCCTTCCGCTGGGCCCCGGACGGGAGGGCCCTGGCCTTCACCATGCGGGACCCGAAGACGGAGGAGGACAAGACAGCGGAGGAGGAGAAGCGGGACGTGATCCTGGTGGACCAGGACTTCAAGTTCTCCCACCTGTACCGGGTCCCCTTCTCCTTCCATGACACCGAGATCCCGGAGGCGGAGCGTCTCACGGAAGGGGAGTTCCACGTGACCGCCTTCCACTGGTCCCCGGACGGAACCCGGATCGTCTTCGCCCACCAGCCCGATCCCCGGCTGAACACGAACTTCATGGCCGGAGATCTCTCGGTGGTGGAGGTGACGTCCGGTACCGTCACCCCGTTGGTGACGGGGGCCGGGGTGGAGTCCTCTCCCCTGGTCTCCCCCCACGGTCGGTGGGTGGCCTACACCTCCTCGGGGGCCCGGCCCGAGCCCGTGGGCCTGGCGGATGTCTACGTGGTGCCCCTGGAGGGGGGCGAGAGCAGGAAGCTGGCGGAGACCCACGACCGGGACCCCTCCCTCCTGGCCTGGTCCGGAGACGAGAGCCGGATCTACGTGCAGGAGCCCGTGGGGACCACCACCCAGGTGCAGGCCGTTCCCGTGGACGGCGGTCCCGTGGACCGGGTGACGTCGGGAGAGGGAGTCTTCGGCAGCGTGTCCATGAACGCCGACGCCTCCCTCATGGCCTTCACCTTCCAGACCCCGGAGGAACCCTGGGACGTCTACGTCTCGTCGGTCCGGGACTTCTCCATGGAGCGTCTCACGGACCTGCATGCCCATGTTCCACGGCCGGCCATGGGGCGGACGGAGCTCCTGAGCTGGGAGTCCATGGACGGGCGGTTCCGGATCCAGGGGCTCCTCACGTATCCGGTGGACTACGAGGAGGGCCGACCCTGTCCCCTCATCCTGAACGTCCACGGGGGGCCGGGAGGGGTCTACACCCAGGGCTTCACCGGGGCCCCGAGCATCTACATGATCCAGTACTTCGCCCAGCAGGGCTACGCTGTCCTGCGACCGAATCCCCGGGGCAGTCGGGGCTACGGCAAGGAGTTCCGGTACGCCAACGTCAGGGACTGGGGGTTCGGAGACATGGACGACCTCATGGCCGGGGTGGACCGGGTCGTGGAGATGGACGTGGCCCACCCCGACTCCCTGGCTCTCATGGGATGGAGCTACGGTGGCTACATGACCTCCTTCGCCGTGACCCGGACGAACCGATTCAAGGCCGCCAGCATGGGCGCCGGCCTCCCGAACCTGGTGAGCATGACCACCACCACCGACATCCAGGACTACCTGGTGGCCCATATGGGGGGCGCTGAATTCTGGGAGGACTACGAAGCCTACGAGCGGCACTCGGCCATCTACCGGATTGCCCGGGTCACCACCCCGACCCAGGTCATCCACGGAGCCGAAGACCTGAGGGTCCCCTTCACCCAGGGGCAAGAGTTCTACCGGGCCCTGAAGCGTCTGGGGGTTCCCACGGAGATGGTGGTTCTTCCCCGGACTCCCCATGGCCCCCGGGAGCCCAAGCTCCTCATGGTGGTATCGGAACACATCCTCCGCTGGTTCGATACTCACTTAGGGAGGCGGTGACCGCCCCCGGAGGCCGACGCACCATGTATCGACGCCCGGGGCTCCCGGGGGGTAAGGGAGAAGCCCGACGCCACGGAGCTGAAGCCGGGGGGCGAACACCGGGACGACGAGGAGGCGAGCATGACGGAGTTCGAAGGGAAGGCGGGTCGGTTCTGGCACGAGCTGGAGGACGGTCGCATCCAGTGCGACATCTGCCCCCGGCTCTGCCGCCTCCGGGAGGGCCAGAGGGGGATGTGCTTCGTCCGGGCCAACCAGGAAGGCCGGATCGTACTCACCACCTACGGCCGGTCCTCGGGCTTCTGCGTGGACCCCGTCGAGAAGAAGCCCCTGCACCACTTCCTACCGGGCACCCCCATCCTCTCCTTCGGCACGGCGGGTTGCAATCTCACCTGCAAGTTCTGCCAGAACTGGGACATCTCCAAGTCCCGGGAAATGGATCGGCTCATGGACCAGGCCTCCCCGGAGACCATCGCCCGGGCCGCCGACCGCCTGGACTGCCGCAGCGTGGCCTACACGTACAACGACCCGGTGATCTTCCACGAATATGCCGTGGACGTGGCCCAAGCCTGCCACGAGCGGGGCGTCCGGTCCGTGGCCGTCACCGCGGGCTACGTCATGCCCGAGCCCCGGGAGGAGTTCTACCGGCACATGGACGCCGCGAACATCGATCTCAAGGGATTCACCGAGGACTTCTACAAGAAGCTGGCCGCGGGACAGCTGGAGCCGGTGCTGGACACCCTCCGCTACGTCTACCACGAGACGGACGTCTGGATGGAGCTCACCACTCTCCTCATTCCGGGCTGGAACGATTCCGACCAGGAGCTCCAGGAGATGACGGCCTGGGTGGCGGAGAACCTGGGGCCCGAGGTCCCCATGCACTTCTCCGCCTTCCACCCGGACTGGCGGATGCAGGACGTCCCCCCCACCCCCGGGCCCACCCTGACCCGGGCTCGGGAGATCGCCATGGCCAACGGCATCCGGTACGCCTATACCGGCAACATCCATGACCACGCCGGGGGAAGCACCTACTGCCACGAGTGCGGCCAGCTCCTCATCGGCCGGGACTGGTACGTGCTCTCCGATTGGAACCTCACCCCGGAAGGCACCTGCAATCAGTGCGGGACCCCGCTGCCCGGGGTGTTCGAGGCGGAGCCCGGAACCTGGGGCCCCCGGCGTCAGCCCGTCCGTCTGGCGAACTTCCGATGACCACGGAATTCCGCGCCGCCTACCTGGAGCTGGGTCTGGACGAGCTCCGGGACCGGGCCCGGCGGGCCCTGGAAGGGTTGATCCGTTGCCGGGTGTGTCCTCGGGACTGCGACGTGAACCGGTTGGAAGACCGGTGGGGCGCTTGCAAGACCGGGCGCCTGGCCGTGGTCACCAGCGCCTTTCCCCACATGGGGGAGGAGGACTGTCTCCGGGGCAGCCGGGGATCCGGGACCATCTTCTTCGGCCACTGCAATCTCCGCTGCGTCTTCTGCCAGAACTACGACATCAGCCAGGGGCTGGAACCCGGTCCTCTCCGGCGGCGGACCCGGAGAGGCCACGGGACGGGAGGGGGCGGGCAGCCTGGCCGGAGCACCGGCACCGAAACGGCCACCGACACCGGCACCGACCACGGCACCGGCGGCCGGGGACGATGGCGCCTCACGGGCACCCGGGGAACGCCCCCGGAGGAGCTTGCCCGCCTCATGATCTCCCTGCAGGAGCGGGGGTGCCACAACATCAACTTCGTCACCCCGGAGCACGTGGTGCCCCAGGTCTTGGAGGCCCTGGTCCTGGCCGTGGAGGAGGGGCTCCGCCTGCCTCTCGTCTACAACACCAGCGCCTACGACGCCATGGAGAGCCTGGAGCTCCTGGACGGGGTAGTGGACATCTACATGCCGGACCTGAAGCTCTTCCATCCGGACCGGGCGGAGCGCTACCTCAAAGCCAGGGACTACCCGGAGGCGGCGAAGCGAGCCGTGAAGGAGATGCACCGGCAAGTGGGCTTTCTCAGGACCGACCACCAGGGCGTGGCCCTCCGGGGGGTCCTCATCCGGCACCTGGTGATGCCCGGCCTCCCGGAGGAGACCGAGGCGATCCTGACCTGGATCGCCCGGGAGCTGGGATCCGAGACCTACGTGAACGTCATGGCCCAATATCGCCCCGGCGGGCGGGTAGGTGGCAGTCGCTACCCGGAGTTGGACCGACCTCTGGATCCCAGGGAGTACCGGGAAGCGCTGGAGGCCGCGGCCCGTGCCGGTCTCACCCGGCTGGACGAGCGGAAGCCCAAGCTTCGCTGGTTCTGAAGGGGACTCCCCTTCCCCGACTGGATCTGCTCACCTCCCCGAACACGTCAGGCTTCTGAGAAACAAGCCCCATGCGGCGCCACGTTTCTTTCGGTGTCGTCCGGCCCGCAGGGGCCGGTGAGGGGGCTTCTGAGGCACGGGCTCACCCACGTTTCTTCCCGTAGGGCCCCCGCCCCACGGGCGCGGTGGCG
>CAZZEL010000002.1:0-2191 GCA_964652625.1 uncultured Gemmatimonadaceae bacterium
GGCCAGGTAGCTCAGGTGGTAGAGCACGCGGCTGAAAACCGCGGTGTCGGCGGTTCGACTCCGCCCCTGGCCATTCGATGTGGATGCTTGTTGGAGACGAACTGATTGTAGGTCCGTAGCTCAACTGGCAGAGCACCGGTCTCCAAAACCGGCGGTTGGGGGTTCGAGTCCCTCCGGGCCTGTGCCGAGTTGACCGGCCTCCGGCCGTGAGACGAAGGAAACCGAGCGCTGGTTGAGAGCTGTGGCCCCCATCGTCTAACGGCTAGGACACCACTCTTTCAAGGTGGAGACGGGGGTTCGATTCCCCCTGGGGGCATGTCAAACGGTGTTTTTTGAGGTGGAATGCAGGGGGCTGTAGCTCAGTTTGGTTAGAGTGCCGGTCTGTCACACCGGAGGCCGCGGGTTCGAGTCCCGTCAGCCCCGTACAAACGTTGATTGACAACTCCGGGTTCGGTGTCTTTGCTGGGGCTGTAGCTCAGTTGGGAGAGCGCCTGAATGGCATTCAGGAGGTCAGGGGTTCGAATCCCCTCAGCTCCATTGAAGTGGCCTTGTTCCGAGCCGAGGGTCCCTCGACACGTGGCACGGATAGCCTCTGGCTCGGGTGGCGGAATTGGCAGACGCGCAGGATTCAGGATCCTGTGGGGGCAACCCCGTGAGGGTTCGAATCCCTCCCCGAGCACTTCAATTTCTTTTTTTTCCGACTCCGATAACAATCCGGCCGGTTCGACGCTTCGTCGGATTCGGCCGGTTGTCGTCTCTAGTGGGTCGCCCACGTGCTGGAATTGGTAGACAGGCTGGTTTGAGGGACCAGTGCCGGAAACGGCGTACAGGTTCGAGTCCTGTCGTGGGCATTTGTCGGTTGAGGGACATGAAGTTGGGCGCCCGTAGCTCAATTGGATAGAGCGCTTGACTACGGATCAAGAGGTTGGGGGTTCGAGTCCTCCCGGGCGCGCTCCCCATAGAACCGGGGGGCGGTTGGTGAGGGGCGCGTAGCTCAGTTGGTTAGAGCGCTACGTTGACATCGTAGAGGCCAGAGGTTCGAATCCTCTCGCGCCCATGTGTCGGGGCCGTAGCTCAGTTGGGAGAGCGCTAGAATCGCACTCTAGAGGTCAGGGGTTCGACTCCCCTCGGCTCCACTCGACCGCCACCTTAGCTCAGCTGGTAGAGCACGTCACTCGTAATGACGGGGTCGTCGGTTCGAGTCCGACAGGTGGCTCTTCTTCGGTCCGACGACCTCACTCCTAAAGTGGGGTGCAACGACGGCCGAGATTTGTTATAGTCTGAATGGATGCCCCGTGGTGTAACTGGCAACACGTCTGACTCTGGATCAGAAGAGTCCAGGTTCGAGCCCTGGCGGGGCAATTTGAGGAACCCAGGGGGAATCGTGATGGGGAGGACAAGTTGGTCTGGAGGGGTGGCCGAGTGGCTTAAGGCGGCGCCCTGCTAAGGCGTTGACCCGAGAGGGTCTCGTGGGTTCGAATCCCACCCCCTCCGTTCTGAGTTGAGTCGGGATGGTGCGAAGCGGTGCCGTACGGCTCGGATTAGAAACGTGGCGTGCGTGCGAGGACGCCACAGTTGGGACGGGTGGCCGAGTGGCTTAAGGCGCACGCCTGGAGAGCGTGTGGGCAGCGAATACTGCCTCGTGGGTTCGAATCCCACCCCGTCCGCTGCTCCCTGGCGCCGAAGGAAGGGCGCCTTTTTTGTTCGGGGCGTGGCTCAGTCCGGTAGAGCGCTGCGTTCGGGACGCAGAGGTCCCCGGTTCAAATCCGGGCGCCCCGATTGAGCGGTCGCGAATGCGGCCGCGAAGGTGTCTCGCCCGGGTTTGAACCGCAGGTTCAAGCCGAGGGACCGAGATGGATGGGTTTGTCCCACTGGGTCTCTCCCGAGACGAGCGAGGATCGCCGGAGGCGACCGGAGCTCCATCCGGGCGCCCCGATTGAGCGGTCGCGAATGCGGCCGCGACGGTCTCGCCCCGGCGAATGTCAGGCGATGCGGTCGGAGTCGAGGCATCCTGGAGCGCTGGCAGAATGGTATTGCACTCGCCTCGAAAGCGAGCGCCCGAAAGGGCTTGGGGGTTCGAATCCCTCGCGCTCCGTTGAGACGGAGAAGACCCCCGGGGTAGAGAGCCCTGGGGGCTTTTGATTTCCGGGAGGTGGGGGCGAGGGATGAGAACCCCCGGGTTCGAGCCGAG
>CAZZEL010000002.1:2291-57930 GCA_964652625.1 uncultured Gemmatimonadaceae bacterium
GGGCGAGGGATGAGAACCCCCGGGTTCGAGCCGAGGGGCCATCCCCGGAAGGGGAACGCGGGCCCCCTCTTCCAGAAACCGATGGGCGGAGAGGGCCATGGGTCCGGGGGCCACACAAGGCAGAGCTGGTACCCCGATACCCCTACTGCATCGCCCGCACCCTCACCTCGATGCCTTCCTCGTCCTGGAGAAGAGCCACCAGCTCCTGAGGGTCCGTCCGTCCGTAGTGGTAGGGATAGAGGATCCGGGGCCGGAAAGCCCGAGCGGCGTCGGCCACCATCTCCGGGGTCATGGTGTAAGGCAGGTTCATGGGCAGGAAGGCCACGTGAATGTCCTCCAGGGCCTTCATCTCCGGGGTGTTCTCCGTGTCTCCAGCCACGTAGACCCTGAGATCACCGAAGGTGATGACGTAGCCGTTCCCCTTCCCTCTGGGGTGATAGGGCTGCCCTTCGGACCGCATGTGAATCATGTTGTACGCCGGGACGGCTTCCACCGTATAGCCGGCGAACTCCCCCGCCTCCCCGTTCTCCAGCACTGCGGCCCCTTCCAGCTCTCCCATGCAGGATGAGGAGACCACGATCTCTGTGTCCGACGTTCGGACATGCTCCACCGCCTCCGGATCCAGGTGATCCCCGTGCTCGTGGGTGATGAGGATCAGGTCGGCGGCGGGCATGGCCGAGTAGTCCGCCTCCCGGCTCACCGGATCCACGTGGATCACGTGACCCCCGTGCCTGAACATGAGGGTGCCGTGTCCGATGAACGTTATGGTCAGGTCTCCCTGGGCTGTCGGGATCCGGTCTTGCTGGAAATCCTCCTGGGCCGAAAGGGCCCCGGCCCCGAGCGCTGGAAGAAACAGCGGCAGGAGGTAGATGGAGAACCTGGACATGGGAGACTCCTTCCCTTGGATTGAGGGTGTGCCCTCAATGTTCGGCCTGGCGGCTCCATTGGCCACCCCCTCATGCCATCGGGCCCGTGGGGCTCTCCCGCCCTTCCCCCTCCCCCTGATCCGGCGGACGAGAAGAGAGCTAATCCCCATCCGTTTCCCTGCCGAGACTACGGTCCGGAGTCATGTCCCTGCGTTCAAACGGATGTTTCCGAGGTTCGGGAGGCGTCCCGGACGCAAACCGTCCCAGGAGGCAGCAAGGAAGGGCCGAATGACCTCCAGGAGGGAGGACAGTCCGGGGTTGACGAAACCTGCCGAGGAGGTGGGGGAGGGCGATCCGCGTCCGGGTGCCGGCCCTACGACCGCGCCCGGGCCCGAGCCCGAGCTCTTGGAGCTGGCCATGCGCCGGGCGGCCATCGCCATCCTCTGGATCACACCGGAGGGCCGGTGCCAGTTCGCCAACGAGGCCGCCTGCCGAATGCTTGGGTATTCCCAGGAGGAGCTTCTCTCATCCACCATTTCGGATCTGGACCTGGACTTCCCTCCGAAGCGATGGCCCGGTTTCTGGAAGAGCCTGAGGGAAAGTCCTTCCCTGGAGTTCACCTCCATCTACCGCTCCAAGGAGGGCCGGATCTTCCCCGTGGAGATCGTGGCGAGCCACTTCGAGCACGATGGGCGTGAGTACGCTGTGGCCACGGCCCGGGACATCTCCGAGCGCCGGGACGCGGAGCGGGCCCTCCGGGAGAGCCAGGAGCGCCTGAAGGTCCTCTTCGAGTACGCTCCCGACGGCTACTTCCTCTCGGATCTGGGGGGGAAGTTCGTGGACCTGAATCGGGCGGCGGAGGAGATCACCGGCTACACCAAGGCGGAGCTGGTGGGACGGTCCTTTCTCTCCGTGGGGCTTCTCTCTCCGCGGCAGACCCCGGCGGCAGCCAGGGGGCTCTCCCTGAACGCTCTGGGACGGCCCACGGGTCCCGGGGAGCTCGTCCTCACCCGGAAGGACGGGGAGAAGGTCTGGGTCGAGGTCCGAACCTATCCCCTCCAGATCCAGGGCGAGTTTCTCATCCTGGGAATCGGTCGGGACATCACCGCCCGGAAGCAGGCTGAGAAGGAGCTTCGCCTGACCCAGTTCACCGTGAACCAGGCCCCGGACTCCGTCTTCTGGCTGAGCATGGACGGGAAGATCCTGCAGGTGAATCAGGGCGCCCAGGACTCCCTGGGGTACGAACGGGGCTGGCTGGTGGGGAAGGGCATCTGGGAGCTGGACCCGGAGGGTCGCCCCGAGCCGTGGCTGAGGATCTGTGAGACCATCCGCTCCTCCGGGAGCGAGACCTTCACGTCCGAACAACTCTGCGCCGACGGGACACGGACCCCGGTGGAGATCGCCGTAAGCCACCTGGAGTTCGAAGGTGAGGAGTTCGCAGTGGCCTTCACCCGGGACATCCGGGAACGTCTGCTGGTGGATGAAGCCGTTCAGCGCTCGGAGGCGGAGTTCCGGGCGATCTTCGAGCACGCACCCTATGGAATTCTCCGGACCACCCTGGACGGCGAGGTCCTCATGGCGAATCCGGCCATGGCCGAGATGCTGGGGTACGGAAGTCCCCGGGACCTGCGGGGTGTGGACATGGGTGGCCAGGTATGGGTCTCCTCCCAGGACCGGGAACGTCTCATGGCCGAGATCCGCCACCGGGGGAGGATCGAGAAGAAGCAGGTGAAATGGCGGCGAAAAAACCTGGAGGAGATCACCGTTCGCCTGAGCTCGCGGGTGGGCCGGAACGAGGCTGGGGAGCCCGAGTTCCTGGAGGACGTGGTGGAGGACATCTCCGACCAGATCCGTCTGGAGGACCAGCTCCGGCAGGCCCAGAAGATGGAGGCGGTAGGCCAGCTCACCGGGGGAATCGCCCACGACTTCAACAACCTGACGTCGGTCATTCTCCTGAATGCTCGGCTGATCCGGGATGCCCTGGAGGACGGGATGCCCGTCCCCCTGGAGGACCTCCAGGAGGTGGAAGACGCAGCCCAGAAGGCGGCGACCATGACCAGCAGGCTGTTGGGGTTCAGCCGAAGGGCATCCCTGACCCGGGTTCCCACGGACCTGTCCCGGGTCCTGTCGAATCTCTCTCCCCTTCTCAGGCGTCTCCTCCCGGAGGACATCGAGCTGGACGTGGACATCCACGAAGGCCCGGAGCGGGTGGAAGCGGATGTGAGCTCGGTGGAGCAGATGGTCCTGAACCTGGTGACCAACGCACGGGATGCCATGCCGGGAGGAGGGCGACTCCGTCTGGAGGTTCGGGAGCGGGAGCTGGACGAGGGGGTCCGCAGGGAACGCCCCTGGCTGCGACCGGGCCGCTACGTGTGCATCCGCGTCGTGGATACGGGAAGGGGCATGGATCCCGAGATTCTCGACCGGGTTTTCGATCCCTTCTTCACCACGAAGCCCGTGGGGGAGGGAACCGGTCTGGGCATGGCCATGGTATACGGCCTGACCAAGCAGCACGGGGGTTTCGTGATCGTGGACAGTGCGCCGGGGCAAGGAACCCGGGTGGATCTCCTCTTCCCTGTGATTGCCTCTCCCCCCACTCCCTCCTCTTCACCCCCGGAGGAGACGCCCATCGAGAGACCGAAGACGGGATCGGAGACCATTCTCCTGGTGGAGGACGAGGCGGCTCTTCGACGCTCGGGGAAGAGGGTCCTGGAGCGTTTCGGCTACCGGGTCCTCCTGGCGGAGAACGGAGCCGAGGGGTTGGAGGTCTTCCGGAAGGACGGGCCCATCGATCTCGTGATCTCCGACATGGTGATGCCGAAGCTGGGAGGGGCCGAGCTGTACCGGGCTCTCCGGGACGCGGGAGAAGGCGTCCCGTTCCTCATGGTGAGTGGCTACACCGGGGACGAAGGCGCGGAACGGAAGGTCCTGGACCCCTCGGTGCCCATCCTGTCGAAACCCTGGGACATCGGAGAGCTGTTGGATCGGGTCAGGCAGCTTCTGGATTGATCGCCCGGCCCTCGCCCCCCGCTGCCTACCCGGCTCCTACCGCTCCACCCAGCTTTCCAGGAACCGGTCTCCCCCTTCGGCCCCGGTGATGATGGCCTCCACGATGGCCTTCAATTGCTCGTAGGGGAGAGTCCCGATGAGCATGCGACCGTTCAGGATCGTGGTGGGTGTGGAGCGGATTCCGTAGGCGTATTGCTCCGAGGTCTTCTCGTATTCCTTCCCGGTCTGGATCAGCCGATGCACCATCTCTCGTGTCTCGGGATCCTCCGGCCCCTGGCTCACGCCATAGCGACGGGCCATGTCCATGCGCCACTCCGGGTCCCGGGCCGAGGGCCAGGTGTCCCAGATCTCGTCGTGGATGGCCCGGAAGCTGGCCGGATCATGGGCAGCCATGTAGGAGAGCTCGCAGGCTCCGGGGTGGAGATCCTTCTCCACCACGTCGTTGCATTCCCCCTCCAGGGGGAAGAACTGGAAGACGGCGTTGACCTTTCCCGGGAACTCTTCTTCCAGGCGGTGGAGCTGCTCGGCGAGGTAGCGGCAGTCGGGACACAGGAGATCCCCGTACTCCACGATCCGGACCGGGGCGTCCTGGAACTCCTCTCCGGACCGGATGGTCCAGTAGGGGGAGAGAACACTGGGAAGGGGGACTTCCGGCAGCTCGAAGTATTCCTCCACGATCCGGGACGCCACGCCCCCGGTCTGGGCGTCCTCCTTCGCATCGTGGAAGCGGATGAACCCGAAAGCTCCGGCTGCGGTGAACACGGCGAACACCGCCAGGTGTCGGGAGGACGGGCGTATCCAGCGGCGGGGCAGCTGGGCCTCGTCGCCGTCGATGCCGACTCGCCAGAAGAGAAAGAGGCTGAGCAGGGCGAAGAGGTAGTAGCCGCTGCACAGGAGGCAGAGGCTACCCAGCACGAAGACGGAGTAGGCGAACAGGGCTACGACACCCACCCCGTTCAACAGGGCGATGGTCTTGTTCGTACGTTCGAAGGCCCGGGAGGGAAAGAGGGCGCCCAGGGAGACCAGCACCCCCACCACCAGGCCGAAATAGCCCAGGGGAACCCCTCCCACCTGGGAGATCAGGGAGTAGGAGGAGCTGTCGCAGTTGAAGAAGGCGTTGATGTCACAGAACGAGCCCTCCCAGATGGTCTCCGGGAAGTTCGCCGAGAAGTAATGGTCGATGGTGAGGGCGGAGGCGACGATCATCCCCGCTCCGGCGAGGAAACTCAAAGCCCGGGCCGAGGTGGGCCCGTGGAGGGTCAGGGATCGTTCCATGACGGTTGAGAGGCTCCTGGAGGTGTCGTCCCCGAATGGGGACGGGTTGGCATTGGGGTCCCGAGGCGCTCAGTCGGCCTGGGCACTGACGGCGGACTCCAGAGCGGACAGAGCCCGCCTGGAGAACCAGATGCCCTCTGTACCGGTGAGGGTCTCCAGAGCCTCCCGGGACGAACTGGCCGGTCGGTAGGCCCGCTCCTCGAGGAGGGCGCAGTAGACATCGGCCAAGCCGACGATCTGGGCCCCCTGGGGTATGGCGTCTCCCCGGAGCCCGGCGGGATAGCCGGATCCGTCCAGGCGCTCGTGGTGGTGCAGAACGAACTCCGAGACGGGACCCAGATGGGAAAACGGTCGAAGGATCTCCTCCCCGGCCCGGCAGTGCTCCTTGACCTTCTGGAACTCCGGACCGGTAAGGGGGCCATCCTTGTCGATGATCCGGTCCGGGACCACGATCATGCCGATGTCGTGAAGGTAGCCGGCGGCCCGACACACCTCCGCCTCGTCCGGAGGCAAGCCCATCTGGCGGGCCAGTTCGTGGGAGAGGCGGGCCACCGCCTCGCTGTGCCCCTTGAAATACTCGTTCTTGGCCTCCAGGGCCCGGACCAGGGTGGAGAGGGCCGTGACGGTGAGGTCTTCCAATTGACGCTTCTGCTCGGCCACCTCCCGGGTCCGGGCTCGGACCTCCTCCCGTAGCCAATGTTCCGTGTCGCGCCGATAGACCCGGAGAGTCCGGGCCCACAGAGTCTGGGTCAGGGCCTTCTCCAGCCGTTCCAGATCCACGGGCTTCAGGAGGTAATCGGAGACCCCAAGGCGGAGGGACTCCGCCGCCGCCTCCACGTCGTCGGACCCGGTGAAGATGATCACGGCCGTGTCCGGATCCGCTCCCAGGGCCGCTTCCGCCAACTCCAAACCATCCAGCGCAGGCATGGTCTTGTCCGTGAGGAGGAGATCCGGTGGGCGCTCCTCGATTCGGGCTCGGGCCTGGATGGGGTCCGTGAAGCTCTCCAGCTCGTAGCCCAGGGATTCGATGAACCGGCCCAGGGCCTTCACCGTGGCCGGCTCGTCGTCCACCAGATACACCAGGGTATCCTCGGGTACCGGAGGAGTACCCTCCGGGGACGAGGAGCTCGATGGGATCTCCGGGAGTTGGGTGGAAAACTCGGTGGAATCCATAGGGAATCCGGACGAGTAAGACGAAAGTGGAAGCCGGGCCCCCGGAAACCGGAGGTGCCCGAGGGAGGCCGGCTCCCGGGTGGGGAGCCGACCTCCCGTCGATGTCAGCCCTCGTACTTTACCGAGCAGCCGTAGGGCTGGGTAGTGGGCTGGCTCACCGGCTCACCCGCCATGGCCTCTTCCAGGGCCTGCACCAGGTAGTTCGTCGCCCCTTCCACGTCGGAGAGGTTGGCCGAGGGCCTGTCGTCGATGGCTCCGTTGTAGAGGAGCACCCCCTCGGGGTTGATGACGTACATCTGGGGCGTGGTCTTGGCGCCGTAAGCCCGCCCCACCGTGCCCTCCGGATCCAGGAGGACCGCCGCAGCCTTGCTGGTGTTCTCCTCGTTCATGGCGTTCATCTCGTCCGGGGGATAGTACCCTTGCTTCCCCGGGGCCGACGAGACGATGGCGAGCCAAACCACGCCCTTCTCCCGGTACTCTTCCTGGAGGTTCTGCATGTTGTCGGTACGGTAGTGCTTCTGCACGAAGGGGCAGCCGTAGTTGAGCCATTCCAGGACGACCCACTGTCCCTGGTAGTCGGCCAGGGAGTGCTCCTGCCCGTAGGTGTCCGGGAGGGTGAAGGACGGAGCCGAAGCGCCGATCTCCGGATCCTGCATCTGGGCGTCGAGACCCTCGGCCGGTAGGGCGAGGAGGGTGGCGACGAATAGACTGGTGAGAACTCTCATGCTTTCGCTCCCTTGCTGCTCAGCAATGTGGGGATGTCATGGATCCGGGGAAGAAGATACCGGTGCCCCGGTGCCTGATGAAAGAACTTCGTCCAGGGCCCGAAGGACGATCTCCTTGGTGAGTACGGCCGGAAGGAGGTGAGGGTCCTCTGAGGAACCCGCGCCTCCCCGGTAGAGGGCGTACACCGGGACCCCGCTCCGTCCCAGCTCTTCCAGGGCCGCGGTGATCTCGGGATCCTGCCGGGTCCAGTCCGCCTTGAAGAGGGCCACGTCCCGCGCCTTGAACGCGGCCTGGACGTCCTCCGTGGAGAGAACCAGGCGCTCATTGACCTGGCAGGTGAGACACCAGGCGGCGGTGAAGTCCACAAAAACGGGCTGGTTCGCTTCCAGCGTCTCCCTGATCTCCTCCGGGGAGAAGGGGCGCCATCCCTCCACGGCCTGGGAGAGGGCCCCCTCCATGGTGCTTCCCCGGATGCCCATGCCCACTGCAACGACCAGGACCAGCAACGCCATGATGCCGGCCACCCGCCCGCTCCGCAGGTCCGTCCGGGGCCACCGCCCTCGGAGCCAGCCGGCCACGGAGAGGAAGAGAAGCCCCGAGAGGAGGTAGGCCGTGCCCGTGATCCCCGTCTGTTGCCCGAAGACCCAGATGAGCCAGATCACCGTGGCGAACATGGGAAAGGCAAGGACGTTGCGCAGAGTCTCCATCCAGGGCCCGGGCCGGGGAAGGCGTTCATGGAGCCCCGGAGCAGAGGAAAGAACCACGTAGGGGAGGGCCATGCCCACGCCCAGGATTCCGAAGATGAGGAGGGTCTCGGCCAGGGACCGGGTGAGGGCGAAACCCAGGGCCGCTCCCATGAACGGGGCGGTGCAGGGCGTGGCGATGACGGTGGCCAGGACCCCGGAGGCCATGGACTCCCCCGGGCCTCCGGAGAGACCCGCCCGGTTGCCCACCCGGGTGAGGCTCGCCCCCACCTCGAAGACTCCCATGAGGTTCAGTCCGATGGCGAAGAAGAGAGCCGCCATGAAGGCCACGAAGAGGGGCGACTGGAGCTGGAACCCCCATCCCAGCTGCTCCCCCCCGGCCCGGAGGGCCACCAGGATCCCCGCCAGGGCCAGGAAGGAGAGGATTACCCCCAGGGCGAAGAAGAGGCCGTCCCTTCGCATGGCCGCCCGATCCGACCCCCCCTGCCCGGCCACCCCCAGGATCTTGATGGACAGGACCGGGAAGACGCAGGGCATGAGGTTCAGGAGCATCCCGCCCAGGAAGGCGAAGACCAGGGCCAGGGCCATGGTGGCGGTGTCGGCATCCTGTCCGGCCCCTCCGGCCAGACCCTCTGGGGAAGCGGAAGCGCCCTCTTCAGTACCCGAAGGCCCGGCCTCTCGGGCCACCTGCCCACCGGTCCCCTCCTGGGTGGGCCCCGGGGGCTCCACCCCCTGGACCGGGGCTTCCACGGCCAGGGCCGGAGTCCGGTCCTCTGGATCCCACCCGCTTCCGTCTTCGGCCAGGAGCACCCCCCGTAGCACGGGGACCGGATTCTGGGCGTAGGGAGAAGGAGAGAGGTTCAGGCGAAGGATGTCCCCCTCGTAGGTCGCCTCCTGGGGTGCGGCGTGGGCCAGGACGCTCTTCTGGGCGGGGAAGAAGTAGACGGAATCGGGAAGGGAGAGGGCTTGCTCGTCCTTCCTCACGGTGAGCCGATACCCCTCTCCTTCAAGCTCCGCCTCCACCGTCCATCCGGCCACCTCCCGGGGAAGATGGGCCCGGGTGTCCCGGAAGAGCTCCCACCAGCGAGGGTCCGGCTCCGGGGGCGTGGAGCGGACTGGGAGGGTGACCTCCACCTCTCCTCGGGCGGGAAGACAGATCTCCCTGCAGATGAGCCAGTTCACCGTGGCCCCGAGGCGAACCGATGAGCCGGGAGAGAGGTCCGCCGGTGGCGTGAGATCCACCAGGAGGGCCACTTCGTCCGAGTAGCCGTAGTCCACCAGGGGGGGAGCCACGATCCGATGTGGATAAGGCCACTGGATGGGCCCCGCCTCCCATCCCGAAGGAAGATTCCAGTCGATGGTGGTGGGCAGCCCCGAGTCCCCGGCGTTGCGCCAGTAGTTGTGCCAGCCCGGATCCAACTCGAACCGAACCGCCACGGTGAAGGCCTCGCCCGGTCGAACGGACTGGACCTCGGAGACGAGCCAGGCGTCACTGTGGGGGTTGGGATCGTCCTCCTGGGCGGTGAGGGCGGTGTCCCACCCCGGACCCTGGAAGGTCACGAGAAGGGCCAGGAGGACCATGGTCCTCGCCAGGAACCGCCGCGCCGGACGTAGAGTGTAGTTCATCAGTGGGCCCACGGGTTCCGTGTGCTCATCCCTCGGTGAAATGTGTTGGATTCCGGGGAGGGCCACCGGTGCGCCATCCCCGGTCGCCGAAAGAAAAGTGTACCGAATTTCCGGAGGGGATTCCAGGTCCTTCGCCAGAGCAGGGAGTCCGGCCCCCCTTCAGGGAGGGGATTGTGGACCCTCCACCCGGTGCTTCCGGATGAACTCCTCGGCTCCCTCCGGCACCAGGAGATTGTCGGAGATCTCGGCGATCTCTTCGGCACGCTTCCAGGCCCCTTCCAGGGCCTTCAGCTCTCCTTCCAGGGCTCGCCGCTCCTCCTCCTCGTGCAGCGCCATCTCCAGGGCCAGACGGGAGGGGTGGGGGAGCTTCTGAATCAAGCCAGTACCCGTCTCTCTCATGGGGCGCCAGGTGGCGCTTCCGATGGGGCGCTTCCAGAGATTCCCCTCTTCCCGGCCCAGGTCGGGGGAGAGACGCTGGAGGAACTCCGAGGGGTGACCGGATTCCTCGATCTCCCTCACGGCCTCCTGCACGGTGGACTTTCGAGCCCCGGCTCGGTTGATGGCCGGCAGCACATGGCCGGCCATCCGAAGGGCCTCTTCCCCCTCCCAGCTTCGCTCGGTCTTGCCCCGCTTGAGGGCCAGGACCCACTGGTCCGGTTCTCCGGCGGACAGGATCCGGAGGGTGTCCAGGTCCGCGGCCTTGAGCTTCAAAACCTCGCCGTCCCCATCCGGCACCCGCACCACCGTCCTGGCCCTCCGGAAGAGATTGTAGAAGTTGCCGAACTGCCCCATGAACACGCCGCTGATGGCTCCGGCGGCCACACCCGCCACCGCCACCGTGCCCAGCACGGCGGTGGCACCCACGCCCACGAGGATGGCCTTCTTCCGTCGTCGGCCGAATTGGTCCCCGTAGCGCCAGGCTGCGAACTCGGGCCGCAGGGGCTCCCCGATGCGTACCAGGTCCAGCCCCTCCCGGTGCCGGGCCAGGCCCACATTCTCCGACGACACCCGGGTCCTGAGGCTCTGGTAGACCTCCTCGCACTCCTCGATGGCCTCCCAGCGTTCCTCCAGGGGAGAGAGGTTCCATCGTTCGCACCGCCGGCAGACCACCCAGAGGCGTCCCCGAAAGGTGTCGAAGGCCAGACGTCGGCCCACAGGGAAGTGCTCCACCACCTCGTTCGTGCCGAGGGAGTGATTGCAGAACATGCAGGTCGAGTACATACGGGACGCCGTCCTGGTGGTGACACCCGGCTCCGGAACACGAAGCCCCTCGCCCATGGGTACGAAGGGGCGCCGGGCACCCTTCTGTCGATCTTTTCGTTCGGCAGCTCTCCTTCACATAGGCGAAAGAGAACCTCAGGTTCCTCCCCCAATCTCCTCCTCCCGGGCCCGGAGGAGGTCCTGGACGGCGAGACGGCAGGCATCCTCCATGGATCGGGGCTGGATCTCCTGGAAGATCTCGTGGTGGGAATTCCGGAGACTGCCGTAGGCCAGCTCTCCCTCCCCGGTGGTGCTCATGAGGTGAACGGCTCCCACTCCCAGGAGCTCCCCGGACTCGCCCACCCCTCCCAGCACGTCCATGAGGAGAACGTAGTCCACCTCGTTTGGCCGGCTCGGGTCGGGTGGGGACGTCCTGATGGAGTCTCCCAGGGCCCGGAATCGCTTCCAGTACAGCCAGGCCTCGTTGGGCTGGCGGGGAAAGGGGAGGACGTAGGTCCGGGTGGAAGCCCGGGCTCCCGGGATTCCGGCGTCCCGGAGCATACGGGAGAGCTGCCGGGCTGTCTGGGGGCGATACTGGACCTCTCGGCCCAGCACGCCCACCGGGAGGACCAGGATGCTGCTCTCCGTGAGCCGCCGAAGCATGATCCGTTCTCGTTCCTCCATCCGGCGGATCTCGTCCTTGGAGGGAGCGCCGGACCGGAGGAAGGCGGCTCGATACAGGGCCTTGGAGACAGCGCATCCCTGAAGGAGGGGAAGGAGCAAGAGGCTTGCCAGACCCAGGGACAGGAGTGGGCCCCCGGGTCGGCCCGAGGAGGAGGTCCCCATCCTCATGCCGCCCTCCCCTTACGCCATGCCAGGAGGTAGAGAGCCCCCAGGAGGAAGAGAGGGCCGGAGATGAGGAGGAACGCCCTCCAATCCACATCCCCCCAGGCCATGATCAGGTACCAGATTCCCAGGAGGGGAAAGAATGCGGCTCCGATCCATTCCCAGCGCCATGCCAGGCCCAGGACCCCGAGGACGAGATAGACGGGGATGAGATGAATGGCCAGGCCCAGGAGGATGCGGCCAGGAGCCTCTCCCTCCTGGAAGACGTCCAGGGCGAAGAGACTGAGGAAGGCGGCGAAGAGGAGGGTCAGGATTCGAGGTGTCCAGACGATGGTCCTTCGAGAGAGATCGTGCATGACCGAGCCTCACGGAGATGTCCATGGAACCATGGCCCCGGAGCAGCGGAGCCCCCGCACTCTCAAGATAGGGGGCAGGGGACGCAGTCCGAGTGGACAATACTACGTAGGAAGACCGTCGGCTCGACGTAGCAGACTGGCTGGAGGAGGGACCGGACCGGTCACTGGGAGGCCGCTAATTCGTTGCGTTCCATGAGGAGCCTGCGCACGGCCAGGGCATCCCGGACGGCGAGACGGAGGAACTCCGACTCCACGGGCTTCACCAGGTAGTTCCGGGCTCCCCGGTCGATGCACTCGATGGCCAGCTCCGGATCATCCAGCCCGGTAAGCATGATGATGGCCTGCTCCGGGTCCTTCTCCAGGGCCCAGGAGAGGAACTCCACTCCCTTCATCCTGGGGAGCTCGATGTCCAGGAGGAGGACTTCGAACCGGTGGGAGGACATCCAGTGATCGGCCTCCTCGGCGGATGCTGCCGTCTTCACAGCGTATCCGAAACCGGTGATGAGACGCTTGAGGCTCTCTCGAACCTGGACCTCGTCGTCCACCACCAGGATGGAGGCGGAGGTGGGAACCTGGTGGAGAACGCTCGTCCAACCGGGGCGTTGTCTGGGCATGGCGGAGGTCGGGGCGTGGGTCATGGCTGGCGAGGCCTCTTTTCCAGGGCTTCGGTCTTCCAGATCTCGTTGATGAGACGGTCCGCCTCCCGGTTCAGGTCGAAGTCCGCCTCAACCGCCTGCTTCCGGAGCTCCCGGGCCAACTCCTGGTCCGTGCGGTGACTCTGCCATCCCAGCCAGATCCCGACCATGGCGGAGAGGAGGACGGACAGGGCCAGTCCGAAGGCGACACGGCGTCGACGGCGCCGGAACCGGAAGAGCTGAGAGCCGGCGGCGGCTCGGGCCTCGATCTCCTCCACGGTGGGGAGCTCCCGCCGGGGTCTCGGTTGGAGGACATCGTCGTCCGACGGATTCCGGGAGGGGCCACCGGGATAACGTCCTCGCAATTCACTCATGCCGGAACCTCGAACGTTGACGGTCTTTCAAGACACCTGGTCACATTCCAAGGATCGACCGGGATCCGGATATCTTGAGACCCCTCGGTGACTGCCGGGGGGAGCTTTCGTTGGGGAAGAACCGCTCAGGAGGAGGGTTCAGCCTCCCAGGGCCTTTTCCACCTCCCGGGACAGCTCCTGCATGGTGAAGGGCTTGGGAAGGAAGGGTTCGGGAGGAGCGGCGGGGGCGATGCCCAGCTCACGAGAGGTATAGCCGGAGATGAAGAGAAACCGGAGGTCCGGGTACCGCTTCTCCAGGATCTGGGCCATCTCGATACCGCTGAGCCCGGGCATGACGATGTCCGTCACCACCAGGTCGAAGGACTCGCCCTGGTCGAAGAGGTCCAGGGCTTCCTCGGCATCGCTGGCGGCGGAGACGTGATAGCCCAGCTTGGCCAGGAGCCGGCCCACCACATTGCGAACGCTCTCCTCGTCTTCCACGAGAAGGACGCGCAAGCGGTTGTTGGTGTTCGGCATGGGCCGGGCCCTCCTGTCTCTCTTCTTCTCAAGGGCGGGGAAGGGCATCCCCTTCGAGACCGTGGCGGCCACCGAGGAACCCGAGGGTCGGATTCGTTGCCGGTGGATTATGCGGACTGGAGTTGGACGGATCAAGGGGGGCTGCCCGAAGGCCTCCTACCCCCGGAGAAGGGCCTCCGCCTGGCGGACCACATTCTCGGCCGTGATCCCGAATTCCTCGTAGAGGACCTGCCAGGGAGCCGAGGCACCGAAGCGGTCGATGCCCACACTCGCCCCTCTTTCCCCCACCCATCGTTCCCAACCCACGGTGGTCCCGGCTTCCACCGATACCCGGGCCGCCACGTCCGACGGGAGCACGGACTGGCGGTAGTCCGGATCCTGGGTGGCGAAGAGGGTCCAGCTCGGCAGGCTCACCACCCGGGTGGCCACCCCCTTCTCCTCCAGAGCGCTCCGGGCTTCCAGTGCCAGGTGGAGCTCCGAGCCGCTGGCGATGAGGATGAGATCCGGCGAGTCCCCGGATCCTTCGGCCAGGACGTACCCACCCCGGCGGAGTCCCTGGGCTCCGGCCAGGTCCTTCCGGTCCAGGACCGGTACGGCCTGGCGAGTAAGAGAGAGGAATGTGGGCCCGTCCCGGCGCTCCATGGCCACCTCCCAGGCCACCGCCGTCTCCGCGGCGTCCCCGGGGCGGACGTCCAGGACGTTGGGGGTCAGGCGGAGGGACATGAGCTGCTCCACCGGCTGGTGGGTGGGGCCGTCCTCACCCAGACCGATGGAGTCGTGGGTGAAGACGTAGATGACAGGGAGCTCCATGAGGGCTGCAAGGCGGATGGCTGGGCGCATGTAGTCGGAGAACACCAGGAAGGTCCCGGCAAAGGGCCTGACCCCCCCGTGCAGGGCCATGCCGTTCAGGGCCGAGCCCATGACGTGCTCCCGGACGCCGAAGTGGAGGATCCTCCCCCCGGGAGTCTCGGCCAGGAGGTGGTCGCTCCCCTGGATATCCGTCTTGTTCGAGCCCCCCAGGTCCGCCGAGCCTCCCAGGAGGTTCGGCACCCGGGCCGCCAGCCCCTGGAGGACCTTCCCGGAGGAGGCCCGGGTGGCTTCCGGCTTGGCCAGTTCCGCGAGGTCCGGCACGTCCTCCTTCCAGTCCGGGGGGAGCTCTCCGGCCATCATGGCGTCGAACTCACGGGCTTCGGCGGGGAAGACCTCCCGGTAGGCAGCGAGCTTCTTCTCCCACTCCCCCTGGAGCTCACGGCCCCGGCCCCGGCACGTCTCCCGGCACCATGCCAGGGCCTCGGGCTCCACCCAGAACGCCTCCTGGGAGGGGTAGCCCAGGTTCTCCCTGGTCGCCCGGACCTCCTCTTCCCCCAGGGGGGCGCCGTGACTGCCGGCGGTTCCGGCCTTGCCGGGACTTCCGAAGGCGATCTGGGTCCGGAGAGAAATGAGGGTGGGGTGCTCCCGATCGTTGCGAGCCTCCTGGAGGGCCCGTCCCAGTGCTTGTCGGTCGTTGCCGTCCTCCAGGGTGAGGACCTGCCAGCCGTAGCTGGCGAAGCGAGCCGATTGGTCGGTGGAGGAGGCCAGGGCCGTGTCTCCTTCGATGGAGATGTGGTTGTCATCGTAGACCCAGATGAGCTTGCCCAGCTTCTGGTGTCCGGCCAGCTCGCCGGCCTCGTGGGAGATCCCCTCCATGAGGTCCCCGTCGGAGCAGAACACGTAGGTGAAGTGGTCCACCAGAATGTGGTCCGGGCGGTTGAAACGGTGGGCGAGCCACCGCTCCGCCAGGGCCATCCCCACGGAGTTGGCCACGCCCTGGCCCAGGGGCCCCGTGGTGGTCTCCACCCCCGGGGTCAGACCGTACTCCGGGTGCCCCGGGGTTCGGGAGCCCCACTGGCGGAAGTCCTTCAGGTCCTCCAGCTCCAGGTCGTAGCCCGTGAGGTAGAGGAGGGAGTAGAGGAGCATGGATCCGTGCCCCAGGGACAGAACGAACCGGTCCCGGTCCGGCCAGGCGGGATCGGCGGGATTGTGCCGGAGGTGCCGGGTCCAGACCTCGTAGCCGGCGGGGGCCAGCCCCATGGGCGCTCCGGGATGTCCGGAGTTGGCCCGCTGAACGGCGTCCATGGAAAGAACACGGATGGCGTCGACGAGGTGAGGATCGCGGGGGTGTTCCTGGGGGACTGGCATCGAGCTCGGCTCCGACTGGTTGGGATCCCGGGAAGACAGGGGATCAGGATGAAGAAAAGGGGGGCTGACCCGTGGCCGGCGCCCCCCCAGGGTCATGTCTGCACGACGAAGTTGAGCAGCTTGTCCGGGATGAACACCACCCGACGGATGGTGGCTCCCTCCAGGTGACGGGCGATGTTCTCCTGCTCCCGGGCGGCGGTCTCCGCATCTTCCTGGGACGTGCCCGCCGGCACCTCCACCGTTCCCCGGAGCTTCCCGTTCACCTGCACGGCGATGCGGACGATGTCCTCATGGGCCTTGTCCGGGTCGTAGACCGGCCAGTTGCTTCCCTGGAAGAGGGAGGCGTCGTGTCCCAGACGCTCCCACAGCTCTTCGGCCAGGTGAGGGGCGAAAGGAGCCAGGAGAACGACCAGGGACTCCACTTCGGCCCGTACGGCCCTCCTTCCCCCGGACCGCACCGTGTTGAGGTACTCCATGAGGGCCGCGATGGCCGTGTTGTAGTGGAGGTTGGGGATCTGCTCCGTGACCTGCTTGATGGTCTGATGGAGCTTTCGCTCCACGTCCGGGTCCGCTTCGCCGTCCTCGTGGGCGGCGGAGGTGACCGTGTCGTGGAGACGGTGAAGGAAGCCGAAGGGACCCTGGATGCCCTCGTCCCGGTAGTCTCCCCCTTCGGAAAAGGGGCCCAGGAACATGAGGTAGAGGCGAAAGGTGTCGGCCCCGAATTCCTCGATGATGGGGTCCGGCACGATGACGTTCCCCCGGCTCTTGGACATCTTCGAGCCCTCCCGGATGATGAGCCCGTGCTTGCGGAACGTCTCGAAGGGTTCCTGGAAGTCCAGGTGCCCCATGTCATGGAGGGCCATGGTGATGAAGCGGGCGTAGAGGAGGTGCAGGACGGCGTGTTCCTCTCCCCCGATATAGCAGTCCACCGGGAGCCACCGTCGGGTGATCTCCGGATCCATGGCCACGTCGTCCCGGTCCGTGGAGGGGTACCGGAGGAAGTACCAGGAGGAGTCCAGGAAGGTGTCCGAGACGTCGGTCTCTCTCCGGGCCTCCCTCCCGCACCGGGGGCAATCGGTCCGGTACCAGTCCTCCACTCGTGCCAGGGGGCTCACCCCGGACTCGTCGGGTTTGAAGTCCTCCACCCGGGGGAGGACCACGGGGAGGTCCTCTTCGGGGACGGGCACCACACCGCACTCCTGGCAATGGACCACTGGAATGGGCGCCCCCCAGTAGCGCTGCCGGGAGATGCACCAGTCGTGGAGGCGATAGTTCACCTGGGATTCCGCCAACCCCCGTTCCTCCAGCCATTCCACGATGGCCCGGGCCCCCTCCTGCCAGGGAAGACCGTCGAAGCGCCCGGAGTGGACCAGGGTGCCCTCCCCCAGGTACGCCTCCTCCAGGGGGGTCTCTTCGTCCTCCCCCGGCCCGGCCACCACCCTCCGGATGTCCAGACCGAAGATCCGGGCGAAGTCGAAGTCTCGCTGGTCGTGCCCCGGGACGGCCATGATGGCTCCGGTGCCGTACTCGATGAGAACGTAGTCGGCAATCCAGACGGGGATGGGCTCTCCGGTGGCCGGGTTCAGGCAATAGGCTCCGGTGAAGACGCCGGTCTTGGTCTTGTCCTCCTTCTTCCGGGCCACCATATCCATCCGGGCGGCTTTCCGGGCGTACTCCTCCACCTCCCTCCGCTGCTCCTCCGTGGTGATGGCCTCCACCAGAGGATGCTCCGGGGCCAGGACCATGTAGGTGGCCCCGAAGACCGTGTCCGGTCGGGTGGTGAAGACCGAGATCACCGGCCCATCCTCCAGGAGCTCTTCCGGCCTCCCGGCAACGGGCCGTCCGGGGCTGCCTTCCGCCTCGTCCCGGGACAAGACGGGGAAATGGAGCGTCGCTCCCTCGCTCCGGCCGATCCAGTTCTCCTGGGCCTTCAGGGTGGTCTCGGACCAGTCGATGGTCTTCAGGTTGTCCAGGAGGCGCTGGGCGTAGTCGGTGATTCGGAAGAACCACTGAGCGATGTGCCGCTGTTCCACAGGGGTGTCGCACCGCTCACAGAGCCCGGCGATGACCTGTTCATTGGCCAGGACGGTCATGCAGGAGGGGCACCAGTTCACCGGCGCCTTCTTCCGCTCCGCCAGGCCCGCCTTGTAGAGTTGGAGAAAGATCCACTGGGTCCAGCGGTAGTACCTGGGATCCGTGGTGTCCACGGTGTGGTTCCAGTCGAACATCCCGCCGATGCGCCGGAGCTGCCGGGTGAAGTTCGCCACGTTCCGGGGAATCAGATCCATGGGATTGATTCCCTGCTTCAGGGCGAAGTTCTCCGAGTGGATCCCGAAGGCGTCGAAGCCCATGGGCTCGAAGACATCCTTGCCCCTGAGGCGCTGGTAGCGACCGTGGACGTCGGCACCGGTGAAGGCGTAGATGTTCCCCACGTGGAGCCCCTCGGCGGAGGGGTAGGGGAACATCATGAGGTTGTAGTAGGGGTCCTGGGCGGACCTCAACTCCCCGGCGGTGAGGGTGTTCGTCCCGGCTTCTTCCCAGATCCCCTGCCACTTCCGTTCGATGCGGCCCGGGTCGTAACCCTGGGGTTGATTCGTCTCCATGGCGTACCGCTTCCGGTGTCCCCATTCATCCCGGCTCCGGCGGACCCCCCCAGGGGCGAGGGGTCCCGGGTCCGGAGGCGGATGCTCGGCATCCCCTCCCGAGTGATCGATGAGCCGCCAACATACTGGGGGCCGGGGTCGGGTTCAACGGCGGCACCCCTCTTTCCCGTCAACCTCCCGGTCCCCCTTCCGCTCCGGCTCCTCCGGTCTCCGGCAGGAGCTGGAAGGGGTTCTCCACATCCTCCACCCCATGAGCGAGATCCCGCACCGCGGCGGCCAGGTCGCCGCCCCGCTCCTCCAGAAAGGCCTGGAAGTCCCCTAGACGGTGGTAGTAGCGCATCCGGGACAGGAGCACGGCGTTGTTCAGGGGGCGGGAAAGGAATCGTGCCACTCGGGGGTTGAGGTCCTCCGGTGGCTCGCCGGCCTGGAAGTGTTCCTCCCGGGTCGCCTGGAAGAGCTCGTCCCGGGCCCTCACCTTTTCCTCCCGGGTCAGGTCGTCTCGGGCGTAGAGCTCCTGGAGGTTCCGGATGAAGGTATCCAGGAAGGCCGAGAATCCCTGGTAGTGAGCCCAGCGCTCCCGAGCCTGCCGACACTCCGCACGGCGGGGGGTCTGGTTCTCCACACCGCAGAAGAACCGGATGGCCCCCACCCGGCCCACGAAGGTGGCGTAGCTCTCGTTGAACCGGGCGTGGCTCGGAACCCAGAGGTGGTTGTGGGCCAGCTCGTGGAGGACGGTCTCCACCAGCTCCACGTCGTCGTAGCGAAGGAGGGTGGACAGGAGAGGATCGGAGAACCAGCCCAGGGTGCTGAAGGCCGAAGTGGGGCGCAGGTAGGTATCCATACCCTCCCCTTCCAACTCGGTCCGGGCTTCTCGGGCCTCTTCGTGGTCGAAGAAGCCCTTGTAGGGCATCCTCCCCACCACCGGGTACCACCAGGTCTTCGGCTCCAGACGGTCCGGGTAGGCGGCCGAGAGGATCATGGCCAGGGTGTCGGATTCCAGCCGGGTGAAGGTGGTGTAGGAGTCCCCGGCGTCCAACTCCAGCACGTGCAGGGCGAAGGCCCGGGCCTGCCGGGTCAGGAGGAGCTTGCGTCGGGTGGCCTCATCCGTGGAAGGGTCCTGGATGACTTCCTGCAGGGGTCGGCGGGCCGAGAGAATCTTCCACTCGGCCCAACCGGCCCGGGCCACGTAGATGGGTGAGCAGCTCGAGCAGCTCAGGGCCAGCACTGCCAGGCCCAGGAGGCCCACGGCTGCCAGGACGATCCGGCGAAAAAGGCGATTCACGGCTTGCGATTTCTCATTTCGCCCCCTTGTTCAACAGCCCGCTACCGTGATCCATCCAGAGAGCGGATCAGGGGGATGCTCCCCTCCGTGGGCACGTAGACCACCGAGCCGTCGGGCATCTCGGTGAGCTGCTGGATGTAGAAGAACGTCAGGTACTCCGGGGTGAGGCCCTCGGAGATGATGCGCTGGGCCTCGGCGATTCCCTTGGCCTCCTCCGCTTGCTGACGGGCCCGTTCCTGGATGATCTCGGTCTGGAACCGCTCCGCCGCCACCTGCTGCTCTCGCTGGAGCTTCTCCTCGATGGCTTCCCGGACCCGGGGAGGAGCCTGGACGTCCCGGACGAAGACATCCAGGACCTGGATCCGGTCTCCGGCCTTGGCCTGGATCTCCCGCTTCATGTCGGTGGCGATCTCCCTCCGGTTGGGAGAGAAGATCTCGTTGATGGACTTGGTGGCCACGGCATCCCGGACCCCGTTGCGCACGGCGTTCAACACGATGCGACTGGTGATCTGCCGCTCCGAACCGATGCGCTGGTAGAGGTCCGGAGCCGTAGCCCCGTCGATGCGGTAGAGCATGGAGATCTCGAGGTTCACGTTCAGCTGCTCCGAGGTCTGGGCCTCGATGCGCTCCACGCTGCCATCGGCGGGGAAGGCCTGCTCACGGACGGACATCCTCTCCACGGAGGCCAGGGGGTTGATGACGTGCACCCCCTGCTCCAGGGGAACGGGACTCACGGATCCCAGGAAGTGCTTGACCCCGACCTCCCCTACCTCGATGAGGATGATGGTGCTGAGAAAGCCGATACCCACCCCCACGAGCATGACGACGTAGCTCAGGAGGCGGGCGAAGCCGGAGCGGGCGCCGAGGCCGGGTGCCATGACCCGGAGGAGGGCGCCCAGGGCGATGACCATGATGGCGAAGATGGGGAGACCCATTTGCTTCTCTCCTTTTGGAGGTGGATGCCGGCCGTCCCCGAACCCTACGGACGGTCGCACCCCCCTTGTTCAACAGCCTTTTAGTGCCCCATTCGGTCCCACGCCTCGCCAGCGGAGCGTCTCGGCACTCTCGGGACATCACCGCATTTCCGGAATGGAGTGCTCAGCGAACATCCGGCGTGGAGCCGTCCTTCTCCCGGTCCGGGGCCTTTCGAACCTCCACCAGGTCCACCTCCGCCACAATCTCCTCGGGCATCCGGTCGGCAGCGGTCCGGAGGGCGGTGGCCGCCTCGGGAGCCGTGATGCGCAGGGTGTGATAGCGCTGGGCTTGTCGTCCGTAGCGGAGGGTGACGTCGAAATCCATGACACGTCCGGGATGAGGGTTGGGGCCGTTCGGGAACGGGGACCACCGAAGGAACCTACGGGGCGAGGCTCGCCTCTGTCGATCCTCCGGGAGAGGGCACCGCCACGAAGGAGGAATCCGGGCCCGGCCGGACCCACCGTGTCCAGCAGCCCCTGGAGCCCGCCGGTGGGCCGGATCCCCGGCCCCACGCCGGGAAGGGCTGGGCCCTCGTGGTGAATCTGTCGCGGACCTCTGGCGGCCTTCGAGGGTCCTACCCTCACCGGCGCCGGAAGCCGTACCGCCGTTCCCCCCGTAGAAACCGAGGGACAGCCGAGTGACGACCGAAGCGACCCGCCCGGATGGCGTGGTCATCAAGGAGATCTCCCCCCAGGAGCTCCGGCAGCGCATGGATGCCGGAGAAGACCTGGTCCTGGTGGATGTTCGGGAGCCGTTCGAGACCGTTCTGGCCGACCTCCCGGAGTATGAACGCTTGCACATTCCGGTGAAGGAGATTCCTCTGGTGGATGGAGAGTTGGATCACACCCGGGAGATCGTGGCCTACTGCCGTTCCGGTCTTCGAAGCGCCTGGGCCGTGGAGCGCCTCATGGAGAAGGGCTTCCAGCGGGTGATGAACCTGAAGGGTGGTCTCCAGGCCTGGAGAGCCCAGGTGGACCCCACCCTTCCCACCTATTGACCGGCTCGGGGGACTGTTGGCCGGGGGGCGTGCGGCTCCGCCCCCCTGGTCAGCGAACCTCCCCGGGCTGACGAGAGAGTCCTGATTTCATGCGCCCACAGTGGCTTGTCGTTCTGATCGCCCTCCTCGCCGCGGCCTGCGGCGAGCCCGGGGGTCGCCCCTACCCCGACGAGAGGCCTCGAGAGGAGGCCCGACAGGGTGACCGGGAGGATCCTGCCGGGGTCCCCGTGGGAGACGAGCCCGGAAGGCCCCCGGCGGCTTCCGGCGGTGAGGTCCGGGACACGGCCCCCACGGCCGGGCAGGAGCCGACAGGAGGGGAGGGCAGTGGGCAGGCGGTCCCGGGGCCGGAGGAAGAGGAGGAGGCCGACGCCACGCCTCGCTTTCGCCGTCCGGACCACGTTCGAGGCATCTACCTGAACGCCTGGACCGCGGGCTCCCGAAGCCGGAGGGAGCGTCTTCTGGGTCTGGCCAGGCGCACCGAGGTCAACACCTTCGTCATCGACATCAAAGACGCCTCGGGTTTTGTGAGTCACGAGACCCGGCTGCCCCTGGCCCTGGAGGTGGGGGCCACCGAGGAGATCCGGATCCGGGATCTTCCCGGTCTTCTTCGTCAGTTGGCCCGGGAGCAGGTGTATCCCATTGCCAGGATCGTGGTGGCCAAAGATCCCATCCTCTCCCTGGAGCGTCCGGACCTGGCGATCCAGGATTCTGCCGGGGGGGTCTGGGTGGACCAGAAGGGGAGCCTCTGGCTGAACTTCTACCACAGGGAGGTCTGGGACTACCACGTGGACCTGGCCCGAGAGGTGGCCCGGGCCGGGTTCCCGGAGATCCAGTGGGATTACGTTCGGTTCCCGGATGCCCCGGATACGGTCCTGGCCCGGGCCCGGTTTCCCGGGCGGGACGGCCGTACCCGGGTGGAGGCCGTGCGGGCCTTTCTGGAGTACGCCCGGGGCGCCCTGAGGGAGGAAGGCGTGGCCATGACGGCAGACGTCTTCGGTGTCACCACGTCCTACCGGCGGGATGTGGGGATCGGCCAGCTCTGGGAGGCCTTCATCGACCGGGTGGATGTGGCCCTTCCCATGGTCTATCCCTCCCATTACTGGACCGGGAGCTTCGGCTACGAGAACCCGAACGCCCATCCCTACGAGATCGTCCGTCGGGCCCTCCGGGACGCCCGTGCCCGGTCGGCGGCCGTGGAAGGTGCCGGGGCGACCCGGCCCTGGCTTCAGGATTTCAGCCTTGGGGATCCCCCCTACGGAGCCCCTGAGGTCCGGGCCCAGATCCAGGCCACCTACGACGCGGGCATCCACGAATGGCTCCTCTGGAATCCGGGGAGCCGCTACACGGAGGAGGCCCTCATTCCCGCTCGGGGGCTGCCCTCGTGGCTGGAGCCGGTGATGCGTGTGGGAGGCATGGTGGTCCCGGTTTCCCAGCGCCTGGCGGTCCTGGGAGAAGAAGCCCGGGGAATCGCCGCCGAAGGGTCTCAGAACCCGGTGCTTCCGGACCCGTCCCCGGTGTTGGTCCGGCCGGGGCCGGGGCGTCAGCTTCCGCCTCCCGTGCCTCCGCCCGACACGACCCGGGTGTCGTCAGGTGGCGGCCAGGGAAGCGAATTGTAGCTCGTGGAGACGGGCGTAGAGCCCCTCTTTGCCCAGGAGCTCCTCGTGGGTTCCTACCTCCCGGAGCTCCCCGTGGTGGAACACCAGGATCCGGTCGGCCCCCTGCACGGTGGAGAGGCGGTGGGCGATGACCAGGGACGTCCGGCCCCTCATGAGCTCGTTCGTGGCCTCCTCGATCTGGGCCTCGACCTCGGAATCCACGGAGCTGGTGGCTTCATCCAGGACGAGGATAGCGGGATCGAAGGCCAGGGCCCGGGCGAAGGACAGGAGTTGCCGTTCCCCCACGGACAGGGTCGAGCCCCGCTCCCCCAGGGGCTGGGCGTATCCCCTGGGAAGCTCCCGGACCAGGCGTGCCGCCCCCACCCGTCGGATGGCCTCCCGGATCTGGGTCTCACCGATCTCGGAGGCCCCCAGCCGGATGTTGTAGGCCACGTCGTGACTGAACAGGAACACGTCCTGTAGCACGAGACCCAGCCGCTCCCTGAGCTCCCTCACCCTCACCTTCCGGATGGGGACCCCGTCCAGGAGAATCTCCCCCTTCTGGGGTTCGTAGAACCTCATGAGGAGGTTGATGAGGGTGCTCTTCCCCGCCCCCGTGTGGCCGACGATGGCCACCTTCTCCCCGGGGCGCACCTTGAAATCGATATCCTTCAACACCCAGTCCGGACTGCCGTCTTCCCGCTGGCCATAGGCGAACCAGACGCCCCGAAACTCGATCTCGCCCCGGGTCGGGGTGGGGAGGGGCAGGGGATCGGGAGGATCCTGGATCTGGGGCTCGGTGTCCAGGAGCTTGAAGATGCGCTCGGAGGAGGCCATGGCCCCCTGCAGGAGGTTGTACTTCTCCGAGAGGTCCTGGATGGGCCGGAAGAACCGGCGGGCGTACTGGAGAAAGGCCGCTACCACCCCGATGGTGACCGTGCCTTCCAGAATGGCTGAGCCGCCGCTCCACAGAATGAGGGCCAGGGCGATGGCGGTGAAGAGCTCGATGACCGGGAAGAAGAGGGCGTAGTAGGTGATGGACCGGAGATGAGCCTCCAGGTAGTCCCGGTTCACCTCTTCGTGCCGTCCGGCGTCCCGCTCCTCACGGTTGAAGAGCTGGACCACCCGCACGCCGGTAAACCGTTCGTGGAGGAAGGAGTTGATCCGGGCCAGGCGAACCCGGATGTCCCGGTAGGCCGTCCGGATCCGGGCCCGGAACAGAAACGCGGCCCAGGCCACGAAGGGAAGCACGCTGAAGGCCACCAGGGCGAGCTGCCAGTCCATCTGCAGCATGGCCGCCACGATGAACACCAGGGTGAACACGTCGCCGAAGACGGTGACCACACCGGAGCTGAAGAGCTCGTTCAGCGTCTCCACGTCGCTGGTGATCCGGGTAATGAGTCGACCCACCGGGTTCCGGTCGTAGAAGCGGAGGTCCAGCGTCTGGAACTTGTGGAAGACCTCCCGGCGGAGGTCCCGCATGATGCGTTGTCCCAGCCAGGTGGTGAGGAGGCGCTGGGCATACTGGAGCACGAAGCCCAGGACCAGGGTCCCCAGGAACGCCATGGCCAGAAGGGCCAGGAGACGCCCGTCCTCTTCGGGGATGGCCTGATCCAGGGCGATCTTCGTGAGCCAGGGGCCCACGATCTCCAGGGCCGAGGCCAGGACCAGGAGGAAGACGGCCAGGCCGGCGAGCCACCAGTAGGGTTTCAGGTAGCGGAGGAGCCTCCGCATGAGTCGGGCGTCGTACGCCTTTCCCAGGGCCTCTTCCTCATGGAAGCTGCCGGCCGGCGCCCGGCTCATCCCTTTCTCGACTCCAACTCCGCCAGAAGGGCGTCCAGGGACGTGCCGGAGGCGAGGAGGGCGGTGAGAAGGTGATAGACCAGGTCCGCCCCTTCCTGGGCGATCCGCTCTTCGTCCCTCCGGGCCAGAGCCAGGATCAGCTCCGCCGTCTCCTCCCCCAGCTTCTTGAGACGGAGATTCTCGTCCTGGAGGAGGCGCACCGTGTAGCTTCCCTCCGGCTCCTGGGCGGCCCGACTCCGGAGAGTGCTCCACAGGTCCGGTAGGATCGTCTCCCCCCGGGGGTCCCTGGCCGGGGTGGCAACCGGGACGGAGGCCTCGTCACCGGTGTCTTCCGCATCGCCGTCTTCCGGTGCCCCGGGCCGGGGGATTTCCCCGAAGCAGGTCCCCTCCCCGGTGTGACAGGCGGGTCCGGCGGTATACACCCGGGCCAGGAGGGTGTCGGCGTCGCAGTCGGCGTGGAGGGAGACCAGGGTCTGGGTGTTCCCGGAGGTGGCGCCCTTGTGCCAGAGCTCGTCCCGGGACCGGGACCAGTAGTGCATCTCTCCCGTCTCCAGCGTCTTCTCCAGAGCCTCCCGGTTGGCGAAGGCCACCATGAGGACGTCGCCGGTGCCGGCGTCCTGGGTGACCACCGGAAGGAGGCCGTTTTCCCAGAAGGCAAGGCGATCCAGGTCGTCGAGGGCTCGAACGGTCCGGTCGGTCATGGGTTCAGGGCCTCTCTGGATCGGGTCATCGAACCTCTACCCCCCAACCCACCAGGGCGTTCTTGATCTCTCCCACGGTGGTGAGGCCGTCGTGGAGAATGCCGGCCAGGAGGGCCGCCGAGGCGTGCCCCCGGGTGAAGGCTTCCCGGATGTGTTCCGGGCCTCCGGCTCCTCCGGAGGCGATGACCGGCACGGTGACACCGTCGCTGACCCGGCGGGTGAGCTCCAGGTCGTATCCGGTGCGGACGCCGTCCTGGTCCATGCTGGTGAGGAGGATCTCGCCGGCCCCGAGTCGGGCCAGCTCCCGGGCCCAGCGGACCCCTTCCAGCTCCGTGGGGGTCCGGCCTCCATGGATGTAGGCCCGCCACCCCTCTCCGTCCCGGGCGGCGTCCACGCTGGCCACCACACACTGGCTGCCGAAGAGCTCGGCGCCCCGGGTCACCAGCTCCGGCTCCTTCACCGCCGAGGTGTTCAGGCTGATCTTGTCGGCTCCGGCCCGAAGGAGCTCCCCCATGTCTTCCACGGTGCGGACACCACCCCCCACGGTGAGGGGGATGAAGAGGACCTCGGCGGTTCGCTGGACGGTGTCCAGGAGAGTGCCCCGTCCCTCGGCGGAGGCGGAGATGTCCAGGAAGACGATCTCGTCGGCACCCTCGGCTTCGTAGCGCCGGGCCAGCTCCACCGGGTCTCCTACGTCCCGGAGACCCTTGAAGCGGGTGCCTTTCACCACCCGGCCGTGATCCACGTCCAGGCAGACGATGATGCGAGGTCTCAACATGGCGCTGTGGGGTCAGCCGTCGTCGCCGGTGGTGATCTCCACGGAGCCCTTGGTGGAGAAGACGTCCTCCCCCTCCCGGAGGGCCTGACGAAGGGCCAGCCCCAGGGCCTTCACCGCTCCTTCCACCACGTGGTGCCGGTCCCGGCCCCGAAGAACCCGGATATGGACCGTGGCACCCAGGTTCACGGAGAGGCTCTGGAGGAAATGCTCATACAGGCGAGAGGGAAGAGGCCCCACGTAGTAGGGCCGTCCTCCCACGTCCACGGCGGCCTGGACCAGGGCGTCATCCATGGGCACCAGGGCCCAGCCGTAGCGCTCCGCCGCCTCGGGAGTCTCCTTCCCCAGCGCCAGCCCCAGGGCGATGGCCACGTCCTCCACCAGGTGGTGGCGGAGGTCCCCCGTGGCCTCCATATCCAGAGTGAGACCGGCGTATCGGGCCAGGGTCTCCACCATGTGGGTCAGGAAGGGCTCGTCGGTGGAGACCCGGAGGTCTCCCCCCCCAAGGCTCAACGTCAGGCGGACCGAGGTCTCCTTCGTCCTTCGCTTCATTCGTGTCATCGTCCGAACTCCTCCGCCACGGGTTCCGGGGGCAGGGTTCCGGTGTAGATCGCCATGCCCAGGACGGCTCCGGCGGCTCCGGCCCCGTCCAGGGCCCGCAGTTCCTCCAGGGTGCTGATCCCTCCGGACATCCAGAGGGGATGGTGGCTCCCCCGGATGATCCTCTCCGACTGCTCCAGGTCCGGGCCCTCCATCCGCCCCTCCCTGGAGACATCGGTGCATAGGACCCCGGCCAGGGGAAGGCCCGCCAGACGGTCCGAGAGCTCCTGGACGGGCAGGCCGCTGGATTCGGTCCACCCTTTCCGCACCACGACGCCCTCCCGGATGTCGGCAGCCACCATGATCCGGTCCGGATGGTCCTGAGCCAGGGCCTGGAGCCAGGCCGGGTCGTCGATGGCCCGGGTGCCGATGATGACCCGGGCGACCCCCAGACCCAGGATCTGTTCCACCGTCTCACGGTCCCGGATCCCTCCTCCCACCTGGACCTCCGCGTCCGTGGCCCCGACCACGTCCCGGATGACCCCACGGTTGTCGCCCAGGGAGAGGGCGGCGTCCAGGTCCACCACGTGCAGGACGCCGAACCCCATCTCCCACCACCGTCGAGCCTGGGCCGGGGGGTCGGGTAGGGAGACCCGTTCGTCCTCCGGCCGGCCCCCCACCAGCTGCACGCACCGACCTTCCCTGAGATCCACCGCCGGCACCGCGATCATGGCGAGATCCCCTCCCGGGGCCGGGCCCCTACGCCCGCCTCCCGGACGAAGTTCCGGATGATCCGGAGCCCGGGCCGGGAGCTCTTCTCCGGGTGAAACTGAACGCCCCACGTGCTCCCTCGCCGGACCCCGGCGGCGAAGGCGTCTCCCTGGTACTCCGTGGAGGCGACGACCGTGTCCGGATCCTCGGGCTGGCACACGTAGGAGTTGGCGTAGTAGGCCACGAGGTCCTCCAGGCCCCGGAAGAGAGGATCCCCCTTGAGCCCCACGTCGTTCCATCCCATCTGGGGGATGGTCCGGCTCCGGAGCCGGCGGACGGTCCCGGGAATCAGTCCGATGCCTTCTCCCTCCCCCTCTTCCGACCGGTTGAAGAAGAGCTGCATGCCCAGGCAGATCCCCAGGCAGGGAAGTCCCGCCTCCAGGGCTTCCCTCACCCGGGCTCGTTCCTCTCCCAGGGACCGGACGGCGGCCCCGAAGGACCCCACCCCGGGCAGGACCAGGGCCCGGGCGGCCAGGGCCTCGTCCCAGTCCCGGGTCACGGTGACGGAGGCGCCTCCGGCCTCCAGGGCCTTCTTCAGGGAATGGAGGTTGCCGGCGCCGTAGTCGAAGAGGGCCGTGGTCATTCCGCCTCCCTTTCCCGAGCTCCAGGCACCAGGAGGCGATCCAGGGCCTCCAGGAAGCTCTCCATCATCTCCCAGGGGCCGATGGTGATCCGCAGGGCGTCGCCGATCCCGGGAAGGTCCGGGAAGGGACGGGTGGCCACACCACCCTCCCGCAACGCCTCGTTCACCTGGACGGCTCCGGCGGGAGCCACCGGCACCAGGAGGAAGTTCGCCTGGGAGGGCAGGGGTGGGAGGCCCCGGGCTCGGAGCTCCTCCGCAAGCCGGGCCCGGTTCTCCACCGCCCTCTCCACCACCGCGTCCACCCACCCGGAGGGATCGTCCAGGGCGGCCACGGCGGCTCGTTCCGCCACCTGCCCCACCTTGTAGGGTCCCCGGGACTTCTCCAGCTCGGCCACCACGTCCCCGGGGCCCACGGCGAATCCCACCCGGAGCCCCGCCAGCCCGTAGAGCTTGGAGAGGGTCCTGAGGACCAGGAGGCGGGTGGTGCACACGGCTTCCCGGATGAAGCTCTCTCCTTCGAAGTCCACGTAGGCCTCGTCCACCACCAGAATGGGGCCCGAGTCTCCCCCCTGGTCCAGGAGGTCCAGGACCCATTCCCAGGTCATGGACTGGCCCGTGGGGTTGTTGGGCCGGCAGAGGTAGACCAGGTCCGGATCCGAGTCCAGCAGGGAGGAGCATCGACCCTCCGCCTCCTCCCAGGGCACGGCCCGGACCTCCATTCCGTTCATCCGCCCGAAGACCTCCACCATGGAAAAGGAGGGGGCGGGGTAGCTCATCCGCCCCGGAGGCAGGGCCGCCGCCCGGAACACCGAGTCCAGGAGGTCGTCGGAGCCGGCGCCGGTGGCGACGCATTCCACCGGGAGGTCGTACTTCCGGGCCACAGCCGCCTTGAGCTCCTGGCCGTAGACCGAGGGATAGCGGGCCAGGGCCTCCGGTGGGGCTTGTCGGACCACCTCCAGGGCAGCGGGGTGGACGCCCCAGAGGTTCGTGTTGTCGCTCAGGTCCATGGCCACGGGCCGACGCCCCGGGTCATAGGGGCTGAGAGGGCGGTAGTCCTTCCTGGGAAAGCGGCTCATCCCTGGCTCCTCCTCCTGGCTCGAGCGGCCTCGGCATGGCCTGGAAGGCCCTCGGCTTCCGCCATCCGCTCCACCGCCGGGGCCATGGCCGACGCCGCTCCGGGTTCGATGCGTTGCCAGGTGTACATTCTCAGGAAATGGAGGGTCGAGAGACTGGAAAAGGAGCGAGCCAGGCCCCCCGTGGGAAGGACGTGGTTGGCTCCGGTGATGTAGTCTCCGAAGGCCACCGCCGCCGCCTGGCCCAGGAACACGGTCCCGGCGGTGGGAACGGCTTCCAGGTCGGCTTCAGGCTGAACGGTGAACAGAGCCAGGTGCTCGGCGGCATACTCCCTGGCGAAGGCCAGGGCCTGGGCGTGGCTCCCGGCCAGGAGAAGACCTCCCCGGGAAGCCAGGGCTTCCTCCACGATCTCCCGGCGAGGAGCCCGGGCAACCTCCCGGGCCAACGCATCCTCCACGGCCTGGAGGAGGGAGGCGGAGGCGGTGACCAGGGCCACGGCGGCGTCCGGGTCGTGCTCGGCCTGGCAGACGAGCTCCAGGGCGCAGAGCCGGGGGTCCGCCGACTCGTCGGCTACGACCAGGACTTCCGAGGGGCCGGCCGGGGAATCGATGAGGAGATCGCCGGCAACCTGCCGCTTCGCCTCCGTCACCCAGCGATTCCCGGGTCCCACGATGGCCTCGACCCGGGGGACGGAGTCGGTACCGAAAGCCAGGGCGGCCACGGCCCCGGCGCCCCCCAGAGCAAAGAGGCGACTGGCTCCCCCCAGGGCGCAGGCGGCCATGACCTCGGCCGGGGGCATGCCACCGGGGCCCGGGGGTGAGCACACCACCACCTCCTCCACCCCGGCGGTCCGGGCTGGGACCACCCCCATGAGGACGCTGCTTGGGTAGGCGGCTCGCCCCCCGGGAGCGTAGACTCCCACGCTGGGGAGGGGGGTAGCTCGGCGACCTAGCGTAACTCCTGGTCGGACTTTTACTTCCATGTCTGTGGGAAGCTGAGCCCGGTGGAAGGTCTCGATGTTTTTCGCCGCCTCCTCCAGGCTTCCCCGAAGCTCCGGATCCAGGCCGGCCAGGGCTTCATCCCAACGAGACCGGGGGACTTCCAGCTCCCGGAGCTCCACCCCGTCGAGGTCCCGGGCCATGCGGAAGAGGGCTGGATCTCCCTGGACCCGGACCTCCTCCAGGATCTCACGCACCTTCTCCCGAAGCTCGGGCTCGTGGGAGGGACGCCGGTCCAGGAGGAGGCCGCGCTCCCGGGGACTCAAGGCGTCCAGGGCTTTGCGTATGGCGATGTCCATGGCCGTGGCCTCCGCCCCTCAGGGCATGAGTCGTTCGATGGGTGTCACCAGGATCCCTTCCGCCCCCAGGGCTTTCAGGTCCGTAATGGTGTGGTAGATCTTGTCGGCGTCCACCACGGCGTGGGCCGCCACCCAGCCGTTCCCGTTCTGGATCTCCACGATGGTGGGTCCCGAGAGGCCCGGCAGGACGGCCTTCACCTCCGGGAGCTTCTCTCGGGGCACGTTGGCCATGAGGTAGCGTTTCGCCTTGGCCCTCAGGACCGATTCCAGGGCCACCACCAGCTCGCTGATCCTGCTTGCCGAGGGGTCCGCCTCCACGGCTGCCGGATTGCCCACCAGGCGGGCCGTGCTGTGGAGGATGGTCCCGATCTCCCGGAGCCCGTTCACCCGAAGAGTGGAGCCCGTGGACACCAGGTCCACGATGACGTCCGCCACGCCCAGGTGGGGAGCGATCTCCGCCGCACCGCTCACGGCGGCCACCTTCACCCGGGTCCCCAGGGCCTGGAAGTACTCCGCAGTGACTCGGGGAAAGGACGTGGCCACCCGGGTGTGGAGATCCAGCTCCTCCGGGGCCCGGACGGGGCTGTCGTCCCGGACGGCCACGGCCAGTCGACAGCGTCCGAACTCCAGGTCCAGGAGCTCCTTCACCTCCTGGCCGGATTCGGCTACCAGATCGGCCCCGGTGACCCCGAGCTCCGCTGCACCGTCGGCCACGAACTCGGGGATGTCCTGGGCCCGGACGAAGATGGCCTGGAACTCCGCACCCAGATTGGCCACCAGGGCCCGGTCCACCCGGGACTCGGCCTTGAGGCCGGCCTTCTCGAAGAGAACCAGGGACTGTTCCGCCAGGCGTCCCTTGTTCGGCAAGGCTACACGTAACACCGGTTCGTCTCCATGGTCGGGGGCTCCTGCCCGGCCCGCCGAAACGAAAAAACCGCGACCCGAGGAAGCGCGGGTCACGGTGGGGATTGGATCTGCGTCGAACTCCGGTCAGGCGCAGGCTCTCTCCGCCACTCGACCCGCAGGGGCCGGGTGATGGTGATGATGACCGTGCCAGACCGAAGGCGAAATCTGCATAGCCGGAAGCTAGATAAAGGATCCGGCGGGGTCAACCTGACTCCTGGCTGTCCCCTTCTTACCTCCTCAGCTATCATCGTGGGATGGACCAGTGGATTCGCATCCGGGGCGCCCGGCAGCACAACCTCAAGAACCTGGACCTGGACCTGCCCCGGCGATCCCTCACCGTCATCACGGGTCCCTCCGGCTCCGGGAAGTCCTCTCTGGCCCTGGACACCCTCTTCGCCGAGGGGCAGCGGCGGTACGTGGAGTCCCTGTCCACCTACGCCAAGCAGTTCCTGGACCGGATGGAGAAGCCCCGGGTGGACCGGATCGACGGCATCGCCCCGGCCGTGGCCATCGAGCAGAAGAACCCTACGAAGTCCAGTCGCTCCACCGTGGGCACGGCTACGGAGGTTCATGACTACCTGAGGCTCCTCTGGGCCCGGGTGGGTCGGACCGTCTGCCCGGAGTGCGGCAGGGAGATCCGCCCGGACACGGTGTCGGGGGCTACGGACCGGGTGCTGGAGCTGCCAGAGGGCGCCCGGATCCTGGTGTGCTTTCCCTTGAAGCTCAGTGAGCGGGTGAGTCACGCCCTGGTGGTGGATAATCTCCGGGCCATGGGGTTCCTCCGCCTCCTGGTGGACGGCTCCATGATGGACGTAGGAGGGAGTGAGGCCGAGTCTTCGGCGACGGCCGAAACGGACCTCACCCATGCCCGGGATCTCCTGGTGGTGGTGGATCGTCTCAAGGTGTCCGGAGACGTTCGGGACCGCCTGGCCGATTCCCTGGGAACCGCCTTCGCCGAGGGCGAGGGGGAGGCGGTGGTGGTCCTGGCAGACCATGAGGAGCGTCTGGAGTTCACCGAGCACTTCCGGTGCCCCAGGCATCCGGAGGTGGAGTTCCCGGAGCCCACCCCCCAGCTGTTCTCCTTCAACAATCCCTACGGCACGTGTCCGGTCTGTACCGGCTTCGGCGCCACCCTGGAGTACGATCTGGACCTCATCGTCCCCAACCCCCGCCGCTCCATCCAGGAGGGGGCCGTGGACCCCTGGACGAAGCCCCGCTACTTCAAGGAGCAGGATCGCCTCAGGGCCTATGCCCTGGACCAGGGCCTGTCGGTCTTCTCGCCCTGGGAGGATCTCCCCGAGGACTTCCGAGGGACGGTCCTGCACGGGGGAGAGGGCTTTCAGGGGGTCATTCCCTTTCTGAAGTCCCGGGAACGGAAACGCTACAAACGCTACATCCGGGTTTTCCTGCGCCAGTATCAGAGCCCGGTGACGTGCCGGGCCTGCGGCGGAGCCCGGATCCGGAAAGAAGCCCTCCAGGTCCGGGTGGCCGGGGAGGACATCGCCACCGTGGCCTCCCATCCCCTGGAGAGCCTCCGGGAGTGGGTGGAGGAGCTGGAGCTTTCCGGAATGGAGGCCCAGGTGGCCGAGACCATTCTCCGGGAGCTCCGGTCCCGCCTGGCTTTCCTGGTGGAAGTGGGGTTGGGGTACCTGACCCTGGATCGCCAGACCCGCACCCTATCCGGGGGGGAAGCCCAGCGGATCAACCTGGCGAACTCCCTGGGGTCCAAGCTGGTGGATGCCCTGTACGTCCTGGACGAGCCCACCATCGGTCTGCACCCCCGGGACACCCGGGCCCTGCTGGAGCTCCTGGTCCGTCTCCGGGATGCCGGGAACACGGTGGTGGTGGTGGAGCACGACCCCATGGCCATCGGGGAGGCGGACCACGTGGTGGAGTTGGGACCGGCCTCCGGGGAGCGAGGGGGGGAAATGGTTTTCCAGGGCACCCCGGAGGAGCTCGAGGCCTCGGAGACGGCCACGGGACGGTACCTGTCCGGCAGGACGGAGATCCCCGTGCCCCGGAAGCGCAGGCGGGTGGACGGGCGTCGCCTGAGTCTTCGGGGAGCCCGTCTTCACAACCTGAAGGACGTGGACGTGGAGATTCCCCTGGGGGCCCTGACGGTGGTGACGGGTGTGAGCGGCTCCGGGAAGTCCACCCTGGTCCACGACATTCTCTTCCGGGCCCTGGAGCGGGAGCTCCGGGCCGGGGAGACCTCCGCCAAGGAGCACCTGGGGGAGATGGTGGGGGAGTATCGGGCCCTGGAGGGAAGCGGCCTGCTGGACGACGTGGTCCTGGTGGACCAATCTCCCATCGGGCGAACCCCCCGCTCCAACCCCGTCACCTACATCAAGGCCTGGGACGAGGTCCGGCGCATCTACGCGTCCCAGCCCCTTGCCAGACAACGGGGATACAGCCCCGGCTCCTTCTCCTTCAATGTGAAGGGAGGGCGCTGCGAGGAGTGCAAGGGTGCCGGGCGGGTGGAGGTGGAGATGATCTTCATGGCCGATGTCTTCGTGCCCTGCGAGGTGTGCGGCGGCACCCGCTACGAGCCCGAGCTCCTGGACGTGACGGTGAAGGGGCTGAACATCGCCCAGGTCCTGGAGCTCACCGTGGACGAGGCCATCCGCTTCTTCATCAAAGAGGACAAGCTGGGGCAGATCCTCTGGCACCTCCAGCAGGTGGGCCTGGGCTACCTTCGTCTGGGTCAGCCCGCCCCGACCCTCTCCGGAGGGGAGGCTCAGCGCCTGAAGATCGCCCGGGAGCTGGCCGGGGGGGCCGGGAAGAAGGGACGGAAGCTCTACATCCTGGACGAGCCCACCACGGGGCTGTCCGGCGACGACATCCGGAAGCTCCTGGGCGTCCTGAATCGACTTTTGGACGCGGGGCATTCCGTGGTGGTCATCGAGCACAACCTGGAGCTGGTGAAGACGGCGGACTGGGTGGTGGACCTGGGGCCGGGCGCCGGGGCCCGGGGAGGCGAGGTCGTGGGGATGGGACGCCCGGAGGATCTGGCCCATGTTCCCGAGAGCTTCACCGGGGCGTTCCTGACCCCCCTCCTCCAGACCCGGAAGGGGGATGGATGGCGGGACGGGTCCCGGGCCACGGACCCTCCGGACTCCGGAGCGTGATCCCATCGTGTCCGGATCGCCCCTGGTTTCCGTCCTCCTCCCGGTGAGAAACGGCGCTCCCTGGCTGCGGGAGGCTCTGGATTCCCTGGTCGGTCAAACCTTCCGGGACTTCGAGATCCTGGCCGTGGACGACGGCTCCGAAGACGCCACTCCGGAGATCCTCCGGGCCCGGGCCCGGGAGGACGACCGCCTCCGGGTTCTCACGCAGGAGCCCAGGGGTATTGTCCAGGCCCTGGAAACCGCCCGGGCCAGGGCACGGGGGCGCTTCCTGGCCCGGATGGATGCCGACGACCTGGCCTTTCCCGAGCGACTGGCCCGGCAAGTGGATTTCATGGCTTCCGATGCCCGACTCGTGGCCGTGGGCAGCCGGGTGGCCTACTTCCCCCGGAAGGCCGTACGGCAGGGAGCCCGCCGGTACGAGGCGTGGATCAACAGTCTGGTCAGCCACGAGGCCATGGAGAAGGATCTCTTCGTGGAGTGTCCTCTGCCCCACCCCACCCTCCTCCTGAAAGCCGATTTCCTGGAGCTGGTGGGCGGGTACCGGAACCGGGGCTGGCCGGAGGACTACGACCTGATTCTCCGTCTCTGGGAGCTGGGCGGGCGCTTCGGGAAGGTCCCGGAAGTTCTCCTGCGCTGGCGGGAGGGGAGGGAACGCCTCTCCAGGACCCATCCTGCGTACTCCAGGGAGAGCTTCCTCCGGTGCAAGGTGCACGCGCTCCTCCGGACCCATCTCCGGGACGGCCGGGGTGTGGTGGTGTGGGGGGCAGGCCCCGTGGGGAAAGCCTTCGGCCGGGAGCTGATTGGACAGGGGGGGACCCTCCTGGCCTACGTGGACCTGCACCCCCGGAGACTGGGCCAGGAGATCCACGGGGTACCGGTGATCCCCCCGGATGGGGCCAAGGAGTACCCCGGGGGGTTCTCGGTGGCGGCGGTGGCTCAACCCGGGGCGAGAGAGGAGATCCGGGGGGCCCTCCGGGCCCGGGGACGGGTGGAGCTGGAGGATTTCGTCGCCGTGGCGTAGGCGCGCCCCCCGCTTGCCGAAAACCGCCGTTTCCCGTTATTTTTCAACAACTTCACGGCGATCGTGCACCTCGGCTTTCCGGGGTCGAGACCCGGACCTGTCCGGAGACAGGCTGCGTGAACCTCGAACTCCTCTCGCCCTTGCCGGCGCCCCTCCTTTCGTGGTCGAATCCAGGCCCTCGGTGACCGGGTGATGCGAGTGCTGAATGGTGTGGTCTCGGTCCCCGTCGATGAGCCCTGAACTGAGCTTCAAATGAACAACTCGGAAAACGGTGGAAGTGTGGATCTTCCCGAAAACGAGGCCGGAGAGAAGGTCCTGACCCGGCTTCTGGAAGACGAGATGCGAGAGTCGTTCATCGACTACTCCATGAGCGTCATCGTCCAGCGGGCCCTCCCGGACGTCCGAGACGGGCTGAAACCCGTCCATCGCCGGATCCTCTACGCCATGCGGGAGCTGGGCCTGTCTCCGGGTCGGGGGTACAAGAAGAGCGCCACCGTGGTGGGAGAGGTTCTGGGAAAGTTCCACCCCCACGGCGACATGGCCGTCTACGACTCCCTGGTTCGCATGGTCCAGGACTTCTCCCTCCGCTACCCCCTGGTGGACGGTCAGGGGAACTTCGGATCGGTGGACGGCGATTCGGCGGCGGCCTACCGCTACACCGAGTGTCGCCTCCAGCCCCTGGCCATGGAACTCCTGGAGGACATCGACAAGGAAACCGTCGATTTCAGCCCCAACTTCGACGGGCGAATCGACGAACCCACGGTACTCCCGTCCAAGATCCCGAACCTGCTGGTGAACGGGAGCTCCGGCATCGCCGTGGGCATGGCCACGAACATCCCGCCCCACAACCTCCGGGAGGTGGTGGCGGCCACCGTGGCCCTGATCCGGGAGCCGGGACTGGAAGAGGAAGAGCTCCTGGGTCTGGTCCGGGGGCCGGATTTCCCCACCGGAGGCCTGATCTGCGGCGACGAGGGCATCCGGGAGGCCTACCGAACCGGCCGGGGGCGGCTGGTGGTCCGGGCCCGCACGGAGGTGGAGGAATTGGAGGGGGGAGGGGAGCGGATCGTGGTGACGGAGATCCCCTTCATGGTGAACAAGGCCCGCCTGGTGGAGCAGATCGCCCAGCTGGTCCGGGACAAGAAGCTCCAGGACATCCGGGACCTCCGGGACGAGTCGGACCGTGAAGGCTTGCGTGTCGTCATCGAGCTCAAACGGGACGCCATTCCCCGGGTGGTCCTGAATCGCCTCTACAAGCACACCCAGATGCAGACCACCTTCGGCTCCATCCTGCTGGCTCTGGTGAATGGGGTGCCGAAGGTCATGGGGCTGCGGGGGCTCCTCCTGCACTTCATCGATCACCGCCACACCGTAGTGGTCCGGCGGAGTGAGTTCGAGCTCCGGAAGGCCCGGGACCGGGAGCATATCCTGGAAGGCCTGAAGGTGGCTGTCGACAACATCGACGAGGTCATCAAGATCATCCGGGCCTCGGAGGACACGGAGACGGCCTCCATCCGTCTGCAGAGCTCCTTCGAGCTCTCGGAGAAGCAGGCGGAAGCCATCCTGAACATGCGTCTGGCCCGTCTCACCGGATTGGAGATGGAGAAGCTGGAGCAGGAGTTGAAGGAGGTCCGGGCCACCATCGAGAATCTGGAGGAGATCCTGGCCAGCCGGGACCGGCGCATGGAGATCATCATCAAGGAGCTGGAGGAGGTGGCCGAAAAGTACGGTGACGACCGGAAGACGGAGGTTCTCTCCGGAGGGACCATCCTCAGCGATGAGGATCTCATCGCCGAGGAGGACATGGTCATCACCATGTCCCACCAGGGATACGTGAAACGGATCGAGATCGGGACGTACCGGTCCCAGAAAAGGGGCGGACGGGGACTCCAGGGCATGGGTACGAAGGACGAAGACTGGGTGGAACACCTCTTCGTGGCCTCCACCCACGATACCATCATGATCTTCACTCGGGCCGGAAAGTGCTACTGGATCAAGGTGTGGGAGCTGCCCGTTGGAGGCCGTCAGTCCCGGGGCAAGCCCATCGTGAACCTGGTGAAGATGGAGCCCGGGGACGAGATCGCCGCCGTGGTGCCGGTGCGGGAGTTCACCGAGGACCGATGCCTCCTCTTTGCCACTCGCAAGGGCATGGTCAAGAAGTCCACCCTCTCCGCCTACGGGAACATCCGGACCGTAGGCCTGAACGCCATCAACATCCGGGAGGGGGACGAGCTCATCGACGTGAAGGTCACGGGTGGTGACGACGAGGTGATCCTGGGGACCCGCCGGGGCATGGCCATACGCTTCCACGAGTCCGATGTCCGGGCCATGGGCCGGGCGGCCTTCGGGGTTCGGGGGATCAAGCTGGGTTCGGGGGATCGGGTGGTGGGCATGGTGGTCCTGGCTCGGTCCGACGCCACCCTCATGGTGGTGACGGAGGGAGGTATGGGGAAGCGTACCCTGGTGGAGGCCTATCGCCGCCAGCGCCGGGGCGGACGGGGCGTCATCAACATCAAGCCCAATGCCCGGACGGGTAAGGTGGTGGCGGTGAAGTCCGTGGTTGACGAGGACGAGCTCATGATCATCACCCGGAAGGGGGTGGTGAACCGGCAGGCCGTGGGGGAAATCCGGGCCATCGGTCGAGCTACGCAGGGGGTGCGCCTGGTGAACCTGGACAAGGGGGATCGGGTGGTGGACGTGGCCCGGGTGGTGGTGGAGAACGGAGAGGAGGAGGAAGGGGTGGTGGAGGCGCCGGTGGAAGGGGAAGACGTGGAGGAGGTGACGGAAGAGGCGGTGGCTCCGGAGAGGATGGAGAAGACCCTGGAACCCGAAGACGACAAGGTGGAGGACTGAGTGCGTCCTTTTGCCAAGAGGAAATCGACCCTGGTGGCTCTGGAGGATATCGAGGACGCGGCCCGCAGGGTGGAGGGAGTGGCGGTACGGACGCCTCTCCTGCCCTTTCCGGAGCTGTCGGAAGAGGTGGGAGGGGAGGTCCGCCTCAAGTGCGAATGCCTCCAGCGGGCCGGCTCCTTCAAGATCCGGGGTGCCTTCAACTTCGTCTCCCGGTTGCCGGAGGAGGACCTGGCCCGGGGCATCATCACCTACTCCTCGGGAAACCATGCCCAGGCCGTGGCCCTGGCCGCCGGTCTCAACGGGGTGCGAGCGGTGGTGGTGATGCCCACCACGGCCCCGAAGGTGAAGGTGACCGGCGCGAAGCGGTTGGGGGCCCAGGTGTTCTTCGAGGGCACCACGTCTCTGGAGAGGAAGACCCGGGCCGAGGCCATCGCCCGGGAGGAGGGGCTGGCCATGGTCCCGCCCTTCGACGACCCGGCCATCATCGCCGGCCAGGGGACGGTGGGCCTGGAGATCGCCGAGGATTGGCCCGAGGTGGAGTTGGCCCTGGTGCCCATCGGGGGCGGAGGACTGGCTTCCGGGACGGCGGCGGCCCTGAAGGCCCTCCTTCCTCAGGTGGTGGTGGTGGGGGTGGAGCCCCGGGGAGGGGCGTCCATGCGGGCGGCCCTGGACGCCCAGGAGCCGGTGACCCTGAAGACCATCGATACCATCGCCGATGGTCTGGCACCGGTCCGGACGGGGGATCTCACCTTCCTCCACGCCCGGCGATACCTGGACGACGTCATCGTCGTGGAGGACGAGGCCATCCGCCAGGCGGCCTCTCTTCTCCTCAATCGTCGAAAGCTGGTGGTGGAGTATTCCGGGGCGGCCACGCTGGCGGCCCTCCTCTCCGGGGTAGTGGACGGACGGGACCGAAGGGTGGCGGTGGTGTTGAGTGGTGGGAACCTGGATCCCTCGGTGATGAGGGAGCTGGCGGGGGCGGAGGAGGAAGGGAAGGGGGAAGGGGAGGCCCGGAACTCATGAGAGCCCTCCCCCCGGAGAGAAGTGCCGCAGCCGGTCTTTTCCCGGCGTCCCCATGCCCGGGACCCTGACGGCGGTTCCCGGGATCCGGGTGGGCCATGCCCGGGTTCCGGGAGGCGGGAGCGGCTGCACGGTGGTCCTGGGGCCTTTCCGGGGGTGGGTGGAGGTCCTGGGGATGGCCACCGGGAGCCGGGAACTCCACCTCCTGGACCCCCTCCATCTCTCCCCCACGGTCCAGGCTCTTCTCCTCACCGGAGGGTCGGCCTTCGGGCTGGCGGCGGCCCAGGGCGTCATGGACGTGCTGGAGGAGAGGGGTGAGGGCTTCCCGACCCCCGGGGGACCCGTGCCCCTGGTGCCCGGGGCGGTGATCTTCGACCTGGCGGACGGGGTGAAGAGACCCGGGCCCGAGGAGGGCCGGAAGGCTGCGGCGGCCGCCGCCGGGGAGCCTGTGGCTCAGGGCCGGGTGGGGGCCGGCTCCGGAGCCACCGTGGGCAAGATCCTGGGGCCGGAACGGTCGTCTTCCGGGGGTGTGGGCAGCGCGGCGGAAGGGTGGAGGGAGTTCACCGTGGGAGCCCTGGCCGTGGTGAACGCCCTGGGGGACGTCAGGGAGGAGGACGGGAGCATCCTGGCCGGTGCTCGAAGGGAGGACGGTGGCTTCCTGGACACCGAGAGGTTCCTTCGGGAAGACGGTGGAGAGCCTCCCGGAGGTTCGGTCCCGGGATTGAACACCACCCTGGCCGTGGTGGCCACGGACCTCCCCCTGCGGGGGCCGGAGCTGGGCCGGGTGGCCCGGATGGCGGCAGGGGCCTTCCCCGGGGCCATCACGCCGGTGAGCTCCCCCTTCGACGGGGACCTTCTCTTCGTCCTCTCCACGGCCCCGGAAGCGCCGGAGACGGAGCGTTCCCCGGAGGCTCTCCTCTCCCTGGGCGTTCGGGCCCGGGCGCTGGTCGAGGAGGCCATCCGGAACGCCGTGCGACGGGTCGTGTAGCGGAAGGCGATCCCCCGCCGGGAGCGGACACGAGAAGGAGAAGGCCGGGAGGATTTTTCCCGGGACGAACGGAAGCGGTCAAGAACACCCATGAGACACCTGATTCTCTTCGACATCGACGGAACCCTGGTCCGAGGCGGCCCCGCCCGGAGGGCTTTCCAGACAGCCCTCTCCTCCGTCTTCGGGACCGCAGGAGAGATCGATGGACACGACTTCTCCGGGAAGACGGATCCCCAGATCGCCAGGGAGCTCCTCCAGGCCGCGGGCGTGGAGGAGGAGGTCATCACCCGGGGAATTCCGAAGCTGTGGGAAGGGTATCTTGAGGAGCTGGAAGCTCGTCTGCCCGCAGAACCCATGACGGTCCTCCCGGGCGTGAGGCCGCTCCTGGAGCATCTGTCCCGCCAGGAGGAGGTGGCTCTGGGGCTTCTCACCGGCAACATCGTGGAAGGGGCCCGCCTGAAGCTGGGATCGGTGGGCCTGGACCGGTTCTTCAGCTCCGTGGGAGGGTTCGGGTCGGACAGTGAGGTGCGGGACCACCTCCCGGCGGTGGCCCTGAAGCGGGCCGCCCAGGAGCTGGGAGTGGACTTCCCGCCCCGATCCGCGGTGGTAGTGGGCGACACCCCCCGGGACGTGGCCTGCGGCCGGTACGGAGGAACCCGGACCGTGGCCGTGGCCACCGGGTGGCACGATGTGGAGACCCTGGAGGCAGCGGGGCCGGACCACGTCCTGGAGAGCTTTCACCGACTGGAGGAGGCCCTCCAGGTTCTGCTGGAGGAGAGCTGAACCCCACCGAAAGGGTGGATACAGCGGAACCTGTCCCGAGGGGAAAGGGGTAGGAGAAGCCTTGCCGAGCGTCCGTTCCACACACCGGAAGACAGGGAGAGCTGCATGAGCAAGGGGAAGGCCGGGGGAGGTCTGCGAGGTTTCTACATCCTATTGGCCGTCGTGGCCGTGGTGGGCATTGGGGCCGTAGGGTACTCCGTGGGATCCAATGCTCTGGGCTCCGCGGTAGCCGAGCCGGTGGAGTTGGAAGGCGGCGACGACTTCCAGCGCCTCACGGAGATGGCCATCCCCATCGAGGTGGGAGCGGAGGATGCCCCCATCACCATCGTGGTCTTCGGTGACTACCTCTGCAATCACTGTGCGACCTTCTCTCTGCGGATCCGGCCCATGGTGGAGTCCAATCTCGTGGAGAGTGGCAAGGCGCGGCTGGCTTTCTACGACTTTCCCCTGGATCCGGGATCCGGGACCTTCCTGGCGGCTCGGGCGGCCCGTTGCGCGGGAGACCAGGGGCGGTACTGGGCCTACCACGACTTCCTCTACCGGAATCAACGCTCCTGGGCGTTGAACGACGACAAGCCGAAGGCCTTCGCCGAGTTCGCCGACCAGTTGGAGCTGGACACCGGTGAGTTCCGCGGATGCCTCAACAGCGATGCCCACGCCCAGGCGGTGACGGCCAATCTGGAGTTGGCCCGGGCCCTGGGGCTTCCGGGAACGCCCGCCGTGCTGGTGGGGACCGGGGACGGGGCGACCCGACGGCTGAACAGCTATTCCTACGAGGCCATCGAGGCCACGGTGGACGAGATCCTGGGCGACCGGGGTTGATGGCTGCGGCCCGGTGGTGAACGTGAGCCGGGAAGGCCGGGAGAGACGAGACGAGGGCCTTCACGCCCCTCCAGAGGAGGCGTCGTTTCAGCCTTTCCGGAACCGGATGGCGGTGGCCCTCCTGGCCCTCCTGGGAGTCCTGGTCTCCCTCTACATGCTGGCCTACGGTCTCGGCCTCACGGGGCCGGTTCTGTGCAGCGTGGGGGATTGCGAGGCGGTGCAGAGCAGCGAGTTTTCCCGCATCGGGGGCATTCCGGTCTCGGCTCTGGGCGCGGGAGGCTATCTTCTCCTGCTGGGTGTGGCCCTCCTGGGTCTCCAACCCTCGTTCCACCGCTCCCGACTCGTGTCCCTGGTCCTCTTGTCCGGGGGAGTCGTAGGCACGGCGTTCAGCGCCTATCTTACCTACCTGGAGGCGTTCGTGATCCGGGCCTGGTGCCAGTGGTGCGTGAGCTCCGCCGTGATCATGGTCCTGGCCTTCCTGGCCACGTTGCCCGAACTACGACGCTTGCGAGGATCCCCATGAGTGAATCGCCTGAAGTCCGAGTCCGACTCCTCTTCGCCGACGAGGGGGCCTACCATCACGAGGACCTGCACCTCCCGGCCTCCGTGGTGGAGGACTACGACCGTCTCATCGACGGCCTCCGGGAAGATCCGGCGCTGTTGAAGAAGGTCTTCGTGGACGTGGGTCGACTCTGCGGGGCCTGGGTCCTGGAGGAGTAACCTGGAGTAGGAACAGCTCTCAGAACCCGGCGGCTTCCAGGGCCCGCTCCAGGGTCCACTCTCCCACCACCGGCGGCGGCCAGCGCCCCTTTCGGTGGGCGTTCCTTATGGTTAGAACCTCCGCCGTGGCCCGTCGCTCCTCCTCTTCCGATATCCATCCTTCATCCCGGGCCTCCTCCAGCTGGTCCTCGTCCAGGACGTGGAACCCTCCCCCGGGGGGAAGCCAGATGTCCAGGTAGAGATCCGTGGTCTCCCAGACGCCTCCGGCTCGGAACTCCGGGGGGGTCAGGATGTTGGCGTAGATACCGGTGAGAGATCCGTCGGCCCGGTGGAATCGGCCGATGTCGTGCCAGCGGCCGGGAAAGGTGAACCAGACGGCGTCGGAGCCCTCTTCCAGGGCCACCTCTCCCCGGATCCGGATGGGCGGTTCGTAGGCAAGGTCCCGGGCCAGCGTCACCTTCACATCCGGCTTGTCCAGGATGAGCTGCTGGGTGAAGACCTCCAGGCGTCGGGGTGGGCGGAAGTACCGGATGCGGATCCGGTCCGTGATCTCTTCCCTCACGGTTCGTCCGGCGGCTCCGGGTAGACGGGCTCCACGAAGACGTCCAGAACCCCTCCGCACACCGATCCGGTCCAGGAGAGGGGGTCGTCGGTGAGATCCACCCGGACCCGGCGGGGAGCCCCGGTCTCCATGGCTTCCCGGGCGGCCTCGATGACCTGGGCCTCCCCACAGCCTCCCCCCACGGTTCCCACCAGGCCCCTGTCCGGGTCCACGAGCATCTTGGCGCCGTTCTTCCGTGGCGTGGATCCACGGGTGGCCAGGACCGTCGCGAGTGCGCAGGTCCGGCCGGCCCGGCCCGCTTCGGCCATGGCAGAATAGACCACTCGGTCTTCTTCCGACATCAGTCCTCCTCTTCGAATTGCCCCCGGGAACCCCCGGGATTCCCGGATGAACGATCTGTGGTCTCCCTCCCGGAAGGCTCCTGGTCGTCCGGGGGCGGTGTGGCCGGATTCGGCTCCGGGAGAAACCGCTCCAGGACAGAGGCCACCTCCCTGAGGGGCTGGCCGGATCCTCCCCGCCAGTGGTGGACCAGCTCGGCGGCTACGCTCACGGCGATTTCCTCCGGCGTCTCGGCTCCCAGGTCCAGCCCGATGGGAGAGTGGACCCGAGCCAGGCGGTCTCGGGGAATGCCCTCCTCCAGGAGGGCCTGAAACGTAGCCCGAACCCGCCGCCGGCTCCCGATCATGCCGATGAAGCCGGGAAGGGCATCACCGGAGAGCACCCTCCGGAGGCACTCGTAGTCGAACCGGTGACCCCGGGTCACCAGGATCAGGTGGGTCCAGGGGTGAAAGGTGCGGTCCTGGAAGGGGCGGCGGAAATCCACGTCCGCCAGCTCTGCGGCCTCCGGGAATCGCTCCCGGGTGGCGAACTCGGGCCGGTCGTCCAGGACCGTCACCCGGAGACCCAGGAGGTGGCCCAGCGTGCAGAGGGGCCGGGCCACGTGGCCGGCCCCCACGATGACCAGCTCGGGCCGGGGGTGGTGCAGCTCCAGGAAGACCTCCATCTCCTCTCCGTCTTCCATGGTCAGGGTGTAGAGGCCCGATTCCACGGTCGGATCCCCTGCCAACCCCCGGCGGGCCAGCTCCACGGCCCGTCGGTCCGCCGCGTGATCCTGGAAGGTCCCTCTCTCCTGGTCTCCCCAGACGAGCATCCTCCGACCCCTCCCCTCCGGGACAGGATGGGAGACCGCCACCAGGACGGCGGCGTCCCGGCCGCGTTCCAGGAGGTCCGGGAGGAGGAAGGAGAGACGGCCGGGTGTGAGAAGGGAGGTTGGGGAGCTCACGAGAAGTACCTCGCGTAGTCGTCCGGGGTGTCGATGTCGGCCAGGATCCCCGGGTCGTCCACCGGCACGAGGATCCGCTCCTCATGATAGCGTCCCACGACGGTTCTGGCTCCCTGGGGAAGCTCATCCTCCAGAAGCTCCGAGAAGAGGTCCCGGGAAAAGAGGACCGGATGGCCGGACCGGCCACGGAAGCTCGGGGCCACCATGGGCGGCTGACGGTCCCGGAACGTCCGGTCCATGGAGCGCACGGTGTCGGGCCGGAAGAGGGGATGGTCCACAGGACAGAAGAAGACGCCAGGGGCATCCGGCGGGAGGTGGCGGATGCCGACCTGAAGGGAGGCAACGGGTCCCGGGGTGGGGTCCGGGTTCTCCAGGACCCGGCCTCCCTCCTGGCGGGCCTCCCGAGCCACGGCTCCCTCCGGATCCCGGACCACCACCAGGAGGGGCCCGGCTCCTCCTTCCCGGAAAGACCTCAGGATCCGGGCCAGGAAGGTGCCCTGGCCGCTGTCCAGGAGTGGCTTCGGACTCCCCATGCGGCGGGAGTGCCCCGACGCGGGGATGATGGCGGGAATGGTCGCGGCCCCAGCGGCGGCCCCATCCGGGGCCTCCGGTTCGGCACGGTCCTCCGGGGCTCGGGAGCCGGAGGAGATGGATGGGTTGCTCACGGCTGAGACGAAAGGGGGCCCCCGGCACAGAGACGACCGTCCCGGGGGCCACCGAGGCCGGAAGGGGACCGGTCCTCCCGTCTCCGGTCCCCGGTCCCGGCCCCGGGCTCCGTCAGAGCTTGGGCCGGATCTGGGCGTTCTCCCGGTTCAGGATCAGGGGCATGGGATCGCCCCCCTCCACCGTGATGGGCACGTTCCAGTAGAGCTCCTGGAAGGGGAGCTCGTGGCGGGCGTGGACCCACCACTGGCCCGGCGGGAGCTCGAGCTGGGCAGCGCCCTGGGCGTCGGTGGTGTCCACCACGATGTCCCGGCCCGTCTCCTCCAGCTTGGTGATGAAGACGTCACCGGCGTCGGCGAAGGCCTCGTCGGCCCAGCTCTGGATGACCATGTTCATGGAGTCGGCTCGGGCGATGAACCCTCCCTGCAAGTCGGTGAATCGCTCGAAGGCCTGCTGTCGCTGCCGGTCCACCGCGTTCAGCCGTTCTTCCACGTCCTGGAATTCCCTGTACAGAGCCACGTATGCGGCCTCTCCCCGGGCCAGGGGTTCCATCTCCTCGTTGATGCCCTGAAGCCGGTCCCTGAGGGCGCTCCATTCCGCTTCCAGGGCCCGCCACTCCTCCTGGGCTACCCGGATGGAGTCCTGGAGGGTGAGGAGATCTTCCGGGATCTCGGGCTCGGGCTCCGGGAAGGCGGCCTCCAGGGAGTCGAAGACCTGATCCCGATCGAAGGGGAGGGCCTCCACCTCCATGTCCGTGATGGGACGGGTGACCATCTCCCCGGTCTCGGGATCCTCCACTTCCATCTCCGCGGTGACCACGACCTGGGCCGGACCGCACGCAGCCATGGCCAGAGAACCGAAAAGCACCAACGCGAGCCAGCTTCGCCTCATGGGACACTCCAGTTGTTCACAATGTGGGTGAGCGGGCGCAAGGTAAGAACTCCGCCGCCGGGCATCAAGAACGGAGCGAGGGCCCGGACATCCGGCGTGGATCTCCCGGGGTTCAGGGGAGCACGCTCCCGATGACGTAGTTCATGGGATTCACGGCCCTTCCACCGATGCGGATCTCGTAATGCAAGTGGGGGGACGTGGAGATTCCCGTGCTTCCCACCTGGGCGATGAACTCTCCCCGGTCCACCCGTTGCCCCCGTTTGACCATGACCTTGGAGGCATGCCCGTAGCGGGTGGTGTATCCGTACCCGTGGTCGATCTCCACGGTATAGCCCAGACCCGCCACCCAGCCGGCCCTGGTGACCGTGCCCTTGGCCGCCGCCAGGATGGGCGTGCCGTGGGGAGCGGAGATGTCCACCCCCTCGTGGGGAAGGATCTGGTGATGAATGGGGTGGCTCCGGGCCTGGGAGAACCGACTGCTGAGCACGCCCGCCACCGGGAGGATGGAGGGGGTGGATTCCAGGAGATCCCGGTGGGCCTGGAGGCTGTCGGACGCCTCCTCCATGCTGTGTTCCAGAAGCCTCGCTCGGCGCTCCAGGATGCCCAGGTCGTACTGGACGGCGAAGGCGGACTTGCTCTTGGCCGAGTCCACGGACCACAGGGGATGAGCCCCGGGATCCGGAAGGCCGGGCCCTCCGACGCCCACTTCCTGGATCTCCTCGTCCGTCTCCGGAAGGCCGGCCAGGATCCTGATCCGCCGGTCCTCCTCCCCCATCTCGCCCAGGCGCTCCTCCAGGCCGGAGACCCGGATCCGAAACTCCTGGAGCTGTCGGGAGAGGAGAGCGTTTTCCCGTTCCAGGTGGGCCGCCCGGAGATGGGCCAGGCCGTTGAAGAGGAGGAGAGCCGAGAGGGCCAGGATGGAGAGGGAAAGGAGAACGGCCCCACCCAGTACGCCCCTGACGAGACGAGAAGAAAAGGTGTACTGCCGAATCCCTTCGTCCTCATTCCCCAGGAGGAGAAGGGTCCACGTCTTCTGGGTCATCCTCGGATCGTCCGGGCTGTCTCCGGCCGTACGCCCTCAGGGGGAAGGTAGCGCGTCCCCACTGGGCGTTCTTCGATGAAACGCTTTCTTGTTCCAAGCTAGGCGGATTTCCGGAGGCCTGTCAACAAACCCCGGGTCCGACGGCCCCCAGGCAGGGGGCGAAGCGTCGCTGATGCACCGAGCCGCCAGCCCTGCCCGGGGGAGCCGGCGGGGTGCCCCTATCAGCCGCCCAGGTCGGCCCGGGGAAAGAGGGGGTCCCCCCGACGCACGGTTCGCCCTTCCAGCTGCAGGTCCAGGGCCTCCTCCAGGGTAGGCACCTCCTGGACGCCCAGGCGCTGGACAAGGTCCCTCATCTTCCCGGGAAGGATGGGCTGCAGCAAAGTGGCCAGGACCAACAGGGCCCGGGCCAGGGAGGCCAGGGTCCTGTCCAGCTCCCCGGCTCTCGCCGGGTCCTTGGCCAGGGTCCAGGGGGCCTGCTCCTCCACGTATCCGTTGGCCCGGGAGGCCAGCTCCAGAGCTACGAGGATGCCCTCATGCAGGAGGCCCTGGTCCATGACCTCCTCGTAGGACACGGCGGCCCGGCGGCATTGGTCGTGAAGGGAGCCGGCTTCCCCGCCGGGGATGGCCCCATCACGGTACTTCTGGATCATGGCCAGGGCCCGGCTGGCCAGGTTGCCCACGTCGTTGGCCAGCTCCGAGGTGTAGCGCTCGGTGAACCGCTCCCGGGTGATGTCCCCGTCTCCGTTCCAGGGGACTTCCCGAAGGAGGTAGTACCGGAGGGCCTCCGGGCCATGGCGCTCGATGGCCTCGGAGAGGTCGAACGTGACCCCCTCGGACTTCGACAGCTTCCGACCCCCGTAGGTCACGAAGCCGTGAGCCCAGACCGTGGTGGGAAGCTCCACCTCTGCACTCATGAGGAAAGCCGGCCAGTAGATGCAGTGGAAACGGGTGATGTCCTTGCCGATAACGTGGATGTCCGCAGGCCAGTGCTCACGGTAGCTCGTATCCGGGAAGCCGATGGCGGTGAGGTAGTTCGTCAGGGCGTCGAGCCACACGTAGACGATGTGATCCGGGTCTCCCGGCCAGGGCACGCCCCAGGGGAGACGGGAGCGGGATACGGAGATGTCCTCCAGGCCCCCTTCCAGCACCTTCCGGATCTCATTGCGCCGGATGTCCGGGAGGATGAACTCCGGCCGCCGGTCCAGGAGCTCCAGGAGAGGCTCGGTGTAGGCCGACAGGCGAAAGAACCAGTTCTCCTCCTCCATCCACTCCACCGACAGGGACGTGTGGGTTGGACAGCGGAGGACCTCCTCGTCGTCCCTCACCAGCTCGTCTTCCGTCTTGTACCCCTCGCATCCGACGCAGTAGTAGCCGGAGTAGGTGTCCCGGTACAGGTCCCCCTTTTTCTCGATTCGGCGGATGAGCTCCTGGACCCCCGTGTGGTGCCGGGCTTCCGTGGTCCGGATGAAATCGTCGTGACTGATCTGGAGGACGTCCCAGGCCGAGGTGAACTCGTCGGCGATGCGGTCTACCCAGTCCTGGGGGCTGACCCCGGCCTCGTCGGCACTCTGGAGCACCTTCTGCCCGTGCTCGTCCATGCCGATGACGAAATGGACCTTCTCCCCTTTTCGACGGTGGTACCGGGCCATGACGTCGGCGCCGATCTTCTCCACGGCGTGGCCGAGATGAGGAGAGCCGTTGGCGTAGTCGATGGCTGTCGTGATGTAGAAGCTCTTGTGACGATCCACGGTGATCCGGTGGGTGGGGGGTTAGTCTTCCTCGCTGCGGCTCAGGTGCCCGTCCTCGTCCCCGGCGGTGGCCACCTCTTCTCGGAGCGTGGCCAGGTCCAGGATCCTTCGTTCGCCCTCCGGGTTCCTCAGCGTCACCCGCTCCCGCCAGATGTCCACACCCACCACCTTCTCCTCGCCTCTGGCGGTCCGGAGCTTCTTCCCTTCCCGGGGGAACTTCCGGCGGGCCTCCACGTAGGTCTGGTGCTCGTACATCAGGCAACACATGAGCCGGCCACAACAGCCGGAGATCTGGGCCGGATTCAGGGAAAGGCGCTGGTCCTTGGCCAGCTGGAGGCTCACCGGCTTGAGCTCCGGGAGCCAGGTGGAACAGCACAGCTCCCTCCCGCACCGGCCGACCCCTCCCAGGAGAGCCGCCTCGTCCCTGACCCCGATCTGCCTGAGCTCGATCCGGGTGCGGAAGGTCCGGGCCAGGTCCCGGACGAGTCTGCGGAAGTCCACCCGACGCTCGGCGGTGAAGTAGATGATGAGCTTCTTCCGGTCGAACTGCCACTCGGCCTCCGTCACCTTCATCTTGAGGCCATGCTCCTCCACCAGCTTCGTGGTCTCCCAGCGGACCCGGTTCTCGTCTTCCCGGAGGGTGTCCAGTCGAGCCACTTCCGTGGGCTCGGCCAGGCGGAGAATCCGCTTGTCCGGGCTGGGGGCGGGGCAGCCACCGGAGCAGGCCGAGCACTTCCGCTTGGCGATACTGCCCACGGCCGTGATCTCACCCAGGTCCTCACCACGGTCCGCCTCCACCACCGCGTGGGCCCCCGGGCGGACCTCCACCCCCCGGACGGAAAAGTAATCCTTCCGGGTCCCTTTGAACTGGACCTCGGCGAATCCCGTCATGCGTCCCTACTCCTTCCCCTCCCACTCTCCCATGGCCTCGAACTTGGCCTGTCTTTGACGGACGAGCTCCTGGGGCTCCAGGGCTTCCAGCTCGCCCAGATTCCGGACCAGGGCCTCCCTGAGGTTCTCTGCGGCCTCGTCCCAGTCGGAGTGGGCTCCCCCCTGGGGCTCCGGAACCACCTCTTCCACGATCCCCCGCTCCAGGAGATCCCGGGAGGTGATTTTCAGGGCCCGAGCGGCCTTGTCCCGCTCCTCCGCCGTCCGCCACAGAATCGCCGCGCAACCCTCGGGAGAGATGACGGAGTAGATGGCGTGCTCCATCATGAGAATCCGGTTCGTGACGCCCAGGGCCAGAGCGCCGCCGGACCCCCCTTCCCCGATGACGGCGGAGAGGGTCGGGACTCGCAGAGCCGCCATTTCCCGCAGGTTCCGGGCGATGGCCTCGGCCTGTCCACGCTCCTCGGCGCCCACCCCGGGGTAGGCGCCCGGAGTGTCGATGAAGGTGATCACCGGACGGCGGAACTTCTCGGCCTGGCGCATGAATCGAAGGGCTTTCCGATACCCCTCCGGGTGGGGAGACCCGAAGTTCCGCCAGAGGTTCTCCTTCATGTTCCGGCCCTTTTGCTGGCCGATGACCATGACGGAGCGCCCTTCCAGGCGCCCCCATCCCGCCACCACGGCTCCGTCGTCCCGGAAGGCCCGATCGCCCTTCAGCTCGATCCAGTCCGTGAAGAGTCGCTCCACGTAGTCCAGGGTGTAGGGGCGACGGGGGTGTCGGGCCACCTGCACCTTCTCCAGGGGCGTGAGATTCCGGAAGGTCTCTTCCTTCAGGACCTCCAGCTTGCGCCGCAAAACCCGAAGCTCGTCGGAGACATCGATCCCCTTGTCGTCGGCGTTCTCCAGGAGCTTCTCCATCTGCTCCTGCAGCTCCACGATGTCCCGCTCGAATTCAAGGTGTGCTCGAGTGGCCAAGAGGCGCTCCAACTGGACGTTAGCGATCCGGTTTACGAAAGAGGTATTCTAACGGGTGGTCCGGGGAAGGGAGAAGGGCGGTGCTACAGCACCTGCCGGATCATCTCCAGGGGCTCCACTTCGCCGTACCCCAGGAAACGTCCCCAGTAGCGGGCCGTAGCCCGGGCCAGCTCCGGATCCAGGTGAGGGCGTCCCTTCACCTGTGCCTCGTAGTGGGAGAGGGCGGCCATCTTCTGGTCCAGGAACTCCGAGACGTCCTCGAAGATGGTGGGCCGGAAGTCCAGCGTGGTGGTGGCTGCCTGGTAACAGCAGAAGCCCTGTACGTTGGATCCGGCGATGTCGGCGGCCCGGAAGACGTTCAGACGGCTCTCCCTGACGTCGTTGGGGGACGGCACGTAGAGGACCTCCGGACTCACATCGTGCACCCGGTCCTGGATCTGAATGACCATCTGCTCCAGATCCGGGAGCTCCGGATGGTCGTTCTCGGGCAGGGCCAGCTCCACCTCCATGACCTGGGCGGCTCGCCGGGCTTCGGCCAGGCGCTCCTCCCGTTCCTCCTCCTGGGTTCCCAGGGAGCAGACCACGAGGTGGACCTCGTCTCCGCCCCGGACGTGCTTCAGAAGGATCCCCCCGCATCCCGCTTCCACGTCGCCGGGGAAGGTCCCCACGGCCAGGATCTTCCGTGGGAGGCTGTCGGCGATGGCCTTCACCTCCAGGAGATCGTGGGCCGTGCGCAGGAGCTCTTCCCGGTCCAGGGGCTTGGCCAGGACCTCGTTGGCCCCGTTACGGAAGGCGGTCTCCGTGTAGGCAGGAGCCGAATAGGCCGAGGTGGCGATGATGGGGGTGTCGGGCTGGTGGGCCTTGGTGGCCCGGATGACCTCGATTCCGTCCCGCCCCGGGAGGTTGATGTCCGTGACCACCAGGTCCCAGCGCTGGTTCTCCGCCAACTGGCAACCGCGAATACCATCCTGGGCAAGGGTCACCCGGATGGTCTCGTCTCCCTCCAGAATGCTCCTCAGGAGGAGGGCATCCGTGAGGTTGTCCTCCACCAGGAGCACCTGGGCCTTGCGTTCCTGCTGTTCGGTCATGGCATGCACATCTCGGGTTTGCCCCTCGCTCCTCCCGGGTCAGCCCGCCCTTCTCCATGGTAACCACTCGGGAGTCGGGAAGCACTCCCCCGGGATCAGGGCGCCGAGGAGCGGGAGGGCCTGCTCTCCGGGGGCCTTCCGTGGCCTCCCGGCCCTCTCCCGAGGCTGCCCTACTCCCGGGACGCCCGGGGCTCGGGAACCAGGAACCACACGATAATCCCCATGCCCAGGACGGAGAGGGCGCCGATGACGGTGTTGCTGGCGTACCCCATCTCCGAGTAGAAGGGACCGGCCAGGGCCCCTCCCAGGCCAAAGCCCACCTGCCCCAGCGCCACCGTGAGGCTCATGAGGGAGCCCCGGGCGTGGTCGGGAACCAGGGCTGTGAGGAGAGCCGAGAAGGGACTGATGCGCATGGCCACCAGGACCATGGTGAGGAAGAAGACGGGATAGGCCACCCAGATGGACCGGATGAGGAGGGTGGTGCCCAGCATCACCAGGAACAATCCAAGACAGGAGAGGAGGATGATGAGCTTCCGGCCGATTCGATCCGAGAGCTTCCCTGCCTGGGGGCCGGCGAGGACGTTGGCTACGCCCCCCACCAGGAACAGGGTGGCGATCTGGTTGGGAGTGAAGCCGATCTGACTTTCCAGCCAGGTGGGGAGATAGACAACGTACAGAGAGATGCCCACATACATGAGGAAGAAGGCCACCGCCGCGGCGGCGATCTGTCGTTGCTTCAGCATGGCCCAGTAGTCCCGGGCCGCTCCCTTCACGGTGAGGGGGCCCTCCCGGGGCCGGATGGGGGGTTGAGGGAGCCGGACCCAGAGGAGGAGAAAGGTGATGGCCATGGTGACGGCGAAGAGGTAGAACGGCGCCTGGAAGCCGAACTGGCCGGCGATGACCACACCCAGGGGAATCCCGATGATCTGCCCGAAGGCGGATCCGCTCATCACCCACCCCACGGCCCAGCCCCGCTTGCTGTACGGGAAGTAGTCGCCGATGTAGGAAACGGCGGCGCCGCTGAGGATCCCCCCGGCGATTCCCGCGAAGATCCGGACGGCAAGGAAGGAAGCGTACCCCACCACCAGGACGTGACAGACCAGGGCCACGGTCATGATTCCCGTACCCATGAGGAGAATCCTCCGCCTCCCGATGCGGTCCGAGACGGGGCCGGAGAGGACGGCGAAGAGACCCACCATGAGGGAGTAGGCCGTGACCAGGGTGCCCAGGAGGGCCTCGGCGATGTCCAACTCCTCCCCGATCTGTGGCAGGATGGGGGAGATAATCATGATCTGGCTGCTGGCGGAGAACACCAGCAGCCAGAGGGAGAAGACGATGAGATAGGGGGAAGGGCGGCTCTGGCTCACAGGGAGGGGTATCGCCCACTACTCCGGCGGGGACTCCTTGTGGACCATGGTGGCGTTCCTCTGGGCCGTTGGCAGGACCACCAGGTCCTGGATGTTCACGTGGTCCGGAGTGTTCACCACGAAGGTGATGATGTCGGCGATGTCTTCGGGCCGGAGAGGCTCGTACCCCTGGTAGACGGTTTCGGCCCGTTCGCTGTCCCCGTGGAAGCGGACCTGGGAGAACTCGGTCTCCACCAGTCCCGGGTCCACGCTCGATACCTTGACGCGGGTCCCGAGAAGGTCCAGAGCCATGCCCTCGTTCAAGGCCTTCACGGCGAACTTGGTGGCGTTGTAGACGGCACCCTTGGAGTAGACCTGGTGACCCGCGATGCTGCCGATGTTGACGATGTGACCCCGATCCCGCTCCACCATGAGGGGAAGGATCCCCCGGGTCATGTAGAGAAGTCCCTTCACGTTCGTATCGATCATCTCGTCCCAGTCGTCAACGTCTCCCTCATGGAGGAGGTCCAGGCCCCGCGCCTTCCCGGCGTTGTTCAACAGAACGTCGGGTACCGGGCCGTCATGGGAGAGCTGGTCCACGAAGGCCTCAACGGCCTCCCGGTTCCGGACGTCCAGCCCGGCGGTGCGGACCGCCACACCGTGGCCATCTTCCAACTCCTCCTTCAGCGCCTCGAGCCGCTCCCGCCGTCTGGCCAGGAGGACCAGGTCGGCCCCGTGAGAGGCGAAGGAACGGGCGCAGGCCTCGCCGATTCCGGCGGAGGCTCCCGTGATCAGGACGGTTCTGCCGCTAATTCGATTCATGATGTTCTAGGCTTGGAGTGGGACAGAAGAGGATGAACGGACTGCCGGGCCTCCTGAGGACCATTGTGCAACGACCCCGGAACCCGTGAAGAAGGCTCGGGGTCCGAGAGCCTGGGGCCCCCGAACCTGCTCTGGAGCGTTGGGATGCGACCAGACCAATGTCCCACGTCCCGGGAGTTATCACAAGGACGGGGCCCAGGGCCGCCCCGGGACCTTGTCGACGGAGAGACCTCATGCTGGCCCGTCTTCTGGCCGACGTCATCGTCGTGGTGCACCTGGCCTTCGTGGTCTTCGTGGTCCTGGGAGGGCTCCTGGTTTTCCGTTGGCCCGGAGTCGCCTGGCTCCACCTTCCGGCGGCTACCTGGGGGGCGCTCATCGAGTTCCGGGGATGGGTGTGTCCCCTGACCCCTCTGGAGGTGGCCCTGAGGCGTCGGGGTGGAGAGGAGGGGTACGCCGGGGGGTTCGTGGAGCACTACCTCCTGCCCATCCTCTATCCCCAGGATCTCACCCGGGAGCTCCAGGTGGTGTTGGGGACGCTGGTGGTGTTGCTGAACCTGGGAATCTACGGCTGGATTCTGTGGCGGCGGAGGAGAAGCCCGGGGGCGAGAGAGGCGCAGACCAGGACCGGAGAGAGGGCGTCTCCCGGGGCCTCTTCCCAGGAGTAGCGGTTGAGGAAGTAGTCGTGGACCCGCTGGACCCGGTCAGCCCATACACCCTGGGCCTGGAGTCCGATGCTGGCGCCCAGGTTCGACAGGGCCAGGGGATTGGCCCGGCGGGGCCCGCTCAGGGGTTCGGGGAGATTGCGGCGGAAGTAGCCCGGAGGATGAATCCACCGGGCATCCAGGGCGGCGAGGCACCGTTCCCGGAGGTCTCGGGCCCAGGGCTCGGTGGGGAAGAAGTGGGTGATCCAGAGGAGGAGCCCCAGGTCCAGTCCCTGGTCCGGGGCGAGGGTGGCCCATGTCTCCCCGGCCAGATCCTCCATCTCCCGGATTTCAGGGGCCAGAGCTTCCGGATCCAGGAGCCGGTAGACGCCCAGGCCCAGGAAGACCTCCACCGTCCCGGGAGCGGCTCCGGGGAAGGGGCCCGAGAGGTCCTCCAGCATCCGGTTCATGATTCCGGCCCCGGGCTGGACGAAGGCGGCATGGATCTCTCTCACCAGGGCCAGAGCTCGGCGCCGAAAAGGGGGACGGAAGCGTCCCAGGGACTCCAGGGCGAAGAGCCAGAGGGCCAGAGACCGATAGGACTGGCCGTCGGTCTCTCCGTCTTCCGCCATGCAGATGCCCTTCCGGCGGCCCAGGACCCGGTCCACCTCCAAAGCCAGGGCTTCGGCCCGCTCCAGGGGCCCGGCCTCCTCCGTTTCCACGTGCAGGTTCAGGAGGCAGATGAGTCCCAGGGCATCGGTCCAGAGGTCCCGGCGGCCCCCGGGCCACAGGCCCTGGATCCGGGCCTGCTCCAGGCGACTCGCCACGGACCGGAGGAGGGGGTCCTGGATGCTGGTTTGGCTCATCACCTCGGCTCCTCGACTCCTTGCCTTCGCGACTCCTTCTCGACTCCTTCTCGACGCCGGTCATGGGTCCCGTTGGAGCGAATGTGTCTCACGTCGAGACAGAGTGC
>CAZZEL010000002.1:57940-110298 GCA_964652625.1 uncultured Gemmatimonadaceae bacterium
AGTGCCGCCGGGGAACCGGATCGGGAGAGGACCCTCTCCCCTCCCCAGGCCTTCCCGGGAAGAGAGGGAGGCGGGCAGGTCCAGCGGCCGCCTCTCCTGGCCCTTGGGGACCTTCCCTTCCTGACCCGGCCGTCGCAGCGACCCGGGACCCCTTCCAGGCGCAGCAACTCTCGTACCCGTTTCGTGTCCCCGGATCCTGCCGCCGGTGAGGCGCCGGAAGTTCTCGGTCCATTTCGGTGGACGGGGGTGGATGAACCCCCTCTATTGAATCCCCGGGGCGCATGGGAGGGGGGCATGGCCGATCCGCCGGTCCCGAGGCCCTGATTCCCGGCGCCGGATGGATCATCTTCTTTCGACCCGACAAGGTGGGAATCATGTCCACGGGATTTACCGAAACCGAGTGGATCTGGAAGGACGGAGAGTTCGTGGCCTGGAAGGAGGCCACGACTCACATCCTGAGCCTCGCCGTCCAGTTCGGCTCCTCGGTGTTCGAGGGGATACGCTGTTACGACACGGAGACGGGACCGGCCATCTTCCGTCTCCGGGAGCACATCCGAAGGCTCCGGGACTCCTGTGCCATCTATCGCATGACACCGGCACCCTCCTGGGAGGAAGTGGAGGAAGCCTGCGTGGCCACGGTTCGGAGGAACGGGCTTCGGGATTGCTACATCCGTCCCATGGTGCTCCGGGGGTATGGGTCCGCGGGTCTGGATCCGGCCCTGAGCCCGGTGGAGAGTTACATCTGCGCCTGGCCATGGGGCGCCTACCTGGGGAACGGAGCCCTGGAGCGGGGTGTGGACGTGTGCGTCTCGAGCTGGATGCGGGCCCACCCCAATACCTTCCCGGTGCAGGCCAAAGCCGCTGGCCACTACAACGCCGCCCAGCTCATGAAGATGGAAGCCCTTGCCGACGGGTACGTGGAAGCCCTGGCCGTGGGCCCGGACGGCCTGTTGAGCGAGGGAAGCGGACAGAACGTCTTCCTTGTCCGGGAGGAGGTGGTCTACACGCCCTTCCTGGACGGAACGAATCTCCGGGGCATCACCCGGGAGAGCGTGAAGGTGGTGGCCGAGGAACTGGGATACGAGGTGGTCGAGGCCCACATTCCCCGGGAGGCCCTCTATACGGCCGACGAGATCTTCTTCACGGGAACGGCGTCGGAGGTGACCCCCATCCGGAGCGTGGACAAGATCCCGGTGGGCGACGGAAAAGGGGGTCCGGTGACCCTGGCCATCCAGCGTCGCTTCATGGAGATGGTGAGGGGAGAGATCCCGGACCGGCACGGATGGCTGACCCGGGTGGAGTAGGGTTGGAGGCGTGCCCGGAGGCCGGGGCCGGGGACCTCAATCCTTCCTGGGGGGCCATGGGATGAAGGGGCTGGTCCGTCGCATGTAGTCCCGATAGCCCTCCTTCCGTTCGGCCAGGGAGGCCTCCAGCATGGGGACGCCGGACACCCGGAGCAGGAAGAAGGTCATGAGAAGGGGGCTGAAGAAGGTCATCCAGCCTCCGGGGGTTGCTGCCGCCACCAGGAAGATGCCCCACCAGACCAGGGATTCTCCAAAGTAATTGGGGTGCCTGGAGTACTTCCACAGGCCCTGGTCCATGACCTCTCCGGAGGCCTCCGGGTCCGCCCGGAACCGTGAGAGCTGACGGTCTGCCACGATCTCGAAGCCGAGACCCACCAGCCAGAGGGCGGCACCCGCCAGGTCCAGGAAGGTGAGGTCCGGGGGCACGGAGGAGAGCTGGGCGACCTGGACCGGGAGGGTGATGGCCCAGAGGAGAAGGGCCTGGAAGAGGAACACGGTGACGAGGCTGCGGAGAGGGAAGGCGCTGCCGTGCTCCCTCCGCATGGCGGCATACCGGTAGTCCTCCCCCTCCCCCATGTTCCTCCTGCCGATGTGGACCGTCAGTCGGAGGCCCCAGATGATGGTCATGCCGGTGATGAGCAGGCCCCGGGGCAGGGCCCCATCGGCCAGGGGCCCCCGGGTCAGGAGGAAGGAGGCCAGGGCCACCAGGGCCCCATTGGCTCCCCAGGCGATGTCCACGATGCTCACGTCTCTGAGGGGCAAGCTCACCAGCCAGAGGAGGACCATGGATCCGGCCACCAGGGCCAGGTTCAGGGAGAGAAGGAGGTAGAGGGGGTCCATCTCATCCTCCCAGCTTTCGGGCCAGATCCAGGCCCGCCTTCACCAGAAGGAGGACCAGGGGGGTGCCGTGAAGGAAGAGGTCGAAGATGTCCAGGGGGCGGCGGAGCTCTCCCCTGGATAGCATGCGGAGCTTCTCCACCAGGTGGGGCTCGGGGAAGAAGGGTGCCAGGGCCAGGAGGATGGCCACCGGGACGAGGATGGAGTAGGGGGGCAGTCGCATGGCTTGTTCCCGGTGTCAGCCCTTCTCGGAACTGGGTTGGTCGGCTACCTGGACCCGAAGCTCGTGCTTCCCCGGGGGCAGGGGGATCCAGGTGGTATCCGGGGTCACGGGCCGGCTGTCCAGCTGGATCCGTCTCGGCGTGGGAACGTGGTCCACCCGGAGCTTCACCTCCCGGGGGGCATGGGTCCGGCAGGACAGGAGCCCGTCTTCCACCTCCAGGTGCCGAAGGACGACGGGGGCATCGCTGGCCAGAATCGTGCGTCCGCTCCGGTCCAGTCGCAGGCCGTCTGGGCTCAGGGCCACCGTCCAACGGTGACCCAGAGCCCGGATCCGACGGGCCACGGTATCGCCGGGAGGAGTGAGAGAGCCCACCGTGAGCCCCGACCAGGGCGTGACATCCAGGAACTCCTCCAGCCCGATGAGAGCGAAGAGGGGGCCCCAGCTCTGGTAGCGCTGGCCTCCCCCCTCACCGGTCCGGCTGTCGTAGTTCTCCCGGCAGAGCTGGTAGCGGTTCCAACTCTTCAAGAAGAGGGATACGCTCCGGCGGGCCACTTCTCCCGCCACCTCATCCAGACCGTACCGCTTGAGACCCTGGTAGACCAGGTAGTTCATGGGGGGCCAGATGGTGCCTCGCCAGTACTGCTGCTCCGGGAAGGCCGGATCGTTCCGGGAGATGGTGGGAAGCACGTAGTCCCCCCAGAACCAGTCTGGGTCCGTGAGGGTCTCGAGCATGCGGAGGGCCTGCTCCTGGCTGGGCACACCGGCCACCAGGGGGAGGAAGTTGGACGCCGCCACCCGGGGAGACCATTCCCCGGACCACTTCCGGTCCAGGTACAGGTCCCGCTCCTCGTTCCAGAGCACACGGTTCATCCGAGCCCGGAGATCCTCCCAATCCCCCCGGAAGCGTCGGGCCTTCTCCTCCTCCCCCAGGGCCTGGGCCAGAAAGGCCAGACACTCCAGGTCCAGGGCCAGGTAGCTGTTCAGGTCCACGCAGTCCAGGTCGAAGGTCTCGGCCGTCTCTACCCAGGCGGCTTCGTCCCAGTTCGGGAGGTCGTCCTGACCCGATTCCCAGGCGGCTCGCTGCCATCCGCTGGCATCCACTTCCCAGGGCGGGGGGGTGGAGGAGATGCTCTCCGCGTCGGACCCCCACTGGAAGAGTCCGTTGTCGTTTCCGTCCCGCCTGGGGTGGCCCTCCTTCTCAGCCCGCCAGAAGGCGGCCCATCGTTCCAGAGCCGGCAGGGCTTGCCGGGCGGGCTCCAGGTTTCCGAACCGGGCCAGTAGCTTCGCCGCCGCCAGGGACCCCACCGGGGGCTGGGAACGATCCGGCGTGCCGCCGAAGCGTCCTCGCCAGTTCGGGATGCAGCCCGTGGGGTACTGGGTGGCCAGGCCGGCCCGGACGGCGGCCCGGGCCAAGTCCGGGCTCTCCGTGGCCAGCTCCAGGGCGTTGAAGTAGGAGTCCCAGCCGAAGACGGTCCAGTGGTCCGGCGAGCCGTCCGGCGCCGGGAAGATCCACCGGCGACCGGCGGGCACGTAGAGCTCCCCGGTTTCGGGCTTCAGGAGGACCATCCAGTGGAGGTTGTTCGTCACCGACGCCGCCAGCCCCTTCCAGGCTCCGTCTACCCGGACCCTGCCGGTCTCGTACCTCTCCCGGGCCCGGGCCAGGGTGGAGGTGACGCTGCCCAGCCGGGCTCGTTGCACCCCTTCGTGGGCCCGGCGCAGGTCCGGGGCCAAGGCGGCGACGAAGTCCACCCGGTCTCCGGAAGTGACGGAAAACCGGAGGGTGGCCTCCCGGGCAGGAGTGTCGGGATAGCCGGGAGGGGGCTCCGGACTCCTGTCGGTCTCCAGGGCGAAGGCCCAGCCGCCGCTCCCGGATTCCCCGGTGATGGCGCCCGGTACCTGCACGCCTGCCGGAGCCTCCATCCTGGTCCAGCGGCCGGCCCAGTCCCACGGGAAGAAGGGGATGAGCTCCAGCGTCCCGGCGAACCGGGTGGTGACTCGCCCCAGCACGGCCGATCCTCCCACTCTTCCCCATTCCAGGATCAGGTGCGGTTCCCGGGACGCCTTCTCCACGATGGGCGTGTCCCGCTCCAGACCGAAGGGCAGACTCAGGTCGAAGGCCACCCGGGCGTAGCTTCCATCCGGGGCATGGGGGCCCACCTCGTGGACGAGCCAGAAGAGGTCCATCTGGTCCGCACGTCTGCCGTCGGGCAGCTCCACGGCGAAACGGAAGGCAAAGCCCTCCCCCGGACTCGGAGAGAGGACGATTCCGGACCAGCTCTCGGCGTGGAGAGCGCCGATGTTTCTGGGGGGCGGGGGGACAGTCATCGAATGGCCTCCAGCCGGAGAGTGCGGACGGTCCGTCCCGGACCCGGGGGAAAGGACACGGAGATCTCCATGGGCCCGAAGGGGCCGGAGGGCTGCCACTGCCGGCCCCCCTCCACGGCCACACCTTCCCCGAAGAGCGTCAAGGCATGGCTCTCCCCCCCTTCTCCCTCCAGGGTCAGGTCCCACCCCGTCCCGTCCCCGGTGAAGTCCAGGACCCGGAGCCCTCCGCTGGCGGAACCCACGGGAAGATCCCGGGCTGGAGAGCCCACCCAGAGGCCTCCCTCCCAGGTGAAGCGGAGGTGGACAGGGGCCCCCTCCCGCAGGGGAAGGACGAGGGTGGAGGTCTCATCGTGGCGATCCATCTCGTGGCGCTCCCGTACCCCGTCGGGCAGGCCTGAGACGATGACGTTTCGGGCTCCCAGGGGGATGGACTGTACGTAGGTGAGCTCCACCGGAGGGCCCTCCACGTCCAGGTCCACCCGAACCTCCGGTCCGGCCCGACGATAGCTCAGGGCGATGCGGCTGTCTCCCAACGGGAGGTTCTCCACCATGAGGGAGTCCCAGGAGGGAGGCGGCTGGGGAGCCAGGGTCGCCCGCCTCGAAGGGGCGTCAGGCTCCCAGCCCAGGAGGCCCCGGGTGAGAGGGGTGACCAGCATGGAGGTGGCGAAGAACTGGTGGGGCACGGTGGCGTCCATGGTCTGGTAGTACGCTCCGGAGAGGTTCTCCGGATGGCGCCCCAGACTGAAGGCCCGATTCAGCTCCAGGAGGGCATGGACCAGCGGGTGGCCGGCCCAGGGGCGGCGGTACCGGTATTGGCCCCAGCTCACGAACCCGGTCATGAAGGGCCATACGGCGCCGTTGTTGTAGTGCAGGGGGTCGTAGAGATCGCTCTCGGTGGAGAGAAGACGGGCCCCCCAGCTGGAGGCGATGACGTCCGAGGCCAGGCGCCGGAGGGTCTCCTCGGCCCGGGCCGGCTCCAGGAGTCCGAAGGCCAGGGCCGTGCCTGGCCAGGCCGTGAGGTTGTCGTTCGTGCTCCCGTCCCGGAGGATCCCGAAGGCGTGGTGACCCGCGTCCTCCCGCCAGTACGCCTCGTTCAGGGAGCCACTGGCCTCGGCCAGGATGGTCCGGGCCCGTGCCTCCAGGTCCCGGTCTCCCCGGACGCCGGCCATCTCCACCGTGCCCTCCAGGGCCTTCACCCAGACGGCGGCCAGGTAGATGTCCTGGTGGATCCCCTCCCCCAGGCCCCCCACCTCGATGGCTCCCAGGCCCCCGGTGGTATTCTCGATGATTCCGTCCCCGTCCGTCTCCACGCTCAAGCACCACTCCCAGGCCTTCCGGTAGGCCGGCCACAGCTCCTCCACCAGGGCGGTGTCTCCGCTGGCTCGCCAGTAGTGCCACAGGGCCGCCATCCAGTAGGGCGTGGTGTCGGCATGGTAGTATCCGTAGGGGAAATCCTCGAACCAGGGCAAGACCCCGGCGGCCTGGCTGATCTCGTGCGGAATCTTCCCGTCTTCCCGTTGGTATCGGGCCAGGAAGCGCAGCCCCTCGGCCACCAGGTCCCATTGACCCGTGGCGTCCATGGCCAGGGAGTTGATGGCGGCGTCCCCCCCGAAATACCACCCGAACCCGGCCCGGAGACTGGTGCCGGAGGGGCCCCATCCGGCCACCAGGCCACACCCCAGCTCAGGATTGCAGGAGCGCTGCTCCTCCAGGTTGATCTTGGCCCACTCCAGAGCCTCCCCGACTTCCGGGTCGTCGGCCCGGAGCCGGAGGGCACGGTCCCGCAGGCCGGCTGCCCACCGCCGGTTCTCCCGGTAGAGGGATGGGGCCTCCTCCAGGAGACCCCGGTAGGCGGCCATGACCTCATCCCGGGGTGCTTCTCCGGCGGCCACGGCCAGGGGAATGAACTCCTCCCGGGCCCGGGCCGGGTCCACGGGGATCACCATCCTGGCCGGGGCCTCCGCCAGCCGGTGGGCCGGATGGGCGGACGCCCGTCCCGCCCAGGGAGAGCCCAGCACCCCGGTCCGCCGCCTGAGGCTCTCGGAGAGGACGAACACCCGGTTTTCTCCGTCCCAGTAGAGGTATTGGCCACCCATCCCTCCGGGCCAGGCATACTGGAGCACCGGTCGGAAGGAGGCGTGGATCTCAAGGGGCTCCACGGCGTCCACCTCCAAAAGCATGAGGATGCCGGGACGGTTCCTGGGGGCCAGGACGTGCTGGCGAACCTGAAAAGCGGCGTGGCTGTAGGCCACGGTGACGAGACCCGGGCGAACCTCCACCCGCCGAGCCACCCGGGAACCGGGCACCGGATCCTCGTAGCCGGGAATCTGGAAGGCCAGGCGGAGGTCCCTGACAATCTTCAGGGGATGCACCCAGATTTCCCCCTCGCCGGTTTCGAAGCCCAGCCACGCGGCCCGGCCTCCCACGGCTCCCAGGTACTGGCCGGTCCGGACGGGCCCGGTGAGGAGCGCACCCGGAGTCTGGCCCAGGGGAAAGCGAGGTATCCGAATAGAATCCGGAGGGAGAGGAGGGGCGGCGGTTTGCCCGTTCAGACCGGAGGCCGGAGCCGAGAGGGCAAGGCATCCGGCGACCAGGGTGATTCGCATCCACAGGGGAGGAAGTCGCCTCGGTCCGTCGGTCACGGCAGTTGCCTCGTCCAGGGGGGAGTGGGATCGCCGGAGTGTGACGTTCCCCACACGCGACGTTTCCTGTAATCTGCCTGGGCCGGGGGTTCGGTGCCACCGCCGGGTTCGCACCTGCGGGGGAGGGACCCCGGGAAAAAAGGGGGTCCGAACCTAACCCGGCCTTGATGGTACAGAGAGTGTCAGTGCATGATCGGGGGTGGAATCGTCCGGGTTGAGGACACTCCATGAACCGGTCACCGGAAGTGAGGCTGAAGAGTACATGACGCCCTGGGTCCTTCGACTTCTCATTGCCAACGTGGTGGTCTTCATCCTGACCGCCTCTCAACCCATGCTCTTCAACCTCCTGGCTCTGGTGCCCGGGGCCATCCTGATCCGGCCCTGGACCATCGTCACCTACATGTTCGTTCACGGGGGTCTGGGCCACATCTTCTTCAACATGCTGGCCCTGTTCTTCTTCGGCCCCCGTCTGGAGGCCCACCTGGGGAGCAAGTACTTCCTTCGCCTCTATCTCCTGAGTGGCCTCGGAGGGGCGGCCTTCTCCTTCATCTTTGCACCCCATGCCGCCGTGGTGGGGGCGTCGGGGGCCGTTTTCGGAGTGCTGCTGGGCTTCGCCTACTACTGGCCCCGGGAGTCCATCTACATCTGGGGGGTCCTGCCCATCCAGTCCCGGATCCTGGTGGGGATCCTGGCGGCGGTGGCCCTCTACAGTGGGATTGCCGGAGCCCAATCCGGTGTGGCCCATTTCGCCCACCTGGGAGGTTTCGCCTTCGGATACGCTTATCTCCGGTGGCGGAAACGGAAGCACTTCCAGCAGTGGAAACCCATGGAAACCCCCAAGGCCCAGGAGGAGAAGGCAGCCAAGAAGACGGGGGAGAAGGAGGCCAAGCGGCGCTGGTCGTCCATCCGTGTGGAGGATCTCCACGAGCTGAACCGGGACGAGGTGGAGCGGCTCCTGAACAAGGTGGAGGAGGAAGGAGCCGGAAGCCTGACCAAGGAGGAGCGGGCCGTCCTGGACCGGTTCGCCGCGAAGCACTGACGTCGTCCAGGTCCCCTCGGGCCGCTGGCTCCACGCCCCTCAGAGGGCTGTTGAACAGTGTGGGCGATCCCCCTGCGCGGCCGTACCCGTTCACGTACTGGATCGACCTGGAGACCGGGTGGGGCGATCCCCCTGCGCGGGGCCGCGCCCACTTTGTCAGGAAAGGCCCTTCAGTTCCCTTCCAGGGGAGGCGTGCTGGGAGGGGGTCTCCGGTGGTGGGTGGCCTGCTCGTAGGCGTAGCCGATTTCGATGAGGGTGCCCTCGCTCCAGGCGTCCCCCAGGATCTGGAGCCCTACCGGAAGCCCGCTTCCCACGTAGCCCATGGGCACGGTGAGGGCCGGGAATCCGGTGGGCGGGGAGAGGTGGGGCGAGTTGTTGCCGTGGGGCGAGTTCAGGTCCCCGATGAGACGGGGCGGGTTGCTCCAGGAAGGATAGACCAGGGCATCCAGGTCATGGCGCCTCAGGACGGCCCGGACGTTCTCCCTCAGGATTCCGGTGTTCTCCTCGGCTTCCCGGCAACCCGAGTCCTCCTCCGGGGGACCCTGGAAGCCCTGGAAGTACTCCAGGCGCTCCTCGATGGAAGGATGGTAGTCCCCCCCCTCGATGATGTCGTCCAGGGCCCGGACGGGAGCGTCCGGCCCCAGGGTCGCCAGGTAGGCACGGATGTCGGTCTTGAAACGACGGCACCAGAGGGACCCCTGGGGAATCTCCACCTCCACCGGGTCCACCAGAGCGGCCCCGGCCCGGGACAGGTCTTCCAGGGCTTGGTCGAATCGCCGGACTACCCGGGGATCGGCGGTCTCGGTGTTGGAGAACTGCCGCAGCACGCCCAGTCGCTTTCCTTCCAGGCCCCGGGGGTCCAGGTGGGGGGTGTAGCTGGTCGGCACCCTTCCCCGACTCCGGGCCGTCACCGGATCGGCGGGGTCGTAGCCGGCGATGACGTCCAGGACGATGACGGCGTCTTCCATGGTCCGGGCCATGGGGCCGCCGATGTCCCGGTCCAGGTACAGGGGCACGATGCCGTCCCGGCTGGTGAGACCCATGGTGGAGCGAATGCCCACCAGAGCCTGGTGGGAGGAGGGGCCCCGGATGGAGTTGCCCGTGTCCGTGCCCAGGCCCACGGCGCCGAAGGAGGCGGCCACCGCCGCCGCCGTCCCGCCGCTGGACCCGGCGGTGACCCGGTTCGTGGCGTAGGGATTCCGGGTGTAGCCCGGGAGGGCGGATCCCACGGTCTCGTAGGGGGAAAAGGCGAACTCGGCCATGTTGGATTTCGCCAGGACGATGCCCCCCGCCTCCCGGATCCGCCGGACCTGGTAGGCGTCGTCCGGAGGCACGGAGGCGGCCAGGGTGAGGGAGCCGGCGGAGGTGGGGAGATCATGGGTGTCGTAGTTGTCCTTAACGATGACGGGAATCCCGTGAAGAGGCCCCACCAGGGCTCCGGTCCTCTCCAGTCTCCGGTCCAGCTCCCGGGCCCGCTCCCGAGCCCGGGGGTTCAGGCGGATGATGGCGTTCAGGGCCGGCCCCCCCTTGTCGTAGGCCTCGATGCGGGCCAGGTACGTCTCCACCAGGGACTCGGCCGTGAGACGTCCGTCCAGCATGGCGTCGTGGATGTCCCCCATGGTGGCCTCCACCACCTGGAAGTCCCGGGAATCGAAAGAGGGAGGTACTCGGGGCCCGGACCCTCTCTCCTGTCCATGGGCCTGGCAGGGAGGGGCCAGGAGGATCAACGGGTAAAGGCCCAGGAATGAGGCCAGGAGGAGGCGGAGGGGGAACCGCTTCGGTGTCATGGCACGATCCCGCATCATAGGTAGTGAGACAAGTCCGTTCCGGAGAAGCCTGCCCGGGGTGCCCTCCGGAGGTTGACTTCCGGCGTTCCATGAGAATCCAGACCCGAGCTCTCCCGGGAGCCCCGGCCCCGTGGCGCAGCAACGGGAGGGAAGATGGAAGTGCGTTGGGTCCCGGAGCAAATGGCTGGCTATTCCGCCCCGGAACTTTCAGTTTTCCTTCCCGGAACACGACCACCCATCTCCGTCCCGCCCCTGCCCATCCCCATTCTGGAGGATCCACCATGTCCAGGCCACTCCCCTTTCTCCGGCACCTTCCCCGGGCTCATCCGGCCGGCAGGGCCGCCGGTGTCTGTGTCCTCCTTCTCGCCCTGGCTCTGGGGGCCTGTGAGCCGGAGCCCGCGGCCGAGCCGGCGGACCTGGTCCTGACCAACGGAAAGGTTGTGACGGTGGATCCGGACCTCCCGGAGGCCCAGGCCGTGGCGGTGGAGGGATACACGATCCAGGCGGTGGGCACGGTCCGGGAGATCCAGCGCTACGTGGGCCCTGAGACGGAGGTCATCGACCTGGACGGTCGCCTGGCCGTCCCCGGGTTCATCGACTCCCACGGCCACTACATGAGCCTGGGTCAGGCCAAGATGATCCTGGATCTCACCACCGCGTCCAGCTGGCAGGACATCGTGGACATGGTGGCGGGGGCCGCAGCCGACGCGGCTCCCGGGGAATGGATCCGGGGAAGGGGGTGGCACCAGGAGAAGTGGACGGAGGTGCCGGTGCCCAATGCCGACGGGGTTCCCCTCCACGTGGATCTCAGCGCGGTGTCCCCGGACAATCCGGTCTACCTGACCCACGCCAGCGGTCACGCTGCCATCGTCAACGCCGAGGCCCTGGAGCTGGCGGGCGTCGATGCCACCACTCCGGATCCTCCCGGGGGTACCATCGTGAAGGACCCGGAGGGAGAGCCTTCGGGGCTCCTCCGGGAGACGGCTCAGCGTATCGTGGGCCGAGCCATGGCTCACGCCCATGAAGGGAGGTCGGCCCGGGAGGTGGAAGACGAGAACCGCCTGGCCGTGGAACTGGCCGGGCAGGACGCCCTTTCCAAAGGGGTCACGAGCTTCCACGACGCCGGCTCCAATTTCGCCACCATCGACTTCTTCCGGCGGTTGGAAGAAGAGGGGGAGCTGCCCGTTCGCCTCTACGTGATGGTTCGCCGGGAGAGCAACGAGGTGATGGCCGAGGGCCTGCCGGAGTACAGGATGTTGCCCCGGGGAAACGACTTCCTCACGGTCCGGGCCATCAAGCGGCAGGTGGACGGGGCCCTGGGAGCCCACGGAGCCTGGCTCCTGGAGCCCTACGATGACCACCCCAGCACGGGGCTGAACCTGGAGCCCCTGGACGACATCATGGGGACGGCCCGGGTGGCCATCGAGCACGGGTTCCAGGTGGCCACCCACGCCATCGGGGACCGGGGGAATCGGGAGATCCTGGACCTCTACCAGGAGGCCTTCCAGGAGGCGGGCGTGGACGGACGCGCCCTCCGTTGGAGAATCGAACACGCCCAGCACCTCCATCCCGACGACGTGGGCCGTTTCGCCGAGCTGGGCATCATCCCCTCCATGCAGGCCATCCATTGCACCAGCGACGGTCCCTGGGTGATCCCTCGCCTGGGAGAGGAACGGGCTGAGAAGGGTGCCTACCTGTGGCGGGACCTCATTGATTCCGGGGCCGTGGTGAACAACGGCACCGACACTCCCGTGGAAGACGTGGATCCCCTCCCGGGCTTCTATGCCTCGGTGACCCGGATGATGCCGAACGGGGAGCCCTTCTACCCCGAGCAGGCCATGACCCGGGAGGAGGCCCTGGCGTCCTACACCATAAACGGGGCCTACTCGGCCTTCGAGGAAGACGTCAAGGGATCCCTGACGCCGGGGAAGTACGCCGACATCGTGGTGCTGTCCAACGACATCATGACCGTCCCGGCGGAGGAGATCCTGGATGCCCGGGTGGACTACACCATCGTGGGGGGTGACATCCGCTACGCCCGGGAGAAGTGACGCCGGGAGTCGAGAGTCGCCGGGGCCGGGTCAGAAGGGCTTGAAGGCGGCCAGGTAGGCCCCCAGGAGGCCCAGGATGGGGAGGCCCACCAGGAGCAGCCGGGCCAGGGCCCGGTTCCGGTAGGGGAGGGCGATGAGCCCACCCAGGAGGACCCAGAGGACGAGCTTGGCCCAGACCCATCCGGGGAAGAGGGCTCCGTGGTCCACTCCGGTTCGGGCCAGGAGCCCGAATCCCCCGGTGAGGGCCACCAGGGCGCCCAGCCCGTGCAGGACCAGGAGGAGCCGGTAGCTGCGGTTTTCTTCCTTCTCGTGACCGGCGGCGGCGTGAGCGGCCATGCCGCCGAGGGCCACCAGGAGGGCGAAGATCCCCACGAGGTGGATGAGCTTGTAGGCTATGTAGGACATGGCAGGCGCTGGGGTTCGGATCCGCGGGGCCGGGGACTCCGGGCTCGTTCAGACGTGTCGGGCTCCTGCTTCTTCTCCATGAAGAGCTTCTTGTTCCCTTCCGGTCAACCGACCGCCCGGGCAGGTGGCCCGAAGCCCGCCGTTCCCATTGTCGCCGAGACGGGACCGGGTTAGCGTGGCAGCCCAATGGTCCGACTTCTCTCCTGGCTCGTTCCCGGTGGTCCCGTTCTGGCTCTCACCGCAGGCGTGTGGTTGGTATGGGGGTCCGGGGACGTCCTGGGGGAGGTGACACGGGGGTATCCCTGGGTGGTGTTCGGAGGCTCCTTCCTCCTGGCCTTCCTCTTCCACCGCAGCCGGGTGGCGGTGGCTGTGACGGCCCTGGCGGTCATGGCGGCCGTGGCCACCGGGGGGGACGGTGGTGAGGTGGCTTTCTTCTTCGCCTCCGGCCTCTTCGTCCTGTCCCTGGCGGGTCTTGCACCCCTGAAGGACTCGGGGGTGGCGTCCCTCCCCGGCGCCCTGCAACTCGGCGTGCTGGCTGTGGTGCTGGCCTTCGGCACCCTCTTCCTTCGAGTCGCCCCGGGTGACATGGCGGCCCTGTTGTCCGCCGCTCCTCTCCCGGGAGATCTCACGGACTGGTCCGGCCTTCCCCAGCCCCTGTTTCTGGCGACGGCCGTCGCCGCCCTGACCACCGCCCTTGCCGCCGTGCTGCACCGAGGTCCGGTGGAGCGGGGGATGGTGTGGGCGCTCCTGGCGGTTCTGCCGGCCATGGGGGTCATCCGGGAACGGGAGGGGACGATTCTCTTTCTCATGGCCGCCGGGCTCATCCTGGGGCTCTCGGTCCTGGAGATCTCCTACGCCATGGCCTACCGGGACGATCTCACGGGACTTCCGGCCCGCCGGGCCCTCATGCGGCACCTGGAGACCCTGGGGGGGACCTACTCTGTGGCCATGGTGGACGTGGATCACTTCAAGAAGTTCAACGATCGCCACGGCCACGACGTGGGGGATCAGGTCCTGAAGATGGTGGCCTCCCGACTGGCCCGGCCCGGGGGAGGAGGGCGAGCCTTCCGCTACGGAGGGGAGGAGTTCACCCTCCTCTATGCCGGCAAGGACCGGGACGCCACCCTGCCGTACCTGGAGGAGGTGCGACGGTCCGTGGAGGAGGCCGTCTTCGTCCTGCGAAGCTGGCCCCGTCCCCGGAAGAAGCCGGCGAATCCCCGGGCCCGGAAGGGGAGTCGGGGGACGAAGCCACGGGAGCTCTCGGTCACGGTGAGCATCGGGGTGGCGGACTCCTCCGGAAGGGATGGTACCCCGGACTCCGTCCTCAAGAAGGCGGACGAGGCGCTGTATCGGGCCAAGAGAAAGGGACGGAACCAGGTGGCGAAGTGAGGGAGAGGACCATCACCTCCGACCACGGGAGAGGGGGTTCCGGCTTTCCCCGGCCCGGAGAATGGCGAACCGGAACGCCGGGGGACCCAGAAGCTGGTTCACGGCAATCATGGCCACGATGATGGTGGCCACGTCCACACCCCAGACCGGGAAGCGCTCCCGAATCATGTTGGCGATCCCCAGGGTAACCCCGGCCTGGGCCACGAAGCCGAGCCAGGCATGATGCCGGATCACCGAGGGATCCCGAGCTGCCCGTGAGCCCACGTATGTGCTGGCGTACAGAGCCACCAGGCGGGTCAGGATCATGATGGTGGCGATGAGCCACACGTCCCGGAGAATGGACAGGTTCAGGTCCGCCCCGGCCACGGCGAAGAAGAGGGCGTAGATGGGGAGGGCGTTGGCCTCCAGGGCCCGGAGGAGGCGGGGGCCCGCCGGGGAGAAGTTCTGCACGTAGAACCCGGCGGCCATGGCCAGGAGGATGGACTCCAGGTGAAGCCACTCTCCCAGCTTCACCGAGAGAAAGGCTACGGCCAGGACGAAGAGGATGGGGTAAGTCCGGACCCGGCGCAGGTAGATGGAAACCAGCCACCCCAGGGCCACCCCCAGGGCCAGGGAGCCCAGGATCTCCAGGAGGATCTCTCCCATGAGGCCGAACTCGAAGCCCTGGGCCGGATTCACGATGGCGCTGGCCAGGGGAAGAAGGAGGGAGATGAGGATGAGGATCAGCACATCCTTGACCACGGTGATCCCCAGCACCGTGTCCGTGAGAACCCCTCGGGCCCTTTCCTCCGTGATGACGGCGATGGTGGTGGCCGGGGACTTGGCCACTGCCACCAGGCCGAACAGGAGAGACACAGCCAGGGCCACGCTCCGGGGCTGCTGGTCCAGGAAGGGAATGGCGGAACGGGCCAGGTACACCGCTGCGCAGATGACGGCGAACATGAGCCCGGTCTGGGCCAGCGTGATGATCCCGATGGACGGCAGCCGCTCCCGTAGGGAACCCATCCGGAGCTCCCCGCCGGCGGAGAGGGCGATGAGGGCCAGGGCCACCCCGTTCACGAACCGGAGCTCCACGACGGCGGTTTGGGGCAGGAGGTTCAGGACGTAGGGACCCACCAGGAGGCCGATGACCAGGTAGCCGGTGATCTGGGGGAGAGCCAGCACCCGACTGGCCCTGCCAGCCAGGTAGGCGGCCAGGAGGAGGAATCCCAGGAAGAAGGTGGCGGATCCGTAGGGAGTGCCGGGCATTCGGAGGAGGAGCACCGCGTACATGATGCCCAGGAAGACCGCCAGGGTCAGCACCCGCCTCAACGCTTTCCCTCCCTCCTTTCCCTCGGGCGGTCGCAGGGAAGGGGGCAAGCCGGCGGCACGCCTCTTGCCACCTTTCCCCTTCCAGGAGGCAGCCCCCGGCCCCACCGGGGGAAGCCGGCCGGGTCTGTGGACCGGGGTCGGCCGGACCCGCAAGGAGGCAGGACATGATGCCCAGACCGGACGGGAAGGACATCGACCGGGAGGCCAGGCTGGGGACCGCCCCGGTGACCTCCCGGATCCAGGCTCCGGACGAGCGGGTCCGGAATTTCGACGAAGTCTACCTTCCCTGGACGGAGGACATGGCCGTTCAGGAGGCTTCCCGCTGTCTCCACTGTGACGACCGCCCCTGTGTGAAGGCCTGCCCCCTGGGAAACGACATCCCCCTGGCTCTCTGGCTCACCGAACAGGGAAATTTCACGGATGCAGCCCGGGTTCTCCGGCGGACCAACAACGCTGCGGAGCTGTGCGGGCGCCTCTGCTCCCCCGGGAATCAGTGTGGGGCCGCGTGCCCGCATCCGAAAGAGGGACAGCACCCGGTGGCCGTGAACCGGGTGGAGGCGTTCCTGGCGGACCGCTACCGGAAGATCGTGGGCTGGGAGACGGACCGGCCACCCTCCACGGGAGAGCACGTGGCCGTCGTTGGGGCAGGTCCTGCAGGGCTGACCGTGGCCGAGCTCCTGAGACAAAACGGCCACTCCCCGACCGTTTTCGACCGATGGCCCGGCGGAGGAGGGAGTCTGAGATACGGCACCCCCCGCTTCGAGCTGGACCATGGTCTGGTCCGCAAGCGCCTGGACTGGCTGAAGGAGATGGGTGTGGAGTTCGTCTACGACACCCGGGTCGGCGAGGGCGTGGGGGTGGACCATCTCCTGGCCGACGGCTTCCGGGCCGTCTTCCTGGGGACGGGTGCCGGAGAGCCGGAGGAGGCGGCGTTGGCCGGCAGGAATCTCCAGGGGGTCCACGAGGCCGTCCCCTTCCTGGTCCGGTCCAACGTGGAGCAGAACCTCCGTCCCTCGGACATGGAGGATCCGCCCCGCCCAGGGGAACGGGTGGCGGTCATCGGGGGCGGGGCCACGGCCCTGAGCTGTGCCCGGACGGCCCGCCGGTTGGGATCCAGGGAAGTGACGTGTTTCTTCCCCGGGGTTCGGGAAGAGGAGGGGCCGGACCCACGGGAGCTGGGATTGGCCCGGGAGGAAGGCGTGCGGATCCGATGGGAGGTGACTCCCCGCCGGCTGAAGGGGGAGGAGGATGGTTCCCTTCGGGAGGTGGAGTGTGTGGACGGGAGTGGCAGAGAGTTCCCGGTCCCTGTGGACACGGCGATCCTCTCTTTCGGCTACCGGCCCGACCCCGAGCTCCCGGAGAGCGTGCCCGGGTTGAAGACGGAGGAGGGGGGCCACCTGGCCGTGGACTCTGCCACAGGCCGGACGAGTCGGGAGAGAGTCTGGGCCGGAGGGGGGAACGTGTCGGGGCGCACCCCCCTGGGCCGGACCCTCTCCCAGGCTCGCATGGCCGCCCGGGACATGCACCTTCATCTCAGAGGCGGTTAGAGGGCTGTTGAACGAGGGGGCCCGCGGCCGCACTCCCCTCGTCGAGGAGCTCCCCAGGCCCAGGCTCGGATACGGCCTGCCGGTGGATTTCGAAAAGGAAAAGGCAGGAGCGGGGTCCCTCCGTCAGGAGGGCCCCGCCGTTGTTTCGGGTAGGATGATTGGACGGCCACGTACCGGCGCCGACCAATGGGGAAATGGAAACCAGGCCTGGATCGGCTGGATGACCTGATTTCCGGGGAAAGTTGCCGTCACCCGGACGTTCTTCCGAAGCTTCGCCCGGATCACGTATCGCGTTCCTTTTTCTTGCCGCTCTTCCGGGCCCCCGTGCTCTTCTCACCCACGGTGACCAGGTCGCCGTGCTTGTTCAGGGTGGGGTCCCGGTGGATATGGAAATAGCAGTTCCGACCGACGCTCTGTCGCAGAAGGCATCGATCCCGGAAGTGGATCCCGCAGCGCAGGCAGATCCCGTCCCGGGTCTTGCCTTCCTTCACCATCTGGGTGGAGAGACCGTCCAGGAAGTCTGCCGTTGCCCTCAGCTCGTCCTGGGGCAGGTCTCCGAACACATCCTTCAGGACCTGATTCGTGGCGGCCTCGTACTGGGCCAGGAGGGTTCGTCCCTCCGGGGTCAGGGAGAGCTCCACGGCTCTCCGGTCCGACTCGGCTTCCGCCCTCCGGAGGAGGCCCCTGCGGACCAGCCGGTCCACAGCTTTGCTGGCGGCGGCGTTGCTCACGGCCAGGAAGTCCGCCACATCCCCGATACGCCGGGCGTTCGTCCGGGCCACCAGCTTCAAGACCTTCAACTGAGAGGGGGTGACACGGCTGTCCGTCAGCTCTTTCAACTCCTCTTCCATCCACTCGTCGATCGTGGTGGAGAGGATCCGGACACTGCCCAGGAAGTCGTTGATGAGTCCCACGTAATCCCCCCTCCGCAGAGAGTGACCCTCCCTTTGGATCCCGGGAGGGAAGCGCCAGCCACCTTAACAGCCAAGAAAGTTAGGGCTGTTAAGCATGATGGCAACACCCTCCATCCGGATCGCTCGATTGCAAGCTCCATGCCTCCAAGCGCCGGGGGGTCTCCGGGACCCCTGGACCGGAGGAAGGGGAGAGTGGAGGGAAACGGAATCACGATGGTGGGCGGGGGAAAGACTCGAAAGGAGAGGGGAGAACAGCGGGCCCGGCCCGGCCGGGGCAGGCATTGGCGAAGGGTGGAGCCAGGTGGGTCTGCTGCCGGGGCTGGCCAGATGCCGCCAGAGCACAGAGAATCCTTTAGCCGAAGTGAGACAAATGTGCCGGGCCCCTTGTCCCGCCCTGGGACAGGCCGGGCCTGAGAAAGGAAGGCCGTCGTGCCGGGCGGAAACAGACACCGGATTCTGGTGGTGAACCCGGGCTCCACCTCCACGAAGGTGGCTCTCTTTACCGGGGAGGAGATGGACGAAGAAGCCCTCCTCCCCGCTCCTCCCCGGGAAGGGGGAGGTGGGCTCTGGGACGAGTTTCCCCGGCGCCTGGAAACCTTGCGGGGTTGGCTGCAGGAGACCGGGATTCCTCCGGGAGAGCTGGACGGTGTGGTGGGTCGTGGGGGACTGCTTCGGCCGTTGGAGGGGGGGACCTACCGGGTGAACGAGGCCATGCTGGCCGATGCTCGGGCGAACGTCCAGGGCACCCACGCCTCCAACCTGGGATGTGCCCTGGCCCGGGCCCTGGCCGACCAGGGGCAGGTGGAAGGGCAGGAACCCATTCCGGCCTTCGTCGTGGATCCGGTGGCTACGGACGAGTTCCAGGAGCTGGCCCGGCTGTCGGGCCTGGAAGAGATCCCCAGGCGGAGCCTCAGCCATGCCCTGAGCATTCACGCCCTGGTGAGGGACGTGTGCCGGGAGGAGGGCCGAGAGGTGGCCGATAGCCGGTTCGTGGTGGGCCACCTGGGGGGCGGGATCTCCATCTGTCCCGTGAAGGGGGGGCGAATCGTGGATGCGAACAACGCCAATAGCGGGGGGCCGTTCTCCCCCTCCCGGACCGGCGGCCTGCCGGTACAGGAGCTCCTGGACCTGGCCTTCTCCGGGAGGTTCGATGAGGGGGAGCTCCGGGCTCTCACCCTGAAGAAGGGCGGCCTGGTGAGCTACCTGGGAACGGACGATGCCCTGGAGGTGGAGGAGGGGATCCGCGAAGGGGACGCCAAGGCCCGTCTGGTCTACGAGGCCATGGCCTACCAGATCGGGAAGGAGATCGGGGCCATGGCCACGGTCCTGGAGGGACGAGTCCATCGGATCCTCCTCACCGGGGGCCTGGCAGGGAGCGAGCTTCTCTCGGACTGGATCCGGCGGCGGGTGTCCTTCATCGCCCCCGTCCAGGTGTGGCCTGTGGTGAGCGAGATGCGAGCCCTGGCCGGTGGTGCCCTGCGGGTGCTGACGGGGGAGGAGGAGGCGAAGGAGTACGGGGAAAAGGGGATCCCTCAGCCCGGGGCCGGGCTGGAGGCTCCGGAAGGGAGGGAACCATGAGTCTCCCCGGATCCATGCCCTCGGGCCCGGTGGCGTCTCTGGAGATCCTGGTTCGCAAGGCCCGCTCCCTGCCCACCCGTGTTGTGGTCATCGCCGTCGCCGACGACCGGGTGGCCCTGGAGGCTGCGGCCCTGACGGAGGAGGAGTACCTGGGCCGCTGCATCCTCGTGGGGAGCCGACACCGCATCGAGGCCGTCCTCTGGGACCTGGAGCGGGATCCCGCCGATTTCCAGGTGGTGGACCGGGAGGAGGTCCACGATGCCCTGGCCACCGCCGTGGAGCTGGTCCGGACCGGGGAGGGGCACATCCTCATGAAGGGGAAGGTGACGTCGGCGGATCTCCTGGGGGAGGTCCTGGACCGGGACAGGGGCCTACGGGCCGGCCGCCTTCTGTCCGATGTGTTCCTCTTCGATTGCCCCCTTCCCGGGGAGTCCCGGCTCATGGGGATCACCGACGGAGGGATCAACCCGGTTCCGGACCTGGAGGCGAAGGCCCAGATCCTCACCAACGCCGTGGAGGTGTTCCGGGCCCTGGGCCACGAGAGACCCCGGGTGGCCGTGTTGTCGGCCATCGAGAAGGTCACGGCGAAGCTGCCCTCCACCGTGGACGCCGCCGAGCTCACCCGGATGGCGGAGGCGGGAGCCTTCGGCGAGTGCCGGGTGGAGGGGCCCCTGGCCATGGACCTGGCCCTTTCCAGGGAAGCGGCCCGGCGCAAGGGCGTGCGATCCGAGGTGGCGGGAGCCGCCGACATCCTCCTCTTCCCCTCCGTGGAGGCGGCCAACATCACGGCCAAGGCCCTGCAGTACATGGTCCCCTTCGAGCCCAGCCATGCCGTGGTGGGGGCCGCCGCTCCCGTTCTCATCCCCTCCCGTGCCGAAAGCGCCAGGGCGAAGGTGAACGCCGTGGCCCTGGGACGGCTCCTGGTGGAGGATTGAGGCGAATCAGCCCTCCAGGGTGGATGTGTCTCCCTCCGGGAGACCCAGGGCACGGGCCTTCAGGAGTCGTCGCATGATCTTCCCCGAGCGGGTCTTGGGCAGGCTCTCCACGAACTCGATGTGGGCGGGCTTGGCGATGGGGCCCACCTCGTGGCCCACGTGCTTGCGGAGCTCCTCCTTCAACTCCGGGCTGGGCTCCTGTCCGGACCGAAGGATGGCGTAGGCGTGGATCACGTTCCCCTTCACCTCGTCGGGGATGGCGATGACTGCGGCCTCCGCCACTGCGTCGTGGCTCACCAGCCCCGATTCCACCTCCGCCGTTCCCAGACGGTATCCGGAGACCTTGATGACGTCGTCCATGCGGCCGATGATCCAGAAGTAGCCGTCCTCGTCCACCTTGGCCGAGTCGCCGGTGAGGTACTTCCCCTCGTAGGTGGACCAGTACTGCTCCAGGTAGCGCCGGGAGTCCTTGTAGATGCCCCGAAGCATGGACGGCCACGGGGTGGTGATCACCAGCTTCCCTTCCTCTCCGGGCTCCACCTCGTTCCCCTCATCGTCCAGCACCTGGGCCTCAATGCCCGGGAAGGGTCTGGTGGCGGACCCGGGCTTGAGGGGGAAGGAGGGGACGGGTGTGATCATGAAGGCACCGGTCTCGGTCTGCCACCAGGTGTCGATGATGGGACATTCCCCCTTGCCCACCACCTCGTGGTACCATCGCCAGGCCTCCGGGTTGATGGGCTCCCCGACGCTGCCCAGGAGGCGGAGAGTGGAGGTGTCTCGCCGGTCCACCCACGCGTCGCCGAAGCGCATGAGGCCCCGGATGGCCGTGGGGGCCGTGTAGAGGATGCTCACTCCGTAGCGCTCCACGATCTTCCACCAGCGGTCCGGATAGGGATAGGTGGGCGCCCCTTCGTACATGACGGAGGTGGCTCCCAGAATGAGGGGTCCGTAGACGATGTAGGAGTGACCGGTGATCCACCCCGGGTCCGCGGCGCACCACCACCGGTCCTCCTCCCGGATGTCGAAGGCGTACTTGAGGGTGGTGGCCACCCCCACCTGGTAGCCTCCGTGGGTGTGGAGGATGGCCTTGGGCTTGCCCGTGGTGCCGGAGGTGTAGAGGAGGAACAGGGGGTCTTCGGCGTCCATGACCTCCGTCTCGCACTGCCGGCCGTTGGCCCGGGCCACGGGGAGGGCCATGAGATCGTCGTAGAAGTAGTCCCGCTCCGGCTCCATGTGGACCTCTTCCCCGGTCCGGCGAATGACCACCACGTGTTGGATGGTCCCGCAGCGCTGCAGGGCCTCGTCGGCGATCTCCTTCAAGGGCACGATCTTGCCCCGGAGGTACCCGCCGTCGGCGGTGATGAGGACCCGGGACTCGGAGTCTTCGATGCGCTCGGCCAGGGCCTCCACGCTGAAGCCACCGTAGACCACGGAGTGGACGGCCCCGATCTTGGCGCAGGCCAGCATGGCCATGACGAGCTCGGGAATCCGGGGCATGTAGATGGTGACCCGGTCACCCCGGGACACGCCCATGCTCCGCAGAACGTTGGCGAACTGGCAGACCTCCCGGTTCAGGGCAAAGTAGCTGAAGGTCCTCAGACTCCCGTCTTCACCCTCCCAGATCAGGGCCAGCTTGTTTCGCCGAGGCGTCTCCTGGTGCCGGTCCAGGGCATTCAGGACCACGTTGGTCTTGCCGCCGGTGAACCACCGGAAGAACGGGGCGTCGGAATCGTCCAGGGCCCGCTCCCAGGGCTCGTACCAGTCCAGAAGCTCCCGGGCTCGGGCCTCCCAGAAGGCCACCGGATCCCGAGCGGCCTCCTCTCGGAGCTTGTCGTAGTCCGGTACGTGGGCGTTCTGGATGATCTCCGGACGGGGACGAACGAGGGCGGCGTCCTCGGACATGGGGCCTCCTGAGGGTCCTGGTGTGGTTCCGGCAGACATTTTGTGAGGAAAAGATTGAACCTTGATCTTAGCGTCACAGCAAAAAGCCGTCCAGGCCCGCCCAGCTCTCTCCGGGGTAGAAATCCCTACCCGGCGGTGGCCGAGAACCTCCGGGCCAGGGGACCTACGGACAGGCCCTGGACCACGATGGAGAAAACCACGACCACGTAGGTGGTGGTGACCAGGAGATCCCGCTCCGGTCCTGGGGGCAGGGAAAGGGCCAGGGCCACGGAGATGCCCCCACGGAGGCCGGACCAGGTAAGGATCTTCACGGCGTGGGGGCTGAACTCCCGGACGAATCGGAGGGTGGTGACGGGAAGAGCCACGCTCACCAGGCGGGAGCCCAGGACCAGGGGAATGGCCAGGAGGCCAGCCAGGAGGTAGCCCGGGGCGTACTCCAGGATGAGAACCTCGATGCCGATCATGACGAACAGGACGGCGTTGAGGAACTCGTCCGCCAGCTCCCAGAAGGAGTCCAGCCGCTGGACGGTGAGGGAGGACATGGCCAGGCTGCGGCCCCGGTTGCCCACCAGGAGGCCCGCCACCACCATGGCCAGCGGGCCGGAGACATGGAGGACCCGGGCCAGGGCGTAACCGCCGGTGACCAGGGCCAGGGTCAGGAGGATCTCCACCTGGTAGTGGTCCACGGACTTGAGCATCCGGTAGGCCACCCAGCCCAGGGCGCCCCCGTAGAGAAAGCCTCCCACCACCTCGACCCCCAGGAGGTTCAGCACCTGTCCGGGGGAGACGCCTGTGCCGGCCCCGACAGGATGGGCCACCCCGGCGTCGGTTCCGATGGCCTGGGCTACCCCGTGTCCCCCGGTGCCGGTGGCCAGCTCCAGCACCACGAGGAACAGGACAACCCCGACGCCGTCATTGAAGAGAGACTCCCCGGTGATCTTGGTCAGCAACGTGTCCGGCACCCCGGCGGTCCGGAGGATGGAGCCCACGGCGATGGGATCCGTGGGAGAGATGAGGGTTCCGAAGAGGAGGGCGTAGAGGAACGGCACCCCCAGGCCCAGCCAGGAGAACACCCCCCATATCCCCAGGCCCACCAGGACGGTGGAGGTGAGAACCCCCAGGGACGCCAGGAGGGCGATGACCCACTTCTGCTCCCGGAGGTCGTTGATCTCGATGTGGAGGGCGCCGGCGAAGAGCAGGGCTCCCAGCATACCCTGGAGGAGGGCCTCGTCGAAGTCCACCTCCCCCAGGGCATGGACCACGCTCTCCACGGCGTCGAGCCCCAGGCTCCCGGCGGCCACCAGGGCCAGGGAGAAGAGCATGGAGATGACCATGAGCCCTATGCTGGACGGGAGACGGAGATAGCGGTGGTTCAGCCAGCCGAAGGCGGCGGCCAGGGTGATGAGAAGAGCCAGGAGATCGAAGGCCCCCATCAGGCTCGTTCCCCCGGCTCGATGGTCACGGCGTCGCCACCTCCGCCCATCAGGGCTCTCCGGGAGGCGGGCCCAGATTCCGCTTCATGAGGGCCTCCGGGTCCGGATCCCGACCCATGAACTCCCGGAAGAGCTCCTCGGGCTCGGCGCTGTCTCCCCGGGAGAGGATGGCCTCCACGTACGCTCGCCCCGTCTCCCGGTTCAGGATTCCCTCTTCCTGGAAGCGGGTGAACGCGTCGGCGTCCAGGACTTCGGACCAGAGGTAGCTGTAGTAGCCGGCGGCGTACCCTCCGCTGAAGAGGTGGGAGAAGATGGACAGGGGGTGGCTCTCGGCGAACTCCGGGTCCGGTGAGAAGGGCTCCATTCGTTTCCGGGCGAAGGCCAGGATCTCCTGGCCCCCGAACCCCGGCATCTCCGGTACCTTGAGTACCTCCGAACCCTCGTCCCCCGGGTCGGTGGCGTCCGGCTCCGGAAAATGGGATAGGGCGGGAAGTTGGGGAGCCAGATCGGCATGAAGAGCCAGGTCCAGGGTGCCGAAGGCGATCTGGCGCATCTGGTGCCAGCCTCCCATGAACCGCCGGGCCGCCAGCAGGCGCTCCAACAGGTCGAAGGGAAGGACGTCTCCCGTCTCGTGGTGACGGGCGAAGAGCTCCAGGGCCTCTTCCTCCCAGGTCCAGTTCTCCATGATCTGGCTCGGGAGCTCCACCCAGTCCCAGGCCACATTGAGGCCGGCCCGGGCCGGGACCGGGACCCGGGACGTGAGATGATGCAGCAGGTGCCCGAACTCGTGAAAGACGGTCCGGACCTCCCGGTGGCTCAACAGGGACGGGTCGTCACCGTCCGGCGGGGAGAAGTTCCCGGCGATGAACCCCAGGTGGGGGCGAAACCCCCCGTCCGGCTCCGGCCCGCCGGTGAGGAAGTCGTTCATCCACGCCCCCTCCCGCTTCTCCTTCCGGGGGAACCAGTCCGTGTAGAAGGACCCGAGCCAGGTGCCGTCTTCGTTCCGGAGCTCGTAGTAGCCCACGTCGGAATGCCAGATCTCCTCGATCTCCCTGGGGGTCACGGTGATGCCGAAGACCCGGTGAACGGTCTCGAAGAGCCCGTCCAGGACCTGGTCCAGGGGGAAGTAGGGCCGGAGGACTTCGTCGTCGATGCGGAACCTCTCCCTCCGGAGGGACTCGGCCACGAAGGACACGTCCCAGGGCCGGAGTCCCTCCAGACCCAGGCGTGCGGCGTGCTCCCGGAGCTCTTCCAGGTCCGCTTCCCAGTAGGGACGGGTTCGCCCTTTCAGGTCCTCCTCGAAGGCGGCGGCCCGGTCCCCGGACGTCACCATGGCATCCTCCAGGCGGTAATCCGGGAAGTCGGGGTGCCCCAGGAGCTCGGCCATCTCCTGGCGGAGGGAGAGGATGGCGGGGATCAGGGGAAGATTGTCGTGGTCGTCTCCCCGACAACGTCCCAGGTAGGCCCGGTGGAGCTCCTCCCGGAGGCTCCGGTCCGTGGCGTACTTCATCACGGCTTCGTAGGAGGGGAAATCCAGGGTGAGGATCCAGCCGTCCCGTTCTTGTTGTCGGGCGGCCTCCCGGAACCGGCGCCGGGGGCCCGGGGGAATCCCTTCCAGCCGGTCCTCGTCCTGGACGTGGAGCTCGTAGGCCGCCGTGGCGTCCAGGACGTTCTCGCTGAACCTCCGGGAGAGCCGGGCCAGGGCCAGCCGGATTCTCTCCAGGCGGGCCTTGTCGTCAGGAGGCAGGTCGGCTCCCGCCCGGCGGAACTCCTTCAGGGTCTTCTCCAGGTGCCGAGCCCGGATGCCGGTGAGCTCCTCGGCTTCCCGGGTTTCGGCGTAGCTCTGAACCCGTTCCCAGAGGGCCTCGTTCAAAGGCAGCCGGGACCAGAAGGCGGTGATGTCGGGAAGGACCTGGTTGTAGGCCTCCCGGAGCTCGGGGGTCTCGGAGACGGAGAGGAGGTGGCTCACGGGGACCAGCGCCTCGCTCACCTCCTGGGTAATCTCCTCCAGGCGGCCCAGGGTGTTCTCCCAGGTCGGGGGGGTCTCCCGGCGGCTCAGGGCGTCCAGGGCCTCCTGGGCCCGGGAGAGGAGGGTCCGGACGCCGGGCTCCACGTGCTCTGCCCGGATCCGGTGGAAGGGAATCCGGTAGCCGCCCTCCAGGAGGGGGTTCGAGGTCTCCCTCATGACCGCACCGCCCCCTGTCTCCGGGCTCCCGGATGCCGGACGGGAGGGAGGAAGGAAGGACTCATCCTTCCTCCACCTCCTGGACGCTATGTTGGAACTCCACGCCCCGGGTCTTCAGCTCGTCCATGACGAAGTCGTAGATCTTCTTCTCTCCCCCCACCAGCTCCAGGGGCGAGACTCCGGGCTCACGGTACAGGCCCTGGGCCACGGCCCGGACCATGGCCGTGCAGGTGTAGCCCGTGGTTCGGGCCATGGAAGAGGTTCCGGTCTCGGCGTCGTAGCGGTCCAGGAGGTGGAAGCTGTGGCGCTCCTCCTTCCCGTCCCGGACGCCGTCCACCACCAGCCGCATGATGGTCAGGTCCTCCTCGCTCTCGTCGAAGGCCCAGGCCTCTTCCAGGAGCTTCCCCGTGAGCTTCAGGGGAACCACGGTGTCACCGTCCACGTCCATGGCCTCGGACCGGAAGAATCCCGAGGCCCGGAGGCCCTTCATCCACTCTGCGTGGCCCGGATAGCGGAGGGTCTTCTCCACCATGTTCGGCGTCTCGCAGGTCTTGAGAAGGGTCCGGAGCCCGTCGGTGTTGAAAGCCTCCAGGGCCCCGACCTCCGGGAGGTCCAGCATCTCCACGTCCGAGAGGGCGGGGACCACCCGGGTCCTGCCGTTTCGCCGGAGACGGGCGGGCCGGGTGTACTCCTCCAGGACGTCCACCGGTGAGAACGGCGCCTTGTACTGGAAGGGCCAGTGCCGGACCACGGGGAGTCCCCCCACCATGCACTCGAACCGGGTGGTCTCGTCCAGCTCCTCCTCCAGCCGGCCCAGGATCAGGTTGCTCATCCCCGGGGCGATCCCTGCGTCCACCACCGCCACCAGACCCTGTTGCCGGGCCAGGCCGTTGAGCTGCATGGGATCTTCCGGGGCGAAGGCCATGTCCACCACGGGGTAGCCCGCCTCCAGAACCGCCTGGAGGGTGCGGAACCCCAGAAACCCGGGAACGGCTCCCACGGCCAGGTCCTGGCCCCCCAGGGCCCGGGCCACCTCATCGGCGTCTGCCAGATCGGCCCGGAGGGTGTTGATCCCCGCGTCCCCCGGGATCCGGGCCAGGGTCTCCTGGGATCGATCCACGGCCGTGACGTCGAACTCCCCCTCCCGGGCCAGATCCAGGGCCACGGCCTTTCCCACGCGTCCTACTCCCAATACGGCGATCTTCATGGCGACTCCTTACCCCTGCTCGCTTGTCGATTGATGTTGGTTGAGGTGTTCCCTTCGCCCTTCACGTACCGGTCGTACCAGGTCAGGTACTCCCTGTACCGGTGAAGGTTGTAGGAGGGCACCCGGATGCCGTGGGGCTGTCCGGGATAGACCACCAGCCGGGTATCGATGCCTCTCCGCTTCAGGGCCTGGTACATCTGCTCCGAGTTCAGGATGGGCACGTTCCAGTCCGCCGATCCCCCCATGAAGAGGGTGGGGGTGGTGACGTCCCCGATGTCGTTGAACGGGGAAAGCTCTTCCCAGAGGTCCCGGTTCTCCCAGGGCCAACCCCATTCCCGCTCATACCACAGCTGGTAGTGATCGTGGCCGTAGTTGGCCACCATGATCCCCATGCTGGCCCCGGAGATGGCGCCCTGGAACCGGTCCGTCCGGGTGATGGCGTAGTTCGTGAGGATGCCTCCGTAGGACCATCCTCCCACCCCCAGCCGGTCCGGATCGGCCCATCCCTGGCTGATGACGTAGTCCACGCCGGCCAGGACGTCCTCCAGGTCCAGAGTGCCCCACTTCTGGCGAATGGCCCTGGTGAAATCGAAGCCGTAGCCCGAGGAGCCCCGGGGATTCGTGATGAGAACCAGGTAGCCGTGGGCCGCCAGGAGCTGGGCCTCGAAGTTGAAATCCACCCCGTACATCCCCGCCGGCCCCCCATGGATCCGGAGGATGGTGGGTCGGGCCTCGCCCTCCCGGTAATCCGGGGGGAAGAACACCCATCCCTCGATCTCGGTTCCGTCCGCCGAGGGGTAGTGGATGTTCTGGACCCGGGCCAGCTCCAGGGAAGCCATGAGGGAGTCGTTCACCCGGGTGAGCTGGGTGGCCTCTCCTCCGGGCCCGTGGAAGAAGACCTCTCCGGGCATGTGGTAGCTGGAGAGAACCGTAGCGATGCCTCCATCGGAGCCGTAGTCGAAGGACTCCACGCTCACCTCTCCGTTCACGGGGCGTGAGATGGCTCCCGTCTCCACGTCCACCCGGGCCACATGGGCCTCCCCGGATTCCTGGACGGACAGCATCACCGCCTCTCCGTCCGGGGTGAACTCCGGGCTGCCCACGTTCCGGTCCAGCTCCCGGGTGAGGACCCGGCGCTCTCCGCTTCCGTCGGCGGCAGCCACGGCCAGGTGCCGGACCCCGTGGTTGGCGAACTCCATGGTGTGGGTGCCGGTGAGGTAGGCGATCCACCGGCCGTCCGGGGACCAGGTGGGGCCGGAGTCACCCCCCTCGTAGTCTGTGATCCGGACCAGGGTGCCGCCCTGATCGGTGTTGTCGGCGGACACGACCCAGATGTCCGAATTGGAGTTCACGTCCAGATCCTCGGTCCGGTTGCTCACGAAGGCGATGCGACTGCCGTCGGGGTTCCAGGCCGGATCCGTGGCGGCCCAGGGCCCGGAGGTGATCTGCGTAAGCGTCTCCGTTTCCAGGTCGAAGACGTGGAGTTGGGTGGGACGCCGGTCCGTCAGGTACCCCCGGCCGTCCCGCTTGAACTGGACCCGGTCCATGACCCAGGGCTCCTTCGGGAGGCCCCCTTCCCCTTCCCCTGAGGTCCGGGTGGTGTCCGCCTCCCGGACGGTGAGGACCAGTCGGGATCCGTCCGGGGACCACACGTAGCCCTGCACCCCCTGTTCCACCTCGGTGAGTTGCCGGGCCTCGCCCCCTCTCCGGTCCAGGACCCAGACCTGGGTCTCGGCGTCCTCCCCCCGGCTGGCCAGGAAGGCCAGGTACTTTCCGTCCGGGCTCCAGGCGGGGCTGGAGGCCGACTCGTGGGGAACGGTGAGGGGGATAGGCTCCCCGCCCCGGGTGGCAACCATCCAGAGGCGGGTCCGGGAGCGGTCCTTCTCCAGGTTCGTGGTCCGGACGCTATAGGCCACCCATTCCCCGCCGGGGCTGATCCGGACGTTCCCCACCCCCTTGATGGCGAAGGCGTCCTCCTCGGCCAGGGTCCGGGTGGAGTCGGACTGGGCGGCCAGGGGCGAGGCAAAGGCCGGAGCCGGGCCCGGGGACAGTGTCAGGAACAGAGCCAGTGATACGAGACCTGCGCAACGGGGGATCATGGCCGGCCTCCTTCCGCCTCCGGAGATGGGTCCGTTTCCACGGGCTCGTCCCCTCGCTTCACGTGCTCATCGTACCATGCCAGGTAGCGCTGGTAGAGGTCTTCCCGGTACCGGGGCAGGGAGATGCCATGGCTCTGGCCCGGATAGACCACCAGCCGGGTCTCCACCCCCAGGTGCTTCAGGGCCTGATAGAGCTGTTCTCCGTTGTTGATGGGCACGTTCCAGTCCTTCTCTCCCCCCATGACCAGGGTGGGGGTGGTGATCTGCTGCACCCGGTTGAAGGGGCTGATCCTCTCCCAGGCCTCCCGACTCTCCCAGGGCAGACCCAACTCCTTCTCCCACTGGAGCTGATAGTGGTCATGACCGTAGTTGCTCACGTAGAGGAACTCGCTGGCCCCGGTGATGGCCCCGTGGAACCGATCCGTCTTCGTGATGACGTGGTCCGTGAGGATGCCTCCGTAGGACCATCCTCCCACCCCCAGGTGGTCCGGGTCGGCCCACCCCTGCTGGATGGCGTAGTCCACCCCGGCCATGACGTCTTCGTAGTCCTTGTTCCCCCAGTCCGCCCATATGGCGTAGCTGAACTCCTGCCCGTAGCCGGAGGAGCCCCGGGGGTTCGTGGTGACCACGACGTAGCCGTGGGCGGCGAAGAGGTGGGCCTCGAAGTTGAAGGAGTGGGAGTACTGGGACACGGGACCGCCGTGGATACGGAGGATGGTGGGGTAGGCCATCCCCTCCCGGTAGCCTGGCGGGAGGTAGAAGAACCCCTCGATCTCCGTCCCGTCGGAGCTGGGGAAGGTGGTATTGATGACCCGGCCCAAACGGATCCGGTCCAGGAGGGGCTCGTTCATCCGGGTGAGCTGGGTCAGCTCTCCCCCGGGTCCGGCGGCGAAGATCTCACCCGGGAGGTCCGTTCGGGCCACCTCGGCGAAGATGGCGTCCCCGGGGCCCAGGTCGTAGCCGCCCACGCTCAGGGGACCCTCCAGGGGCCGCCGGAGTCCACCGTCCCGAATTCGAATGCGAGCCAGGTGGTTCTCGGCGGAATCCTCCAGCCGGACGAAGACGGAGCCGCCGTCCTGGCTGAAGCGGGGGGAGCGGACATTCCGGTCCAGGTCTTCGGTGAGGATCCGGACCTCTCCACTGCCGTCGGAGCGTGCCAGGGCCAGCTTGTTCACGGCGTACCAGATGATCTCCGGCTCCGTGACCGTGACGTGGGCGATCCACTCCCCGTCGGGGCTCCAGGCCGGCTGGGAATCGGAGCCCGGGTTCGTGGTGATCTGGAGAGGCGGCGCCGCCGGGTCCGGACGATCCGCCTCCACCACCCAGAGGTCCGTGTTGCTGTTCCCGTCCGGGTTGTCCGTGCGGTTGGCCACGAAGGCGATGCGCCGGCCGTCGGGACTCCAGGCCGGAGAGGAGACGTCATAGTCCCCGGCGGTGAGCTGGGTGGTCTTTTCGGTGGCCAGGTCGAAGACGTAGAGGTGGGTGTGCCGGTCTCCGGTGAGGTAGCCCGCCCGGTCTCGCTTGAACTGGAGACGGTCGATTTCCCAGGGTGGGGTCCGGTCCGGTTTCTCGTGCTCCGGGAGGGTGTCCAGGGGATCCGGGTCCCGGATGGTGAGGAGAAGGCGGGAGCCGTCGGGAGACCAGGCGTAGCCCCGGACGCCGTACTCCGCGTCCGTCAACGGGCGAGCCTCCCCCATCCGCCGGTCCATGGCCCAGACCTGGGTGTGGGCGCTGTCTCCCCGTGTGGCCAGGAAGGAGAGGTACGTGTCGTCGGGGCTCCACTCCGGGTCGGAGGCGCTGGTCCCCTCCAGGGTCATGGGGTGGGGCTCCCCCCCACCGGTGGCTACCCTCCAGATCCGTGTGGTGGATTCGTCCTCCTCCAGAGACGTCTCCCGGACCGTGAAAGCCACCCACTCCCCGTCGGGACTCACCTTCGGGCTCCCCACCCTCTTGAGACGGAAGTAGTCCTCCACCTCAAGGGCCCGGGGATGGCCGGACTTTCCTCTCTCCTGGCTGTCCTCGTTCTCTTTCGGAGGCCTCTCCTGGGCCTGTGCCGTGCCAGCCCCCAGGACGCCGGGGAGGAATCCGGGGTTGGTCGGAGGGCAGGCCCAGGCCAGGAGCCCGGCCAGGAACCAAAGGAAGAGCCGCGGTGGGTGGAGGTACGGAAGTGGGAAGAAGGTCATGGTCGTCTCCGAAGGGGTAGCGCAGTCTGGAGAGCTCGGGCTCCGACCCCGAGTGAGGTTGCCGGTGTGGTTCGGGGTGCTAATCACGGATCCCGTCCTCCGTCAGGACCCGGTCCAGCGTGCTCACCACCCGATCCGCGTCGCCCCGGGTGAAGACCAGAGGCGGCTTGATCTTCAGGACGTTGGCGTCGGGGCCGTCGGTGGACAGGAGGATGTGGTGGTCACGCATGCGTTCCTTCACCCGGTGGGCCCGGGCCGTGGCCGGCCGCCGGGTGTCCCGGCTCTCCACGAGCTCCACGCCGATGAACAGACCCTTGCCCCGGACCTCGCCCATGAGGGGGTGACGGGCCCGGAGCTCCCGGAGGCCCTCCAGGAGGTGGTCTCCCTTGGCCCGGGCGTTGCCCTGGAGGCCTTCGTCCTCCAGCACGTCCAGTACGGCCATGCCGATGGCGCAGGAGACGGGGTTTCCCCCGAAGGTGCTGAAGAACTCCATTCCGGTATCGAAGGAGCCGGCGATCTCCGAGGTGGTGATGACGGCGGAGAGAGGATGGCCGTTACCCATGGGCTTGCCCAGGGTGAGGATGTCCGGGACGACGCCCTGGGTCTCGAAGGCCCAGAAATGGCTCCCCACCCGGCCGAAGCCCACCTGGACCTCGTCGGCCACACACACGCCGCCGGCCTTCCGAACGTGCCGGTAGGCCCGGCTCAGGTACCCGTCCGGTGGAACGATCTGTCCCCCACAGCCCAGGAGAGGTTCGCAGAAGAATGCCGCCGGGGCCCCGCCCTCTCCATCCATCTCGGCCAGGACCCTCTCCACCTCCTTGGCGTATCGGGGGCCCAACTCCTCCGGTGGGAGGTACTCCGCCTGGTCGTCTTCCTCCTCTTCCTCCGGCGACCCGGAGCCCAGGGGAAGGCCCTGCACGAAGGCTTCGTCCGAGCTCGCCCGGAAGCGCCCTCGATAGGGGTCGGGCATGGGCGTGGTGTGGACCCAGGGGGGCGCTCCCCGGCCCCCCGGACCGTCGAACTTGTAGGAGCTGAGATCCACGGTGGCAGCGGTGTTCCCGTGGTAGCCTCCCTCCACCACTACCACGTCCGTCCGGCCCGTGTGGGCCCGGGCCAGGCGGAGGGCCAGCTCGTTGGCTTCGCTTCCGCTGTTCACGAAGTAGACCACCGAGAGGGGATCGGGAAGCGTAGCCAGAAGGCGGTGGGCATACTCCACGGTGAGGTCGTGGAGGTAACGGGTGTTCGTGTTCAGGACCGTCATCTGCCGCCGACCGGCCTCCACCACCCGGGGGTGTGCGTGGCCCACATGGGGGACGTTGTTCACGCAGTCCAGGTAGCTCTGGCCCTGGTGGTCGAAGAGGAACTCCCTCCGGCCCCGGACGATCTTCAGGGGACGCTGGTAGCTGACGCTGAGGTTCGGGCCCAGGTGCCGCTGCCGGACCCGGTGGATCTCTCCGGGGCTCCGGCCCTTCCGTGGCGCGAGGGAGGAGCCGGACGGGTGACCGGGCCGGGCGTCCGGGGAGAAGGGTGGCGTCAGGGACGGATGGGGGTCGGGGCGCAATGAGGGGGACCCGGGAATCCCCAGGATGAGGTTCGGATCCGGAGAGAGGGCCTTCCACAGGGCCCTCTGGGAGGGGCGGGCCACGCCGGGAAAGTCCCCTTCCATGCCCAGGGGATCCAGGATGATCTGAAAGTGCAGGTGAGGAGCCCAGTTGCCGTTGTCCGGGTAGTTCCCGATGCGGGCGAAGGTCTCCCCCGCCGCCACGGCCTGCCCCGGGCGAAGGAGCTCCAGGACGTCGTCGGCCAGGTGGCCGTAGAGGGTCCAGAACCGCACAGGCTCGGCGGGTCCCCCCTGTCTGAAAGATCCCTCGGCTTCCCGGGCACCTCCATGGTCCGAACGGCCTCGGGCCTCCCCCACCCGGTGCTCCAGAATGACCGTGGGGCCGTAGTCCAGGGGATTGGCATTGTTCGCCACGGAGTGCACCACGGCGTCGTAAGGGGCCTGCACAGGGGAGCCCGCCTCCAGGAACAGGTCCACACCCATGTGGAGGGTGCGCCACTCGGTCCCATCTTCTCCCCGTGGGCGGAAGATGTCCGAGGTGTACCATCCCCGGATCTCGTCGTACCGCCCGATCCCGATCTCGGCGCCCATGGTCTCCATGGTCTGGAACAACAGGCCCGTCCAGGCCCGGGCGTCGTCGGCTTCCGGGGCCAGGCCCAGCTCCCCGGACTCCATGCTCAGATCGAAGACGTGGAGGGGGGCCTCCCGGAGATCCGCCCCCACCACCGGCGCCGCGGCATGGCCGTTCTCCCGGAGCCAGTCCACCACCACCCGGCTCCCGGGTACGGGCTCCATCTCGCAGGCCCACCGGAAGAGGTAGTGGGGGAGATCGAGATTCTCCCCCTCCAGTTTCTCCAGGAGAGCCCAGGCAGGGGCTTCGCTCACCGTGAGGTAGCCGTTGTCCGGCTCCCGCCTCTTCTGGTGGGCGGCGATGGCCACGCTCTGGCACAGTCGGAGGCCCATGAGGGGAAGAGCGGCCTCCACCTCCGCCTCCCGGAGGGGGTAGGCCCGGTGGTATCCCGCCAGCACCTCCGCGGCGGTGGCAAAGGGGTCGTCCCGCTCCAGCATGGCGTAGGCTCCAGCAATGGCCACCTCCCCGACGGTGTAGCTCCGGACCGCGTCCCCGAAATCCACCAGCCCCACGACCCGCCGGTCCTGGGGGGCTCCTCCCCTTTCGGCCTCACTCACCAGGATATTGTGATCGTTGGCGTCTCCGTGGATCACGCTCATGCGGAGGTCCGGCAGCAGGGGCCCCAGGCGCTCCAGGAAGCGCTGGTTCATCTCTTCCAGGAGGGCCCGGCGGCCGGCATCCTCCACCATCCCCATGTGGCTCCTAACCACCCGGCCCGCCTGCTTCAGGTCCCACTTGAGCTCCCGGTCCATCACAGGATGGCTGAAGTCCTCAAGGGCCCGGTCCATGCCTCCCAGGAAGGTGCCCAGACTCCGGAAGATCTCCGGGATCGTGGGGTGGACCGTATGGAAGACCACTCCGGGGACCCAGCTCAGGAGACGGGCCCGAAACACCGCGTCGTCAGGGCCGAGCACGTCCACCGACTCTTCCCCGTCCGTGCTGTGCAGGACCTTGGAGAGTGAGAACCCGGCCCGGCCCAGGTGCTCCAGGATCCGATTCTGGAAATCCAGGACCCGTGGGTCTTCCCCGGCGTGGGCCAGCTTCAGGACGAACCGACGTCCGGATTCCTTCTCCTCCAGCAAGAAGTTCTGATCCCGGTCCGAGGGCAGGGGCTCGGCTCGGCTCGCCGATACGCCGAAACCCTCCCGGGCCAGGCGCAGGGCCTCGTCGGGGTTGAGTCCGGGACGGATGAGGGGCTCGTTGACCATGCGACTTCGGGGCTCTTCGGGTATACGTTTGGCGTCGTCCGGAGGTGAACGGCGGGACCGGCCCCCGTCCTGCCGCGGGGGAAAGGCCCTGATGCGCGAATGCTAGATGTCCTGTAGGTTCAGCGCCAGGACATCCCCCGGAATTCTCCCTCTCCCAGGAGTCGGAAGTCATGCCGTTCCGGTATCTCCTCACCATTGCCGCCAGCGTTCCCTCCGCCTGTCTCTTCCGGCAGCCGGACCGTCAGACCCAGGGAGGAGCGGCATGAGCGGATCGTCGAAGTCCGGTATTCCGGAAGATGCGGCCCGGGGAGAAGGGAAGGGCGCCCGGGATCCGGGGTCCCCGGAGGGCTCTCTCACCCGGCGAAAGTTCATCCAGGCCGGCGCCGCCGCCGGTGGCGCTCTTGTGGTGGGGAGCGGCAGTGGGTGCTCGGCTCCGGATCCGGGGAGGGATTCGGCACGAGAGGGCTCTACCGGAGGAGGCCTCCGGGCAGGGGAGCCCTACCCCGTTTCGGGGTTCGAGCTGGAGGAGGTCTCCATCACCGAGCTCCACGCCGGCATGGTGAGTGGCCGGTGGACCGCGGAGGAGATCACCCGGCTGTACTTGGAGCGCATGGAGGAGATCGACGTCCGGGGACCCACCCTCAGGAGCGTCATCGAGACGAACCCCGACGCCCTGGAAATCGCACGGGAGCGGGACCGGGAGCGGGAGGCGGGACGGGTTCGGGGCTGTCTCCACGGCATCCCCATCCTCCTGAAGGACAACATCGGCACCTACGACCGGACCACCACCACCGCGGGGTCCTACGCTCTGGAAGGATCCATCCCCCCGGAGGACTCCGGGGTGGCCAGGAGGTTGCGGGAGGGAGGGGCCGTGCTCCTGGGCAAGGCCAACCTGAGTGAATGGGCCAACTTCCGTTCCGGCCGGTCCTCCTCGGGGTGGAGTGCCCGGGGGGGACAATGCCGGAACCCCTACGTCCTGGACCGCAACCCATGTGGATCCAGCTCCGGCTCCGGTGCGGCGGTGAGCGCCAGCCTGTGCGCCGGAGCCGTGGGAACGGAGACCAACGGTTCCATCGTATGTCCTGCCAGCGCCAACGGGGTTGCGGGGATCAAGCCCACCGTGGGCCTGGTGAGCCGGAGCCGGATCATCCCCATCAGTCACACCCAGGACACGGCGGGACCCATGGCCCGGACTCTCCGGGACGCTGCCATGATGCTGGGGTGCATGACCGGAGTGGATCCGGAGGACCCGAACACGGCGGAAAGCCGGGGTCATGCCCATACGGACTACACCCCTTTCCTGGATCCGGAAGGTCTCCAGGGGGCCAGGATCGGGGTGGCTACCCAGTATGCCGAGGGTCACGAGCGGGTGGAGGCCCTCTTCGCCGAGGCCCTGGACGTGATGCGGGCCGCCGGGGCCACCGTGGTAGAGGTTCCCCGGGTGGAGGCCTGGCGGCAGATGGGCCGGCATTCGGGCACCGTCATGCGCTACGAGTTCAAGGCGGACCTGAACGCCTACCTGGAGGGGCTGGGTCCTTCCGCCCCGGTGCGGTCCCTGGAGGAGATCATCGCCTTCAACGAGGCGAACGCCGAGCGGGAGATGCGCTACTTCCAGCAGGAGATCATGGTCCAGAGCCAGGAGAGGGGCCCCCTCACGGAACCGGAGTACCAAGAGGCCCTGGCAGAGATGCTCCGCCTGGCCCGGGACGAGGGGATCGACGGCGTCATGGCGGAGCACGAGCTGGACGCCATCGTCGCGCCCACGGGAAGCCCGGCCTGGACCACGGACCTCATCAACGGGGACCGCTACCACATGGGCAGCTCCAGTCCGGCGGCCGTCGCCGGCTACCCCAACATCACCGTGCCCATGGGGTCGTTTCTGGGCCTTCCGGTGAACGTGAGCTTCTGGGGCCGGGCCTGGTCGGAGCCGGAGCTCCTCCGCATTGCCTACGCCTACGAGGAGCGGACCCGGCACCGGCTTGCGCCACGGTTCATCCCGACACTGGACCTGTAGGGGCCTGTTTCCTGCCCGAAGGGGTCGGCCCCTACAGGGTCCCCTGGCCGGCTCCTGGAGAGCCGTTCGGCGCCTCTTCACTCATATCGGATCGCCTCCGCCGGATCGGTGCGGGAGGCCCGCCGGGCCGGGAGCCAGGTGGCCAGGAGGGCCACCAGAGCCAGCATCCCCGAGACGGCCCCGAAGGTCACGGGGTCCAGTGCGGAGATGCCGAAGAGAAGGGCCTCCATGAGGCGAGTGAGGCCGATGGCTCCCACGAGTCCCAGGAGGATTCCCGCCCCGGCCAGGGCCATTCCCTGCCGGAGGACCATCCGGGCCACCTCCCCCTCCAGAGCGCCCATGGCCATGCGGATCCCGATCTCCCGGGTGCGCTGGCTCACGGTGTAGGCCACCACGCCGTAGATGCCGATGGTGCCCAACAGGAGAGCCACGCCGGCGGCCATGGCAAGCATGACCAGGGTGAAGGAGGTGCGGTTCGTGGACCGCCTCATGACCTCGGTGAGGGTCCGGGTATTGCCCAGGGGAAGGTTCGGATTCACGGCCCAGACGGCCTCCCGGACGTCACGGAGGAGCTCCGGGGTCCCGGTCCGGGGGCTTCGGATGGCGAAGACCATGGATCGCCGCACGAAGACCGAGTCCTCCTGCAGCCCCTCGTAGAGGCTCTTCACCATGCCGGGCCAGTAGACCTGCTCCGGGGGATCCTGACTCAGTCCCTGGTCCCGGACGTTGCCCACGACGCCCACGATCTCCCGCCAGTTCCCGGCCTCCAGACCCGTGCTGATCCGTTTCCCCAGGGCCTGGGTGGGGCTGTCCCAGTACTCTCGGGCCAGGTTCTCGGAGATCATGACCACGGGCCTGAGCTCCGTGGCGTCGGACCATTCCAGGGGCCTTCCGGCCACCAGGGGAATCCGGAGGGTCTCCAGGTAATCCTCTCCCACGAACTCGAATCTCCGGATGGGGGGAAGCTGTCCCTCGGGCACCGGGAACCCCTCCACGAAGATGGGATCCGCGGAGTTCCACCCGTCCATGGGTACGGAGGTTCCTGTGCCCACGGAGGTCACTCCGGGGATCTGCCGCAGGCGCTGGTGAATGAGCTGGAGGGTCTGTCCCGTTTCCCAGGGATCCTCCACCTCGGCTGAAGGGATGCTAAGCCGCACGGTGAGAACCTCCTGGGGACCGGAGAAGCCCGGATCCACGGCCCTGAGGGCCTGGAAGCTCCGGACCATGAGACCGGAGCCCACCAGGAGGACCAGGGCCAGGGCCACCTGGCCCACCACCAGGGCATTGCGGGCCCGATGGCGCTCCCTGCCCGCACTTCCTCCCCGCCCCCCCTCCTTCAGGGCATTGACCAGGTTCAGGCCTCCCTGTCGGAGAGCGGGAACCAGGCCGAAGAGGAGTCCCGCCGCCAGGGAGACTCCCAGCGTGAAGAGGAGGACAGGCGTGTTCAGGGTGACCTCGTCCAGTCGGGGAAGCCCCGAGGGACCCAGAGCCCGGAGGACCTGGAGGCCTCCCCAGGCCATACCCACGCCGGCCACGCCTCCGGCAAGCCCCAGGGTCAGGCTTTCGGTGAGGAACTCCCGGGTCACCTGGCCGCGACTGGCTCCCATGGCGGTCCGGACGGCCACCTCACGCTCCCGGCCTTCCACACGGACCAGGAAGAGGTTGGCCACGTTGGCGCAGGCGATGAGGAGAACCATCCCCACCGTGCCCAGGAGGATCCAGAGAACTTCTCCGATGTCCCCCACCACGTCATTCCGCAGGGGACGGAGGAGAGGCGCGAGCTCCGCTTCCTCCAGCATTCCCAGAGTCAGGCCTCCCGGGTACGTCTCCACGGCCAGGGGGAGGAGGCGGGACAGCTCCGCTTCGCCCTGCTCGGGAGTCGTCCCGGGAGCCAGGCGTCCGACTCCCCGGAAGCTGAAGTTCCCCACGAACAACTCTGCACGGTCGAACTGGAAGGGGAGGTAAATGGAGGGGTCGTAGTCCATGAAGTCCACCCCCTTGGGCATGACCCCGATGATCTCACGGTTCGTCCCGTCCACCCGGAGGGTGTTGCCCAGGACCTGGGGATCCCCGGCGAAACGGCTCTGCCAGAACCCGTAGCCCAGGACCACGGTGGCCGGGCCTCCGGGACTGTCGTCCTGGGGAGAGAAGCGTCGTCCCAGGAACGGCTGGATTCCCAGGGTTGGAAACGTCCCTTCCGTGACCCGGACGGCCCGGACCTCCTCCGGCTCCTCCAACCCCGTGATGGAGACCCGCTCCGAGGTCCACATCCCCACTCTCTCGAAGCTCCGACTCTCGTCCTCTATGGTGTAGTGGAGGGCGGGAGCCTGGTTCACCTGTTCGAAATCCAGCCCCGGGGCCCTGTACCAGACGCTCACCAACCGGTCCGGCTCCGGGAAGGGCAACGGGGTGAGGAGGATGCCGTGGACCAGGCTGAAGATGGCGGTGTTGGCCCCGATTCCCAGGGCCAGGGTGGCCACGGCCACCGCCGTGAACATGGGGGCACGGGCGAGCTTCCGGAGGGTTTGCTGGAGCTGGCGGCTCAGGGTATCCATGGGCGTTTTCCGACTGCCGAAGTCCGGTGCCCGGGAATGGTGCGCTCCTACCCCCGACCGGTGACGGCACCGAAGGGAATTCCGCGGTCTTCCGGGCCCCAAAGTGGAAGGGCGGACTCTCCGCTGACGGGAGGCCCTGGGGCCTCCACCATTTCCTCTGACGGGTATCGATCTCCTTTTGTTTCCGGGCTCCGGGAATCTGCGGAGCCCTGCGATGGCTGGTGCCCAGGTCACGTGGGGGTAGTCTCTTTCCCGGGGGACACCCGCCGGTGGCGGTTGCCGCTCTCAGGATCCAGGGTCCCCGGATCACTCGTACCTGAGTGCTTCCACCGGATCGACGCGGGCCGCCCGCCGGGCCGGGAGCCAGGTGGCCAGGAGGGCCACCCCTCCCATGAGCGTGGCCATGGCTCCGTACGTGAGGGGATCTGCCGGGGAGACCCCGAAGAGAAGAGCGTCCATGACCCGGGTGAGACCGAAGGCGGCCAGGAGACCCACCCCAACCCCTGCCCCTGCCAGGAGGGCCCCCTGTCGTAGAACCATCCCCGAGACCGCCCCTTCCCGGGCTCCCAGGGCCATGCGGACCCCGATCTCCCGGGTCCGCTGGGTGACCACGTAGGACACGACCCCGTAGATTCCCACCGTTCCCAGGACCAGGGCCACCAGGGCGGCCGTGCCCAGGAGGACCATGGTGAAGGAGGTGCGGGCCATGGAGCGCCGCACAAGTCGGTCCATGGTCTCCACGTTGGCGATGGGGAGACTCGGGTCCAGGGTCCGGATGGTTCTTCGGACGGCTTCCACCAGGGCTGTGGGATAACCGGTGGTTCGAACCACGTAGGTTAGGCTTCTTGGGGTATGGACGGCGGAATCGGGTACGGCTCTGCGGAGGGGGAAAAAGAGGAGAGGCGTGGGGTCCTCCTCCAGGCTCCGGGTGCGGACGTCGCCCACCACCCCCACGATGGTCTGCCAGGGAGTGTCGTCGCCGGCCTCCTCGGCCCCCAGGTCGATATCCTGGGTGAGGCGTCGCCCGATGGGGCTGGCATCCGGGAAGTAGGCCTCCGCCATCTCCCTGGAGATCACCACCGCTCCCGTCCGGTCCCGGGCGTCCAGGGGAGTCAAGAGGCGTCCCTCCAGGAGACGAATTCCCATGGTCTCGAAGAACCCCGCCGAGACCCTCCGGGTTTCGATGACCGGGGGCACCTGATCGGCCGGGAGGGGTTGGTCCTCGAACCAGGTGCCACTGGCGGAGGCATTCCCGGAGAGGGGGAGCTCCGAGGTAGCCCCCACCGCCTGCACCCCCGGTAGGTCCCGGAGGCGCTCATGGAGCTGACGGTGGAAGGTCAGGCGACTCTCCGGGTCCGGATAAGTGGCCGCCGGAAGGGTCAGGTCGAGGGCCAGGATTCCCTCGGGCCGAAAGCCCGGGTCCACGTTCCTCAGATTCGCGAAGCTCCGGAGCATGAGGCCGGAGCCCGTCAGGAGAACCAGGGCCAGGGCCAGCTGGGAGGCCACCAGGACGTTTCGGGCCCTGTGCCGGTCCCGGCCGGCGCTTCCCCCCCGCCCCCCCTCCTTCAGACCGGCAACCAGGTCTGGTCGGCGGAACTTGACCAGGGGGAAGAGGCCGAAGAGGATCCCCGCCAGAAGGCTCAGGGCACCGGTGAAGAGGAGAACCCGGAAATCCACGCCCACGGCCTCCAGGCGGGGTAGCTCCCGGGGGCCGAAGGCTACCAGCGCCCGACCGGCACCCCATGCGAGGAAGAAGCCGACGCCTCCACCCAGAATACCCAACAGGAGGCTCTCTCCCAGGAAATGCCGGGCCAGATCCCCCCGCCCCGCCCCCATGGCGGTCCGGACCGCCACCTCCCTCTGACGCCCCTCGGCCCGAACCAGGAAGAGGTTGGCAACGTTGGCGCAGGCGATGAGGAGGAGGAAGCCCACGGAGGCCAGGAGGATCCAGAGGGTCTGGGACACCTCTCCTACGATGGCCTCCTTCAGGGGAAGGACCCGGGGGGCGAAGCCGATCTGCTCCAGCATCGCGTGGCTGATCATACCGGTGAAGCGCTCCGGCATGAGGCGAATCATGCGTTCCATGTCCGCCTCTACCGCCTCCGTCGTCACCCCGGCCTTCAGCCGAGCCACCCCGGAGTAGTTGAAGCTCCCCTCGTCCGGGGCGGCAGGATCGAAGCGGGCCGGGAGGTAGATGTCGGCCTCCTCCTCCGGGACGCCGAAACCCCGGGGGAGGACGCCGATGATCTCGTGGGCTTCACCGTCCACCAGGAGAGCCCTCCCCACCGCGTCCGAATCCCCGCCGAACCTGCGCTGCCAGAGGCCGTGGGAGAGGACCGTGACCGGGGGAGCGCCGGGAAGGTCGTCCCCGGGGCCGGTGAGGCGCCCCACCTCGGGAACCGCCCCGAAGACCTGGAACACCTCATGGGTGAGGATCAGGGACGGAGCCCGCTCCGGTTCCTGGCCCCCGGTGATGTTCTCCGCACCGTTCCGGTAGACCCCGAAGGCCTGGAAGACCCGGTTCTCCTCCCGGTAGATGAGGTAGCTGGCCTCGGAGTTGGGCACCTCCTCGGCACCCATGGCCGGGGCCGTGTGGCCCACAGCGTAGATGCGTTCCTGCTCCGGAAAGGGGAGGGGACGAAGAAGGACCGCGTTCACCACCGAGAAGATGGAGGCGTTGGCCCCGATCCCCAGGGCCAGGGTCAGCACGGTGATGCCGGTGAAGGAAGGGCTCCTTCCCAGCTTCCGGATCAGGTGCCGGATCTCCCTGGCCAGGTCTCTCATGACTTCTTCCCTTTTGGAGGGTGGGCGCCGGGGGTTGGGAACCCCGCGTCGTGCCCGTCCCCGGCCTGCAGGGGGCCAGGGCCGTCATGGGACCCACGGATATGGGCTTTTCGGGTCCCCGGGCCCGCAGGGCGGCTCTCATCAATAAGACGTCGACGGGCCGGAACAGGTTCCACCCGGGGGGAGAGGGGGCCGGGGGAGGGGAAATCCCCCGGGTCTTAGCCCTCCTCCTCCCGGCGCTCCCGCTCCTCCCGCTCGTGGACGTGGGCGGCGAAGGCGAAGCGGTCCAGCTTCTGGTAGATGACGGGAATGAGAAAGAGGGTGAACAGGGCGGCGACCAGGACCCCTCCGATGGTCACCACGGCCATGGGCACCCGGTAGAAGGAGCCGGCTCCGGAGCCCAGGCTCTGGGGGAGGAGGGCCATGGCGATGGCCACATTCGTCATGATGATGGGTCTCAGGCGTGTCGGGGCCGCCTCCAGGAGGGCCTCCTTCAGGGCCATACCTCGTCCCCGGAGAATCTGGGCGTAATCCAGGATGAGGATGGCGTTGTTCACCACGATGCCGACCAGCATGATCATGGCCATCATGCTGAAGAGGTTCAGGTTGCTGGCCGTGAGGAAGAGGGCGAAGACGGCTCCCACCGCCCCCAGGGGAAGGGTGAGCATGATGGTGAAGGGGTGGATGAAGGACTCCAGGATCATGGCCAGGGCCAGATACGTGAGGACGATGGCGATGACCAGGGCCTTGAGCATCTCCGTGATGCTCTCCTGGAACATCTCGAACTCCCCCGTGATCTCGTAGCTGTAGCCCGGAGGAAAGTCCATGGCGTCGAGCCTGGTGCGGATCTGGGCTGCCAGGTCCGTAAGGCTGCCGGCCCCGATCTCCGCGTCGATCTGGACGGTGCGCTGTTTGGAGTCCCGGAGAATCGTGGCCTCCGCCCCCTCCCGGGCCACCTCGCCCAGGGCATTCACCGGGATCATCCCGGACCGGGTCCGGATCTGCATGTCCGTGAGCTCCTCGGCCCGGTCCCTGGAGCCGGGTTCCAGGCGCACCCGGATGTCCCGCTCCTCCCCCTCCTCACGGTAGACCGCCGGCGTGGCCCCTTCGATGTACGTCCTCAGGGCGCCTCCCACCTGGGCCACCGTGAGGCCGTACTCGCTCATGACTTCCCGGTCAGGATGGAAGACGACCTCGGGACGGGGGTCGTCCAGGGAGTTCCGGACGTCCACCAGCCCGGGAATGTCCTCCACCAGGGCCGTGGCCCGGGTTGCCACCTCCTCCAGCCGGCTCTGGTCCGGGCCCTTGACCAGCACCTGGAGGGGCGACTCGCCTCCGCCCCCCATGGTCTGGGTCAGGGTGACCGTCACTTCAGCATCGGGGATGGCGGCCAGGAGCTCCCGGATCCGGGGAAGAAAGGTCTCCGTATGCTCCTCCGACTCCAAGGTGAGCTGGAGGTAGGCCTGGTTCACGTCGGCGCCTCCACTGAAGAACCCTCCGGATCCCTGGCCGATGGTGGTGAGGACCTCCGTGATCTCCGGGATCTCCCGAAGCAACCCCTCCGCCCGGTCCACCACGGTCTCCATCCGTTCCACCGGGGTTCCCGGGGGCAGCTCCAGGGCCACCTGGGCCATGCCCTCGTCCTGGCTGGGGAAGAACTCTCCTCCCACGAAATTGGCCTGCACCAGAATGGCCAGGGCGACCAAGACGCCCGTTCCCCCCACCACGGCCCATCCGTTCCGGGGCCGGCGCAGGGCCCAGGAGAGGATTCGCCGGTAGTCTTCCTCCAGGGAGGCGTACCCGGCGTCAAAGGGTCGCCAGAGGAAGCCCAGCCAGTTCTTCTCCACCTTCTCCGTCTCCCCGGTCCGTAGAAGACGAGCGGCCAGAAGGGGGGCCAGAGTGAAGGAGATGAGGACGGAGGCCAGGGTGGCGAAAACCACCGTCAGCCCGAAGGCGAAGAAGAACTGGCCGATGATCCCCTGCATGAAGGCGATGGGCGTGAAGACGACGAGATTGGTCAGGGCGCTGGCGGCCACGGCGATGGCCACCTCGGTGGTCCCTTCCTCCGCCGCCTCGTGGGGGTCGGCACCCTTGTCCAGATACCGGTAGATGTTCTCCAGGACCACGATGGTGTTCGTCACCAGGATCCCCACCGTGATGCCCAGGGCCATGAGGGTGAGGGTATTGATGGTGAAGCCCATCTGATCCAGGGCCAGGAAGGTGGCCACGATGGTAGCGGGCATGGCCACGGCGGCAATGATCGTTCCTCGCCAGGAGTGGAGGAAGAGGAAGAGCACGCCGGTGGTGAGGAGGATCCCGATGAGGATGTTCTTCAGGATATCCTGGATGGCGTCCCGGATGAACTCGCTCCGGTCCGTGGCCACCACCAGGTCGGCTCCCTCGGGCACCTGCCTCTCCAATTCGTCCAGGACCTCCATGACCCCGGCGGCCGTGGCCACCGTGTTCGCGTCGGACTGCTTCTGGATGGAGATGCTCACCGCCGGCTGACCCTGGTAACGAGCCAGCTCCCGGACGTCGGTCAGGCCCATCTCGACCGTGGCCACGTCCGCCAGGCGGATCCGTCCCCCCTCCGGAAGGGGAATGGGGAGGCTGGCAATCTCCGATACCGAGGCATACTCCCCCACCACCCGGACGGCATACTCGGCGTGGGGCTCCGTGATGCGCCCCGCCGGCACGTTCATGTTCTTGGCCGCCACCAGCTGGGCCAGGTCCGTGATGGCCAGGCCGTAGGCCCGAAGACGGTCCGGGTGGGCCAGGACATGGACCTCCCGCCGACGTCCCCCGGTGATGGAGACGCTGGCCACCCCGGAGACCCTGGAGAGACGTTCGGCGATGACCTGGTCGGCGAAGTCGTAGAGGGCGTCCAGGGACTGGGAGCCGGACAGGGCCAGGTCCATGATGGGCATGGCGTTGATGTCCAGCTTCTGGATCGTGGGAGGATCCACGTCGTCCGGGAGGTCGGCCCGGATGGCGTCCACCTTGTCCTTCACGTCGATGGCCGCCAGGTCCGGGTCCACCTCGTAGTCGAACTCGGCGATGACGATGGAGACATTCTCCCGGGAAAAGGACGTGAGAGTCTCCAGATCCGAGATGGTGGAGATGGCGTCCTCCACTTCTTCCGTGACCTGCAGCTCCACCTCTTCGGGACCCGCCCCGGGATAGACCGTGGTGACGGTCACCACCGGAAACTCGATGTCCGGTGTCAGGTCCACCCCCAGGTTGAAGTAGGAGAACCCGCCCAGGAAGACGAGGATGGCCACCAGCATGGTGGTGAGAACGGGTCGGCGTACGGCCAGGCGCGCGAAAAAACGGAACATGGTGCGTCAGTCCTTTGCTGCTTTCATCCACCCACGACCCGGGTGAGGACGCCATCCGAGAGGAGAGAGGCTCCGGCCACGACCACCCGGTCCCCTTCCTGCAGCCCCTCCAGGACCTCCACCTGGTTCGGGCTCCGAAGTCCGGTCTGCACCTGACGGAAGTGGGAGTTGTCCTCCTCGTCCACCAGCCAGACCCCTCCATCCTGGAGAGCCACCGGAGGCACGATCAGCGCATTGTCCCGTGTACCCACCACCACCGCCACGGTGGTCAGGGCACCGGGCATCACCGACGCGCCGGCGAGAGGAGCGGGGAAGGTCGCCTCCACTTCGAAGAGGCGGCTTCCGGGCTGGGCCTGCATACCGATGCGGGTGATCTCACCGCTCCAGCCCGCCCCCTCGTCTCCCTCCTCACCCTCACCCCTCCGGCTCGACTCCCTGGCTGCGTTCGTCCCCTTCCCCAGAAGGATGGCCCTCTGCCCAAGTCTCAATTCCTCCCGCTGTCCGGGACTCACTTCCAGGAGGACCTGGATGCGGGAGAGGTCGGAGATGTGGAGGAGGGGATCGCCGGGAGCCGGGAAGCTCCCCACCGTGGCCGGAACGTCCGTGACCACGCCGTCGATGGGGCTTGTGAGGTGCACGGACCGGCGAGCGGCTTCCAGGTTCGCCTCTGCCACCCGGAGGGCCGTGAGGGCGTTGTCCCAGTCCTGATCGCTCACGGCCCCCTCCTCATGAAGGGGCCGGAGCCGGTCCACGTTCCGCTGGGCCTGTTCCCAGGCCGCTTCGGCCTGATGGACCGACGCCTGGGAGCCTTCCGTGGACTGGCGGACCACCACCTCTTTCGTCTCCACGCGATCCCCCACGCGGACCGGGATCTCCTCGATCTCGTCCCCGGTCTTGGCCCGGACCGTGGCGCTCCGGATGCCCCGGACCGTGCCGGTGAAGGATCGCCGGACCTCCAGGGGGGCCCGGGTTACGGTGACCACCTCTACGGGGATCCCGGAACGGGCCCGGATCTGCTCCACGTCCGGTGAGGGCTCGGAGGGGGCCGAAGCCTGCACGACCCGCCAGACCACCACTGCGGCGATGAGCAGGGCGACGATGCCGATGACAATGCGCTTCACGGAGACTATCCCCTTCTTCATGGTGTGTCTTTGCGTTCTGCGGCTCTCTTCAGCTTCCCAGGCTCCCCCGGCTCACCAGCTCCATCCGCCCTCCGGTCAGTCGCTCCAGGGTGGCCAGGGCCTGGACGTAGTCGTACAGGGCCTGAACCTCGTTCACCCTGGCCTGGTCCAGGAGAAGGGCGGCATCGCTCACCTCGAGCTGGGTGGACATCCCGTTGGCGAAGCGGACCTCCGCCAGCTCCAGGGTGCGTTCCGCCAGCCGGACCGTCTCCCGGCGAGCCTCGATCCGGGAGCGGGCGGCCCGATAGTCGGCCAGAGCCGCCTCCGTCCGGAGCTCCAGAGACTCCCGGAGCTGGACCTCCTGGAGCTCGGCGGTCTTCAGCTCGGCCCGGGCCTGGTCCACGGCGCCGCTGGTGCGGAACCCGTCGAAGATGGGAAGGGAGATGGAGAGGGCTGCGCTCCAGTCCTTCCTCCAGTCGTCGAAGCCCGGGGGGAGAACATCGTCGGGGAAAGCCTGGAACCCCATGTTGCCCAGTAGATTCACTGTGGGGAGTCGGTCCCCCCGGGCGATCTTCACCGCTTCCCTCCGCATGGCCACGTTCTCACGGGCCGCGGTGAGGGCGGGGCGCTCCCCGACCAGCCGCTCCAGGCGCTCCACGTCCACCTGGATGAGGGACGGATCCAGCTCCGTGCTCAGGACCACGGGCCGCTCCGCCGGGATGTTCACGAGCCGCTTCAACTCCAGGACGGCCAGGGTGGCCCCGTTCTCGGCCTCCACCACCACCGGATCCCGGTTCTCCAAGTCCACCCGGGCCCGGAGGAGATCGAACTCCGACGCCGTTCCCGCCTCGTAGAAAGACTCCACCTGGTCGAAGTGATTCCGGGCCACCCGCCGGCTTTCCCGGGCGATGCGGAGCAGGCGCTGGGCCAGGGAGGCATTGAGATAGGCCGTGCGGACCTGCAGGACCACGTCCGCCTCCGCCTCCTCCCGCTGACTCCGGGCCGCCGTCCGGAAGTGCTCCGCCACGTTCAGGGCCGCCCCCACCTTGCCGCCCACGTACAGGGGCTGGGTCAGGGTGAAGGAAGCCGTGTAGGTGTTCTTGCGGCCAAAGGGAAGTCCCTGGAAGAGAGCTGCCACGAAGTCCTGGGCCAACAACTGGCTCAGGAGCTCGAAGCGCTCCTCCGGGGGCTTGTCCGGATCGAAGGCCGGGGGGATGAGGGAGTCCGGAACCGGAGGAGGGCTCGAGGCCTCATCGAAGATCGTCTTGATGGCCCGGTTGTAGGTGAGGTTGGAGTTCAGTTGGGGAAGGGCCCCGGCTCGGGCCTGGATGACCTGGGCCTCGGCCACGGCCACCGTCGCCCGGGCCGAAGCGATCTCCTCCGACTCCCGGAGGGCCCGGCCTACAGCTTCCTCCAGGGAGAGGGACAGGGTGTCCTGAGCCGTCGCCTCCGGCGCACTCCCGATCCCCCATCCCACGGTCAGGATCGCCAGCAGGATGCCCGTCCTGCCCATAGGTCCTCCTCCACTCACGGGGCCAACCCCGTGATGATGATGTCCAGTTTCGCTTTCATGGCCCCTTGCATCTCCCCCACTGAGCTTCCCTTCACCAGGCCGCGGACCAGAGACTGGAAGGCCATTCCGGCAATGAGAGATGCGGCATGGTCTTCCCCTACTTCCCCCCTGATCTCGGCTGTAGCCTTCCCTTTGTTGAGGATCTCCCGGAGCACGGATTCCAACAGGAGAATCCCCTCCTCTTCCGGGGGCTTGGCCGTCCCCTCAAGAGCCGAGCCCGGGGCTTCTCCCATGCGCCGCCCCATGCGCAGATGAGCCTGGCGCATGCTCTCGAAAATGACCAGACGGGACAGGGCCCGGTGCTCCACGGTGAGCTCGGTCAGGTAATCGAAGACCCGGCAGAACTGGCTGGACACGCTCCCTTTCCAGGAGCCCACCGGCCCCAGGTCCTCCATCATGCGGGCGAACCAGATCTGGTAGGACGTGGTGAGGAAAGCCGTCTTCTGGGGGAAGTAGTTGAAGACGGTGCCCTTGGCCACATCCGCTTCCCGGGCGATCTCGTCGATGGTGGTGGCATTGAAGCCTTTCTCCCGGAAGAGCTCCATGGCTTCCCGGTAGATCCGGCGCCCCGTTTCCAGCTTCTTTCGTTCCCGGCGCCCCAGGTGCTTCCCGTCCATGGGAGTCCGCCAGAATGCCGCATCCCTCATGGGGAGGCCTCCAGAAAAATGACCAAGGTCAAGTATGACCATGGTCACGATTCTTGTCAACGGCTTCTCCCGGCGAGCCCGGCGTCCGCCCCGGAGCACGCCCCGGCACTTGCCCCGCACAACGGCCTTGCGCTTGCCCCGCACAACGGCCCGGGAGCATCTTGAAAGGCCGGGACTGTTCTTCCCCCGATCCCCTTTTGCCCATGGGCCGAGGTTCCTTTCTCCAGCGATTGATCGAGCGTCGGGTGTTCCACTGGACGCTCGCCTACCTGGCTGCCGCCCTGGTGGTTTACCAGGGCGCCCACCTGCTGGCCGGCAATCTCCGGGAGCTGCCCATCATCCTTGCTGCCGTCCAGACGCTTCTCCTCCTGGGGTTCCTCCTGACCCTGGTCGTGGCCTGGCATCATGGAGAGCCGGGTCGCCAGCAGATCACCGGTCGGGAGGTTCTCATTCTGACGGTGGTGCTTCTGGCCGGGGGCACGGCCCTGACTCTCCTCCGGGGAGTGGGACAGGAGGTGAGGCTCCCGCCGGGATTCACCATCACTTCCGGTTCCGATACCGAAAAGGCCATGGCCCGGGGGGGGAGGGGTGGCAGGACGGCGGAGGAGCCCCTGGGCGACCTCATCGCGTCCACCGTGACGGGATCCGGAGAGCAGTTCCAGGCCTCCATCGCTGTGCTCCCCCTGGAGAACCGAACGGAGGAGCCCGTCTTCGATACCCTGGGCACCCCCATGACCGAGGAGCTCATCGGCCGGCTCTCCAGGATCCGAGGTCTGAAAGTGATCTCCCGGCAGTCCGTGCAGGAGCTGGCGGGTCTGGAGCTCAGCCCCCCGGAGATCGCCGACACCCTGGACGTGGATCACCTCCTCCGTGGCATTGTGTCCGTGGATGATGGGGCTGCCAGAATCCAGGTAGAGCTCCTGGAGGTGGCTCCCGACGGCGGTGCCGTGCTCTGGGAGAACGACTACAGCCTGGATCGGGTGAATCAGATGCGGGCCGTGGAGGAGATCTCCGACGAGGTCAGTGCCGCCCTCCTGGTGGAGGTCCCTACTCTTTCCCTTCGTCGTTCCTCCCGAACTACGGAGAGCCCGGGGTACGTGCACTACCTGGCGGGAAACCGGCTCTTGAACACTCGGACCCGGGACGGTGTGCAGCGGGCCGTACAGGCCTTCCAGACGGCCATGGAGCAGGATTCGGCCTTCGCCCTGGCCTACGCGGGACTCTCGTCGGCCTATGCCCTCTCCATCACCTATCGGTACCGGATCGACGTGGACGCGTACGCTGCCGCCGGTCTGGCGTTGGAAGCTGCCGATGCGGCCGTGGCCCTCGACCCGGAGCTGGCCGAGGCCTACGCGGCCCGGGGTTACGTCTCCAGCCTTTCCCTTGCCCCGGCTCAGGAGGTGGCCGCCGACTTCGCCCGAGCCATGGAGCTGCAGCCGAACGCTCCCAACGTGGCGGCGTGGTACGCCAACCTCCTTATCCGGGAGGGCTACTACAACCAGGCCCTGGCCGAGGCCCAGCGGGCCGTGGAGTTGGATCCCCTCTCGCCAGCCCGCAGAACCGGGCTGGCTTACGAAGCCCTGCGGGCTCGGGACTACGACCTGGCCGTGGAACAGGCCAGGGCTGCCGAGGCCCTGGAAGCCGACGTCATGCTCCCCCGATCCATCCATGCCCAGGCCCTGCTGTTGAGCGGACGGGCCGAGGAGTGCCTGGAGATGGACCTGGGTCCCCACGCCGGGATCCGTGCCCTGTGCCTCCACGCCCTGGGCAGGACGGAGGATGCCGAGAGGATCGCCGACTCCATGAGGAACGAAGTGCGAGGGGGAGACTACCTGAACGAAGACTATACGGCGGTCATTCCAGCCGGGGACCTGGCAGGCTACTACGCATGGACCGGCGAGACGGAGCGAGCTCTTCCCTGGATCTACCGGGCCTTCTCTCTCTCCCCCAGCGGAATCGATCCACGGGTCCTGGAGTCGGGGCTCTTCGACGAGCTCTTCCGAGACCCCAACTGCCGCCGAGAGGTGGAGACCATCCGGAGTCAGGTCTGGCCCCGGGTCCTCAGAGAGAAGGAAGAGGCCTTTATGGCGGTGGGATCGGGCGACGGCTAGCGGCCGTCCCGGAAGACCGGCGATTCCGGGAGTGGCCGCCATCTCCCACTCGGTCGACTGCGGGCTCCGAAACAGCTCCGTCCTGCTTGACCCGTCCCTCCATTGAATCGCCCTGGGGATCCCCCTCTCCTTGAGACGGAGACCCTACGGAAACCGGGAGAAGGGCAAGCTCCCCCAGCCGGCGAGACGCATGAAGCTCCTGGATGAAGTCCGTCGTACCTGCAGAGTGCACCATTTCAGTCCAAGAACCGAGAAGGCCTACGTTTCGTGGGTCCGGCGGTATGTGAAGGCCCGGGGATGCCGGCACCCTCGATCCCTGGGGGAGGAGGACCTGCGGGCGTTCCTGACCGCCCTGGCGGAGGAGGCAAGGGTCAGCGCCGCCACCCAACGACAGGCCATCAGCGCCCTGACCTTCCTCTATGAGAAGGTCCTGGGGGTACCATGTCCGGGGGGGAAGCAGTGGACCCCGAAAGGGGGCCGGGGGCTTCCCCGTCCCAGGAGCCCCCGTCGGCTCCCCGTGGTTCTCACCCGAAACGAGGTGGCCCTGGTTCTGGAGCGGTTGAGAGACCCGGCAAAGCTCGTGGCCGCCATCCTCTACGGGAGCGGCATGCGTCTGGGAGAAGCACTGGCCCTCCGCATCAAGGATGTGGATCTGGAGCGAAGGGAGATCAGTATCCGGGCCGGGAAGGGAGGGAGCAACCGGATCACGGTGCTGCCGGCGGGCGTAGTGGAAGGAGTGAGACGTCAGAGGGAGGACGTCAGGGCCCTCTTCATGAAGGAGAGGGAAGAAGGAGGAGGATGGGTAGCGATGCCGGGGGCCCTGAACCGGAAGTCCCCGGGGGCGGGACGGACCTTTCCCTGGCAGTTTCTCTTCCCCGCCAGTCGCTCATTCCGGGACCCCGGGACAGGACGCCTGCTGCGATCCCATCTTCATCCCTCTGCCGTGCAGCGAGCCATGAAGCGAGCGGTGGGAGAGGCAGGGATTCCGAAGGGGGCAACCTGCCACACCCTTCGCCACTCGTTCGCGACTCATCTCCTGGAGGACGGCTACGACATCCGCACCGTCCAGGAGCTCCTGGGCCACAGCTCCGTCCGAACCACCATGCTCTACACCCACGTTCTCAATCGAGGAGGACGTGGTGTACGGAGCCCACTCGACCGGCTCCTGGACGAGGCCGGGGCCCGACGATAGAAGAAGGGCACGCACAGGACCGGCAAGGATAGAAACGGAGGAGCCAGAGGAATTACCGACCCGAGGAGCGAGCTATCCATTTTTGCCCTCAGGCCGGTCACTCCCTGGATCGCTGACATGAGAAGCTCCCTTGCCGGTGGCCAGAGGGGAGGAAAAGGCCCGCCGCCCACAGCCCCTCCCGAACCTGGCCAGCCAGAGAAGTAGCCACCTGGACGCATACCGAGCATCGCCATTGTGTTCGAACCCAGCGCGGGCGCAGAATAGAGGGAGTTATGATGCCACACACTTTCTCCAGTCCGTGAGCGGCCGGGCGCCCCGCCTCTC
>CAZZEL010000003.1:0-92323 GCA_964652625.1 uncultured Gemmatimonadaceae bacterium
GGCGGGAGCCGCGGTGGGCTCGGGGATCGTCATGGGCCTGGCCTGGGCCGGGGGGTCCGTGGGCGTCCTCCTCACCGGGGTCCTGGGCGATTGGACGGGCCCCAGGCAGGCGGCCATGATCTCCATGCCCGCCCTCCTGGTGGGGACCGTCCTGGCCCTGCGACCGGCCCTCCGGGACAGCCGTGACGAGGAAGGGGTGGCCTGAGATGCCCCTGAAGGTCGTCCCCCAGCGGGACCGGAAGCTGAACCGCCTCATCAAGAAGGGGGAAGTCCGGACCCTTCGCCGGACCGAGATCCTCTATGAGCCCAACCAGGCGGCTCACCACGTGTTCCTGGTCAAGAGGGGACACCTGAGGCTGACCCAGGCCGATCCAGGAGGGCGGGGCATCTCTTGCGTGGGGCTGGTGGGTCCCTGGGAGATGGCGGGGGAAGAGGCCCTTCTCCCCGGCGCCCGGCGGCGGGCGTGGTGTCGGGCCGGAGAGCCGAGCCGCGTGGTCCCCCTGGACGGTGAGACCGTGAACCGGGTTCTCCACACCGCCGCCCGGACCCTGGAGGCCTTTCTCGGGGCGAAAGAGGCGGAGCTGGAGCTCTGCCGACGCCTGGCCGGTCTCCGCCGGCCCCGGGGGGCTCCCCGGCGTCTGGGGGCCCTCCTCATGCACCTGGCAGAGCGCCTGGGCCGGAGGGAGGGGGAAGGGGTCCTCCTCTCCGTACCCCTCACCCATGAACTCCTGGCCGACCTGGCGTCCTGTCACCGCTCCACGGTGACCACGGTTCTCAACGACTGGATCTACAGGGGCCACATCCGGGACGAGGCGGATGGGCTACGCATCCTGGCCCCGGAGGAGCTCCTGGCTTCCCGGCCGTCCTCCGTTGACCCGGATTCCTCCTAAAGCTAGCTTTTTCCAGCCTTTTTCGCGTTCCCAACCCCTCTGGAGGCGGGCCCGTCCATGCCCGCCCACGGGACCGGGACTCCAGACGAAGCAGCACCGAGGAAGCATGCCCCAGAAACGCCATCCCTCCTCCCGGCGTCGCCCGGAGGACAAAAAGAAGGAAGCCGAGGACGTCTTCGTCGAGAAAGTCGTGGAGTCCTGGGAGTGGGCCAAAGCCAACACCCAGATCCTCATCGTCGTGGGGGTCGTCCTGGTCGTGGTGGTCGCCGGCGTGGTCTACTACACGAACTACCGAACCTCCGTGGAAGACCAAGCCGTGGCCCGCCTGGAGCAGGTTCAACAGACCCTGAGCTTCGGCGAGCCAGAGGCCGCCCGGGCGGAGCTCCAGCAGTACATCGATCGTTTCCAGGGAACGGTCTACGCCCTGGAGGCCCGGGTCCTCCTGGGGGAGCTTCTTTTGGAGCAGGACGATCCCGAGGCCGCCATGGACGTCCTGGCCCCCGCCGTCCAGGCCATGGACAACGAGCCCATCGGAATCCAGGCCGCCTTTCTCATGGCCGCGGCCTACGAGGAGGCCGGACGCCTCGAGGACGCCGAACGCCTCTACCTCCGCATCGCCGACACCTCCGACATGGGCTTCCAGGTCCGTGAGGCCCTGGCCGATGCCGCCCGCATCCGGAGTGATGCCGGGGACCACCAGGGAGCCGTGGACCTCCTCACCGATGTCCTGGCCACCCTGGACGAGGAAAGCCCTGAGCGGCAGATGTGGGAGATGAGGCTGGCCGAGGCCCGGGCCCGGGCCAACTCCTGACCTTCAATCCAGCTCTGCGCACCGAGCTCCGCCACCCCGGGGAATCCCTGAGGCCTTTCCGCACGAGTCCGCCGCCATCCCGGTAGGTCTGCACCGTACACCGTAGGTCTGCACCCATTATCCCAGGATCCCGGGGGCAGGCCCTTGGTTCGTCAACCTACGTCGCATAATACATATTATGTTAAGTGCCGAGCCGGAAGAGCCTTCCCGAGAGATATGGGAGCGAGATGCCAGGGCGAGATGATGTCAGGACGAGATCAGGCTGAGCCGGCGGACTCGTCGTCCGGGGATGGTACGTCTCGAAGCCACGGCGGCTCCTGGGAGGCAGGATCCGACGATCCGGCTCCACCCGTCGCCCCGGGCTTTTCCAGGAGGGTCCAGTCGCTCAGCTTCGCCAGCCGGGTCCGAAGGGTCTCCATGGCATCCGGAAGGTGAGTCTCCCGCCGGGCCCGGTCGTCCATGGCCGGCCAGTGGATGGGCTCCCCGAATTCCAGGCGGACTCTCCGCCGCCGGACGATCCGGCTCCATCGAGGCCACACGTCGTAGGAACCCACCACGCCGCACGGGACCACCGGCACCCCGGCCTTGAGGAGGAGCCGGACGGTGCCCCGGCGGAAGGGTTGGAGGCGTCCGTCCCAGGATCGCTCCCCCTCCGGATATACCCCCACACCCCGCCCCTGACTGAGTCGCCTCAAGACCACACGTATTACTTGAGAGTCCACACGATAACGCCTGGTAGGAATGGCATTTAGGCGAGGCATTAGCCACCCGAAGAAAGTCCCGTTGAACTGGGTACTCTTCGTGAGAGTGTGGAGAGGCCTGGGACAGTGGACCTGGACGATGATAGGGTCCAGAATGCTCTGGTGGTTCGCCACCAGGATGAAGGGACCGTCCCGGGGGACCCGGTTCCGGCCCACCACCTCCGTGCGGGTCGCCGCCCGGATGAAGACGGCCACAACCCTTCGGAAAAACTCATACCAGGTCATGACACCCGGATCCGGGGCTGAAACTCCTGGATCTCTCCCCATCCCCTGCTCCGGTAGATCCGACGGAGGGCCAGGTGAAGGAGGGCCTCCCAGCGTCGGGGAGAATCATCTCGGAAGCGAAACTGGACCACTCCCCCTTCCTTCGGAGAGATCTGCAGCGAGGAGGAGCTGGTCTGCACGGCCCGGATGTCCAGGAGATGCCACGCCTCCCCCTCCCCGTCCGGAGGCCGGAGGGAAAGGGCATGGTCCGTCAACTCGAGAAAGCCGGTCCGGGGGGGACCGAGAGTCTCGGCGAATCCCTGGAGCTCTCCCAGGTAGCGGACCGGATCCTCCTTCTGGCTCCTCCGCAGCTCCACCCCCGCCCGGTGGAAGAGACCGCCGTCGGACGTCCGGGCCCGGGTCAGGGGTCCCCCCAGAGCCGTGATGGCGTCGGCCAGGCGATGACTCGGGACCTCCCAGCTCGCCCCGGAGGATTCCAGGACCCGGATTCTACCTCCGGACCCCCCTCGGCGGTACCGGGTGTCGCAGGAGGGACAGAGGGCCTCGTCCCCCTCCCCTCCCATGGGATCGTGGCCGCAGCGGGGACACCGATAGAGAAAGGAGACCAGGGGCATGGTCACAGCTTCCCGAACAGGTCCCGAAGACGGAGCTCCCACACCTTCCAGACGGCCTCCAGGACGATCCGCTTCGACATCTTGGACTCCCCCGTCTCCCGCTCCGTGAACACGATGGGGATCTCCCGGGGCTGGAAGCCCTGGCGCCAGGCCCTGAGCTTCAGCTCGATCTGGAAGGCGTAGCCGTTGGACCGGATCCGTTCCAGCTTCACCGCCTCCAGGACCTCTCGGTGCCAGCAGTTGAACCCTCCTGTGGCGTCCATGACGGGCAGACGGGTGATGACCCGGGCATAGATGCTGCCGAAGACGCTGATGATGAGACGTGTGATGGGCCAGTTTACCACATTCACCCGGCGGTCCACGTAGCGGGATCCTATCACCACCGGGTGGCTTCTGGCCTCGTCGATCATGTCCGGGATTCGATCCGGCGGATGGGAGAGGTCCGCGTCCATCTCGAAGAAGAGATCGTAGTCCCTGGCCAGACCCCACTGGAACCCTGCGATGTAGGCTCCCCCCAACCCTCCCTTCCCTTCCCGGTGCAGAACGTGGATCCTGGGCTCCTCCCGGGCCAGATCCTCGGCCAGGGCTCCCGTGCCATCGGGGGAGGCGTCGTCCACCACCAGGATTTCCACGGCTGGATGGCTCTCCACCACCAGGGGCACGACCCGGAGCAGGTTCTCCCGCTCATTGTACGTGGGCATGACCACCAGGACCCGCGGCTCACTCACCGATGTCTTCTCCCTCTCTCCGGCCTGGGAAGTCGGCGTATCCCCCGGCCAGCACCAGGGCTGGGATCAACTCCAGGATGGTGGTCCAGATCCTCGCCACGACAGCCAAAACCGCTCCACCGGCCCCCAAGATCGGCTCAAGCAGGACGATAAGAAACCCCTCCCGGACCCCGATTCCCGCCGGGGCAAAGACCATGACGTACCCCAGAACATACGCCGCAGGATAGACGGACAGGCCCGTGGTGGCCGTCAACGCCATCCCCAGGCTCCGGGCCAGGATCCAGAAGGCCGCACCCTGAAGAACCCAACCCGGGACATAGAGGAGAACCCACCGGACCCCGAACACCTGATCCGGTCGGAATCCGGAAGGGATCTTCCCCTGCAGGAGTCGAAACCAGAGGCCCAGAAGGGGCTTCAGGATCCCGGGCATAGTGAGGACGATCACCAGGCCCAGCAGAACCATGGCAGTCCATCCTCCTCCCATCTCCGGGCCCCAGCCGCCCTCGCCCAGGAACACTCCCAGACCCACCACCGTGGCACCGGCCAGGGAGAAAGCCTGACCCAGCAGTGCCGATCCCGTGGCGGTGGCCGGCGTCACCCCCTGGCCTCGAGCCAGATAGGCCACCCCCGCCACTTGCCAGACCTTCCCCGGGAGGTAACGCCCCAGGTTGCCGGTGAAGAAGATCCGGAGGGCCGGAACCAGGCCGATCCTGGGTCCTCCCAACTCACGGACCATCACACCCCAGAGGGCAGCGCTGTAGAGATAGGCGAGAAGGAGGAGGAGGGAAGCCAGGGCGAGCCCCCCCCAGCGCAGGTCCAGGACCGACACGTCCAATCGCCCCAACTCCTCCACACTCAGGCCCACGACCCGAAGGATGAACCAGGTCACGAGCCCGGTGACCAGGAGTTGGAGAGTCAGAACCAGGAGACGCCGGATACGGGACGTCCGGGAACCGGCCGGAGGCTCCGTCACGGGTCAGACCGTCTCCCCCGGCTCCGAGCCCCCGGAGCGCCGGAGACCGAAGCCTGCCAGGATTCCCAGGACCAGGAGGGACAGGAGGCTCAGGGCCAGGGGCAACCCGTAGCGGCCGGCGTCGTAGTAGACCTCCACTTCATGCTCTCCGGCGGGCACGGGAACGGCCCGAAGGATGTGGTTGGCCCGAAGAACCGGCGTCTCTTTCCCTCCCACCCGGGCCTCCCAGGCCGGGTACCAGTTCTCTGCCAGGACCAGGAGGGCCGGCTCCGGGCTGTCCACCCGGAGGCGCAGGGTGTTCAGGCCCTTCTCCAACCACTCCACGTCGCCCTGAACCGGTTCCCCGGGCAGCGCTACCGGGGGTGCCTGGGACAGGACCACCTCCTCACCGGGCCGGAATTCCTCCGACAGCAGGTAGGGCACGCTCTCCTCGTCCGGCAGCACCACGGCCCGACCCACCAGACGGGCCCTGGGCAGGGTGGGGATCTCGTAGACGGCCTCGTAGGGGCTCCCGTCACCCAGGGTCGTGGCCATGACCACCTCCCCCTGGGGCAGCCCCCCGAACTGACGCACCGGCCAAAGCACGTACCGGACGTTCAGGATGGAGAGAAGAGGCATGCGAAGTCCCACCCCACCCTCCTCCTCAACGAAGAAGTTCCGGGGAGCTCCGCTCCCTACCATACCGATGAGCTCCCGGTAGCGGGCCAGGTCGTTGGGATGGTGGCCGGCGGCCAGCTCCAGGCCGTACATCCCGGGTTTCACGTCCTGTCCCGTCTGCCCTCCCATGGCCAAGAGCCGGAACGGGGGCTCTTCCTCCTGCCGCTCCTGCAGGTATTGGATGTTGGGATCCGGGGCGGCCCAGCGCTGGAAGTCCAGGGTCTGGATGAAGGGATCGTTTACCCGGGCAAGATCCAGAACCACCAGCACGGCCACACCTCCCACCCAGACCGTTCGACTGAGCAGGCCCCGACCGAGGGCCCACACGAGCCCGGTGAGACAGCCGGCCAGGAGGGCGGCCACGAAGAAGCCGCGGCTGATGAAGGGCTGGGCCGCAGCCAGGGCCTGGGCCTTCCCGGGCTCCATCCCCCGGTACAGGAGAGAGGACCAGAGAGAGATCAGGGTCCCGCTGGAGGCCAGGATTGCCCCCAAGAGGAGAACTCCCGTAACTGATGACAGGACAATCAATAAGGTTCGGTCATCTCGTATTCTACTGGAATCACCCTCCGCCTCCCCGGCCTGTTCCCATCGGGCCAGCACCCGGTCCACGCCGAAGGCCATGAGGGTGACGGCGGCGAAGCCGAAGAGGAAGGCGGCGATGGACGGGGCCCGGAACAGGGAGATGCCGGGCACCACCTCGTAGAAGAGGCGCCACACCGGGGTGTGGCTCCCCAGAGCATAGAGGAGGGCCACGCCCCCGATGCCCACCAGGGTGTAGCGCACCCCTTTCCCCGGTGCCCCCAGGAAGGAGGCCAGGGCCAGGAGGAGAACCACCAGACCGGCGTATTCGTGGTTGAGCTTGAAGGGGTTCCGGCCCCAGTAGGTGTTCTCCGCCCAGGGAGCCCCGCCGGCGCTGTTTCCCACGAACTCCGGTACCACCAGGGAAGCCACCTCCTCGGGGTGCAGGGACCAGGAGGAAGAGTACGCCACCCCGGTCTCCCTGGTAGCCTCGGTGGTGGTGGCCGTCCGCCGGGAGAACTCCGTCACGTAATCCACCGCCGGCAGGAGCTGGACACCCGCCACGCCGGCCCCCAGGAGCGAGAACCCCAGGAATAGGCTGAACCGGCCCAGGGCCCGAGGAGGAGCCACACCAGCCCGGCGCCACAGGAGGATGACCCGAACCAGGGCGTATACGCCCGCGGCGCCAAAGAGGAAGTAGGCCTGCTGGAAGTGGGTGGTGAGGATGACCAGGGCGATGACCAGGGCCATCCCGGCGAAGGCCAGGAGCCGTCCCCGGCGAAGGGCCGCTTCCGTGGCCCAGAACAGGGCCGGGGTGAGGGCCGTGACGAAGAGCTTCCCGTCGTGGCCGGGAAAGACCAGGGTCACCATGAAGGGCGCCAGCAGGTAGGCCAGGCCTGCCAGAAAGGCAGCGGAGGGGGAACGCCCCAGGGCCCGGATCCAGCCGAACATGAAGAGCCCGGCCAGGAAGACGTGGATCACCAGCTTCCACCCCAGGGCCCGGTAGGGTTCCATGAGCACCAGGAGGAGAGAGGTGGGATAGAGGGAATCCCCCCCGGCCAGGGAGTCCAGAAAGGGGGTTCCTCCCAGGATGATGGGGTTCCAGAAGGGAAAGGTGCCTCCCCGGAGGGCCTGGGCGAAGAATTCCCGGGCCACATACCCCAGGGAGAGGGTATCCTGGCCCAGGAGCATGTCTCCGGAGAAGACGAACGTCCGGAAGAGGAGGAGTGTCACAGCCCCGTAGATCAGAGCCACGGTCCATCCCTGCAGTCCCCTGCCCTGTCCGGCCTCCGAGCCTCCACCGCCTCCGGTGTCCCCGGAACCCGCAGCCTCCTCTGGTCCGTCGCTCTTCCTGACCATCACGCCCCCGTGTCCATAAGGTCCCTGTAGATCTCCAGATGACGCTCGGCCAGCCGAGCGTTGCTCCAGCGCTCCACCACCCGCTCCCGGGCCCGGATCCCCATGGCCGGGAGGTCTTCTTCCCGGAGAAGGCGCAGCACGGTGGCCGCCAGGTCCTCCGGGTCCCCGGGTCGGAAGAGGGCTCCCACCGTCTCGTCCACGATCTCCGGCAAGCCACCCACCCGGGACGCCGCCACCGGGAGCTGACAGGCCATGGCCTCCAGAGCCGCCACCGAAGTGGCCTCCATGAGGGAGGGTACTATGGCCAGGGAGCCGGAGCTCAACAATCCGGGCATCTCGTCGTGGGCCCTCCTTCCCAGGAAGCGAAGATGGTCCTCCACCCCAAGGTCCCGGGCCAGGGCCTCCAGACGCTCCCTCTCCGGGCCGTCCCCCACCAGGACGCCCTCCACCTCCATCTCCTCCAGGATCCGGGGCATGGCCCGGACGAAGTACTCTACTCCGTTCTTCGGGAACAGGCGCCGCGGGACCAGGATCCGAGGCCCCGAACCCTCCGGGAGACTCGGTCGGACCCGACGGAAGAAGCTGGTCTCCACCCCGTTCGTCAGGGCCTCCACCCGGGTGCCCGGGGCGAGATCCTGGGCCACCCGGGCGATCTCCCCGCTGGCTGCCAGGGCATGGTCCGGGGCCCGGACCAGGGACCCGAGGACCGGCCTCCACAGGGGCTTGCGGGCCCGCATGAGAAAATGGGAGGTATGGAAGGTGGCCACCATGGGCACGCCCAACCCTCTCCGGGCCAGAGCCACCGGGACCACGGAGGCAAAGGTCTGGGCGTGGAGGACGTGGGAGTCCCGGGCCAGCTTCCGGGTGAGACCCAGAGAGCCCAGGGCATGGGCCGCCCACCCCAGGGGTCTTCGGGAGGGGAACCAGGTCCGCCACACCTGGATCCCGTCCATCTCCTCCCGCTCCGGTACATGGGGAAGGGAGCGGGAGGTGACCACCCGGACGGTGTGCCCCATCTCCACCAGGGCCCGGCAGAGGTAGTAGACGTGGCTCTCCAGCCCACCCACTTCCGGGGGGAAGTAGATGCAGTGGACCAGGATGTTCACGGGCCCTGCCAGTCCATGGTCTCCCGAGGCCGATCCGTGAGAGAGGCCAGAAGGATGTCGGCGATACGCTCCCCTGCCCTCCCGTCTCCGTAGGGGTTCTGGGAGTCGGGTCCAGGGGGCCCGTTCCGGTCCCCGGATCCTCCTCCCCTCTCGTCCCTTTCCCGAAGGACCTCCAGGGCTCCCCTCACGATCAACCCGGAATCCGTGCCCACCAGACGGGCCACACCCGCCTCCACCCCCTCCGGTCTCTCCGTGACCTCCCGAAGGACCAGGACCCGGGCCCCGAAGGTGGGAGCCTCTTCCTGGATGCCCCCGGAGTCGGTGAGGACCAGTGAGGCCCGGGCCAGGACCGGAACCAGGTCCCCATACCCCAGAGGCTCGGTGAGGTGGACCCGGGGGTGACCCGAGAGCATCTCCATGGCCGGTTCCCGGACCCGAGGGTTGGGGTGGACGGGGTAGAGGACCTCCACGTCCTCCCGCCTATCCACGAGCTCCAGGACGGCCTGGAAAACCCGACGGAGAGGCTCTCCAAAGGACTCCCGGCGATGGGCCGTGAGCAGGACCAGGGGCCCGTCCCGATCCAGGACCCTCCGCAAGCGGGGCTCCTGGGGAGCCTCACCCCGGCGGGCCGTGTCCAGGAGAGCGTCCACCACGGTGTTGCCCGTGACGTGGATGCTCCGGGACGGCACCCCCTCCCGGAGAAGGTTCGCCCGGGCTCGGGACGTGGGAGCGAAGTAGAAGTCGGTGAGGACATCGGCCAGGCGGCGGAAAACCTCTTCCGGAAACGGGGCCCACTTGTTTCCGCTTCGAAGACCCGCTTCCACGTGCCCCACCCGGGTTTTCTCGAAGAAACCCACCAGGGAGCTGAAGAACACCGAGGCCGTGTCCCCCTGGACCAGGACCACGTGGGGTCGGAAGTCGGTCAACACCTCGTTCAAGCCGTCCAGACACTCATGGGCCACATCGTAGAGGGTCTGGCCCGGCCGCATGATGTCCAGGTCGTAATCCGGCACCAGACGGAAGGCATCCAGGACCTGGTCCACCATGTCCGTGTGCTGGCCGGTGAGGGCCAGACGGCTCTCCAGAAGGGCGTCCCGGCGCCGGAGGGCCTCCAGGACCGGAGCCATCTTGATGGCCTCCGGCCGGGTTCCCACGGTCACCAGGATGCGGGGTCTCTCCCTTCCCATGCGCCTAGCCTACTCCGACCGCCGGCGGAGGACATCCACCTCGTGGTGGAGCTGGGCGATCATCTCCGCCATGAGCCCCACGCCCACCAGGAGGAACCCTACGGTCTCCAGCAGGACCACCAGATAGAGGAGAGGGCGGAATCCCGTCCCCTCCACGAATCGCAGGTAGAAGGCCACGGCCCCGACTCCCAGGCCCAGGAGGATGAGGACGAAGCCCGAGAAGCCGAAGAGGAGAAGGGGCTTCCGGGAGAAGAGGAGAAGGAACCACACGGAGAGGAGATCCATGAGGCCCACCACGATCCGGAACCGTCCCGAGTACTTCGACTGCCCGGCCACCCGGGGATAGAGACGGATGTCGATCTCCGTCACCGAGTAGCCCCGGGCGTGAGCCAGGACCACGAAGAACCGGTGCCAGTCATGCCGAAGGGGAAGCTCCTCCACCACACAACGCCGAAAGGCCTTCATGGAATTCAGGTCCGAGACGGGGACCCGGAAGATCTTCCGGCTCATCCAGTTGTAGACCGCTGACACCACCGGTTTGTCGTATTCTCCCACCTTCCGGCCCGTAACCACGTCCCAGCCCTCCTGCAGCTTGGCCAGGAAGCGGGGGATCTCCTCGGGGCGGTGCTGGAGGTCGGCGTCGAAGAGGACCAGGTACTGCCGGTCCGTGGCCTCGGCGGCGGTCACCAGGGCCTCGGTCTTCCCCAGGTTCACCCGGTGCCGGAGGACCCGGAGCTGGCTCCAGCCCTCCCCTTCCCTCTCGGCCAGCTCCGCCGTGCCGTCCGAGGACCCGTCGTCCACCAGGAGAACCTCACCCTGCAAATCGTAGCCCTCCCAGGCCTCCCGCAGGCTTCGCACCAGCTCGGGTATCACCGGGGCTTCGTTGAAGGCCGGAACCACCAGGGCGAAGTCCCGGCGGATCTCCGGGGTCAGGGTCTGGGCCGCTTCAAGGGGTTTCATGACTCGAGCCGCCTCGGGTTGAAGTGTGGCTCGCCTGGGAGGCTTATACCCGCTTCCGCATCCGGGCCGGGAGAATGCCCAGCTGGTCCCTGTACTTGGCTACCGTGCGTCGGGCGATCTTCACCCCCTCGGACTTCAGGAGGTCCACGATGGCCTGGTCCGTGAGAGGCTTCTGGGGATCCTCCTGGTTCACCAGAGCCTGCATCTTGGCCTTCACGCCCCGGGCCGAGATATCCTCGCCGGAGGTGGTGGACAGGCCGCTGGAGAAGAAGAACTTCAGGGAGTAGACCCCCCGGGGGGTCTGGACGTACTTCTCGTTCGTCACCCGTGACACCGTGGATTCGTGCATCTCGATGTGCTCCGCCACCTCCCGGAGGGTCAGGGGACGGAGGTGCTGTACCCCCTTCTCGAAGAACCCCCGCTGCCGATCCACGATGAAGCTCATGACCTTCAGCATGGTCTGGCGGCGCTGCTCGATGGCCTGGATCATCCAGTTGGCGGAGTTGAGCTTGGAAGAGATGAACTCCTTGTTCTCTCCCTTGAACTTGTTCTTGTCCTGGGCCACCTCCCGGTAGGCCCGGGAGAGTCGGAGGCGGGGGAGATTCGTGTCGTTGGCGAAGACCATGTACTCCCCGTCGATCTTCTCCACGATGAGATCCGGTATCACGTAACGCTCCGGATCCGTGGAGTGCTGCAGCCCGGGCTTGGGGTCCAGCTTGGCGATCTCGTCGGCGGCATCCTGGACCTCCCGGGGACTGATGCCCCGGGCCTTGGCGATCTCGGCCCACCGGTGGTTGATGAGATCGGTGAAGTGCTCCTCCACCAGGGCCGCCGAAAGGCTGTCTCCCATCTCCTTCCGTCGGAGCTGGATGAGGATGGACTCCTGGAGGTCTCTGGCGCCCACCCCCGGGGGGTCGAAGGCCTGGACTTGCTCCAGCATGGCCTCCACCTCCGCCATCTCGTAGGGAGCGAAGAGCTCCTGAATCTCCGCCAACTCCGCCTCCCGCTCCTCTTCGTCCTCAATGTGACGGGCTCGCTCCACCGCCACCTCCCGGACCTCTTCCAGCCACTGGTTGGCCCCTGCCAGGACCTCCTCCAGGGAGCAGGACAGTCCCCCGTCATCGCTGATGTTCCCGATGATTTCCTCTCCCAGGCGGATTTGCCGCTCCGGGAGGTCCAGGTAGTGGAGCTGCTCCAGGAGAAAATCCTGGAGGTCGTCCTTCTCCACGGGAGTGGGCTGGAAGTACTCCTTCTGTTCGTACTGCTGTTTCCGGCCCCCGGCGTCGAAGCCGTCCAGGAGGATCTCCTCCCAGTCGATCTCGTCGTCCAGCTCCTCCTTGCCCTCCTCGTCCAGCTCCACCTCTTCCTCGATCTCCGACTCCATCATCTCCAGGAAGGGGTTCTCCGTCAGCTCCTGCTTCAGGTGCTGTTGCAGGTCCAGGAGGGGCATGTAGAGCAACTCCATCGCCTGATACAGGCGTGGGTTGATCTTCATCTCCTGCCGGAGCTGGGCGCTCTGGACGAGTCGGGTGTTGAAGTTGCTCATACCTGGCTCACCGGCCTCCCGTAACGACCCCGCATCTTCTCCGTGAGAGTGGGTCCGAAGTAGATCTCGGCCACTTCATCGTTCCAGACCAGCTCGGACACCGTTCCGCTGACCCGGATGCGGCCTTCGTACATGATGTAGGCCCGATCCACGATCTCCAGGGTCTGCTCCACGTTGTGGTCGGAGATGACGGCCCCGATCTCCCGGTGTTTCAGCCCGTGGACGATCTGCTGGATATCATTCACCGCGATGGGGTCGATCCCGGCGAAGGGCTCGTCCAGGAGCATGAACTTGGGCTGCTGGACCAGGGCCCGGGTGATTTCCAGGCGCCGCCGCTCACCGCCGGACAGGGAGTAGGCCTTGTTGTCCCGAAGGTGGGCGATGGAGAGCTCGTTGAGCAACTCCTCCAACCGGGCCTTCCGCTCCGATTTCGGCAGATCCAGGGTCTCCAGGATGGCCAGGACGTTCTCCTCCACCGTCAGCTTCCGGAAGACCGAAGGCTCCTGGGCCAGATAGCCCACCCCCATCCGGGCCCGCTGGTACATGGGCACATCGGTGAGCTCCCTGTCGTCCAGGAAGACCCTTCCCTCGTTGGGGGGAATGAGCCCCACGATCATGTAGAAGGTCGTGGTCTTCCCGGCCCCGTTCGGGCCCAGCAACCCCACGATTTCCCCCTGCCGGACGGAGATGGCCACGTCGTTCACCACCTTCCGTTTCCGGTAGATCTTCGTGAGCCCTTCGGCTTGAAGCCGGCTGCCCCCTGCTTCCAGGGCCGTTTCCGACTCAGCGCCGGGCTCCTCCCCCCCGGGCCCACGCCTCTGGAGGGTCTGCAGCGTGGCGTCCACCTCCTCCAGAAAGGTCTCCCGGTTCGCCGCGATGGCTCCCCATAGCTCCGGATTCACCACCAGGGACTGCCAGGCCTGGTCTTCCGGCTCCGGATAGGCGATCCCCGCCTCCTGGAGACGGACCAGCACCTGTTCCCGGAGATACTGACTCAGGGCCTCCTCCTCCCCGAACCGACGGGTCAGGCGACCCCCGTCGCCCCGGGAGCGAAGCTGGCCGAAGGCCTCCCGGACGGACGCCACCCACACCCCCCGATCCACCCGCCCCTCCTCATCCGCACGGCGAAGGAGCTCCTGGAGAGCTACGGCCACGGAGATATCGTGGGCTTCCAGGCGAATCAGGTACTGAAGCAGCTCCTGGCGGGTCTTCACCGCCCCCCCCTTCCCGGGCTTCCACGATCCACACCCCTCTTGCCCGTGGGAGGGGCTCCGGCCCCGGGCGGGACCCTGGTAGTATCCGGCGGAACCATGGTGGTGTCCGGCGGAACCGCCGTGGTATCCGGAGGCGTCCGGATGGAGTCCGGGAGCACCCCGGTGGAATCCGCCGGAGACCCTGCGCCGGCCCCGGTGGTGTCCGGGGGCGTCTCGGAGGCGGGCAGGGGTTCCAGGTGGATCCCGGTGGTGGATCCCTGGACCTCCATCTCCTGCACCTCTCCCTCCTCCATGAGGATGGTGATCTGATCCGCCGTAACGTAGTGCACGGCCATACGCTTCTCTTCGACCAGCGTCGAGTCCGAGGGCGTCAGACGGTACAGGCTGCGGGCCTGGGCCTTGGCGATGAGGCGCTCCAGTCGGTACTCCGTCTCCGTGGAGTCGCTGGCGACCGCAGGCGTGGCGGGGAGGGAGTCGGCCGGCTGGTCCGCCGGCAGGGCCCGGAGGGAATCGGAGGCCCGGGCCGAGTCCGGAACCCGGGTGAAGATGGCCACGATGGTATCTCCCTCGAGCCAGTCCCGCCGGATGAGCTCCGGGGTGTCCAGCGTGTTCAGGGAATCTCGGGCCAGGGTCTCTCCCCGGGCCCGTCCCACGGCCCGGAGCCGGTCCAGGGACTCCCCGGGAGCCAGGACCTCCACGGAGTCGGCCCAGAGGAGGAAATCCTGGGCCGAGACGTAGGGCCGGGACGGGAAGCTCTCCAGGCCCATGGCCAACGCCACGGGATGGGGCCGGCCTCCAGCCAGGAATTCCCCGGGGAAGGCCGAGATCTGAGCCGCGGCCGTGTCTCCAGCAGCCAGGGAGTCGGTCTCGTCCACGGCCACCAGCCGCTCCAGGGCTCCCTCCGTGAGAAAAAGGCGAATCGTGGGGGCCAGAAGGGTCAAGTCCTCCCCCTCCAGCACGGCCTCGTCCCGGGCCAGGACCTCTCGGACCTCGTCCCGGGGGATGTCCAGCCGGATGGTCTCGCCCGTGAGGTCGTAGGAGGCCGTATGCACACGGGCCTTCCGGGCCAGGAAGAGGGAGCCCACGGATTCGTCGTACTCCACCGAGTCCGCCCGGGCCTGGAGGGAATCCCGGGTGATGTTCACCTGGCCGGTGGCCCGGAAGTAGCGGGAGCCCTCCAGGAAGATGCGCCGGGCATCGATCTCGTAGGGCGTCCTCTCCTCCGGGTCCGGAGGCGGTGTGGGCCTCACCTCCCGGGCCGGGGCCACGGAATCCTCCACAGCAGCCACCGAATCCGGGGCCTGGACCGGCGGCTCCGGCCCCGTGGTATCCGCCGCGGCCGCCACCGAGTCCGGAAGCTGGACCTGAGCCCCCTCCGTTCCCCGGGCCTCGCCGGAGTCCGGGGGCAGGGGCTGGAGGGCCGGATACAGCGTGGCCCGAGGGCGTTCTCCGGTGACGGTGAGCTGATCATCGGGCCGCTGGGGGGTGGAGCCCAGGAGGACCATGGTGTCCCCCCGGATCACCGAGCCGTCTTCCAGGTCCCGGAGTACGGCCTCGCCCCAGGCCTTGAGCCTCCGCTCCGTGTCGAAGTACCGGGCCTCCCGGGCGGTAAGGCGACTGGTCTCATCGGAGAAAACCACGTTCCGGAAGAGCTGGGTGTAGTTCGTGGCCTCGAAGACCACCGCGCTGTCGGCCTGGATCCGGGTGCCCCCCCTGCAGCGGATGACGGGCCCGTTGAAGTAGGTGATACGACTCCCGTTGCTCAAGGTGAGGACCGACAGCTTGTCGAAGTGGGGCACGTCACAGGAACCCTGCACCTGGGCCTCCAGGGGTGCCGGCAGCAGAAAGACCAGCGCCCCCAGCAAGATCAGGAGGGTCGTCAGCTCGGGAAGGCCCGGGGCCAGGGTCCGCTCCTTCGGGGACCCGGCGGGGGAGAGCAGAACCGCCATCAGCCCCCCGGTCCTTCGGGGCCGGGACCCGGATCCGGTCCGGAAGACCCTTCCTGCCCGCCCCCACCGGAATCCGCCGGAGGGGGAGGGGTGGTGTCCCCGGTGTTGATGATGCTTCCGTCCCGGACCTCGGGTCGGCGGAAGTCCAGATCCGACTCGAAGGACTTGCCCCGCATCACCGTTCCAGCCTCGTACATGACGGTGGAGGAATCGCTCCAGATCCGGTCTCCATTGGGGTCGTAGTTCAACTCCTCGGTCTCGATTCGCCGCCGGGGAATCGCTCCCTCCTGCCGGCCGGCCCCACCGGTTTGCCTCCCGGACTGGCCCTCGATGGTCAGGACCACGTCGCCCCGGGCCACGAGCTCGTCGGTGTCGATCCTCATCCGTCCTCGTTCGGCCGTCACCCGGGCCCGCTCGGCTCCGGCCTCGTTGTAGACCACCAGGGTCAGGTTCCGGAGGTGGTAGACGGTGGAGTCCTGGTAGTAGAACGCCGTATCCGCCTGGATGGTCGCCTCCCGGATCCCCTCCGACGTGATGTTCTCCTGCAGACCGATGCTCACCAGGTCCGCACCCGTCTCCAGGAGCTCCGGAGAAGCCACCGGAGTGGTGTTCTCCTCTCCGCAGCCCACCAGGAGCAAAGCCAGGAAAATCGGGAACGATCGCATCATCCTCTCGGGGCTCTTATACCACGCCGGACCGCATAAGATCATGAAGATGCACGATGCCGTGAAGACGTCTCTCCTCATCCACCACCGGCAGGGCCATGACGCCGTGGGTCTCCATGCGGTGAACTGCCGCGGAGCCCAGCTCCCCCAGGTGGGCCACCTTGGGCGTCCCGGTCATGACCTCCGTCACGGGAACCCGGAGGAAGTCCCCACCCCGCTCCATGAGTCGGGTCAGATCGCCGGCGGTGACCACCCCCACCACCCGGCGTTCCTCGTCCACGATGGGTACGGTCCCCCGCATCTCCGCCAGGGGAACGATGCAATCCTGCATCCGGACCCCCGTTCCCAGAGACGGGTACTCGTCGGCCACCATGACGTCCTCCACCCGGAGGGTCAGCTTCCGCCCCAGGGCCCCTCCCGGGTGGAGGCGGGCGAAGTCTTCGAGCCGAAAGCCCTTCTGCTCCAGGAGGACCACGGCCAGGGCGTCCCCCATGGCCAGGGTCGCCGTTGTGGACGTGGTGGGGGCCAGGTCCATGGGACAGGCCTCCTCGTCCACGGAGCAGTCCAGGGTCACGGTGGCCGCCCGTCCCAGGGCCGAGTCCACCACCGAGGTCAGGGCCAGGATGGGTATGCCCAGCCGCACCAGGTAGTCGATGAGGCCCGAGAGCTCCTCCGTGGCCCCGCTCTTGGACACCAGGATGGCCACGTCGTCCCGTCTCACGATCCCCAGGTCCCCATGCAGCCCTTCCACCGGGTGCAGGTAGGTGGCCGGCGTCCCCGTGGAGGTGAGGGTGGCAGCCAGCTTCCGGCCGATGATGCCGCTCTTCCCGATCCCCGCCACGATCACCCGACCCGAGGCCCGGGCCAGGAGATCCACGGCCGCGACGAAGTCCGGACCCAGACGGCGACTCAGGGCCAGCACCGCCTCCCCCTCCACATCCAGGACCCGCCGGCCCTCGGAGAGGATCCTCCCCTCCCGATCCTCCCGATCCTCCCTATCCCCGGTCATCCCCCTCCCTCTCTTTCACATAGCTCCCTACCAGCTCCTCCCACTGATCCCGGGCTCTGAGCAGGGCCTCGCAGAACTCCCGCACGGCCCCGTGTCCCCCGGGTCGACTGCTCTGCCAGAGGGCCACACGTCGAACCTCGGAGGTGGCATCGGCCACCACGGCCGGGAGACCCACCTTCTTCAGGACCGCCATGTCAGGGAGATCGTCTCCCAGCATGGCCGTCTCCTCCCAGCCCACTCCCAGGCGGCGGTGGAGATCCCGGATCACCGGCACCTTCTGGGCCCCGGCGTTCTGGTGACACTCCTCGATGCCCAGCTCCCGGGCCCGGATCTCCGTGGCCCGGGACACCCGTCCGGACACCACAGCCACCTGCAGGCCCGCCTCCTGGAGGAGCCGGACCCCGATGCCGTCCTGGATATGGAACCGCTTCAGCTCCACGCTCTCTCCGTCGGGAAGGGCCCCGACGTAGATGGCCCCGTCGGAGAGAACTCCGTCCACGTCCAGCACCACAAGCCGGATCTTATTGGCCAGCTCCGGAGAAAGGGGCGCCACAGCCGCCGTCATGGCCCACCTCCCACCGGGACCGTTCCCTCCCGGGCCGCCACCGCGGCCCGGACGGCCAACACCCGCTCCAGGAGGGGCCGAAGGCGTTCCAGGGGCAGCATGTTCGTGCTGTCCGACGGAGCCCGGGGCGGATCCGGGTGGGTTTCCAGGAAGAGGCCGTCGCAGCCCGCCGCCACGGCGGCCATCACCAGGGCGGGGATGTGTTCCGGGTCTCCTCCGCTGGATCCCTCCGCTGCTCCGGGACGCTGGACGGAGTGGGTTCCGTCGAAGATCACCCCCACCCCCACCGCCTCCCGGATTTCCCGGAACGAGCGCATGTCCACCACCAGGTTGCCGTAGCCGAAAAAGGTCCCCCGCTCCGTCACCACCACCTCCGGTGATCCTCCCTCCCTGGCCTTGTCCACGGCGTGAGCCATCTCCCGGGGCGCCATCCACTGTCCCTTCTTGATGCTCACGGGCTTTCCCGTCTTCCCCGCCGCCACCAGGAGATCGGTCTGACGGCAGAGGAACGCCGGAACCTGGAGCACATCCACTACCTCGCCGGCCTGAGCGGCGTGGGAGGGCTCGTGGATGTCCGTGATCAGGGGAAGCCCCGTCTCCTCCTTGACCCGGGCCAGACGCTTCAGGCCCTCCACCAGGCCCGGACCCCGGGGGGAATCCACCCTGGAGCGGTTGGCCTTGTCGTAGGAGGCCTTGAAGACGACGGGCAGCTGGAGCTCCCGGGCCATGCGTGCCAGGGCCCGGCCCACGTCCAGGTTCAGGGAGTCGTCTTCCAACACGCAGGGCCCTGCCATTAGGGTGAAGCGTTCGAACATGGTTCCTTTCCGCGCATTCCTCGGGGATCGTTCCCTGGTCTCCGGGCGGTGGCCCCGGCTCAGCTTCCAGCGCCCATGAGGGCCTCTTGCTGGCTGTCCAGATGTCCGCCGTGTCGGGCCGCCGCCTGGACGAAGGAGGCGAAGAGGGGGTGGGGGCGGGTGGGACGACTCTTCAGCTCCGGATGGAACTGGCAGCCCACGAACCATGGATGGTCCGGCAGCTCGATCATCTCCACCAGCTGCTCGTCGGGAGACAGGCCGCTGAAGACCATCCCGTGCTCCCGGAAGGGTCCCCGATACTCGTTGTTGAACTCGTAGCGATGGCGGTGCCGTTCGCTGATCTCCCCCACGCCGTAGATCTCACGGACCCTGGACCCGTCCACCAGCCGGGCCGGATAGGCCCCCAGGCGCATGGTTCCCCCCTTGGTGGTCACCTGGAGCTGGGAGTCCATCAGGCAGATCACAGGATGGGGGGACTCGTGGTTGAACTCGAAGGAGTGGGAGTAGGTCAACCCCACCACGTTCCGGGCGAACTCGATGACCGCACACTGGAGTCCGAGACAGATGCCGAAGAAGGGAATGCCCTCCTCCCGGGCATGGCGGATGGCCTCCAGCATGCCCTCCACCCCTCGAGGTCCGAAGCCCCCGGGGATGAGGATCCCGTCATGGCTGTCCAGCTCCGACAGGTCTTCTCCCCGCTCGAAATCCTCGCTGGAGATCCAGTCCACCTCCACTCCCACGTCGTTGGCGATTCCCCCGTGGATCAGAGCCTGCTGGATGGACTTGTAGGAGTCCACCAGATCCGTGTACTTCCCCACCACGGCCACGCGCACGGGTCCGCTGGAGGGAGAGCGGATGCGCTCCACCATTCCCCTCCAGGTGCCCAGGTCCGGAGGGCCGGCCTCCAGCCCCAGACGGCCCACCACGAAGTCGTCCAGCTTCTGACGCCGCAGCTCCAGGGGCACGGCGTAGATGGTGTCCACATCCTGGGCCTGGATGACTCCGTTCAGGTGAACGTTCGTGAAGAGGGCGATCTTGCGCCGGATGTCCTCGTCCAGGTTGTGCTCCGTCCGACAGATCAGCACATCGGGTTGGATCCCGATCTCCATGAGCTCCCGGACCGAGTGCTGGGTGGGCTTCGTCTTCAGCTCCCCCGCCGCCGCGATGTAGGGCACCAGAGTGAGGTGAATGACCAGGGAGTTGCCCGGCCCCACCTCCTGGCGGAACTGCCGGATGGCCTCCAGGAACGGCAGGCTCTCGATATCTCCCACCGTCCCGCCGATCTCGGTGATGACCACGTCGTTGTCCGGTCCCAGGCGGGAGATCCCCTCCTTGATCTCGTCGGTGATGTGGGGAATCACCTGGACCGTGGAGCCCAGGAAGTCTCCCCGGCGCTCCTTCTCGATGACACTCTGGTAGACCCTCCCCGTGGTGATGTTGTTGGCCTGGCTCAACGATTGGTCCAGGAACCGCTCGTAGTGGCCCAGATCCAGATCCGTCTCGGCCCCGTCGTCGGTGACGAACACCTCCCCGTGCTGGAAAGGAGAAAGGGTACCGGGATCCACGTTGATGTAGGGATCGAATTTCTGGAGGGTCACCCGAAGGCCCCGGTCCTTCAGGAGCCGGGCCAGGGAGGCCGCGGCGATTCCCTTGCCCAGGGAGGAGACGACTCCTCCGGTGACGAAGATGTACTTGGTCGGTGTCGTGTTCTCGGAATCCGTCATGACCTGCTCTTCACATGGTGAGTCCCGGACAATTCCAGGAGCCGCTCCTCCATCCGCACGGCATCGGCCGGGGTGTCCACCCCGGGATCTGCGGCTCCCACCACAGCCACCCCGATCCGGAGCCCGGCCTCCAGGGGCCGGAGCTGCTCCAGCATCTCCAGCTTCTCCAGACCCGAGGGGACCATGGCCACCCAGTTCTCCAGAGCTTCCGGCGTATAGGCGTAGATGCCGATATGCCGGAGGAAGGGATCACGGCTCAACTCTTCGGTGGTGGGCTTCTCGTCCCGCTTGTAGGGGATGGGAGAGCGGGAGAAGTAGAGGGCTCGCCCGGACTGGGCCCGGACCACCTTCACCACGGCCGGATCCTTCCGAGCCTCCAGGCTCAGGACCGGGGTGGCGCAGGTGCCGATGTCCCAACCCTCCTCCCGAACCAGGTCGATGGCCGCCTTCAGGTGTCGCTCCTTCAGCAAAGGCTCGTCTCCCTGGATGTTGGCCACGACCTGGAAGCCCCCGTAGGCCTCCCTCCGGGCCACCTCCGCCACCCGGTCCGTCCCGGAGGGATGATCCGGTGAGGTGAGCTCCACCGGGGCCGACATGGCCCGGCAGACCTCCGCCACCTCCTGGGAATCCGTGGCCACCACCGCCTCGTCCAGCACGGTCATCTCCTCCACCCTGCGCCACACCCATTCGATGAGAGGGCGACCCAGGAGAGGGTAGAGGGGCTTGTTGGGGAGACGGGTAGAGGCGAGCCGAGCGGGAACAATGCCCAGAACGCGGCCGCTCATGGACGCCATCCGGCGCCGAAAGGACGGAGTTCGCTTGCAATTTTCACGCCAGTAAAGGTAGAAAGGGTGCCCAGAGGGGGCAAGGAAGGAGGCCGGATTTCTTCGCCTCCACCCCCGTAGGCTCCCGCAGCGTCAGAGCCGGAGGAAGTTCTCCAGTAGCTCCGGACCGCCCTGGGAAAAGAGGGACTCGGGGTGGAACTGCACACCCCAGACGGGATGGATCCGGTGTCGAAGGCCCTGGATCGTGCGGCGGCCATGGGTCTCTTCGGACCAGGCCGTCACCTCCAGCTCCTCCGGCAAGACGTGGGGATCGGTGACCAGGGAGTGATATCGCGTGACCGTGACGGGGTCGGGAAGACCCCGGAACAACCCCTTCCCGGAGTGGCGCACGGGGGTCGTCTTTCCGTGCATCACCCCCGGGGCCGGAATCGTTCGTCCCCCGTAGGCCTCCCCCATGGCCTGGTGCCCCAGGCAGACCCCCAGGAGCGGCACGTCCGGCCCCAGGACCCGGATGAGCTCCACGCTGATGCCCGCCTCCCGGGGAGTGCAGGGCCCCGGAGACACCACGATCCTGTCCGGGGCCAGGCCCCGGATTTCCTCCACCGTGAGCTCGTCGTTCCGGACCACCCGGGGCTCGGCCCCCAGGGCGCCCAGGAACTGCACCAGGTTCCAGGTGAAGGAGTCGTAGTTGTCCAGTACCAGGATCATGACGTACAGTCTCTTGGATTCCTTCGGCGCACAACCCCCGGAACCGGGAGGACCGCTCCCAGGGTAGTAGACACGTCATGTTCACTCGCTGCCTGGTCTGCCACGCCCCCTTCCCTGCCAACGAGACCCTGGAGCACATGCCCCTGGGGACCCGGGTGGCCTTCGATCCGAACCGTGGCCGTCTGTGGGCCGTGTGCACCCAGTGTAAGCGCTGGACCCTGGCTCCCATCGAGGAACGCTGGGAGGCCCTGGACGAGCTGGAGAAGAGAGTCCGGGACCACGCCAGACTCCTCTCCCAGACCGAGAACATCTCCCTCCTGAGGGACGGCCGGCTGGAGATCGTCCGGGTGGGCCGGGCCAACATGGCCGAGGAGGCCTGGTGGCGCTACGGCAAGGAGCTCCTCACCCGTCGGAAGAAGTTCAAGACCCTCTCCACGGCCGGAGCCGTGGGGGTGGGAGCCGCCATCTGGGGCGGCATGACCACCGGCGGCATGACGTTCCTGGCAGCGTGGCTCCTCTGGGACAACCTGCCTTCCAGGATCCCCGACGCCGCCCGCTGGCTCCGTTTCGGCGGGAACGCATGGCGAGGCCGGAAGGCCTGCCCCCGCTGCGGATACGTCTTCCGCCGGGTCACGTACCGGAAGCGGGAGAACCTGATCCTGGCTTCCAGCCAGGCCTCCTCCCACGAGCCCCCTTCCCCGTCGAACCTCGCCTACCGCTGCCCCCGCTGCGGTGACTTCCGGGAGGGAGGGCTCCACCTGGAGGGCTCGGAGGCGGAGCATACCCTGCGCCGGGTCCTGGCCTACCACCACTTCTCCGGAGCCTCGGAGCAAAGGGTCCTCCGGGCCACCCGGCTCATCCAGGAAGCCGGCTCTCCGGACGACCTCACCCGCATCCTCCTCCGGGACGGGAAACGGCTCCGGGATCTGGGTCAGACCGGCGGGATCGCCCTGGAGATCGCCGCCAACGATTCGTCGGAGCAGCGGATGCTGGAGTTGGAGCTGGCGGAGCTGGAGGCCCGGTGGAAGGAGGAGGAGGAGCTGGCGTCCATCATCGACGGAGAGCTCACCCCGCTTCCTCTTCTGGAGACCCTTCGGAGGAAGGTCCGAGGGCGGGGGTAACCTGTCGTTTCCCGCCCTTGCCAGAAGGGTTAGACTTGATCCGTCTCCGGCCTGGCCGGCCCATGGGCGGCCGGCGACGCCCCGGGGCGTCACCTCCAGGCCCGGCAGGGTTCGGATTCCGGCGAAGGAGGAGCCCGGTCCCTGCCGGGACGCTCCGGGGCTTCCGGGTTCCTCGACCACGGATATCCCCATGACCCCAAGACACCCGTTGCTCTCCACCCGACTCCTCCTTCTGCTCCCCCTTTTGTGGAGCGTGGCCTGCGGCCAGGAGGAACCCCGTTTTCCACCGGCTTCCACACCGGTGGTGGTGACGTCCATCTTCCCCGTGGGAGACCTGACGGAACGCCTGGTCGGACAGGCGGCCCGGGTGGAGGTCCTCCTCCCCCCCGGGGCCTCTCCGGCCACCTTCGAGGTCACCCCCCGCCAGCTCCGGGACCTCTCCGGCGCCCAGCTCTTCATCATGGTGGGCGGGGGCATGGACGAGTGGGTGGCGAGCCTCCCGGAAGCGGCCGGAGGAATGGCGTCCGTGGTCCGCCTCACGGAGGGAGTCCCTCTCATGCACGCCCGGGAGGGCGAGGAGGCCTCGGGGAATCCCCATATCTGGCTGGATCCCGTCCTGGTGCGGGACCAGGTATTGCCCCGGCTCCGGGACGCTTTGGCGGGGGTGGCCCCGGACTCGGCCCGGGTGATCGCCCAGCGAGCTGAGGTCCTGGCCGACTCCCTCACCGCCCTGCACCAGCAAATCCAGAGCATCCTGGAGCCCCTGGACCGGCGCTCCTATGTGGCTACCCATCCCGCCTGGACCTACTACGCCGCCCGCTACGATCTGAACGAGGTGGGAGTCGTCCACAGCCATCCAGGAGAGGAGCCCTCCAGCCGGGAATTGGCCAGACTTCTGGAAACCGCCCGGGAGCACCAGGTCCACTGCGTCTTCACCGAGCCCCAGCTGGGGGACGTGGCCGCCCGGGCCCTGGCCACGGAGCTTTCCCTCCCCACGTGCATGGTGGACCCCCTGGGAGGTCCCGGGCAGGAAGGGCGGGAGGGCTACTTCCAAATCCTTCGATTCAACACCCGCCAGTTCGCCCAGGGCCTCCAGCCTGAGCCCTCATGACGATCTGTGTCTCCTCGGAGGAGCGGGCGGCCATCCAGGTGGAGGACCTCTGGTTCTCCTACGGCAAGCGCCAGGTCCTGGAAGGGGTGACGCTGGAGGTGCCGACAGGGTCCTTTGCCGCCCTCATCGGTCCCAACGGGGCCGGAAAGTCCACCCTTCTTCGACTCCTCCTGGGGGTGCTGAAACCCCACAGGGGGCGCATGATCATCCTGGGCCAGCCCCCCGGCAAGCAGGGCCAGCCCATCGGCTACGTACCCCAGGGCATCAAGCTCCCGGAGGGATTTCCCATCTCCGTCATGGACGTGGCCCTCATGGGCCGGTACGGAGATCTCGGCCTGGGGCGGCGTCCCTCCACTAAGGACCGGGAGCGGGCCCGTGGAGCCCTGGAATCCGTGGGCATGGGCGAACTGGGGGATCGCCGCTTTCAGGACCTCTCCGGGGGGCAGCAGCAACGAGTCCTCATCGCCCGAGCCCTGGTGTCGGATCCCTGCCTTCTCATCCTGGACGAGCCCACAGCGGGACTGGACCCGGCGGCCCGAGCCCGGTTCTACAGCACCGTGTGTGACCTCCAGCGGGCTCGGGGGCTCACCCTCTTCTGTGCTTCCCACGATGTGGAGGATGTGGCGCAGCATGCCCAGACCCTCATCCTTCTGGACCACCTGGTCCGGGCCGCCGGTCCCCCCCGAGACGTGTTGGCGAGCCAGGCTCTCGCGGACGTCTACCACTTCCCTCCCCCCCACGTGCACGAGAACTCGGTGCCTCAGGCGGACCAGGGAGAGTCGGGATGATGGAGTTCCTCTCCTACGGCTTCATCCAGCGGGCTCTTCTCACGGGCCTTCTCCTGGGAGCCACATGCGCCGTACTGGCCGTCTTCGTGGTGCTGCGTCGCATGGCCTTCATCGGCATCGGCATCTCCCACGCCGCCCTGGGCGGTGTGGCCCTGGGCCTTCTCGGAGGCGTGTCCCCCCTGGTGGCCGCCGGGGTCTTCTCGGTGATCGTGGCGTGGATCATCGGTTGGATCACCCGCCGAGGGGAGGTCTCGGAGGATACGGCCATCGGGGTGTTCTTCCCCACGGCCATGGCTCTGGGAGTGGCCCTCATGAGTCTCTCCCGGACCTATCGGCAAGATCTGTTGGGATACCTGTTCGGGAACATACTCTCCGTGGGACCCCAGGATCTGTGGTTCCTCCTGGGGCTGGCCGGCGTGTCCCTGGGCGTTCTGGCCCTCCTGTTCAAGGAGTTCCTCTTCCTGGGAGTGGATGAGGAAGCCGCCCGGGCCGCCGGACTGCCCGCGGCTTTCCTGAACTACCTCTTCCTCACCATCCTGGCCGTGACCATCGTAGCTGCCATGAAGCTGGTTGGCATCGTCCTGGTCTCTGCCTTCCTGGTCATCCCCGCCGCCACAGGACAGACCCTGGCCCGCTCCGTGCACGGCATGGTCTTCCTCTCCGTGGCCTCGGCCCTGGTTTCCGTGGTCATGGGCCTCTGGCTCTCCTGGCTCTGGAACCTGCCTTCCGGCGCCTCCATCGTCCTCTTCGCCGCCGCCCTCTTCTTCCTCAGCTACCTCCTGGGATCGGTCTGGCGCCGGGACTCCCGTGTCTCTCGGTAGCCCGCGTCAGTAGTCCACGGGCCGCAGGTAGAACTCCCCGATGGCCGTGGCCGACAGGACGGCCACCGTGGGGAGCTCCCGCTTCCAGTGGGTACCGTTCAGTCGCTTCCAGACGAGCCGGACGGCGTCCTCCTCGAAGCCGTGACGGACCAGGTCGTCAGGCTGGTAGCCACGGAGGAACCAGTAGAGGATGGGATCGGCCATGTGGTAGGAGAAGCCCAGCTCGTCCTCGTCGTCGATGCCCCGGACCAGGTCGGCGGAGGCCGGCTTCTCCACGATGACCTCCGGGATCCCCAGGTGACGGGCCAGGTCCCAGACCTGGGTCTTGAAGAGGTCTCCCAGAGGATTGATGGGTGGAGCGTCGTCGGCATGCCAGGTGAAGTAACCCAGGGCCCGCTCGCTCTTGTTCCCTGTGCCCAGGGGCAGTCGGCCGAGCTTGGCCGACTGGTCGAAGAGGGTCACCCCTCGCATCCGGGCCGCCAGGTTTCCCCGACGAAGATCCGAGATCTCGTCTCCCCACTCCTGGATGTAGGCGTTCACCGCCGAGCTGATGTCGATGGTCTCACTACCGGCGCCCGTGGCCTCCAGGACCATGCGTGCGTGCTCCAGGCTCTCGGGGCTGGAGGTGGCGTAGGGAAGGCGAAATCCCGTTACGTGTTTCGGGCCCAGAGCCTCCACGGCCAGGTAGAGGGAGACGGAGGAATCCACACCTCCCGATACGCCCAGGACAACCCCGTCGAAGCCCCGCCGACCCTCCACCTCCTCCCGGATGAACTCCACCAGGGTCCGTCGCACCAGCTCCAGGTCCAGGTCCAGCACCGAGGGATCCCGGGGGTCCGGCCCCCAGGAGGGCAACTCTCCCCCCTGTCGACCCTGGAGGGTCGGCCTGGCCTCCATGCCCCCGGGGACCGGGGCCCCGGATCCTCCGCCCTCCTGCCGGGGCCGAGTCCTCCCGGCCTCCTCCTCCTCGCCCGCGTTCAGGGTCCGGGCCAGGGAGCGCTGAAGGTGAGGCAGCATCTGCTGCAGGTCCGCCAGGAGAGGGGTCTCGAAACGAGCCCGGTCGATGGCGTCTCCCTCCAGGGAGGCCGTCACCACGCCTTCCTCCAGGAGGGGACCTCGGGCCAGGAACCGCCCGTCGGGACCCGTGACCATGGATCCTCCCGGGAAGACCTTCCCGCCCTCTGAACCCACGAGCTGGCAGACGGCCACGAAGATGCCGTGCTCCTCCGACGTGGCCCGGGCCAGGGAGTCCCACCGGACCAGGTTCCCGGGCTTGCCGGCTCCCGGGCGAAACTCCCGAGCCGGGGAGGCGCTCACCAGCAGGATGGCCTCGGCCCCGTCCAGGGCCAGGATCGTGGAAGGCAGGGAATGCCACATCTCCTCACAGATCAGCAGTCCCATGCGGCCGAAACGGGTATCGAAGGCACGTACGTCCCGGCCGGCCTCCACGAAACGGGCTTCCTCGAAGATGCCGTAGGTGGGAAGGAACATCTTCCGGTGAACGTGGACCAGGTGATAGCCATCGTCCCGGGGTTCCAGGTAGACCACGCTGTTGTAGACGCCCCGGCGCCACCGCTCGTAGAACCCCAGGACCACGTCCGGGGCGTCCTCCCCCGGCGCCCCCAGACCCCGGATCACCTCCTCCGCCGGCAGGGCCGCCTCGGCAACGCCCCCCTCCAGGAAGTACCCGGTGAGAGAAACCTCGGGAAACACCAGGAGATCGTGGTCGGCTCCCATCTCCCTCACCCGATCCCGCACCCCCTGGAGGTTCTCCTGGACCTGGGCCTTCCGAGGCTTGAACTGCACGAGCCCCACCTTCAGGGCGGAGCGGGCTCCTTTGGCGCTTGTATTCATGATCCCTCTTGCTCAGGAGAAGGAGGTTCCCCCGGGATTACCGAAAAGGGCGAGGTCCTGTTAACGTACGAAGAACGTCCCGTCGACGCAGGTGGCCCCGGGGAACGACGGGCCCCGGAACGGTGTTACCTAAGCCGTCGTTCCATGGCATGCTCTGAAGACCCTCGTTCCCGTCATCCCAGGAAACGCATGGCTCGCCGACCCTCTACCCCGCTCCTTCTGGCCCTGACCCTCTCGTTTCTGGGATCCGGAGTCCAACCCATGGGGGCCCAGGTCGCCGATACGACCCGGACGGCGGACTCCGTGTTCGTTCCCTACAGCCAGGAAGGCTCCGCCGGCACCTCGGAAGAGCAGGCGAATCTCAGTCAGGTGTTTCTCGGGGCCTTCAAGACCATCCTGGACTATCACCAGACCACCTTCTCCGATTCCCTCCTGTGGGAGGAGGCCCTGAACGGCCTCATCGAAGGCCTGGACGACCCCTACGCCGCGGTCTTCACACCCTCGGAGTACGGGGAGTTCCAGGAGGACAACACCGGGAACTACGCCGGGATCGGGGTGCAGATCAGTCGGCTCAACGACCGGGTCACCATCACGGCCGTCTTCCGACAGACCCCGGCGGAGGAGGCGGGGATGATCGTGGGAGACCGCATCAGGGCCGTGGACGGTGTGGACGCCAGAGACTGGACCCTGGACCAGGCCCGGGACTCCATTCGCGGTGAGGTGGGCACGGTGGTCCGGGTCACCGTGGACCGGGACGGCATCCGTGAGCCCCTCACCTTTCCCATTCGCAGGGACGAGGTCCATGTCTCCGCCGTGACAGCCACCACCCTTCACGACTCTCTGGGCTACATCCAGGTGGACCGGATCGCCCGGGGATCCGCCACAGAGGTGGATTCGGCCTTCGCCCTCCTCCGGGACACCAAGGGCATCATCCTGGATCTCCGGCGAAACCCAGGGGGCTACCTGGTGGAGTCCCTCTCCATGGCCGACCTCTTCCTGGACCGGGGAATGACCCTGGCCAGTGCCCGGAGTCGGGACCCGGGCAAGCCCGGGGAGATGCAGGAAGATTCCTGGCAGGCCCGTCTCCCGGCCCGAATCCCGACCAAGACGCTGGTGGTGCTGGTGGATCGGTTCACGGCGTCGGCGGCGGAGATCGTAGCCGGAGCCATCCAGGATCACGACCGGGCCGTGGTCATGGGAGAGAGGACGTTCGGGAAGGGCGTGGTCCAGACCGTCCTTCCCCTCCCGGGAGGACGCCGGATTCGTCTTACGACGGGATCCTGGTTCACTCCCATGGGCCGCTCCCTTCACATCGCCCGGGACGGCCAGGGCCGCCCCCTGGTCGGGGAGAACCCCGATTCCATCCCCTACGTCACCACCCCGGCGGGCCGGAAGCTCCGCTCCGACGGAGGCGTATACCCGGACCTCACGGTGGACGTGGATACCCTGACCTCCGTCGAGCAAACCCTCCTGGTGGAGGCCTCGAACGCCGGAATCCCCCTCATCGTCCGGATCGAGGAGTTCGCCTTCGAGCAGGCCCAGCAGGCCCAGGAGACCCAGGGCGTCACGGCCCCGGAAGCCGTGGCAGCCTTCCTCGACGAGGGTGCGCTCCAGGACTTCCTGAAGGCCCTGCAGGACGAGGGGCTTTCCTCCGAAACCCTGCGGGATCCGCAGGCCGTCGCCTATCTGACCTGGCGGACCAGGATGTCCATAGCCCGGCGCATGGACGACCAGGCCCATGCCCTGGAGTACCAGGCCGAACGGGACCCCGTCCTGGCCGAGGCCATCACACTGCTCCAGGCCGCTGAGTCCCAGACCGAGCTCTTCGCAGCCGTGGAGGCCCGATCCCCGGGGGTGGGGGCCGAGCCTCAGGGGCATTGAGAGGCTCAGCGCCCCTCCCCATGACAGGCCCGACCCGGCCTCGGACTCAGCTACGGGGGTGGAAGCTCCGGTGTACCTCCCGGAGATACTCCCGGTCCACGTGGGTGTAGATCTGGGTGGTGGAGATGTCTGCGTGCCCCAGGAGCTCCTGGACGGCGGCCAGATCGGCCCCCCCCTCCAGGAGGTGGGTGGCGAAGGAATGACGGAGCGTATGGGGTGAGACGGAGGCCTGGATCCCCGCCTGTCGGGCGCTGGTCTTCACCAGGTTCCAGATCGCTGTTCGGGAGAGGGGCCTGCCCCGGTGGTTCAGGAAGACGACGCCGGAGCCCCGGCCCCGGTCCAGCTCGGGGCGAACTTGGCGCAGGTAGCGCTCCACGGCCCGCATGGCCGGTTCTCCCAGGGGCACCATCCGCTCCTTCGAGCCCTTGCCGAACACGGTACAGAAGCCCTCCTCCAGATCCAGGTTCGTGACTCGGAGCTCCAGGAGCTCCGAGACCCGGACGCCGGTGGCATAGAGGACTTCGAGGATTCCCCGATCCCTCCAGTAGAGGGGGTGGTGTGCATCCGGCGCCTCCAGCAACCGACCCACCTCCTCAACCGTCAGGACCTGGGGCAACTTGCGCCAGGCCCCGGGGGACTCCAGCCGCTCGCTGGGATCGGCGGCGACCACCCCCTCCTCCAGGAGAAAGCCGAAGTACGTCCTCATGGAGGAGAGGTTCCTCCGGATGGACGGGGGGGCCAGCCCCCCCCGCTTCAGGGAGTAGACATAATTCCGAAGGTCCCTGGTGGTCACATCCTCCGGCCCACCCCGATGAGCCTCCTCCCGGAGGTACGACACCAGGCGCCTCAGGTCACCCTCGTAGGCCACCAGGGTTCGCTCCGAAAGCCCCCTCTCGAAGGTGAGGTAGTCCAGGAACTGCTCCAGGCGGAAGGACGTGGTCATCCGTCCGGATCCTGCTCTTCCGCCTCCCCTCCCCCTCCCACCCCCGTTTCCTCCTCGGACGTTCGGGTCCGAAACCACCAGAGCCCCACGGCCAGGAAGATCAGGACGGCCACAGCCAGGAGAAGACGATTCACATCCATGAGCCAGCCCACGATCCGGGAGAGGTTTCGCCCGGTGGCGGCCCCCAGCCAGACCAGGCCCCCGTACCAGATGCCCGAGGCCACCAGAACCGGGAACGCCACCACCCGGAAGGACTGATGGGTGATCCCGGCGAAGACGGGGACCATGGCCCGAAGGCCCGGAAGGAAGCGGGCGAAGAAGATGGCCGGGAGTCCCCACCTGTCGTAGAACTCCCCGAGGCGGTGGAGCTGGTGGGCGTTCAGGACGTGCCGGCCGAGACCCACCTGGAAGAAGGACCGACCGTAGAGGTAGCCGGCCCGGTAGACCAGAAGGGCCGTGAGGGTATTGGAGAGCCAGGTGACGAGGAACACCGTGGTGGCCTCGGCCGATCCCCGGGCCGCCAGGAAGGCGCCTAGAAGCACGAAGGTGTCGGCCGGGACCGGGGGAAAGAGATTCTCCAGAGCCGAGCCGGCACCCAGAAGGAGATAGAGCAGGAGGGGACCCTGCTCACCCAGAAAGGACAGAAGCTCGTTCATGGACTCCCCACCCTGCCGGCGGCGTCCGCTCAGATCTCCCCGGCACCGGTGGCCTCTACCAGGGCGACGGCGTGGACGGCCAGTCCCTCCCCGGTTCCGATCCACCCCATCCCCTCGTTGGTCTTGCCCTTGAGGGAGACAGCCTCCTGGGAGATCCCCAGGACCCGGGCCAGTCGGGATCGCATGGCGTCGGCCACCGGGGCCAGCCGAGGTCGCTCACAGATCACGGTAACGTCCACGTTCACGGGGCGATAGCCGCGATCCGCCAGGTATCCAACGGCTCGGGCCAGGAGATCCATGGAATCGGCGTCCTTCCAGCGGGGGTCGCCGGGAGGAAAGTGGCGACCCACGTCCCCGGCGGCTGCGGCACCCAGGAGGGCATCGATGACGGCGTGGGCCACGGCATCCCCGTCGGAATGCCCGGAAAGCCCGGGGGAGTCGGGGATCTCCACCCCTCCCAGGATCAGAGGGCGTCGGGGATCGAATCGATGGGAGTCGTATCCGAGACCCACACGCATGACGCGGCCCTCCTTTCTTGCCTCCAGCGGGGTCCTCTACTCCTCCCAGCGGCGGATCAAGAGGGACACGTTGTGGCCTCCGAACCCGAAGGAGTTGCTGAGGGCCAGCTCCACCGGCCGCTCCACCAGGCGATTGTGCCCGTAGTCCAGGTCACAGCCAGGGTCGGCCTCCTGGAAGTTGATGGTGGGCGGGATCATCCCCTCCCGGGTGACCAGGGCGGAGATGATGGCCTCCACGGCGCCGGCTCCTCCCAGCAGGTGTCCCACCATGGACTTGGTGGACCCTACGATCAGCCTCCGGGCGTGCTCTCCGAAGACCGCCTTGATGGCCTCCGTCTCCATGACGTCGTTGTGGGGTGTGGAGGTCCCGTGGGCGTTGACGTAGTCCACGTCCTCCGAGGAGACGCCGGCGTCGTCCAGAGCCGCCTTCATGGCGAACTGGGCCCCCTCCCCTTCCGGATGGGGCGCCGTGATGTGGTAGGCGTCCCCGGACGCGCCGTACCCGGCCAGCTCCGCCAGGATGGTCGCTCCCCGACTTCGAGCGTGCTCCAGGGTCTCCAGGATCAGGGCCCCGGCTCCCTCCCCGATCACGAATCCGTCCCTGCCGGCGTCGAAGGGACGAATGGCGGTCTTCGGATCGTCGTTACGGGTGGACATGGCCCGCATGGACGAGAATCCGGCAATGGCCAGGGGCGTGATGGCCGCCTCCGTCCCGCCGGTGAGCATGACGTCGGCGTCCCCCCGCTGCAGAATCCGGAAGGCATCCCCCACGGCGTGGGCGCTGGAGGCGCACGCCGAGACCGTGGCGTAGTTCGGACCCTTGGCACCGAACCGGATGGACAGCTGGCCGGGGGCCATGTCCGGGATGAACATGGGAACGAAGAAGGGACTCACTCGCTTCGGGCCCTTGTTGATGAGGACCCGGGTCTGCTCCTCGAAGGTGTACATCCCTCCGATCCCGCTCCCGTAGATGCAGCCGAAGCGTTCCGGCTCCAGACCCTCCCGGTCCGCCGGGGAGGCCAGCCCAGCGTCTTCCACCGCCTCGTCCGCCGCTCCAATGGCAAACTGGACAAAGCGGTCGTTCCGCTTGACTTCCTTGCTCGCCAGATAACGACCGGGATCGAACTCCCTGACTTCGCAGGCGATACGGGTGGCATAGTCCTCCGTGGCCTCGAAGTGTGAGATCATGTCGCACCCGCTGACGCCATCCAGCAGGGCGCCCCAGGTCCTCTCGACATCCAGGCCCACGGCGGTGATCAAGCCCACACCGGTGATCACCACTCGATGCTCGCAATCCTCTCCTGCTCTCCGCATAGAATCTCGTGTCTGAAGGAAGTCCCCGGGCAGCTCGAAGGGAGGCACGGGATCAGGGGGAGATCAGTCTTGCATGTTCTCCTTGAGGTACTGAATGGCATCACCCACGGTACGCATCTGCTCCGCGTCCTCGTCGGGGATATCCACACCGAACTCCTCCTCGAAGGCCATGACGAGCTCCACGGTATCCAGGGAGTCGGCCCCCAGGTCCTCCACAAACGACGCTTCCGGCGTCACCTTCTCCGGATCGACGCCCAGCTCGTTGATGATGATCTCCTTCACCTTGCTCTCGGCACTGTCCGCCATGATACCCCCTGTTGACTATTGAAAGGACGAATTGTGTACGAAATCAACTACGGAGCCGGGAGGCGATCCTACATGACCATTCCGCCGTCCACGGCGATGACCTGACCGGTAATGTACGCTGATTCCGGCCCGGCGAGAAATCGAGCGACCCGGGCAACGTCGTCCGGATCCCCCAGGCGGGCCATGGGGATCTGGTCCCTGAGGCCCTTCACCACGTCATCCCCGAGCTTGGCCGTCATCTCGGTGTGGATGAACCCGGGTGCGATGGCATTGCAGCGAATCCCCCGGGAAGCCAGCTCACGGGCCGTGCTCTTGGTAAATCCCAACAGGCCGGCCTTGGAGGCAGCGTAGTTGGCCTGGCCGGCATTCCCCATGAGGCCGATGACGGAAGCGATGTTCACGATGGCTCCCCGGCGCCGCTTCATCATCCCCCGAATCGTGGCCTTCGTGACGTTGAACGCTCCCTTCAGATTCACGGCCAGGACCTGATCCCAATCCTCCTCGGACATCCGGAGGAGAAGGTTGTCCCGGGTGATCCCGGCGTTGTTCACCACGATCTCCACCCCCCCCATCTCCTTCTCCACTTTCTTCACCACCTCTCCCACGGCCCCGGAATCCGTGACATCCGCCGCCCAGACCTGGTGTCCCTCCCCCGGGAGACCGGCCAGGGCCTCCTCCCCTCCGTCCACGCTCACATCCACCAGCGCCACCCGGGACCCGTCTTTCGCCAGGGCTCGACCGATGGCCAGGCCGATCCCCCGGATCCCTCCGGTGACCAGGGCCACCTGATCGTCCAGGGCCAGAGGATGGTCCTGGGCCGTCTCGTTCCTCGTCATGGGCTACACCTCCAGCGTATCCAGATCCGAAGGGGAGCCCAGGGAAACACAGGGGTATCCCCGGGCGTTCCGCTTGTTCAGGCCACAGAGCACGGAACCGGCCCCCAGCTCGTAGAACCGCTCCGCCCCCAGCTCCACCATGGTGCCCACGGAGCTGGACCACAGGACCGGAGAGGTAAGCTGCCGGACCAGGAACTCCCGGGCCCTCTCTCCGGACGTGACCGGCTCGGCGGTCACGTTCGAGACCACCGGAACCTGAGGATCCGAGAACTTTGTGGTCTCGAGCTTCTCCCGCAATCCCTCCTCGGCGGGAACCATGAGTGGGGAGTGGAAGGCTCCGGACACGGTGAGGGGGACCACCCGCTTCGCACCGGCCTCCCGGGCCCGGGCCATGGCCGCCTCCACCCCCTCCACCTCCCCGCTGATCACAACCTGACCCCGGGAGTTGAAGTTGGCGGGCACGCAGATCTTCCCCCCGTCCCGCACCCTCTCACAAACCTCCTCCGCCCTCTCGTCGTCCAATCCCAGCACCGCCGCCATGGTCCCGGGACGCTCCACGCCGGAGGCGAACATGAGCTCCCCCCGAAGCCGGACCGCCTCCAGGGCATCCCGGAAGGTGAGGGTGCCGGCCACCACGTGGGCCGAGAACTCCCCCAGGGAGTGTCCGGCCATGGCCACCACCTTTCCCAACTCCGAGCCGACGACACGGTGGACGGCCACAGAATGCACCAGGAGGGCCGGTTGGGCGTTCTTGGTCTCGGTGAGCTCGTCCTGGGGCCCCTCCCAGGCCAACTGGGAGAGACGAACGCCCAGCACGTCATCGGCCTCCTCGAAGGCCCGAGCAGCCTCGGGAAAGGCCCGGGCCAGCTCCTGGCCCATGCCCACGAACTGGGAGCCCTGTCCCGGGAAAAGAAGAGCGGAAGACATGATTCCTGAAAGTCGGTGGAGTGAGGAGAAGGGAGTCAGACGCGGAGAACCACGGCCGACCAGGTGAATCCGGCCCCGAAGGCCACCAGAAGGACCACGTCGCCGGGCTCCACCCTCCCCTCCTCCAGGGCCTCGTCCAGAGCCACCGCCACCGTGGCGGAGCTCATGTTGCCGTAGCGATCCACGTTCACGAACACTTTCTCCTTGGGCATGCCCGCATACTTGGCCAGGGCGTCGATGATTCGGATGTTGGCCTGGTGGGGCACCAGGAGATCGATATCCGAGGCCGTCATTCCGGCTCGCTGCAGGGCGATATCGCAGGCCTCGGTCATGGAACGAACGGCGGCCTTGAAGACCTCACGGCCGGACATCTTCACCAGGTGGTCCCGGTTCCGAAGCACGTCCTCGGACATGGGAATGGCGGCTCCCCCGGCGGGCCGGTAGAGGAGATTGCCCAGCTTTCCGTCGGACTGGTGATGGCTGGACAGGATCCCCCGGGTCCCCTGAGCCTTCCTGACTACGGCGGCCGCCGAACCGTCTCCGAAGAGAACACAGGTGGCCCGATCCTCCCAATCCACGATGGCGCTCATCTTCTCCGTGGTCACCACCAGGGCGATCTCCCCCCGACCCGCCGTCAGGTACCCCTCGGCCATGGAAAGACCGTAGAGCCAGCCGGAGCAGGCCCCGGCGATGTCGAAGGCTACGGCATTGTCCGCTTCGATGATGGCCTGAAGGTCGCAGGCCGTGGAGGGTAGAAGACGGTCCGGCGTCGCCGTCGAGAGGACCAGGATATCGATCTCTCCGGGCTGCACCCCGGCTCGCTCCAGAGCGATCCGGGAAGCCTCCGCAGCCATGTCCGCGGCGCCCTCGCCCTCCCGGGCGATTCTCCGCTCCCGGATCCCGGTCCGCTCCCGGATCCACTCGTCGGAGGTCTCCACCATCTCCTCGAGATCCTGGTTCGTCAGGACCCGCTCGGGCAGATAGCGACCGGTGGAGACGATCTCCACCAGGGGCTTCGGATGTTTGACCATTCGTTGTCCTAGTTGGTCCGCCCTCGATCGAGCTCACGAGCCATGTCCGTCACCATGGAAGAGCGGACGGCCTGGCCAGCCACTTCGAGGGCGTTGCGAATTGCCCGGGGCGGAGAGGATCCATGCATGATGATGGTCACGCCGTCGACCCCCAGGAGGGGAGCCCCTCCGTATTCCGCGTAATCCAGGAACCGGAAGACCTCGTGGAGGTCCAGCTCATCGGCATGGTGGGCCTTCAACTCCCGTTTGAGCAGTTGGATGATGAACTCCGCCACCGATTCGTAGAATTTCAGGATGAGGTTGCCGTCAAAGCCGTCGGCCACCAGGACGTCGCACCCCCCCCGGATGATCTCTCTTCCCTCGATGTTGCCCACGAAGTGCAGCCCGGGCTCCGTGGCCAGGAGCTTGTGGGCCCCCACGGCCAACTCGTTTCCCTTCTCCGGCTCCTCACCGATGTTCAGGAGCCCGATCCGGGGCCGTTCCACTTTGAGGATATCCCGGGCGTAGATATGGCCAAGGTGGGCGAACTGAACCAGGTGGTGCGGCTTGCAATCCACGTTCGCCCCGGCGTCCAGGAGCAGCGTAGGGCAGCCGGAGGTGGGTAGAACCGTGCCGATGGCAGGACGATCCACGCCGGGCAGGGGACGGAGGAAGAGAAGGGAGGCTGCCATGACGGCTCCCGTGGACCCGGCGCTCACGAAGGCGTCGGCCTTCCCCTGCTTCTGGAGCTGGACCCCCACCACGATGGAAGAGCTTCGCTTCCGTCTCACGGCTTGAGCCGGAGGCTCTCCCGGCACGATCCGGTCCGGGGCGTCCACAATGGATAGACGATCCCGGGGCAGCTTCGGACGCCGGTCCAACTCCTCCTGGATCCGGTCCTCCTCTCCTACGAGGATGATCTCCAGATCAGGGTCGGCTTCGGCGTCCAGGAGAGCCCCGGAGGCTCCCTCGATCTCGCTGGAGGGAGCCCCATCGGTTCCCATGGCGTCCAGAGCGATCCGCACCAGGCCCACTCCGGGTCAGGAGCCCTGCCGGGCTCCTAGTCCAGCTCGACCTCGATGACCGCCTCGTCCCGGTAGAACCCGCACGTGGGGCACACCCGGTGGGGAAGCTTGGGGTCACCGCAGCGGGGGCAGGACTGGGTGGTCACCGCCTCGGCCTTGTAGTGCGTGCGACGCTTCCGCTTCCTCTGCTTGGAAACCCTCTTCTTGGGAACCGCCATAGCTCAATCTCACTCGTCTTTCAGCGCTCGAAGGGCGTCCCAACGGGGGTCGGGCTCCCGGACCGAGCACTGACACGTGTCTTCGTTCAGGTTGATGCCGCACTGGGGACAGAGCCCCTTGCACTCCGGATCGCAGAGGACCCAGGGGGACTGGGAGAGGACCATTTCCTCCCGGATCGTCTCGCCGAGATCGATCTCTCCCTTCGCCGGATCGAACACCCGGACGCCCTCGCTCTCGTTCTCCTGGTCCCGAGCCTCGTCCGGCGGCAGGAAGAGGATCTCCAACTCCTCCTCCACCGACACGTCCACGGGCTCCAGACAACGGCGACATTCGTATCGCAACGTCCCCCGGAGGGAGAGTTGGACCAGCACCTCTCCGCCGGGAACCCACCGAGCCTGACCGGAGACTTCAAGGGGAGCGAAAAACCGCAGACCGGTTCCCTCCCAGCTCGGATCCTCAACCGGGATCGAAGCCCGGAGCTCGAGGGTCCCCTCTCGCTCCAGGCGAGCCAAGGGGATTGCTAACATAGTCTGGAAAGGTAGCCGAATTCCCCCGCCTCTGTCAACGCGAAACTCGCGACGGGACAAGGTCTTTCGGGCTCGCCGGGCTTTCCTGATCAGCCTCCCAGGGCGAGAGCCTCGTGCCGGGAGAAGAAGAAGCTGATCTCCTGCCGGGCGTTCTCTTCGGAGTCCGAGGCATGGATGGCATTCCGCTCCTTGCTCTCGGCGTAGAGCCTCCGGACGGTTCCCTCCTCGGCCTCGGCGGGATCCGTGGCCCCGATGACCTCCCGGAGCCGGGGAACGGCGTCGTCGGCTTCCAGGATCATGGGAACACACGGTCCGGAGGTCATGAATTCCAGCAAGGACTGGAAGAAGGGCCGTTCCCGGTGCACGGCGTAGAAGGCACCGGCCTGGACACGGTCCAGACGGGTCATCTTCATGGCCTTCACCGTGAAACCCGTCTCCTCCAGGAGCGCGATGATCTTCCCCGTCTTTCCCGTCGCCACGGCGTCGGGTTTGATGATGGCAAGGGTCTGGCTCATGGCCCTATTCTCGAAAGGGATTCGGTTCTCGGTGTCCGGGCTCAGCTCCCGGAGTCCTCGCCGCCTTCGGTCTCCGCCTGGAAACGCCTGGTGCCCCCCGCCCCTTCCCGGGCCCGGGGACCGAAGAGGATCGTCAGGGCCCCCTCGGAGGTCAGGAACCCCACGAGCTCCCCTTCCCTGACCACAGGCAGATGGGTTACCCCCTTGTTCACTATGAGGTTCGCCGCCTCCACCAGGCTCTGGTCCTCGGAGATGCACATGACGGACCGGGCCATGACCTCCCGGGCCGTAAGGGAGTCCAGGTCCCGGGTCTCCTCGGTGCCCGTGAGGCGCTCCGGCAACAGGTACCGGATGGCGTCCGCGGAGGTGATGAGACCCCGGAAATCCAGCTTGTCTCCGCCCACCACAGGCACGGCCTGGAGTCCCCTGCGAACCATGAGCCCGATCACCTCGTTCATGGGCGTGTCGGGATAGACCCGGTATTCCAGGGGCGTGAGGCCATCCATCACCAGGAGCTGATCCTGCACGTCCAACTCCATGAGCTCGGAGAAGGCCAGGACATCCGAGGCATTCCGGGCGTCCCGGAGCCGGGCCGCGTTCTCCTTCTCCCGGAGGAAACGGGAGAGGGCTGGAATGGCCTGGAGCTTCAGGGGGGAAACCCGTCGGGGGGTGAGGAGAAGGAGGAGGACGGAGGAGGTCCCCCCCTCTCCCTGGTCCCCCAGGTCGAAAGGCGTGGGAGAGGAGCCCAGGGCCCCGGTGAGATCCTCCACCTGGTCCGTCCGGGCTGCCAGGAGGACCACCCACTCGTTGACCCGGATCACCTCTCCCCGGGCCCCGGTGAAGAACTCCCCGGCCAGCCGGGCCCCGGCACCCATGGGGAGGGCACCGGAGGCCTCCAGCAGGTGACAGAGGAAGCCGATCCCCTCTTCCAGTGAATCCGCTTCCAGGGGAATCTGGATGTGATCCCGTATGAGGATCTCCGATAGCTTCATATTCGAAGCTCGGTTCTCCTTCCCGGGAGGGGAAGGTGGCTACCGGCCCAGGGCCTCCTTCATGAGCTCGGCGATCTCCACCGGACGCTTGGCCACGGCGATGCCGTTCTCCCGGAAGGCCTTCATCTTCTCCTCGGCCGTACCCGAGGAACCGCTGATGATGGCGCCGGCGTGACCCATCTGGCGGCCCGGAGGCGCGGTCTGGCCGGCGATGAAGCCCACCACGGGCAGGTCCAGGTTCTCCTTGACCCAGGTGGCGGCCTCCTGCTCGTCCGTCCCGCCGATCTCACCGATCATGACGATGGCCTCCGTCTCTCCGTCCTCCTTGAAGGCCGACAGGGCGTCGACGAAGTTCGTTCCGATGAGGGGGTCTCCACCGATCCCCACGCAGGTGGTCTGGCCGATTCCCCCGTTCGTGAGCTGGACCACGGCTTCGTAGGTGAGGGTGCCGGAGCGGGAGATGACTCCCACCGGCCCCGGGGCCACGATCTGGGCCGGCAGGATGCCCACCTTGGCCTTTCCGGGGGAGATGATCCCCGGGCAGTTGGGACCCAGGAGACGGGCGCCCCGGTCCCGGACGTACGCCAGGGCCCGGGTCATCTTCTGGACGGGCACACCCTCCGTGATGCACACGATGAAGCGGATTCCGGCCCCGGCAGCTTCCATGACGGCACCGGCAGCGAAGGCCGGAGGCACATAGATGGCCGACGTGTTCGCCCCGGCCTCCTGCACGGCTTCTTCCACGGTGTTGAAAATGGGAACGGTCTTTCCATCGGGTCCCTCGAAGCTCTGCCCGCCCTTCCCCGGAGTGACGCCGGCCACCACCTGGGTGCCGTACTCCATCATCTGACGGGTGTGGAAGGACCCATCCCGGCCCGTGATCCCCTGGACCACGAGGCGAGTCGATTCATCTACGAAGATAGCCATTGAACTGGACTCTCTTTTCTCGTGTTCAGTTGCTCACGCCTGCTTGGCCCGGGACACAGCTTCCTCCACCACCTCATCCATGGAGGTGAAAGCGGAATACCCGGCGCCTTCCAGGATGCGAACACCCTCTTCCTCGTTCGTCCCCGTGAGACGGATCACCAGAGGAACGTCGATATCGATGCGCTTGGTGGCCTCCACGATCCCGTTGGCCACGTCGTCGCAGCGGGTGATCCCTCCGAAGATGTTGAAGAGGATCACCTGCACATTGGGATCGGACGTGATGATCTCCAGGGCCGCCACCACCTTGTCCGGGTTCGAGGAGCCTCCGATGTCCAGGAAGTTCGCCGGCTCTCCCCCGTAGTGCTTGACCAGGTCCATGGTGGCCATGGCCAGGCCCGCTCCGTTCACGCAGCACCCCACGTTCCCGTCCAGCTTCACGTAGCTCAGGTCCGCTTCCCGGGCCTTGGTCTCCGAGTCCGGCTCCGCGGAGGTATCCCGGTAGGCAGCCACCTCGGGCTTCATGGGAAGCTCGCTGTTGTCGATGCTCATCTTGGCATCGATGGCCTTTACCTCGCCGTCCGGCGTGGTGATGAGGGGGTTGATCTCCGTCATGGACGCTCCCGCCATGCTGAAGGCGTCCCAGAGCTGCCCGACGACCTTGGTGGCCTGCTTGACCAGGGCCTTGTCGTCGTAGAGGAAGGAGGCCAGCCAGTAGGCCTCGTGAGGAAGAAGCCCGTACCGGGGGTCCACGGTGAGCTTCTTGATGGCCTCGGGTTTCGTATCGGCCACCTCCTCGATGTCCACGCCACCCTCCGGAGACACCATGAAGGTGATGGACTGGGCTCCCCGGTCCACCAGGCAGCCCACGTAGGCTTCCGTGTCGATGTCCTCCACGGGGGTCACCAGGACCTTCCGGACCTCGAGGCCCCGGATCTCCATCCCCAGGATGGCCTCGGCATGGGAGCGGGCCTCGGCGGCGTCGTCGGCCAGCTTCACGCCACCGGCCTTCCCCCGGCCGCCGGAGTGGACCTGGGCCTTGACCACGACCCGACCTCCCAGTTTCTCTGCGATCGTCTCGGCTTCTTCCGGGGTTTCGGCCACGTCACCCGGGGGAACCGGGATTCCGGCCTTCCGGAAGATCTCCTTGGCCTGAAATTCGTGAATATCCATCGCGATCCTCGTGTGGTTCGTAGGCACGTCGGATCCCCGGGCAGCCCCGGGGGAGCTCCCCGGAGGTCCCGAGGGACTCCCGCCCCCCGGTTCCAGGGACCGGAAGAAGGTAGGGGAGGAGCCCGGGAGTCGCTACCCTCCGCTCCCTGACGGAGAGAGATCTCGAAGGAGAGCACGGAGCTCCTCCAGGGCCCGACCAAAGCCCGCCCAATCTCCGGACCGCAGACGGGTCTCGGCCGTATCCAGGAGCTCCAGGGCCTCGGCGGGCCAGCTGGCCTCCCGGGACGGAAGGGTCTGGGCCTCCGTCTCTTCTCCCGCCGGAACAGCCTCCGGCACCGCCTCCACCCCTCCCCCCTCCAAGGCCAGGGCGGCGATGGCATCCTCCAGTGTACTCTCCATGGAGACCCGCCGACCATCGCTCACCACCAGACGACGGAGCTCCGGGATGGCGTCGGCCTCGGCGGCCAGAAAGATGGGCTCCATGTAGAGCAGGGTCTCTCCCACGGGAATGATGTGGAGATGTCCCGACCACACCTGGCTACCCCCCTGCCGCCACAGGGAAAACTGCTGGGAGATGACCGGGTTCTGCTCCACCAGGGCCTCCACCTGCCGGGGTCCCGGGACCTGCTCCTCCACCGGAATGTCGAAGAGGAGGAGTTGACCGTAGAACTCCGGATCGCAGCGAGCCGCCAGGAGCGCGGTGAGATTCTGACGGCCCGCCGGCACGAAGACGGTGGTAAGAAGGAACTCCTCCTCCTGGTGGCCGGGAAGCCGGTAGAGACCGTACTCCGGAACGTAGGCCACCGGTCGGGTCCCCTGGGCCAGCTCCTGGGGCAGGGCCCAAACATCCTGCTGCCCATGGAAGCGAGGCGGTGTCTCCAGGTGGTACTGGAGGAGGACCCGGGCCTGGATCTCCAGGAGGGAACGGGGATAGCGGATGTGGTCCTGAAGGTCTTCGGGCATCTCCTCCAGGGGCCGGAAGAGGTCCGGGAAGACCCGGGACCAGGCCTCCAGGAGCGGGTCGGGCCGGGGGAGCCGGTAGAACCGGGTCTCCCCGGTGAAGGCGTCCACGGTGACCTTCACGCTGTTCCTGAGGTAGGCGGCGGACCCGCCACCGGGGAGATCCTGGGAGGCAGCCAGGGGGAAGTTGTCGCTGGTCGTGAACCCCTCCAGGATCCAGACGATCCTCCCCTGGTGGAGGACGGGATAGGGCGTCTCCAGGAAGCGGAGGAAGGGAGCCAGGGTGGAGGCCCGCTCCAGGGCGTGCCGGCGGAAGACGAAACGGCTCTCCCGGGTCACCTCCTGGGAGAAAAGGAGGTTGGCGTCCCGGAATCGCCAGGCCAGGGCCAGAGTCCGGACCAGGCCCGTGACGGGGATGCCCTGGGGAATGGCCCTTGCCGCGCCCCGTGCCTCCGCCCCCGGTGCCGCAGCCCCGGTCCGGAGGGAATCGGGATTGATGACGGCGAAGCGCTGAGGCCGGGATCCGAAGTAGATGGACGGCTGAGAGAAGGACAGGGCCGGAGGAGTCCCGGGCCTGCCGGTGTTCTCCGGGGGGATGTCCGAGAGAAACAGAGGGGGGCGACCCTCCGGTGTGGCTTCCGCCGCATGGCTCGCCACGGCTCCCATGCCCGCCAGGTAGAGGTTCCTCAGGTGCCGGTTCTGCCAGTTCGGGTTCTCCATCCCCGCCGGGTTGATCTCCCGGGTGGCCACGGCCACGGGAATGCGCCCCCCCGGGGCGGCGTAGCGGTCCACGGCCACGTTCTCGAAGGCGTAGTAGTCGTAGCGGGCATGCACTTCCTGGAAGGTCTTCAGGAGGGCTTCCGGGGTCCAGATGGGCAGACCCGAAAACTGTCGGGCCGCCTCCTCCCAATCCGGCTGGTGTTGGGCGTCATACTCGTACCGACGTCGCTCCATGTCGTGGAGACCGAACCCCGTCCGGGTGAATTCCAGATTGGCTTCGATGTAGGGGGTCTCCCGCTCCAACTCGTTGGGCTCCACCTGAAAGCGTTGAATCACCTCAGGATAGACTTGAAGCAGAATAATGCCCCCGAGGACCAGGGCAATGCCTGCGGTGAGGAGAGGTCCCAGCCGGTTCCGGACCCCGGCCCATACCGTCACACCGGCAGCGGCCAGGGTGAGGAACGTCAGGGTTCGGTACCCGGGGATCCGGGCCTGGGCGTCGGCGTAGCCGAAGATCCCCTGCACGGCGGAGTTCCCGTCCAGGAGCAGCAGATCCTGGGCAATCCAGAAGCGCCCGGCCAGGAGGAGGAGGAAGAGGCCTCCCAGGATCGCCAGGTGCTTCCTGGGAAGGGGGGCGATCCCGGGCTTCCCCTGCTGCAGGGAGATGGAGCCGGTGGCAGCGTACCCCGCCGCCGAGAAGGTAAAGAGGAGGAACAGCAGAGACAGCCCGAAGATGAGAGCGCCCCCGAGCACGGGGAGGTTGAAGACGAACCAGGACACGTCCCGGCCCACGGGAGGAGCCACCAGGTCCCAGACCGGTGCCTGGAGGAAGAGGAGGAAGCGGAGCCCTGCTCCCCGTGGGAAGGAGGCTCCCAGCCAGAGGCCCAGGAGGAGGGAGACGATGACCACACCCCAGAAGATGACCCTCTGGGGGATCCTCTCGGCGATCTCCAGGTTGCCGAACTGCCGCTTGATCTGGATGGAGCCCACGGTCCGGCCCACGATCCGGAAGTTCAGGAACGCCACCACCGCCGTGAAGGCTCCCACGGCGATGCGCATCCCGCCTTCCGCCAGAACCCGCGTCCAGAACACGTCGGCGAAGCCCGCCGAGCGGTGCCACAGCACCTCGGTGTAGAACTCGGCCAGGCCCCGACCCAGGAGAAAGAGGGCCCCCAGGGCCACGGCCAGGATGACGAGGACCCGGCCTCCTTTGCGAGCTACCGTGGCAGGATCAGACATGGACGCCCTGGGTTGCGAGCCAGTCCTCCATGGTGGACTGGATCTCCTTGAGTCGCTCGTCGGTCCGGGCCTCGTAGCGGGCCACGATGACCGGCTGTGTGTTGGACGTTCTCAGGAGGCCCCAACCGTCTCCGAAGAGAACCCGGGCCCCGTCCACGTCGATGACCTCGTGGTCCTTCTTGAAGTGCTCCAGGGCCTTCTCCACCACCTCCCATTTCTTCTCTTCGTCCACCTCGATCCGGATCTCCGGAGTGGAGACGTAGGTGGGAAGCTTCGCCACCAGGCGGGACAGAGGTTCCTGTCGGCGGGACAGCAGGTCCACCAGTCGGCAGGCGGCGTACACGGCGTCGTCGATTCCCGTGTACTCGTCGGCGAAGCACATGTGGCCGGAGAGCTCTCCCCCCAGGGGAGCATCCAGCTCCTTCATCTTCTCCTTGATGTGGGAGTGGCCCGTCTTCCACATGACCGGCTCTCCTCCGGCCTTCCGGAAGACCTCCGGCAGAACCTGGGAGCACTTCACGTCGAAGACCAGCTCCTGGCCCGGGCCCCGCTTCTCCAGGAGATCCAGGCCGAACAGGAGGAGGAGGATGTCGCCCCGGACGATCTCCCCATTCTCGTCCACGGCCCCCACCCGATCCGCGTCCCCGTCGAAGGCGATCCCCACCTCGGCTCCCTCATCCTTCACCATCTGGATCATGTCCTGGATGTACTCGTCCACCGTGGGATCCGGATGATGGTTCGGGAAGGTCCCGTCGGATTCACAGTAGAGGGGAAGGACGTCGGCCCCGATGGCCTCCAGCAGGCGGATGCCCACCAGGGAGCCGGCTCCATTTCCGCAGTCCACCACCGCGCGCACCGGGCGCCGGAGCTGGAAGCTCGACGCCACCTCCTCCACGTAGGTGGAGAGGATCTCCCTGCCGGTCCGGTTGCCGGAGCCGTCCAGGAAGCGGCCGGCCCGGATGCGCTCCTCCAGCTCCTGGATGCTGTCGCCATAGAAAGACCGACCCTGCATGGACATCTTGATCCCGTTGTACTCCGGGGGATTGTGGGAGCCGGTGATCTGGATCCCTCCGTCGGCTTCGAAGCGCTTCTCGGCCCAGAAGACCAGGGGCGTGGGAACGGTCTCCACGTCCAGAACGTCGATCCCGGAGGACAGGAGCCCCCGGATGAGCCCCTCCGCCAGGTCCGGAGAGCTCGGGCGGTTGTCATGCCCCACCACCACCGAGCCATTGCCACCGAGGATCTCCCGGAGAACCGCACCGTAGGCCCGGCCCACCTGCTCCGCCACGCCGGCGTCCAGGTCCTCCCCCACGATGCCCCGGATGTCGTACTGCCTGAAGATATGCGCTGCTAGCTCCATGCTGCTCCGTGCCTGCTTGAAGGTGGATAGGGAGGCTTCGAAGCTAGAGGAAGAGGAGGCGGGCCGTCAACGAGGAACGGGCGGCATCGGCCGTGAGGAAGACGCCGCCCGCTCTTGGAGATCAGGATGGGAACCGGGTGCTCCGCCCGGAAGGTCCCGGACGCCGGAGGTCGTGGGGCCCGTGGGCCTCAGGGCGACCCTCCGGCCATGAACCCGCCCACCCGGGTGATGGAGTCCACGCTGGCCTCCACCATGTCCAGGGCCACCCCGGGGAAGATCCCCAGGAAGAGAATGAGCCCCACGGAAACCACGAGAGCCACCCTCATGGGGAGGGGAGCGATGACCGCCGCGTGGGAATCCTCCGCGGGAGCATCCCGCATCCACATGTACCACGCCACCCGGAGGTAGTACCAGTAGGACACCAGAGTGGCCAGGACCAGGACGATGGCCAGGGTCCAGAGCTCCGAGTCCACGGCTCCCTGGAGGAGGAAGATCTTCCCCATGAACCCCCCGGTGCCGGGGAAGCCGGCCAGGGACAGCAGGAAGATGGTGAAGAAGAGGGCCAGGGCCGGCTGCTGCCAGCCGAAGCCTGCATAGTCCTCGATCTGCAGCCGGTCCTCCCCCTGGTGGGCCACGCTGATGACGATGGCGAAGGCCCCCACGTTCATGAGAGTGTAGACCAGGAGGTAGAAGAGGAGCCCGGCGCTGGCCACGTGGTTGGCCGCCACCAGGGCCACCAGGAGGTACCCGGCGTGGGCGATGCTGGAGTAGGCCAGCATCCGCTTCACGTTGGGTTGGACCAGGGCGATGAGGTTCGCCACCACCATGGTGATGGCCGCCAGCCACCAGAGGATGGGATACCAGGTCTCGTACACGGCGTCGAACGCCACCATGAAGACCCTGAGGAAGGCCACGAACGCCGCCGCCTTCACCCCGGTGGCCATGAAGGCCGTGATGGGGGCCGGGGCTCCCTCATAGACGTCCGGCGTCCACATGTGGAAGGGCACCGCCGCCACCTTGAAGCCGAAGCCGATGGCCAGGAAGGCCACGCCGAAGAGGAGGAGGGGCCCCACGGCGGCGTCCTGGAGGACGGCCTGGCTGATAGCGCCGATGTTCACGCTTCCCGTGGCGCCGTAGAGAAGGGCGATACCGTACAGGAAGAACCCGGTGGAGAAGGCTCCCAGGAGGAAGTACTTCAGTCCCGCCTCCGCCGACTTCCGGTCCCGGCGGTTCATGGCCGCCAGGGCGTAGATGGCGATGGACATCACCTCCAGGCCCAGGAAGATGATCATGAGGTTCTCCGTACCTCCCATGATCATCATTCCCACCACGGCGAAGAGCATGAGGGCGTAGACCTCGCCCACCTGCAGACGCTGCCGGGTCACATAGGACAGGGAGATGAGGATGCACAGGCCCCCGGACAACAGGAAGAGCCAGTTGGCAAAGAGCCGGAACCGGTCCACCACCACCATCCCGTCTCCTCCGGTCTGGGTCACCCCGTAGAGCCACCCGTTGGCCGCCGCAGCCAGGAGGATCCCCACCAGGGCCATGGCCCCGAGGACGTCGGCGCCGGTTCGACCTTCCTCCTCCTTCTTCCACACGCCCATCACCAGGACGATCATCCCGAAGACGGAAAGGACCAGCTCCGGGAGCAGGGCCAGGAGGAAGTGCGCTTGGGTTGAGAAGTCGAGTTCCATGAGAGCTTATTCCTCATCCCCGGAGGGAGAGGAGGTCGGATCCTCCGACTCCTCCTCCTGGGGATTCGCGCTCGTGAAGGTGAGGGGGAGGTCAGCGTCCCCGGCCGTCATGGCGGGACCGGGTTCCCTGACATGCTCCAGGACGATCTCCACGCTGGGCTCCATGCGCCGGAGGAAGGGGGCCGGTTGGACCCCGATCCAGATCATGAGGGCCACCATGGGCGCCAGGATGACCATCTCCCGGCTGGAGAGATCCTCCATCTCCCGGTTCTCCGGCTTCTCCAGGGCGTTGAAGAAGACCTTCTGGACCAGGGGCAGCATGTAGTAGGCGGCGAAGATCACGCCGGAGGTGGCGATGATGGCCATGACGGGCCGGGCCTCGAAGGTCCCCAGGAGGGCCAGGAACTCGCCCACGAACCCGCTGGTCCCCGGAAGTCCGATGGAGGCCAGGGCCGTGATCATGAAGGCGGTGGCGAACCAGGGGGTCACCCGGCCGATTCCTCCGAAGTCGGCGATGAGTCGGGTGTGGCGCCGCTCGTACATCATGCCCAGGAGGAGGAAGAGGGCCCCGGTGGAGATACCGTGGGAGATCATCACCACCAGACCGCCCTGGAGGCCGTTCACCGTGAGGGCGAAGATGCCCAGGACCACGAAGCCCATGTGGGCCACGGAGGTATAGGCCACCAGCTTCTTGGCGTCGGGTTGCACCGCCGCCACCCAGGCGGCGTAGACGATCCCGATGATCCCCAGGATCATCATCAGGGTGATGATGGTGGGATGCTGGGCCGCGGCCGGGAAGAAGGGCAGGAGGAAACGGAGGAACCCGTACGTGCCCATCTTCAGGAGCACGGCGGCCAGAATCACCGAACCCGGGGTCGGCGCCTCCACGTGGGCGTCCGGCAGCCAGGTGTGCAGGGGGAAGATGGGCACCTTGATGGCGAAGGCCAGGCAGAAGGCGCCGAAGAGCCAGAGCTGCTCCGTCATGGTCAGAGGTGCCTGGAGGAGATCCACGTAGTGGAAGGAGGCAACCCCCGTGGCGGAGCGGGCCGAGAAGTAGAGGTACAGGAGGGCCACCAGCATCAGAAGGGAGCCCAGGGCCGTGAAGAGGAAGAACTTCACCGCCGAGTAGATCCTCCGCTCCCCTCCCCATACTCCGATGATGAAGTACATGGGGATCAGGGTGATCTCCCAGAACACGTAGAACAGGAAGAGGTCCACGGCCGTGAAGACCCCGATCACCCCGCACTCCAACAGAAGCATGAGGGCGTAGAAGGCCCTCTCGTGCTTCTTGATGTAGTTGAAGGAGCCCAGGATGGCCACGGCCGAGGTGAAGGTGGTCAGGATCACCATGAACAGGCTGATGCCGTCCAGGGCCAGGGCATAGCTCACACCCCAGCTCTCGATCCAGGGCACCCGGGTTTCGAACTGGAAGGTGCCCACCCCCGGCTCGAAGGCCCACCAGAGACCCAGGCTCAGGGCCAGGAGCGCCACGCTCCATGCGAAGGCGATGTGTTTGGCTCTGGCTACGGGTCCCACCAGCACCACGGCCATCCCCACCAGGGGAAGCCACAGGAGGGCGTGGAGGATCCACTCGCCATACCCGATGGATTCAAGGAACGCTTGCATTCGTATCTTCCCTCTCGGACCTAGAAGGCGACGACCCCGAGGATCACCAGAACCCCGATGGCCAGAAAGAGGGCGTAAGTGTTTACCGATCCGGTCTGGAAGAGGCTACCGAACCAGCCCAGCGCTCGGGCCAGGTTCCCCAGACCGTTTGCGATTCCGTCCACGATGCCGGCATCGATGATCTTCCAGCAGAACCGGGAAAGCCGGATCACGGGTTGCACCACCAGGGCATCGTAGATCTCGTCCACGTAGTACTTCCGGAACAGGAGCCGCTTCAGGCCCGCCGGCTTCCGGTCCTGGGCGGCGGGCACCAGCTTGAAGCCCCCCACCACCCGGGCGGCCACCAGGACCACCACCAGGGCCACCACCGTGGAGAGGGTGGCCCACAGGACCTCCCCTCCTCCCAGGGGGGCGTGGTGGGCGAACTCCCCGGCATTGGCCGCCTGAATCTCCGCCGCCGCACCGGCCACCGGATGGAGCCACTCGTGGAGCCACTCGCTCATGGGCAACAGCCCGAAGCCTCCCAGGAAGGACTCCTGGAGGTCGTGGGGCACATTCACCCAACCCCCGAAGACGGAGAGTACGCCCAGGACGGCCAGGGGAACCCACATGACCCACGGGGCCTCGTGGAGGTGCCGGGCCTCCTCCTGCCCCGTCCGGTTCTGGCCGTGGAAGGTCATGATCATGAGCCGGGTCATGTAGATGGCCGTGATGAGGGCCGCCGCCAGGGCCATGATCCACACCAGGGTGAACCAGGGCCCGTAGGTCCCGGCGGCCCGTGCCCCGGCCTTCCAGATGATCTCGTCCTTGGAGAAGAACCCGGCGAAGGGCCAGATCCCCGAAATGGCCAGGGTCGCCAGCCACATGGTGATCCAGGTGATGGGCATGAACTTCTTCAGCCCGCCCATGTTCCGCATGTCCTGGGCATCCATGTCGTTGTGGGTGTGATGCAGGGCATGGTGCATGGCGTGGATCACGGCACCGGAGCCCAGGAAGAGGAGGGCCTTGAAGAAGGCGTGGGTCATGAGGTGGAAAATCCCGGCGGCGTAGGCCCCCACCCCCACCCCGATGAACATGTAGCCCAGCTGGGAGACCGTGGAGTAGGCCAGGACCTTCTTGATGTCGTATTGGGCCAGGCCGATGGTGGCGGCGAAGAGAGCCGTGGCTCCACCGATCAGGGCCACCGCCAGACCCCCCGTCGGGGCCAGGGCGTAGAGGACCGAGGTCCGGGCCACCATGTAGACCCCCGCCGTCACCATGGTGGCGGCGTGGATCAGGGCCGAGACCGGGGTGGGCCCGGCCATGGCGTCCGGGAGCCAGACGTAGAGGGGAATCTGGGCGCTCTTGCCCGTGGCTCCCAACAGGAGGAGGAGGGTGATGGCCGTGGCCACACCCCCGCCGTAGACCAGGGTGTCCGGCGCCGCCTGGAAGACCTCGGTGAAGTTCAGGGTCCCGAAGGTGGTGAAGACCAGGAACATGGCCACCAGGAACCCGAAGTCCCCGATCCGGTTCACGATGAAGGCCTTCTTGCCGGCGTCGGACTTCTCCCGGTCGCTGAACCAGTAGCCGATGAGGATGTAGCTACAGAAGCCCACGCCTTCCCAGCCCACGAACATGACGGGGAAGCTGGCCCCCATCACCAGGGTGAGCATGAAGAAGACGAAGAGGTTCAGGTAGGCGAAGTAGCGAGGATAGCCCTCGTCGTCCCCCATGTAGCCCACGCTGAAGACGTGGATGAGGAAGCTCACCCCCGTCACCACCAGCATCATGATCATGCTGAGCTGGTCCAGCTGCAGGGCCGCATCCACCTGGAAGGTGCCGGTCTCGAACCAGCTCCAGTAGTGCCGGATCACGGGCTCGTGGAGGTCGGCTCCCAGCATCCGGGTGAAGTTCACCAGGACGATGAGGAAGGCCAGACCCACCACGCCCGGTCCGATCCAGGTGGGCAAGCTGTGGGTCAGGGGGCGCCTGTCCCCTTCGAAGAAGTCCGGTTCTCCTCCCTGGCGCAGAAGGGCGGCGGACCGCCGGGAGGCGGCCAGGGCCAGGATCCCGTTCAGCACGAAGCCCAGGAGGGGGAGGAGAACGACGAGACCGGGCAGGAAGGGCTCGAAGGCCTCACCGGCCGCCCCGTGGGCTGCCTGGACCTGGTGACCCTCCTGCAACATGAAGTACCCCAGTGGAAGAGTCATGCCCCTACCACTTCAGAAGGTTGAAGTTGTCGACGCTGACGGTTTCGTAGTGGCGGAAGATGGAGATGATGATGGCCAACCCCACCGCCGCCTCCGCTGCCGCCACGGTCATGACGAAGAAAACGAAGATCTGCCCGTCGATGCCCAGGTAGCGGGAGAGGGCCACGAAGGACAGGTTCACCGCGTTCAACTGGAGCTCGATGCAGAGGAACATGATGATGGCGTTTCTCCGCACCAGCACCCCGAACGTCCCCACCACGAACAGAACGGCGCTGACGATCAAAGCTTCCGTAAGCATGGCTCGTCACACCCTTCGCTTCGCCAGGGCCAGGGCCCCGACGATAGCCACCAGAAGGAGAATTCCCGTGATCTCGAAGGCCACCACGTAATCGGTATAGAGGGGATGGGCAATGGCCCCGATGACTCCCCGCTCGGCCAGGAGGGCGTCCATGGCCTCCGTGCCCCCGAAGTACTCGTAGATGGGGCTTTCCTCCGACCCCCGGAACTGCCGGGCCAGCACACCGGCCATCCCCCCGGCCACGATGAAGGAGAGGATGGCCCACACCCCTCCCTTCATGTCCTCCTTGTAGTCGTGCCCCAGGTTCAGGAGCATGATGACGAAGAGGAAGAGGACCATGATGGCACCGGCGTACACGATGACCTGGATGGCCCCCAGGAAATGCGCCTCCAGCAAAATGAAGACCCCGGCCAGGGAGGCCAGGGTCGCGATCATGAACAGGAGGCTGGCGACGGGGCTTTTTCGGGTCACCATGGCGATGGCGCTCCCGATGGCCACCGCGGAGAAGATGTAGAAGAGGATGTCGACCATGGTTCTCTCTCCCTCACTCGGACTCGGGATCCGAGGGATCCCAGAGGAGGGCGGTTGGATGATCCTGTTCCATGAGACGGTCCAGGTCGTACACGAACCGCTCCCGGGTGTACTCGGCGTTCTCGAAGTGCACGCCCACGTGGATGGCCTCCACGGGGCAGACCTCCTGACACATCCCGCAGAAGATGCAGCGGAACTCGTCGATCTCGTAGACGATGGGATACCGGTTCCCCTGATCGTCCTCCCCCCCCACCAGGCGGATGCAGTTGGCCGGGCAAACCGTGGGGCACAGGCCGCAGGCCACGCACTTGGGACGGCCGTCGGCGTGGACCTCCATGCGATGGGTCCCCCGCCAACGGGGGGAGAGCTCCGGTCTCTCCTCCGGGTACTCCAGGGTCACCTTCTTCGGGTTGACCATATGCTTGAACGTCAGGGCCATGCCCTTGAGGGTGGCCCGGAGGTACGACGTCTGGCGACCTTCAGGGCGTCGCACGACCTTCACGGTAGGTGGCATCGAAAACACATCCTTCCTTCAAGTACAGTGCATGTCCAGCCCTTCCCGGCCCCTTGCTCCACCGGGAAGTCCAACCAACCTCCTCAGTTCTCCGCCGGAGCGGTGCTGGCGTCCAGCCCCGCTTTCTGACTCCGAGCCCGGAGGCGCTCCCGGGCCGTGGCGGAGGCTCCGCTGAGGGTCCGGCCCCGATCCAATCCCCAGAGGAAGATCCCGGTGCAGATGGCGCTCACCACCGTGAGGACCAGGCCGAAGGTGAACCCGTAGGGCACGTTCATCAGGTCCAGGGCCAGGACGGTCACCGCCACGACCATGAGGTAGGCCAGAGCGGAGGGCAACATGACCTTCCACCCCAACTGCATGATCTGGTCGTAGCGGAACCGGGGCACCGTCCACCGGACCCAGATGTAGACCAGGATGAAGAAACCGGTCTTGACGGCGAAGGCCCCGAAGGTGAGCAGGGTCTTCCACCAGGCCAGGTTCGCCGCCAGGGGCGTGCCATCCTGGGCGAACCCCCGGATCCAGGCGCCCTGGTAGAAGAAGGCGTCGTCCCCGGTCCAGAACGGGATGTCCCAGCCCCCGAAGAACAGGGTGGCCATGAGGGCCGAGGAGGTGACCATGTGGGAGTACTCACCCATGGGATACATGGCGTACTTCATCCCCGAGTACTCGGTGTGGAATCCCCCCACCAGCTCCGACTCCGCTTCGGGCATGTCGAAGGGGAGCCGGTTCGTCTCGGCGAAGGCCGAGATCACGAAGAGGATGAAGGCCAGGGACAGGGGGAAGAAGAACCAGAAGTTGAGCTGCTGCTGCTGCCAGACCATCTCCGTGATGGTCACGTTTCCGGCCAGCATGAGGACGATGACCACCGCCAGTCCCAGGGCCACCTCGTAGCTCACCATCTGGGCCGAGGCCCGGAGTCCTCCAAGGAAGGAGTACTTGTTGTTGGAGGCCCACCCCCCCATGACCACGCCGTACACCCCCAGGGAGCTCAGAGCCAGGATGTAGAGGATCCCGATGGGAACGTCGGCCACGATCATGTCCACCACGCCCCAGGGTGTGGGGAGTGGAGCCGCGAAGGGGATCACGGCGAAGGTCACCAGGGCGGGAGCCAGGGAGATGATGGGGCCCAGGAGGAAGTAGGGCTGGGCCGCCGTGGCCGGCGCATTCTCCTCCTTCATGAAATTCTTGAGCCCGTCGGCCACGGGCTGGAGAATCCCCCAGGGGCCCACCCGGTTCGGTCCCAGGCGATCCTGGATGAACCCGGCGATCCGCCGTTCCAGAAGGGTGAGAAGGGCCACCACTCCCATGACCCCTCCGAAGACCACCAGGACCTTGATGGTGGCCGCAATCACGAATGCCGTGGTAGATAGGTCTTTCATGGAGTATCGTCTCAGTCACCAGACAGGGACGCCGGCTCCTGCACCGGAGTCCCCCGGGTTCCCATATCCCGGTAGGTAATCCCGCTGAACTCCGAAACTCGCTCCGCCACCCGGGCAAAGGCCTCGTCGGCCCGAACCGGGGCGTCTCCCCCGGTCAACTCCGCCAGAAGGGCACCCAGGACCATCCACCCCGGTCGGGCGGCGCCCGGGGCCCGGGTCCCCTGCCAGAAACGCTGAATCCTGCCCTGGACGTTCGTGTAGCTTCCCTCTTGCTCCGTGAAGGTCGCGGAGGGAAGTACGACGTCGGCGTTCTTCATGGCCGGGGCCGGATACTGACCCACGTAGAGGAAGCCCTGGGCCCTGGATCCGAACTCCTCCGCGGCATCGGCCAGCTCGTCCCCCACCACCAGGAGGATGCCCTCATGGTCCTGGAGCGCCTCCAACCCTCCCCGGGCCTCATCGTCCCCGATCCGCTGGAAGCCCATGATCTCCGCCGCCTTCACGTTGGGCGCCAGATCTCTCCGTCGCACCAGGGTGGGGAATCCCGGCAGGGGGACCTCGTCCTGGGCCCTGGGAGAGCGGTAGTAGACCTCCCCACCCCCCAGAGCCTCCACCAGGCCGTCCACCATCCCCATCTCCTCGTTGGAGGCATGGGGAGAGACCAGGGCCTTCACCGGCCCCTGGACCTCCTTCAGGCGAGCCAGGGCCGTTTCCAGGGCCTCGGGCCAGCCCATGGCTTCCCCTCCCACGATGGGGACTTCCAGCCGGTCTCCCCGGTTCATCCACTCGTAGTTGTGCCGACCGAAGTCGCACATCCACCAGCCGTTCACCTCCAGGTTCTCCCGGGGCTTCAGGCGCTGGACCAGGTTGTCCCGGATATGGAGCTGGATGTTGCACCCCTGGCTACAGGAGGGGCACACCGACGGGGTGTGGTCCAGGTCCCAGGCCCGGGCCTTGTAGAGGAAGTCCTTGGAGACCAGGGCGCCCACGGGACAGATGTCCACGATGTTCCCGGCGAAGGGAGACCCCTCCAGGCCCTCTTCGAAGAAGGTGTCGATGACGGAACGGTTCCCCCGCTCCACCACCGTGAGCCGCTCGTCCTCGGCCACCTCCCGCATGAACCGCACGCAGCGGGTGCACATGACGCAGCGGTCCCCGTAGAAGAGGACGTCGCCGCCGAAGTCGTCCCGGCCGAAGACCCGCTTGGGCTCCTTGCCCCGACCGTGCTCCCGTCCCTCGGCGAAGACGAAGTCCTGGAGCTTGCACTCCCCGGACTGGTCACAGATGGGACAGTCCAGGGGATGGTTCACCAGGTAGAACTCCAGCACGCCGGTCCGCTGAGCCCGGGCCGCCTCACTGTCGGTGTGCACCACCTGGTCGTCGGACACCGTGGTGGTGCAGGAAGGCAGGAGCTTGGGGGCTCCCTCCACCTCCACCAGGCACAGCCGGCACATGGCCGGGGAGGACAGGCCCGGATGGAAGCAATAGTGGGGGATCTTGATCCCCGCCCGCTCGGCGGCCTTGAGGATGGTGGTCCCCTTGGGAACCGTCACCTCCTGGCCATCGATGGTGAGTGTTACGGTCTGTGGACTCTGCTGATCGGCCATATTTCCTGACATCCCCTGATTGCCGTTTCCTGGACCCCGGGCCGGCTACGGGCTTCCCCCCGGCTGCCGGCCGCCCTTTCTAGCAGTCGGAACGCCCTCCTAGGCGGCTCCCACCTTCTCCCCGGTGCGGATCCGGGTCAGATACTCCTCCCGGAACTTCTCGATGGAGGACTGCACCGGCGCCGCCACCGAGTCGGAGAGGACGCAGATCGTGGTCCCCGTCATCTGAGTGGTGACCTCCATGAGGGTGTCCAGGTCGTCCTCGGTGCCACGGCCGTCCTCGATGCGTCTGAGGATCTTCTCCACCCAGGAGCTTCCCTCCCGGCAGGGCGTGCACTGTCCGCAGGACTCGTGGGCGTAGAACCCCACCATCCTCCGGACCTGCTTCACCATGTCCGTGGAATCGTCCATGACGATCACCGAGGCGCAGCCCAGCTGGGAGCCGGCCTTGGCCACGCCCTCGTAGGACAGCTCGCAGTCCTGGCACTCCTGGGCGTTCAGGATGGGAACCGAGCTTCCGCCGGGGATCACCCCCTTCAGCGTCCGCCCCTCGTGCATCCCCCCGCACACCTCATCCAGCAGCTCCATCATGGGAAAGCCCAGGGGCAACTCGAAGTTCCCGGGCTTCTGGACGTGACCGCTCACGCAGAAGAGCTTGGTCCCGGGGCTCTCCTCCGTGCCGTACTCCCGGTAGGCTTCAGCGCCGTTGTCCACGATGAAGGGCACGGAAGCCAGGGTCTCCACGTTGTTCACCGTGGAGGGCATTCCCCGGTATCCGGCCTGGGCCGGGAAGGGAGGCTTCACCCGGGGCTGACCCCGGCGCCCCTCCAGGGAGTTCATGAGGCCCGTCTCCTCACCGCAGATGTAGGCCCCGCCTCCCACGTGGACTGTGACGTCGATGGTCACGCCCGAGCCCATCACGTCTTCACCGGCGAGACCGGCCTCGTAGGCCTCCTCCACCGCCCTGGCCAGGATCTGGGTGGTCTCGAAGAACTCACCCCTGCAGTAGATGTAGGCGTGTTCGGAGCGGATGGCGTAGGCGGCGATGAGGACGCCCTCGATAACCTGATGGGGCGTCCACCGGAGGAGCTCACGATCCTTGAAGGTCCCGGGCTCCGACTCGTCGGCGTTGCACAGGAGATAGTGGGGCTTGGTGGGCTCCTTGGGCATGAAGCTCCACTTCACCCCGGCGGGAAATCCCGCTCCTCCCCTGCCCCGCAGCCCCGCCTCCTTCACGACTTCGGTGACCTGGTCCGGACCCATCTCCAGGGCCTTGGCCAGGGACTTGTACCCTCCCCGGGCCTTCCACCCCTCCAGGGTCCGGGCCTCGGGCTCCCCGAAATACTTCGAGAGGATCCGGACTTCTTTCTCGTGCGTGTAGGGATATGCCATCTACTTTGCCTCGGCCTTGAGGCGCTCCAGGATCTCGGGAACGTCCTTGGGCGTCACGTTCTCGTAATATCGGGAGTTGATCTGCACGGCGGCGGGAAAGCCGCAAGCCGCCAGACACTCCACCTCGATGACGGTGAAGAGGCCATCCTCGGAGGTCTCTCCCACCTCCGTTCCCGTGTTGTTCAGGAAGGCCTGCAGCACGTCATCCCCACCGCAGAGGCTGCAGCTGATGTTCGTGCAGACCTGGATGAGGTAACGCCCCATGGGGCGCTTGTTGTACATGGTGTAGAAGGTGGCCACCCCCCGGACATAGGCCGGTGCCAGGTCCAGGAGGGCCGCCACCTCTTCCATGGTCTCCGGAGAGAGGTGTCCCCGGAGCTCCTGGGCCAGACCCAGGGCGGGCAGCAGCGCCGAGCGGCTGTCCGGGTAGCGGCTCCTGATCTTCTCGAAGCGTTCCCTGTAGGGCCCTTCGAAGAGTGGAGCCTCCGGATCCCGTTCCGCGAGCATGTAGGGATAGGTGGCGGCGCCGGAGGGATGACCTCCCTCCGGGGGCCGCTTGCCCACGTAGTCATCTCCCCGGACCTGGTCCTCCGTGAGATCGAACTCTCCCGTATTGCCGGCCCAGCCCGGGTTGTTGAAGGGGATCTTCTTTGACTCGCTCATCGGTCAATTTCCCCCAGGACGATGTCGATGCTGGCGTTGATGGTGATGAGGTCCGCGATGAGATGCCCCTCCACGAGCTTCGGGAGAACCGACAGGTTCACGAAGGAAGGAGGTCGCACCCTCCACCGGACGGGCTTCGTGCCTCCATCGCTCACCACGTACATCCCCAGCTCGCCCTTGGAGGCCTCCACGGGGAAGTAGGACTCCCCGGGGGGAGCGTGGATGCCCTCGGTGATGAGCTTGAAGTGGTGGATCATGGACTCCATGTCGTTCATGCAGTCCGTCTTGCTGGGAAGGCTGATCCGGGGATCCTCCACGTTGATGGGCCCGTCGGCCTTCTCCAAACGGTCCAGGGCCTGGTGGATGATGCGGAGGCTCTGGCGCATCTCCGCCATCCGGACCAGGTACCGGTCGTAACAGTCCCCGTGCTCCCCCACCGGGATCTCGAAATCGTAGGTCTCGTAGTCGTAGTACGGCTGGTCCTTCCGGACGTCGTAGGCGACTCCGCTCCCCCGCAGGTTCCCCCCGGTGAAACCGTAGTTCAGGGCCTCTTCACCGCTGATGATCCCGATGCCCAGGGTCCGTCCCAGGAGCAGACCGTTCTCGTTCAGGAGGAGCTCACACTCATCCAGGGTCTTGGGAAGTCCGTTGGCGAAGTCCCGGACGCCCTTCTCCCAGCCCTCCGGGGCATCCGACATCATCCCCCCGACCCGGGTGGCCGACGTGGTGATCCGGGCCCCGGTGTAGGCCTCGTGGAGCTTGTAGATCGTCTCCCGCTCCTCGAAGGTATAGAGGAAGGGGGTGAAGGCACCCAGATCCATGGCGAAGGTGCCGATCCAGATCAGGTGCCCGAAGATCCGATCCATCTCCATCATGATGACCCGGATCAGCTTGCAGCGCTCCGTCACCTCGATGCCCATCATCTTCTCCACGCTCATGACGTAGGCGCAGTTGTAGATGAGGGGCGCCAGGTAGTCCATCCGGTCCGTCAGGGGGACCACCTGATTCCATTCCCGGTATTCTCCCAGCTTCTCGAAAGAGGAGTGGAGGTAGCCGATGTGGGGAATGCAGCGGACGACGGTCTCCCCGTCCAGCTCGCAGACCAGGCGGAGGACCCCGTGGGTCGCCGGGTGCTGGGGCCCCACATTGATGAGCATGTTCTCGGATTCGAACTCGGGCTCCGGGATATCGATGGGGGCCAGAGGGCCCAACGTGGGCCTTCCGTCCACTCCCATCTCCGGTGTTCGACCGAGGGCGAATTCGACAGTCTTCTGGGCCATGTATCTCGCTTCCCGTTTCTCGCTAGAAGGCGTCCGTCCGGGAGCCGATCACTCGGTACCCGGGTCCTGATACTCCTCCTCCAGCTCCCGGATGGGAGGCCGGAGAGCCTGGGGCTCCCCGCCGGCCTCGATCTCCTCGGAGATGTAGTAGTGCTCCACCTCCTGACTCAGGGCCCGGCGGGTCTGCTCCGCCCGGGAGAAGCGACCCCGGAGAGGAAAGTCCTTCCTCAGGGGATGGCCCTCCTCGTAATCCTCCGGCATGAGGATCCGGCGGAGATCCGGATGCTCGTGGAAGGTCACGCCGAAGAGATCGTAGACCTCCCGCTCCAACCAGTTGGCGGCCCTCCAGAGGGTGTATACGGATCGGATCTCCAGGCCGTCCAGGGGGAGCTCGCACTTCACCCGCAGCGCCCGCTTGTGGGTCAGGGAGAAGAGCTGGTAGACGACCTGGATGGGACGCTCCCCACCGTAATCCACCCCGGTCACGTCCCGGAGAAAGTCGTAGGCCTGCTCCGGGTCGTTCTTGAGGAAGCGGAGGATCTCCACATTCTTCTCCGGGGAGATGAAGACGATGTGCTCGTCCCCGGCCACGACCTCGTGGTGGAGGATGTCGTCGCCGAACGTCTCCCGGAGCGCCGTCACGGAGGGGTGGGGAGGCGGCGCCTCACCACCGGACTCGGCCCCGTCCTGGGAATCGGACGACCCGGGACCTTCCGCCACAGCGTCGAAGTTGGACTTCTCGTCGGCCATGGAGCAGCCCTTTCTCCCTGCTGAGCTAGGGTTTCCGGTCGTCGGGACGGTCCGCGGCGTCCGACTGGACCAACCCGCTAACCCGGTTCTGCCTGGTTGAGTTTCCGAAGGGTCCGGAGAGGGCCCCCACCTCTTCCTCGTCGGCGCGGGGGCGGGCCACGGCCTCCGGGTCCTCCGCTCGGTGGACCTTGTGCGTGGTCAGGCTCTCCTGGCGAATCTTCTCATGGACCATGAGAAGGCCGTAGATGAGCCCCTCGGGTCGAGGAGGGCATCCGGGGATGTAGACGTCCACGGGCACGATGGTGTCGATGCCCTGGACCATGGAGTAGGCGTCGAACACCCCGCCGGTGCTGGCACAGGCCCCCATGGACACGCACCACTTCGGCTGGGGCATCTGGTCCCAAATCCGGCGAAGAACGGGGGCCAGCTTGTAGGGCACCCGCCCCGCACAGATGAGCACATCGGCCTGCCTGGGGCTGAAGGACATCCGCTCCATGCCGAAGCGGGCCAAATCGAAATCGCTGGCGTAGGACGCCATCATCTCGATACCGCAGCAGGCGGTTCCAAAGGGCATGGGCCAGAGGGAGTTCCTGCGAGCCCAGTTCACCACGAAATCCAGCTTCGTGGTGAGAAAGGTGGGGCTGCCGCCCAGCAGACCGGTGGACTCCTCCACCGTGGCGGAAGAAGACTTGTCGTTCAGTCCCACTCGAGACCTCCTTTTTTCCACTCGTACAAGAGTCCGACTGCGAGAACGATCACGAAGAGGGTCACAGCCAGAAACGGCCCCCAGCCAAGCTCTCGCATCTCCACGGCCCAGGGGATCAGAAACACCGTCTCCAGGTCGAAGACGATGAAGCTGATGGCCACCACGTAGAACTTCACGGAGAAGCGGTGCCGGGTGTCGCCCAGGGGAATCATCCCCGACTCGTAGGGCATGTCCTTCTGCGGTGTGGACCTCCTGGGATTCAGAATGTGGGAGGCCACGACGAAGCCCAGGGCAGCGATGCCCGAGAGCCCGAGCAGGATCAGAAGCGGTACATAGGATCCCGACATGGAAGTGCCCTAAGAATTTGTGAAATCGTTCACTTCAACGGACGCCCGAATGTATCCGCGGCTCCAGAGAAGTGTCAAGCAACGCTCCGGCGCCGTTCCGGGGCCTGAAAACAGCAGGTTTCATGCCGTCTCTCCGGCCACGGAAAGGCCCGTTTGCCCGGGTCCCAGCCGACCCTCTATCTTGGCCTCTCTACCCTCCCCCACGGGTGCCGTTCCGCATTTCCGGACATTTTTTTGGTGGGCCTAAAAATCCATTCTCAACCACGAGATCCATGAGCATCAAGAGCGACCGCTGGATCCGCCGCATGGCGCAGGAGCACCGGATGATCGAGCCCTTCGAGCCCGGACAGGTCAGGGAGGGAACCATCTCCTACGGGCTCTCCTCCTACGGCTACGACATCCGGGTGGCTCCGGAGTTCAAGGTCTTCACCAACGTTCACAACGTGGTGGTGGATCCGAAGAGCTTCGATTCCCGGTCCTTCGTGGACGTGCACGCCCGGGAGTGCCTCATCCCTCCCAACTCCTTCGCCCTGGCCCGAACGGAGGAGTATTTCCGGGTGCCCCGGGACGTGCTGGTGGTGTGTCTCGGGAAGAGCACCTACGCCCGCTGCGGGATCATCGTGAACGTGACCCCCCTGGAGCCCACCTGGTGCGGCTACCTCACCCTGGAGATCTCCAACACCACTCCCCTGCCGGCCAAGGTCTACGCCGGGGAGGGCATTGCCCAACTGTTGTTCTTCCAGGGAGACGAAGAGCCGGAGGTGGCCTACGCCGATCGGAAGGGGAAGTACATGAACCAGCAGGGAGTGACCCTGCCGAAGCCGTGAGGCACGAGGTCGGACGCCCGGGACTCCTGTAACGAGATGGGGCGGCTACCGGACCTCCAGCAACTGGATCTCGAAGACCAGGGTGGCGTTGGGCGGGACCCTACCGGTGACGCCCCGGTCTCCGTAGCCCTGATCCGGGGGGACCACCAGGAGGCGGCGGCCTCCTTCCCGCATGCCCCGGACCCCGTCCTCCCAGCCCGGGATCACCTCCCGGAAGCCCAGGGTGAACTGGAAGGGCTCCCCGGTGGCCAGGCTGGAGTCGAAGAGCTGGCCGTCGGGAAGCCGACCCACGTAGTGGATGGTGACCTCCCGGTTCTGCGTAGCCTCGGTTCCCGTCCCCTCCACCAGATCCAGGTAGTAGACGCCGGACTCGGTGCGGCTCATCTCCCGGAGGTCCACGCCCAGGGACGGGGCGAAGGTCAGCTGGTCCAGGTCCGGCATCCGCTGCATTCCTCCGCCCCCGGCGCACCCTGTGCCCCAGGCCAGGGGAAGGAGAAGGAGGAGGGCGAGGCGGCCACCCCGGCGGCCGGCCCGCCCGGAGCCGGAGCTCCGGGCAGGTGGGAAGGGCATCCTTCCGTCCATCACACCGCCGAGATCTCGTAGGGCTTCTGCGTGATGGCCGCCTTCACCAGGTCCCGGTTCAGGCGGGCGATGACGTCCACGCTGATCCCCTTGGGGCAGGCGTTCTGGCAGGCACCGTGGTTCGTGCAGTTGCCGAAGCCCTCCTCGTCCTGGACCCGGACCATCTCCAGGACCCGCTCGTAACGCTCCGGCTGGCCCTGGGGCAGGCGGCCCAGGTGGGCCACCTTGGCCGCCGTGAAGAGCATGGAGGAGGCGTTGGGACAGGCCGCTATGCAGGCCCCACAGCCGATACAGATGGCCGAGTCCATGGCCATGTCCACATCCATCTTCTCGATGGGCGTGGCGTTGGCATCCGCGGCGCTCCCGGTACGAACCGAGACGTAGCCCCCGGCCTCGATGATCCGATCCATGGCCCTCCGGTCCACCACCAGGTCCTTGATGACGGGGAAGGCCTTGGCCCGCCAGGGCTCGATCCAGATCTCCCGGGCCCCCTTGAGGTGCCTCATGTGGATCTGGCATGCCGTCGTGAGGTTCAAGGGACCGTGGGGGACCCCGTTGATCATGAGACCGCAGGTCCCGCAGATCCCCTCCCGACAGTCGTGATCGAAGGCGATGGGTTCCTTCCCGTCCTTGATGAGGCCCTCGTTCACCACGTCGAGCATCTCCAGGAAGGACATGTGCTCGCTGATGTCGCGGGCCGGAAGGGTCTCGAACCGTCCCTTGTCGTCGGGTCCGTTCTGCCGCCAGACGTGAAGCGTGAGGTCCATTACTTATAGCTCCTGGTGGAGAGGGGCACGTACTCGAAGGTCAACGGCTCCTTGTGGAGAGCCGGCTCCTCTCCCACCCCCTTGAATTCCCATACCGCCGAGTAGGCGAAGTTCTCGTCGTCCCGCTTCGCTTCCCCCTCCTCGTCGGTGTGCTCTTCCCGGTAGTGGGCTCCGCAGGACTCGTCCCTGGAGAGTGCGTCGTAGCACATGATCTCCCCGAACTCCAGGAAATCGGCCACCCGTCCCGCCTTCTCCAGGGACTGGTTGAAGGACTCCCCGTTCCCCAATACCCGGACATCGTTCCAGAACTCCCCCCGGAGCTCCCGGATCTCCTCGATGGCGCCCTTGAGCCCCTCGGCATTCCGGGACATCCCGCAGTTGTTCCACATGATCCGTCCCAGCTTCATGTGGAAATCGTCCACGGTCCGGTTGCCCTGCACGGCCAGGAGGGAATCCACCTTCTCCTTTACGCCCCGCTCGGCATCCTTGAAGGCCGGATGATCCGTGTCGGTATCCCCCGGTGTGACCCGGGCCAGCCAGTCCCCGATGGTCAGGGGCAGGACGAAGTACCCGTCGGCCATTCCCTGCATGAGGGCGCTGGCCCCCAATCGGTTGGCCCCGTGGTCGCTGTAGTTGGCCTCGCCAGCGGCGAAGAGGCCGGGAACGGTGGTCTGGAGATTGTAGTCCACCCAGAGCCCCCCCATGGTGTAGTGGGGCGCGGGATAGATGCGCATGGGCACCTTGTAGGGATCCTCTCCGGTGATCTTCTCGTACATGGCGAAGAGGTTCCCGTACCGCTCCCGGATGGCCCCCTCCCCCAGGCGGTCGATGGCGTCCTGGAAGTCCAGATAGACCCCGTTCTTTTTGGGGCCCACACCGTGACCCTTGTCCACCATCTCCTTGGCCCGCCGGGAGGAGATGTCCCGGGGGCTCAGGTTCCCGAAGGAGGGATAGAAGCGCTCCAGGTAGTAGTCCCGCTCCTCCTCGGGAATCTCCCGGGGATGCCGGTCGTCTCCGGCCTTGGCCGGAACCCAGATCCGGCCGTCGTTCCGGAGGGACTCGCTCATGAGTGTGAGCTTGGACTGGTAATCTCCGGACGGGGGGATGCAGGTGGGATGGATCTGGGTGAAGCAGGGATTGGCGAAGCCCGCACCCTTCTTGTAGGCCCGCCAGGCCGCCGTCACGTTGCATCCCTTGGCGTTGGTGGAGAGGAAGAAGACGTTGGAGTAACCTCCGGTGGCCAGGACCACGGCATCGGCGGCATCGGAAAAGACCCGACCGCTGACCAGGTCCCGCAGAACCACTCCCTTGGCCACACCATCCACTTCGACCACGTCCAGCATCTCTGTGCGGGAGAATACGTTAACATTCCCGGCATGAACCTGCTTCTGAAGGGCCTGGTAGCAGCCCAGCAGGAGCTGCTGCCCGGTCTGTCCCCGGGCATAGAAGGTCCGGGAGACCTGGGCCCCGCCGAAGGAGCGATTGGCCAGAAGGCCCCCGTACTCCCGGGCGAAGGGAACGCCCTGGGCCACGGCCTGGTCGATGATGTTCAGGCTCACTTCCGCCAGGCGGTAGACGTTGGACTCCCGGGACCGGAAGTCCCCCCCCTTCACGGTGTCGTAGAAGAGGCGGTAGATGCTGTCTCCGTCGTGCTGGTAGTCCTTGGCGGCGTTGATCCCGCCCTGGGCGGCGATGGAGTGGGCTCTCCGGGCCGAGTCGTTGTACGTATAGACCCGGACGTTGTACCCCAGCTCGCCCATGGTGGCCGCCGCTCCGGCCCCGGCCAGACCCGAGCCGATGACGATGACGTTGTATTTCCGCTTGTTGGCGGGGTTCACCAGCTTCATGTCGAACTTGTGGTTCGTCCAATGCTGGTCGATGGGGCCGGATGGAATCTTTGCGTTGAGCTCCATATCTCTACTCTCCCCCATCCATGTCGGTGATCTCGGCTGTGGCGCCACCTTCCCCGGGTGCCGGAGCACCGTCCAGGGCCTCGGCGGCAGCCACCTCCCCACTGCTGCCCTCCAGGGTCACGGTTCCCGTCATGACCCCCACGGGGACCGTGAGGAAGCCCAGGAGGAGAACACCGGCCAGGATCAGGGCCAGGGGACGGCGGTAGGGATTGTACCTGGGGTGGTTGGCTCCCACGGTCTGAAAGGCGCTCCACAGCCCGTGATAGACGTGGAAAGTCACCATGACCAGGGCCACCACGTAGGCGCCGATCACCCAGGGGTTCTGGAATCCGATGACCACGTTCCTGTAGGCATCTCCGACAATGAACTCGGGATGGGCGTCGCCCGTGGTGAAATGCAGGAGATGGTAGACCACGAAGGCGAGGATGATGAGCCCTCCCCACCTCATGGTCCGGGAAGCATAGGAGAAGGAGAGATCATCCTCCTTCTTGTACTTCCCACCCCGGGCCGGACGGCTCTGGAGGTAGACCTGGAGGGCAGACAGCATGTGGATGCCCACGGCCCCCAGGAGTACGATCCGGAAGATCCACAGACCCGCCTTGTGGGGAAGGATGGGGTAGCCGACCTCCCGGAGGTATTCCGCGTAATGATTGAAGGACTCGGCCCCCATGAAGACCTTCAGGTTCCCGATCATGTGGGCGATGAGGAATCCGATGAGGATTACCCCGGACACAGCCATGAAGAATTTCTTCCCTACCGACGTGCGGTAGAGACCGATAACGCGACGCATCGCTTCTCCCGCTGCTCAGGTAGCTTTGAGAAGGGGCGGCCCCGAGGATCCGGAGCCGCCCCTGGCAGCTGACTTCAGTAGTCCAGCTGGGCCAGAGCGTCCATGGTTCCCCGGACGTGCTCCACGCTCTTGTTGAGAGCCTCGGCCTCATCGTCCTTCAGGGGCACCTCCAGGATGCCCTCCATGCCGTCCCGCCCCAGCTTGCAGGGTACGCCGATGAAGATCCCCTCCTGGCCATACTCCCCCTGGAGGAAGGCGGAGCACGGAAGGATCCGCTTTTTGTCCTTCACGATGGCCTCGGCCATCTGGACGGCGCCGGCGGCGGGAGCGTAGTAGGCGCTCCCGGTCTTCAGGTAGCCGACGATCTCCCCGCCGCCCTTCCGGGTCCTCTCGATGATGGGCTCCAGCTTGTCTTCGGAGAGGAAGAAGGTGAGGGGAATCCCGCTGATGGAGGCGTAGCTCACCAGGGGAACCATGCTGTCCCCGTGGCCTCCCAGGACCAGGGCCTGGATGTCCTCCACGCTCACGTCCAGCTCCAGGGCCAGGAAGGAGCGGAAGCGGGCCGTGTCCAGGATTCCCGCCATTCCCACGATACGCTCCCGGGGGAACCCGGTGGCCTCCCTGGCCACGTAGGCCATGATGTCCAGGGGATTGGACACCACGATGACGATGGAGTCCGGAGCCACACGTTTGATGTTCTCGCCCACGGACTTCACGATGCCGGCGTTCGTCTTCAGGAGGTCATCCCGGCTCATCCCCGGCTTCCGGGGAACCCCGGCGGTGACGATGAAGAGGTCCGATCCCGCGGCGTCGTCCCAGTCGTTGGTCCCCTTCACGCGACTGTCGAAGCCCTGCACCGGTGCGCTCTCCCACTGGTCGAGGCCCTTCCCGATGGGCATGTCTTCGACGATGTCGATGAGGATGACTTCCTTGGCCAGCTCCTGCTGGCTGAGAAGCAGTGAGCAACTCTCGCCGACGTGGCCGGCGCCGACCACGGTGATCTTATCAGCGCTCATACGGTCCCCCAATCAAAGGTCCGAGGAATGGTTTAGTCCAAACAGGGGCTTCCGGCGCAACCTACCCCGGGTCTCAGGGGGGTGTCAACGTGGTTGAAGGAGTGGGCCGGGAGGCGGGACCGGGGCCGCCCCACGGGTGACCGGGACACGGGGGAGACGGCCGTCCTCAGCCCCCGGTCTGGGAGAGGGCGATGAGCCCTCCGGAACCACGACAGCTTCCCCGGACGAGCTCGTGGGATTCGGGTTTGTTCCGAAGGGTCTCCCGGACCAGGGGAACCAGGTCCTCACCCTTCCGCAGGGCGTCCCGGAGGTTCGTCTGGAGGGAGCCGAAGAGGCAGGGGCGGAGCTGGCCGTCGGCGGTGAGGCGCATTCGGTTGCACTCCCTGCAGAAGGCGTGGCTCATGGGGCTGATCACCCCTACCGTGCCCCGAGCCTCCGGAAACCGGAAGTAGCGGGCCGGGCCGTTCCCCCGGGGACCGGGGGCGGATTCCAGCTTTCCCAGGGCCCGGAGGCGTTCCAGAGTCTCCTGGCAGGAGAAGAAGCTCCCGGCGCTCAGCTTCAGGTTGGAAGCCGTGGGCATGAGCTCGATGAAGCGGACGTGCCAGGGCCGCCGAAGGGTGAGGCGAGCGAAGTCCTCGATCTCGTCGTCGTTCGTTCCCCGAATGAGAACCACGTTGACCTTGATGGGCTGAAGGCCGTTGTACTCGGCAGCCTCCAGCCCTTCCAGGATCCGTTCCAGGGTGCCGGGACGCCGGGTCAGCTCCTCCACCCTCTCCCTCCTCAGGGAGTCCAGAGAGACGTTCACCCGGTCCAAGCCGGCTTCTCGAAGAGGGGCCGCCATTTCCCCCAGGAGGACCCCGTTGGTGGACAGGCCCACATCGTCCATGCCCGACACCGTGGACAGGAGCTCCACCAGGTGGGGAAGATCCTTCCTTATCAGGGGCTCTCCTCCGGTGAGCCGGACCCGCTTCAACCCCAGGTCGACCATGACTCCCACGATCTCCCGGATCTCCTCGTAGGTCAGGAGCGCCTCCCGAGGAAGCCAGGGGAGCCCCTTCCGGGGCATGCAGTAGACGCACCTCAGGTTGCACCGGTCCGTGACGGAGATCCGAAGGTACTCCACTGTGCGTCCGAAGGGGTCCTTCATGGCCCGCCTTCTCCCTTCCCCGGTTCCCTTCCTCCCACCCACTCCGATCCTCCGCCCCGATAGCGCTCCTCTTTCCAGACGGGAAGGCGCTCCTTGAGCTCCTCGATGAGGTACCGGGAAGCGGCGTAGGCCTCCTCCCGGTGGGGGGTCGCTACAGCGATGGCTGTGCTCACCTCGCCCACCGACAGCTCTCCGATTCTGTGCAGGAGGACGATCCGGTCCGTTCCGTAACGATCCTCCGCCTCGGAGACCAGGCTCTCCAGGACCTTCTCGGCCATCTCCCGGTAGGCCTCGTAGGTCAGCCCCTCCACCGCCCGACCCTGGTTGTGATTCCGGACCACCCCCAGAAACAGGAGAACCGCGCCGTCCTCCGGGGTCGAGAGATCCCGGAGCACCTCTTCGGGCTCGATGGCCTCTCGGGTGAGAGCCGTCCGGATCACCGCATCACCCTCCGGCCACCGGAGGAAGGAAGGCCACCTCGTCCCCGTCCCGAAGGAGAGTGTTCTCCTGGGCATGTTCCCGGTTCACCGCCACCACGGGAGAGGCGGGAAGACGAGAGAATGGCTCGCCCCTGGAGCGAAGCTCCCGGACCAGGACCTCCACCGTGGACGCCCTGGAGACCTCCACCGTCAGCTCCCGGGTGCCCAGGATCTCCCGGTAGGACGCGAAGAAGAGGGCTCGTATGTGCATGACCTTGCAGGGAGGTGCGAAAAAGGGGGAGGGCGGAAGCACCCTCCCCGAAAAACACTAGATGAGCGGCCTCCGGTCGTCAACGGAGGGAGGAGCCCCAGCCGGCGAGGAGTCCCGTGGCTTGGTCAGCGGAAGAGAGCCACGCCCCCTCCGATGGTGCCGGCACCCCGGCGTTCCCGGAGCTGGCGCAACCGTCGACCCAGGGCTTCCCGGAGACTGTAGAACCGGACCAGCTGGGTGGGAGAGAGAACGGAAAGGAGCTCCTCCTGCTCTCTCCGATAGAGCTCCAACTCCTCCTCCTGCAGCCGGATCATCTCCCGGAGGATCTCCCGGGCCTCCTCCTCCGTAAGGTCCGGCAAGGCCGGGTCCCGAAGCTGGTGCCGGAGGGAGCTCTGGGCCCGGTTCAGCGTCATGCGTTCCTCCCGGAACGACTCCATCACACCCTGGAGTCTCCGGGCGTCTTCGGAGCCCAGCCGGAGCTGTTCCTGGATCATGTCCTGAAACCGGGCCTCCAGGCGCCGCTCCAGCTCCCGAGCCCGCTGGCCCCCGGGGGGCCCCACCTGGGCCGCCAGGCCTGAGGGCCACAGGAGGAGAACGCCAACCACCAGGGCCACCATCCGGCCCCCGGCCAGAATCTTCCTCGTCATCCTTCCAACTCCTCGATAAGGGCCATGAGCTCGTCTTCCGTAAGGTCCTCCAGCACGGGCGCCCCGGCCACCATGCCGTCGTCCCATAGCCACTCCTCCGGGGTCGGGCTTTCCGCAGCGACCCGGACCGGCTCCAGGCGGGGCTCGGGTCCCGGGCCGTCCGGGGTACCGTCCATAAAGACGCCGATGCCCAGGGCCAGGACCACCACGGCGGCAGCCGGCAGGGCCCAGCTCGGGATCCAGGATCCGAATCGACGCGGGCCGGAGAACCCGGCGGGCGGAGCTCCCTCCTCCCCACGCTCCCGGGGGCCGAAGGGGGAGTCCTGCCCGGTATCCTGGACCATCTCCTCCCGCAAGCGGGACTGGATTCGTTCCTCCAGCCCCTGGGGAGCCCGGGGCCGAGCCTCCAGGAGTCGGGACACCACCTCCGCTTCCCCCCTGCATGCCCGGCAGGAGGCCAGGTGGCTTTCCACCATGGATCTCTCCTCCCCTGGCAAGGCCTCGGAAGCCCAGGCGGGGAGCAGGTCCCGGATCCTGTCACAGATCTCTCCGCTCATGCCAATGTCTCCCGGATGCGCCGAATTCCGTGGTGGTAGTTGACCCTGGCCGCTCCCTCGCTGGAGCCGATGAGCTCTCCCACCTCCCGGAAGCTCAGCCCTTCGAAGACCCGGAGCGCCACCGCCTGCCGCTGCTTCTCCGGAAGGGTGTCCAGGACGTCCCGGATCTCCCGAAGCTCCTCGTTCCGAACCAGCTCATCCTCCGCCGACCTCTCCTCCGCGGACACGGGTGGCGTGGCGTCCAGGGCCTGCTCCCGGCGCCGACCTCTCTTTCGCAGGAGTCCCCTGGCTTCGTTGGCGGCGATGGTCAGCAACCAGGTCCTGAACGAAGCCTCCCCCCTGAAGTCCTTCAGCCCCCGAAGGGCCTTGATGAACGCCTCCTGAGCCGCATCCGCCGCCAGGTCCTCGTCCTTGAGAATGAGCAGCGCCACTCGGAAGACGCTCCCGTGGTGTCTGGACACCAGCCGGTCCATGGCCCGGGAGTCGCCGTCCCGAGCCCGAGCCACCAGCTCATGGTCCGTGCCCTGACCCTTCGGGGTTGCGGCCTCCACTGTATTCTTCTGATGTCGAGGGTCTGGAATTCGTTAAAACACCCACGGACATGGAGGGAGCCGGGGGCCTCCCGCCCCCGGCTCCCGTGACCGTGGCCTTTCTGCAGCGTTGATCCCCTGACGACCGAGAGGGAGACGGCTCGTCAGGTCCTCCCTTTCCCACTTCCGCCCTTCCACCCCATCCCGGCGGATCAGTCCCCCGCCGGCGGGCCTCCCTTGGCCACCTTGTTCCGGAGGTGCTTCGAGGGTTTGAAGACCGGCACGAATCGGGAGGGCACCTCCACGGGCTCCCCGGTCCTGGGGTTCCGAGCCATGCGGGCCTTCCGCTTTCTGACCTTGAAGGTCCCGAAGCCCCGGATCTCGATGTTCTCCCCCTCAGCCAGCGCTCGTTTCACGGCGTTCAGGAAGCCATCCACAACCAAGGCGCAATCCTTCTTCGTGATCCCTGGTCCGATGGCTTCCGCCACCTGCTCAACTAGGTCCGCCTTCGTCATCCATTCCTCCGGGAGGATCTCTCCTGCGGCAACCTGGTAATGGCCACGAAAGGGGTCCCCGAAGGACCCCGGGCATTCCCTATAAGTGCGTGGCCCGAATGAGGTAAGGCCCTCGGGCCATGAAAGGCAGGCAGGGTAACCTACTGATCCCTGGACCGTCAAGCCTGCTCCCGGGACCGAAACCGATCCCCGGGGCCGTAGGGTCATGAATCATCCCCGACCATGAGCCGGATGAACTCATCGAAGAGGTAGCGACTGTCGTGGGGGCCCGGGGCCCCTTCAGGATGGTACTGAACGGAGAACACGGGCCGAGTCCGGTGGGCCAGCCCTTCCACCGTGCCGTCGTAGAGGTTCACGTGGGTGAGTCGAAGATCCGGCGCCCCGGGGATCTCCCCGTCGTCGTCACGCCGGACGGCGAACCCATGGTTCTGCGCCGTGATCTCCACCGTTCCCCCGTCCAAACGCTTCACCGGGTGGTTCCCACCATGGTGGCCGAAGGGAAGCTTGTACGTGGTCCCGCCGAAGGCCCGGGCGATGAGCTGATGTCCGAGACAGATCCCGAACACCGGGGTCCCTCGTTCCGAGAGCTGGAGGATGGCGTCCTGGGCTTGCCCTACCGCCCCCGGATCTCCAGGGCCGTTGGAGATGAAGAGGCCGTCCGGATCGGCTCGCAGGAGATCCTCGACGGACGTGTTCCCGGGGAGGACCGTAACCCGGCAGCCCCGCTGGGATAGGAGACGGAGGGAGTGGGCCTTGACCCCGAAGTCATAGGCCATGACATGGAATCTCTCCGGGCCTGGAGGCGGGATCTCGTAGGGTTCGGAGGTGGAGACCCCGGAGGTCAGATCCAGGCCCTCCATGGGGGGATGATCCAGGATTCCGGCCCGGGCCCGAGCCTGGTCGCTGCCGGCGGGAAAGATGCCCCCTCGCATGGCCCCTCGAGACCGGATGTGCCGGGTGATAGCCCGGGTGTCGACACCGGCGATGCCCACCACCCCCTTCTCCATCAGGTACTCCTCCAGGGAGCTTCGGGCCCTCCAGGAGCTGTGGATGGGCGGAAGCTCCCGAACGATGAACCCCGCCACCCGAGGTTCCCGGGCCTCCTCGTCGTCGGGGTTCACCCCGTAGTTGCCCACCAGGGGATAGGTCATGGTCACGAGCTGGCCGGCGTAGGAGGGGTCGGTGAGAACCTCTTGATAGCCGGTCATGGACGTGTTGAAGACCACCTCCCCCAACGTCGGTCCCGGGGCCCCCAGGGCCGTCCCAGGAAACAGAGTGCCGTCCTCCAGGAGGAGGAAGCACGGGGAGCCGCGGCCAGGGGGGCCATGGGCAGGTCGGGTCACGGAAGTCCCGTCCGGTGGAGGACCGCTGATCCAGGGAGGCGAGCCGGGGCAGCCTCTCGCCGGGGCTGGCCCCTGGTTCAACAGCGCTTGATAGGGGAAGAACAGGGCGAAAATCTAGGCGCCCTTCCCTGGTCGTCAAGCGAGGCAGGCCCCATCTTCCGTCCTCCCGTTGCGTTCGGTCGAGACGAGGTTGTCAATGAAGGATCTTCTCCCGGTCTGCATCCATGCCGACGAATCGTGTCTGGGCAACCAGTTCCAGGGACGGGCGAATCCGGGGGGTGCCGCCGGGTTGATGGAGTTCTGGAGGGGAGAGGCCTGGGAGCGAAGGGACTTCTGGGTGTCCCGGCCCGCTACCACGAACAATCGGATGGCCCTGGAGAGCGCCATCCGGGCCCTGGAGCTCCTGAAACGGCCTTGCCGGGTGCGGTTCGTCTCGGACAGCCAGTACCTGGTGAAGGGTATCACGGAGTGGGTTCCCGGCTGGAAGGCCCGGGGCTGGAAGCGGAAGGGAGGCCCCCCGGAGAACCTGGCCCTCTGGAAGACCCTGGATCGAGCCCGGGGCCGGCACCAGGTGGAGTGGGTATGGGTCCGGGGCCATGCCGGTCACCCCCGGAACGAGTATGCCAACTACCTGGCGGTTCGGGCCGCCCGGAAGCAGGATGGCTCGAAGGGTCTGGTGGCCTCCGGCTTCAAGGACTGGCTGGAGACGCGCCGGGAGAAGCAGGAGCAATATATGGACTTCTTCGAGGACCTCCCCCCGGACGACGACGGGTTTCCCCGGGACGGATTCCTGGAGGACTCCAGGTAGGGGACCGGCTCCCGGATGGCCCGGGGGGTGCGGGAGGAGGGACGGCCAAACATGGAGGGCCGTAGGGTTGACGAGGGGACAAAAAAAAGAGAACCCCGGCACGGCACGCCACCACCGGGGCTCTCAGTTCTGCTGGCGAGACTCGACTCCTTCTTGGACCCGTCCACGTGCGGACGGTGGAGGTCTCATCCCTTGCCCTGTGCCGCGCGGTCAGCGGCTCAGGCTCCCCACAGCTGACGGGGCTCGACAGAAGCCAGCAACCTCTCTGCCGGCCTGGCGGGCTCCAAGACCTACCAGGCTACCAACGTAACGGCGTCCCGCTCATTGGCTCTCATTCCTGCTCTGCTGGAGGATGGCCATCGCCATCGTTTCCGCAGGCCGCATCAGGAATGCCCTCACATCATTCACTCCCCTCCCCCCAGCCGTCAAGGATTCTCTCTACGGAAAAGCGAAAGACGGATGATACGCCCCAAATCATTGTAATGTATGGCTTTAGGACTTGTCATATGATATGAAGCTTCGCCGGTTGCAACAGAGAGTAAACAAATTGATATCGGACCATCGATCCCCTGAGACAGCCCTGGACGGGGATGGAGATTTCGAAAAACCCGACGCCCGGACCCTCCTTCCCGCTCCCCTTTCCCCCCGACGGTATTGTTGTCTAGACAACAACCACCGTGCGCCGAAACACCTCCCCGAACGCCTGGACCACCCGGGGGATCACCTCCTCCTGGGAGACCTGACGCTCCAGGACTCGGCTCAGGGACGTCACGGGACGCTCCTGGATGCCGCAGGGGACGATGGCCGAGAACCGGGAGAGATCCGGATCCACGTTCAGGGCGAAGCCGTGGGAGGTGATCCACCCTGAGGACACACGAACCCCGATGGCCGCCAGCTTCCCCTCCGGGACCCAGACGCCGGTGAACCCCTCTTCCCTTCCCGCCTGGACATGGAAGGCCGCCAGGGTTCGGATCAACACCTCTTCCAGGTCTCTCAGGTACCGGTGGAGGTCCTTTTCGTGGGTTCGGAGGGCCAGGATCGGGTATCCCACCAGCTGTCCCGGCCCGTGGTAGGTGACGTCTCCCCCGCGCCCGGCCTGGCAGAGCTCCACGCCCCGGGCGGTGAGCTCCTGGGGGGTCAGGAGCAGGTGGTCCTCCTGGGCGGAGCTCCCCAGGGTGATGACATGGGGGTGCTCCAGGAGGAGGAGCTGGTCCGGGATCTTGCCCTCCCGTCTCTCCCGGACCCTCGCTTCCTGCAGAGTCAGGCCCTGGCGGTAGGGCACCCTCCCCAGGCGCCGGACCTGGACCGGGGGGGCCTCGTCCTCAGGCATCCTCCGGGAAGGTCTCCAGGAGCTCCTTGAGACGAGCCAGGAAGCGGGCGGCGTCCGCTCCGTCCACGATCCGGTGATCGTAGCCCAGAGAGAACATGCACCGTTTCCGGATGGCCATGGAGTCGGTGCCCGTTTCCGGGTCCTCCACGACCACCACCCGTTTCTCGATGGCGCCGGTACCCAGGATGGCGGACGTACCCTTGGGGATGATGGGCATGCCTACGAAGGTGCCCAGAACCCCCGGGTTCGTGATGGAGAAGGTGGCCCCCTGGATCTCGTCCGGGTTCAGCTGACGGGAGCGGGCCCGCTCGGCCAGATCCATGATTCGGCGGCCGATTCCCACCAGGCTCAGGTCGTCGGCGTCCCGGATCACCGGCACGATCAGACCCGGGTCCAGGTCCACGGCCACCCCGACATTCACGTTGCCCCTGTAGATGAGGTTGTTTCCGGAGACGGTGCCGTTGACCTGGGGGAACTCTCTGAGGAGCCGGGAGCAAGCCCAGACCACGAAGGCGGTAAAGGAGATCTTGGCACCCTGCTCGGCCCAGCGGGCCTTGTTCGCCCTTCGGATGCCGTCGATGCGGGTGAAGTCCACCTCGATGAAGGAATGGACGTGGGGCGCCACCCGCTTGGCCAGGACCATGTGCTCGGCGGTGAGGCGCCGGATCTTGTCCATGGTCTCCACGTCGTCCGCCGACCGCACCGGGAACTCCGGGTGCTGGACCTCGTTGTAGAAGCGGGTCCAGAGGTCCGAGGGAGTCGAGGGCGCGGACGGGGCCTGGGCAGAAGGCGTCTCCGGGGCCTCGGCCTCCGCTGCCACCTCCGGTGCCGTCGTCCCGGCCGCCGGCTCTTTCTCCCCTTCCTCGCCCCGTCCCTCGATGTAGGCCAGGATGTCCTGCTTCGTCACCCGTCCGGCGTGTCCCGTCCCCTCCACCTGGGAGAGATCCACCCCGTGTTCCTCGGCGATCCTCCGGACCACCGGGGTGGAACGGGTCTTCAAGCGTTCCTCGGCGGTCTCCGGACCTTCCGGGGCGGCAGGGGCCTCCTCCTTCTCCTCCTCTTTGGCAGGCTCCCGGAGCTCCGCCTGGGGGGTCGCCTGAGGAGCCTCCTCGGTGGCGGCCTCCGGGGCCGCCGGCTCGGGCTCGGGAGAGGCCTCCTGGCCGGGGGCCTCGGCGGTGTCCGCGGCGGGCTGTTCCCCCTCCGCCTCTTCCTCTCCGGCACCGGCTCCCGCCTCGGCGTCCGGGTCCAGGTAGGCCACGATGGTGCCCACTTCCACCGTCTCTCCCTCCTCCACCAGGACCTCGACCAGCACGCCTTCCTCCGGGGAAGGGATCTCGGCGTCCACCTTGTCGGTGGAGATCTCCAGGATGGGCTCGTCCCTCTGGACCTTCTCCCCCTTCTTCTTCAGCCACCTGGATACGGTGCCCTCGGCGATGGATTCGCCCATCTGGGGCATGGGGACTTCGATGCGGGCCAACCTCGTCTCTCCAGCTTGTGGTTCGTCCTCGACTCGAGACCGGCGTCGGATCCCCCGCTTGCCCTTGGGCGCGACGGAGGGCCGAGCAGGATTTCAGTTTACCATACCCTCAATACTTGGCAAGATACCTCGCCGCCGTGACGATGTCCGGGACCTTGGGAAGGACATAGTCTTCCAGCGTCCCGGCATACGGCACCGGCGTGTCTGCAGCGGTCACCCTGAGGATGGGGCCGTCCAACCATTCGAACGCCCTCTCGTTGACACGCATGGCGATCTCTCCGGCGATCCCCCCGGTCCGGGTGTCCTCGTGGACCACCAGGAGCTTCCCCGTCTTCCGGACGCTTGCCACCATGGCTTCCTCGTCCAGGGGGAGCAGGGTCCGGAGATCCAGCAGTTCCACTTCAACCCCCTCCCGCCCCGAAAGGGTCCGGGCCGCCTCCAGGGCCTGGTGCACCATCTTCCCATAGGTCACCAGGGTCAGGTCCGTCCCCTCCCTCACGGTCCGGGCCTTCCCCAGGGGTACCGTGAAGTCCTCCCGGGGGAGCATCTCCCGGAGGCCCGGAGCCCGGTACAGTCCCTTGTGTTCCTGGACGATCACCGGGTTGTCGTCTCGAATGGCGGCCTTCAGGAGTCCCTTGGCGTCGTAGGGATTGCTGGGGTAGACCAGCTTCAACCCCGGAGTGTGGAAGAAGAGCATCTCCACATTCTGGGAGTGAAAGGGCCCACCCCGGTTCCCTCCTCCCGACGGTCCCCGGATCACCACGGGAAGGGGGCCGCTCCCCCGGTACAGGGAGGTAGCCAGGTAGTTGGTGATCACATCCACCGCCGGGCCGATGAAGTCCATGAACTGCATCTCCACCACCGGCCGCATCCCCATGTGGGCCGCTCCGGCGGCCGCTCCGGTGAATCCGGCTTCCGAGATGGGCATGTCCATGACCCGGAGCTCCCCGAACCGCTCCTGGAACCCCTGGGTGGCCTTGAAGGCTCCGCCGTAGACACCGATGTCTTCCCCCAGGAGGAAGACGTTCTCGTCCCGTTCCATCTCTTCCCAGAGGGCCTCGCTCACGGCTTCCAGGACGGTGACGGCCTCTCCCCGACGGGTCTTCGAGACGTGGGGCGGCACCGGGAGGCGGGCGCTCACTCTCTCACTCCTTCCCCCGGATCCGCCAGACCTCCTCGGGTCTGGGATCCGGCCCCGGGCGACGGGTCCAGAGAGGCGGGACGGAGAGGTCGGTATAGACCCCCTCCAGGGCCTGTTCTCCTTCCGGAAAGGGCTCCTTGAGAGCCTCCTCCGCTGCCGCGGCCACCTCCTCTTCCGCTTCCTCTCCCGTGGCTTCCAGCTCTGCCGGGGGCACCCCCTGCTCCTGGACCAGTCGTCGGGCGAAGAGTCGGATGGGATCCCTGGACTCCCAGGACCGGATCTCCTCCGGGGGAACGTAGTCCTGTGAATCGTGCTGGGCGTGCCCCTTCCGGCGGTAGGTGAGAAACTCCAACAGGGTCACCCCCCGGCCCTCCCGGGCTCGATCCACGGCCCGGCTGGCGGCCTGGTAGACCTCAAGGACATCGTTGCCGTCCACCGACTCCCCGGTGATCCCGTAGCCCTGGGCCCGAAGGGCGAAGCTACGGGCCCGGGTCTGCTTCCGGGTGGGGGTGGAGAAGGCATAGCCGTTGGCCGCCAGGCCCACGACCATGGGGCATTCCTGAACCCCGGCCAGGTTCAGTCCTTCGTGCCAGGCACCGGTGGAGGAGGCTCCGTCTCCGTAGAACACCATGCCCACGCGATCCTGGCGACGGATCTTGAACGAGAGGGTGATGCCGGCCATGACGCCCACCATGGTCCCCAGAGGGGAGACGGGACCCACGAATCCCCGCTGCAGATCCGTCCAGTGGACGTTGGCTTCCTTGCCCCGGGTGGGCCCGGTGGCTCGGGCCAGGTACTGGCGGAAGTACTCCCCGGGAGTTCCTCCCATGAGGAAGAGGCCTCCCGTGTCCCGAATCGTGTGGGCCAGGACGTCTCCGGTTCCGTCATGACGACGACGGAGGGCGTAGACGGCTCCCACGCTGACGGCCTCCTGGCCCAGGGAACGGTAGAGGCCTCCGCCGATGTGACCCTGTCGGAAGAGGGTCTCCAGGCGTTCTTCCGCTGCCCGGGCCAGGACGAGGGCCCGGAAGATCTCCAACAGGTCGTGCCGGTCCAGATCCTCCGCCCCGGGAACGGACGGGGGGCCTGGGGCCCAGCCAGGGCCGTGATCTTCCAACGCTCTGTTCCAGGATGATGGGTGATACGGGAAGGGTATCCTCGCTGCCGGGGGCTCTTCCCCTTCCAGGTTCAGGGAAGCCCCGGTCCCCCTCCGGTTCCTTCGTCGCCAGCACCACCGGCATCCGAGGAACCGCCGGAAGGCGGAATCTCCAGGGGTTCGCCGGCCCCACCGGTACCCTCCTCACCGCCCCCGGATCCCCCGGACGTATCTCCGACTCCCGGGAGGAGAGGCTCCGGAGCCGGTGCCGTCTGCTGCATCTCCTCCATGAGCACGGAGTCGGGCTGCTGGGCTCGGGAGGAGAGGATGGACAGGACCAGGGCCAGAACCATGAAAGCGGCTCCGGCCGTCCAGGTGGCCCGGATGAGGACCGTGGTGGCCTGTCGGCCCCCCAGGATCCCCTCGGTGGCGGTCACACCTCCGCCCATGGCGGCGAGTCCTCCACCCTTCCCGGACTGGAGGAGGATGACGACACCCAGAAAGAGTCCGTCAAGAACCAGAAGGGCCAGCAGAAACCAGTACATTCCCCTTATCCCGTTGTTGACGTGCGCAGCTTGGTAACGTCGCCTGGAGCCTGTCTTCTGTCAACGGATGCCGGGCCTCGAATCCTGGATCAGGGGACGGCCCCTCGGGCGATCCCGGCGAAGGAGTCCGGATCCAGGCTGGCCCCTCCCACCAGGACGCCGTCCACGTCCCGGGCTTTCAACAGCTCCCGGGCGTTGTCCGGCTTCACGCTCCCCCCATAGAGGAGGGGAAGCGCCCCGGCCCGGTCCTCTCCGAGAACCTCCACCAGTCGATCCCGGAGAACCCGGTGGGCGGCGGCGGCGTCCTCCGGGGTGGCCGTCTCTCCCGTTCCGATGGCCCATACCGGCTCATAGGCCACCATGGAGGGCTGGTTCCGATGCTCCTGTAGCACCGGGAGGAAAGCGTCCAGCTGTCCCAGAATCACCTCCTCCACCCGATCCGCCTTCCGCTCCTCCAGGGTTTCCCCCAGGCAGACGACGGGCGTGAGTCCTTCGTTCAGGGCGGCTCCCACCTTTCGCCGGACTTCCTCATCCGTTTCCCCGAAGAGATGACGGCGCTCCGAGTGACCCACCAGGACATGGGTGGCTCCGGCGAACCGGGCCATGGAGGCGGAGAGCTCCCCGGTGAAGGCTCCCGACTCCTCCCAGTGGATGTTCTGGACGCCCAGGCCGATCTCCGGCTCCAGGGGCCGGCTCTCCAGAGCAGCGGCGAGGGAAAGAGCCGGCGGGAAGATGAGAAAGGTGGGCGGGTTGCCGTTCCACGAGGAGGCGTCCAGGGAAAGGCCCTGGAAGAACTCCCGGGTCCGGCGAACGTCCAGGTTCATCTTCCAGTTTCCGGCTATCACGGTTGGGGCACTCATGTCGCCTCTCCTTCCTTTCGGTCCAGGGCCGCCAGCCCGGGAAGCTCCGCACCCGACAGAAGCTCCAGGGAGGCTCCTCCTCCCGTGGACACGTGGCTGATCTCGTTGGCCACTCCGGCCTTCTCCACCGCCGAAGCCGAGTCTCCCCCCCCGACGATGGTGGTGCCTCCGGCCCGGGTGACCCCGGCCACGCCCCGAGCCACGGCCAACGTCCCCTGGGCGAAGGGCTCCATCTCGAAGACCCCCATGGGCCCGTTCCACACCACCGTCCTGGCATCCTTCAGTTCCTGGGCGAAGAGATCTCGGGTCTCGGGGCCCACGTCTCCGATCCCATCGGCCTCTCCAACCTCGGAGCGGGCCACCACTCGGGTCCCGGCGTCCGGGGCGATCTCGTCGGCCACGACACAGTCCACGGGGAGGAGCAGCTTGTCTCCGGCTTCCTCCAGGGTGGAACGGGCCAGTTCCACACGATCCTCCTCCACCAGGGACTCACCGACTTCCAGGCCCAGGGCCTTGAAGAAGGTGTTGGCCATGGCGCCCCCGATGAGGAGGCGGTCCACCCGGGGCAGGAGGGCCTGGATGACATCGATCTTCCCGGAGATCTTCGCCCCGCCCAGAATGGCCACGAAGGGGCGTCCCGGATCCTGGAGGGAACGGTCCAGGTATTCCATCTCCTTCTCCATGAGGAACCCGGCTACGGCCTGGCAGCCCCGGTCACGGAGGGCTTCCGCCACGCCGACCGTGGAAGCGTGGGCCCGGTGGGCCGTTCCGAAGGCGTCGTTCACGTACACCTCTCCCAGGTCCGCCAGCTGCTCCGCCAGCTCCGGGTCGTTCCGGGTCTCCCCGGGGTGGAAGCGGGTGTTCTCCAGCAGCAGGAGCTCACCATCCTCCAAACCCCGAGCCGCTTCCCGGGCCTCATCCCCCACCAGGTCCGAAGAGAAGGTGACAGGAAAGTCCAATCTCTCCCGGAGGTGACGAGCCACGGGCTCCAGGGAGAGATCGGGATTCGCCTTTCCCTTGGGCCGTCCCAGGTGGGACATGACCACCAGCCGTCCGCCCCGTTCCAGGAGATGGACGAGGGTGGGGAGGGCCCGGCTGATCCGGGTGTCGTCGGTGATGCGTCCGTCATCCAGGGGGACGTTGAAATCCACCCGGACCAGGATCCTCTTGCCGGAGATCTCTCCCCGGTCCAGGTCCTCGATGGTCTTGACTGGCATGGGGGTGTGGCTCCTGGATTCACTGTGAGAAGCAGCCGGAGGCCGCAGGGCTCGGCCGCAAGATAGAAACGGCCCCTCCGGCCCCACAACTGGGACCGGAGAGGCGCTCATACACCGGAAGCCGGAATCGGGTCAGGAGCCTCCAGGCCCGGGATCGACCGCGGGATCCAGGTCCCGTGGTCCCTGGGACCGGGGCGGCACGAACTGGACCGTGAACTCCACCCAGGTTCCCACCGGCGTGCCCGAGCGGGTGGCCGGTCGGAAGCGGAGCTGCTGGGCCGCTCTCATGGCCGCCAGGTTCAGGGTCCGGTAGCCGGATCCCTCCCGCATCTGGACGTGGTCCACCGTCCCCAGCGTATCCACCCAGAGAAGGAGCCGCACGGATCCGCCGATCCCGGCCTGCTGGAGGGGCCTGGGGTAGAAGGAGGCCACGATGGTCTCCGCCTCCTGGCGGTGGAACAGCTCGGGGAAGGTGAACTCCACCTCCGGCATGGCGCCGGCCTCCGCCGGCATGGGATCCTCCTCCTCGTCCAGCATGGGAGGTGACAGGACGGTACGGGTCACACCCTCCGACGAGAGGACTTCCGGCTCGTCCACCCGGATTCCCGGGAGACGGGGCTCGGGCGGGGAGGAGAACACGGAGGGGGCGGCCTCCTCCAGGACCGTCCGGACCAGACGAGCCACCGAGGCCCGGGCCCCGGGCACGGCGACCCCGACGATCATGAGCCCTCCCAGACACGCTGCCAGGAGCGGTCTGATCCAGGCCCGACGCCTCGGAGAGACCTCCTCCGGGACCTCCCCCTGAACCCGTTCCAGCTCCGCCTTCAGCTCAGGGCCGAAGGAGGCCCGCTCTTCGATGCGGATGGAGGAGAGCTCGGCGTCCAGGGCCCGCAGATCCGGGGACAGGGATTCCCTGAAGAGGGATTCCCTGAAGTCCGAATCGGATGGGTCGGATGGTCTCTTCATCTATGACGTTTCCCTCACGACTGTTCGGACCGCTGCCGATCCACCGCGTCCTTCAACCGGGCCAGGGCCCTGTGAAGACGAACGGCGACGGCGTTGTTGGTGATTCCCAGAGTTTCGGCGATCTCACGGTTGGTGAGCTCGGCCCCGTACCGGAGCGAGAGGATCTCCTGGTCCCCGGGGCGAAGCTCCCGGTTGGCGTTCAGGAGGAGCTGGATCCGCTCCTCTCGCATCAGCCGCTCCTCCTGGCTCGGGACATCGGCGACGAGATCCGGAATCCGGTCCAGGGACACGTGGAGAGAGGACCGACGCCTCAAGGACCGGAGATGGTCGGTGACGGCGTTTCGTGCGATGCGAAGAAGCCAGGTCCTGGGGGATGCCCGCTCCGGCTCGTAACGATCCAGGGCCCGGAGAGCCTTGACGAAGACCTCGGAGGTCACGTCCTCGGCCGCCTCCCGGGAGGCCACCCGGAACCGCACGTACCGGTAAACCGTGGAACGGTAGTCCTTGAACCACCGTTCGAAGTCCCTGGGCAGATCGGAACCGGCCTGGGTCGATGTCTTCTGGCCGGGACGCACGTGAACCCTCTCCTGAATCGTCATCACTGCTTCATACGGGGAACCCGGTCCCCTCCTTACACCTCTCCACACGGACCCGGAGAGGAAGCCGGGTCTCCTGCCCCCCGCCGGTCCAGCCCCGGGCAGGGAACCGGTCCTACCGGGGTCCCCTCACTCCACGAGGGGAGGCGAGGGAAGTTGAGGGGAGTTGGCGCAACCCCTCGCTCATGATCCTGCCCTCGCTCATGATCCTGCTACCGCAGCCTCTCCCCCACGTACCTCACCAGGTCCACTACCCGCTCCGAGTACCCCCACTCGTTGTCGTACCAGGAGAGCACCTTGACCAGGCGGCCGTCCATGACGGCGGTGCTGGGAGCATCCAGGATGGAGCTGGCCGGATGGCTGGTGAAGTCCACCGACACCAGGGGCTCATCCGACACATGGAGAATCCCCTTCATGGCTCCCCCGGCCGACTCCCGAAAGGCCTGGTTCACCCCTTCCACCGTGGTCTCCTTCTCCACTTCCACGGTCAGATCCACCAGGGAGACGTCCGGCGTCGGTACCCGGATGGCCATCCCGTCCATCTTCCCTTCCACCTCTGGGATGACCAGAGCCGTGGCCCTGGCGGCACCCGTGGTGGTGGGAATCATGGAGACGGCTCCGGCCCGGGCCCGGCGGAGGTCCTTGTGGGGCCCGTCGAGCATGACCTGATCGTTCGTGTAGGAGTGAATCGTGGTCATGAGGCCCCGGCGGATGCCGAAGGAATCCAGAATGACCTTCACCACGGGAGCGAGACAGTTCGTCGTGCAGGAGGCGTTGGAGATGATGTGGTGGTTGTCCGGGTCGTATCGCTCCTGGTTCACCCCCAGCACGATGGTGACATCTTCCTGCTTCGCCGGGGCGCTGATCACCACCTTCTTCGCGCCGGCCTGCAGGTGCTTCCCCGCTCCTTCCCGGTCCCGGAAGCGCCCCGTGGACTCCACCACCACGTCCACGTCCAGCTCGTCCCAGGGAAGGTCCGCCGGGTCCTTCTCGCTGAACACCCGGAGCTCGTCACCGTCCACGACCAGCCCGGTGTCCGTGGCCTCCACGGTGCCGGGATAGATACCGTGGACCGAGTCATACTTCAGGAGATGGGCCAGGGTCCGGTTGTCCGTCAGGTCGTTCACCGCCACGAAATCCAGATCCTCCCGGCCCGCCTGCTTGGCCGCCCGTAGGACCAGTCGTCCGATCCGTCCAAATCCGTTGATGGCAACTCGAAGGGGCATGTACAGGTTCTCCTCTGCGCTCTCTTGTCTGCAGGATGTGATGGAAACGTGTTTCTCGCCGGCTTCCGGCAGCTACCGGAGATCCGGCAACCGACGACTCTTCTCCGAATAGGGCATGGCCCGGGCGAAGGTGAGGACATGGACCTCCCCGGCCCCCAATTCGCCCAGAACCCCGGCCGCCGACCTCGCCGTTGCTCCGGTGGTGAGGACGTCGTCCACGAGAATAACGCTACGACCCCGAATTCGGGAGCTTGTTTCCACCACCGGCTGGAAGGCTTCCCGGACGTTGCGGGCCCTCTCTCGTGGGGTGAGCCGGACCTGGGATGCCCCGCCGGGCCGACGAAGGGCTTTCAGGAAAGGACGATCCAGGAGGCGGGAGAGGTCCAGAGCCAGGATCTCCGCCTGGTTGTAGCCTCGAAATCGGCGACGTCGCAGGGTCGTGGGGACCGGGACCAGGAGGGGGGCCTCCCGAGTGGCGGGCCGGTTCCGGGCCATCCGCCGTGCCATGAGGGCTCCCAGACCGCGCCAGCCCTGGTACTTCAGGGCATGCACCAGGGCATCCGCCGGAGGCTCCAGGACCACCGCGGAGCGACTGGAGACCAGGATCTCGGGCCAGCCCTGGCACTCCAGGCAGGACTCCCCCTGGGGATGGCCCGTGCCCAGGGTCATCTGACACCGGGGACACCAGGGGGAAGGCGGGGACCTCAAGAGGGTCTTGCAGCGGCCGCAGACCAGGGCTTCCCCCTCCTCGGGGGCGACCCTCTCGCCACAGCCCAGACATGCCCGGGGAAGGAAGAGACGGAGGAGCTCCCGACCCACCTCCGTGCTCCTCACCGGGCCATGACCTCCTCCAGCGCCCCTCGCATCACCTCCAGGGGAGGCTCCTCTCCCCACCACCGCTGAAAGGCCACCGCTCCCTGATGCAAGAGCATCTCCTTGCCGTCGGTCACCCGGACGCCCCTTTCCCGGGCGTGCTCCACGAAGGGAGTCGCCTGGGTCCGGTAGACCAGATCGAAGACGGCGCCGGCTCGGCTCAACGTCCCCAGGTCCAGGGGAAGGGGATCATCGGCATCCAACCCCAGGCGGGTGGCATTGAGAACGAGATCGTAATCCTCCCCTTCCGACTCCCGGGGACCGTCCAGAGCCCGGACCCGATCCCCTCCCAGGCGCCGTGACACGGCCCGGGCCCGCTCCCGGTTCCGATTGAGGATGTGAACCTCGCCCACCCCCTCGTCCATGAGGGACATGAGGCAGGCCCGGGCGGCTCCCCCGGCTCCAAGAAGCAGGACCTTCTCCCCTCCCGGAGGGCCTCCCAGAAATGCGGAAAGGGCCCGGGTGAACCCCTCTACGTCGGTGTTGTCTCCGTGGATCTTCCCGTCCTGGAACCAGAAGGTGTTGCAGGCCCCGGTCCGGCGCACCGCCGGAGAGGGGACATCCAGAACCGTGGCCGCCTTCTCCTTGTGGGGAAGGGTGATGTTGCCCCCTCCCCCCCCAAGGGCCAGGCCCCGTACGAGCCCGTGGAGCTCCTCCACTCGGCTGCGAAGGGCGACGTAGATGCCGTCGAACCCCATAGCCTCCAGGGCCGCGTTCTGGATCACCGGGGACAGGGAGTGAGCCACCGGGTCGCCGATGAGAGCCAGGACTCGGCTCCGGGAGGTGACGAGCCCCCTCACCGGGAGTCCTCCGACATCAGGCGATTCAGGACCAGCCCCACGTAGATCACCAGTGTCTGGTAGGTCTCCTCGTAGACCTCGTCGTCGCCGCCGAAGGGATCAGGCACGGAGAGATCGTTCTCCGCAGGGGTCCCGCCCCGGGCGTAGGCACCCAGAAGGGCGCTCTTCCCGGTTCCGCCCATCTCCCGAACGGTGTGGAGATGAGTGGACCCCATGGTGAAGATGTGATCGGCCCACTCCACCAACTCCGATCCCAGGGGTGTGGACGCGTGGTCCTCCAGGCTCAGCCCGTGGCGCCGGGCGGCCCGGAGAGCTCCCCCACTGGCGGGGAGCCCCGCCACGGTGGAGGTCCCGGCGGAGCGGACCTCCACGGAATCCACCCCGAGCTCCCGGGCCAGATGTCGGGCCAGGACCTCGGCAAGGGGGCTACGGCAGGTATTTCCGCTGCACACGAAGAGGATGCGAGCCGGGAGTTCGGTCTTGGAATCAGGAGGGGCCATGGATATCGGGAAGTATGCGACGGAGGTGATTCACGGACACGGCGCCGGGCCGTCGGACCACCGGCTCCGATCCCGTACAGTCGACAAGGGTGGAGGGATCCGATGGGGAAAGGCTTCCCCCGTCCAGAATCCAGACATCGTCCCCGGCACCCAGGATAACCGCCGCCTCCTCGGCTTGCGACGCCGTCAGGGCCGGCAGGCCTCCGGGTGGATTGGCGCTGGTGGAGACCACGGGCTCGCCCAGGGTTTCCACCACGCCTCGAGCCACGGGATGGGAGCTCACCCTCAGGGCCACCGACCCGTCCTGGCTACGGACGCCCGAGGGGAACACCTCCTTCGGATCCCTCAGGATGAGGGTCAGGGCACCGGGCCAGAACGCCAGGGCAAGCTCCCGGGCCCGGGGTGTCCAGGAGAGGTCCGGAACCGTCTCCGGCCCCGGAACCAGGACGAGGAAGGGTTTCTCAGGCCCCCGCCCCTTCAGGCGCTGCACTTCCTGGATCGCCCCGTCCTGCAGAGCGCATCCGAAGCCGTACACCGTCTCCGTGGGCATGGCCACCAGTCCTCCCTCTTCCAGGTGCCGGGCCACCATGCCCAGGAGGGCCGGATCCGGCGGATTCCCCCATATGTCCAGGATCCTGGGTCTCATACGTCGTCCACCAGAGAAAGGAAGGCCTGGGCCATGACCAGGTCCTCCGGGCGCGTGACCTTGAGATTGTAGGGGCTTGCAGCCACCATGACCACCTCCCCTCCCACGGCCTCCACCAGGGCGGCATCGTCGGTGTTCTCCCTGCCCTCTTTCCAGGCCTCCCGGTAGGCCCGCATCACCAGGTCCCGGGGAAACACCTGGGGGGTCTGGGCATGCCAGATCCTCTCCCGGTCCGGCGTTCGCACGATCCGTCCGTGGGTGTCTACCTCCTTCAGGGTATCCACCGCCGGCCAGCCGGCCACGGCCCCTCTTCCTGCCTCCACCTCCGCCAGACACCGGTCGATGATGGCTCGGTTCACCAGCGGACGAGCGGCATCGTGCACGGCCACGACATCCACGGATTCAGGCAGGGCCTGGAGAGCCGCCCACACCGACTCTCCCCGGGTGGCGCCTCCCTGCACCAGCTTCAGTCTGGGGTCCGCCTCCGCCAGCCAACCCGGGGTCGTCTGCAGGTCGTCGGAGGACAGGGCGACGGCCACGGCCTCGAGGCGGGGATGCCGGAGGAACGGACGGAGAGAGCGAAGGAGGAGGGGCTCTCCCTCCAACTCCAGGAAGGGCTTGCGTCGGCCTCCCATCCGCTCCCCCCGCCCCGCCGCCGGGATGGCCACTCCCAGGCTCAGCGACGAGGACTCCACTCGGGCGTCTGCGCTCATGATCCAGGCGGGCTCCTGTGCCGTCGAACCTCCAGAAGAGATCCGGAGTGCTTCAGAAGGGGTCTCCGGGGCCCTGCACGGCCTCCTCCAGCTCCTGGGAGGTGACGGAGTCGAACCGGGTGTAGGCCTTGTGGAAGAAGAGCTCCACGTTGCCCGTGGGCCCGTTCCGCTGCTTGGCCACTGCCAGCTCGGCCTTCCCCTCCAGGGAGTTACCGTCCTTGTCCTCGGGTCCGAAGTAGTACTCGGGGCGGTACAGGAACATGACCACGTCGGCATCCTGCTCGATGGAGCCCGATTCCCGGAGATCGGAGAGCTGGGGTCGCCGATCCGTCCGCTGCTCCGGGGCTCGGCTCAGCTGACTGAGGGCCACCACGGGCACGTTCAGCTCCCGGGCCAGGGCCTTCAGCCCCCGGGAGATCTCGCTCACCTCCTGCACCCGGCTCTCCGTTCGGGTGCCTCCGGACATGAGCTGCATGTAGTCGATGACAAGGAGGCCCAACTCCGTCTCCGCAGCCAGGCGCCGGGCCTTGGCTCGCATCTCCAGGACCGTGCTCCCGGGAGAGTCGTCGATCCAGAGGGGGGCGGTATTCAGGTGTCCCGCCGCCGCCGCCAGACGTTGGTACTCGTCGGCGGAGAGTTGCCCTCTCCGCAACCGCTGGCTGTCCACCCTTCCCTCGGCGCACAGGAGCCGCTGAACCAGCTGCTCCTTCGACATCTCCAGGGAGAAGATGGCCACCGGGGTGTTGTGCTCGATGGCCGCGTTCTGGGCCACGTTCAGGACCCAGGAGGTCTTTCCCATGGCGGGACGGGCCGCCACGATGCACAGGTCCCCCTTCTGGAGCCCTGTCGTCATCCGGTCCAGGTCCGGAAAGCCCGTGGGCACTCCGGTGATACCCGACTTCGATTCCTGCAGACGCTCGATGTGCTCGAAGGTGGGCCAGAGGATTTCCTTGATCCAGATGAAGCCTGTTCGCTCGTGGCTCTCGGCCACCTGGAAGATCCTCTGCTCCGCTTCGTCCAGGACCTCCTCCACCGACTTCTCGCCCTGCTCGTAGACGTCCTTGATGATGGTGGAGGCCGCAGAGATGAGGTGACGGAGAAGAGCCTTCTCCCGGACCAGCTTGGCATGGTACTCCAGGTTGGCCGCCGTTGGCACCGCGTCCAGGAGCTCCGCCAGGTAGGGAAGCCCCCCGGCGGCCTCCATCTCCCCCGTCTTCTTCAACTCCTCCGACAGGGTGATGACATCGATGACGTCTCCCCGGTCGAAGAGGCGGGCCATGGCCCGGAAGAGCCGCCGGTGGGCCTCCCGATAGAACATGGAATCCCTGACCAGCTCCACCGCCCGTGCCACGGCGTCCCGGTCGATGAGCATCCCTCCCAGGACCGAGATCTCGGCTTCCTGGGAGAAGGGCGGCTGCCGATCGAATTCCCCTGGGGGTGACGACGTGGATGTGGATGGCGTCGGTGTGCTCACGGTGTTCTGATCCTTCCCCTTCCGGGATCCGGTCCCTCTCCGGTCAATCCGGCGTCACGGCACGATCCGTCTCGGGCATGATCTGGAGCAGGAACTGGAGGTCATCCCAGGTGGCCCGTGTCCAGCCTGAATTGCGAAGGAGGGCCGCAGGGTGATAGGTGACCACCACCGGCACTCCCTGGTAGGAATAGACCTCTCCCCGGAGCCGTCCCAGGGACTCCTCCCGTCCCGTGAGAAACCGGGCCGCGAAGGACCCCACCGCCAGAATCGCCTCCGGGGCGATGAGCTGGATCTGCCGACGAAGATAGGGCGTGCACGTTTGGATTTCCTCAGGCAGGGGGTCCCGGTTTCCCGGAGGCCTGCACTTGAGGACGTTGCAGATGTATACGGACCGCTCCCGGCTGAGACCCACGGTGGCCAGGAGGAGATCCAACAGCTTGCCTGCCGGGCCCACGAACGCCCGTCCCGTCTCGTCCTCCCGGGCTCCGGGGGCTTCCCCCACCACCATGAGACGGGCCCGGGGATTGCCATCGGAGAAGACCACGTGCTTCCTGGTGTCCGCCAGGCCGCAGCGCCTGCAGTCCAGGGCCTGAGTCCGAAGTCCGTCGTAGTCCGCCGGCACCCCCGTCACCTCCCCTTCGGAAATCTCCTTCGGCGGCGTGGCCTGGGCGTCCTTGGAGTCCATGGACTTCCCCCCGGATGCCCTTCCCGCTCTTCTTGCCTCCCGGGCCAGCTCCAGGGCCTTCCTGGCCGAGAGCCCGGAAAGGAAGATCTCCCCTCCTGCCACCTCTCCCCGCTGTCGCAGGTAACGAGCAGCCTCTTCCGGTGTCGGTCCCTGATTGGTCACCCTGCGTCCTTCACCCCCGATCCTGGACCAGGTTCGCCAGTCGGTCCAGGAGCTTCTCCGCCACGTCGTACTTGGGAAGGACCGGAAGCTCCTGGACGCCTCCTTCCGTGTCCAGGATCGTGACCCGATTCGTGTCCACTTCGAAGCCGGAACCCTCCTCCAGGGGAGAGTTGGCGGCGATGAGATTGAACTTCTTCTCCTGGAGCTTCCTCCGGGCGTTTTCCTTGATGTCCTCGGTCTCCAGGGCGAATCCCAGGGCCACGGAGCCGGGCTTTCGCCTCTCCATGGTGAACTTGGCGATATCCGTGGTGGGAATCAGGCGGAGGGTCATCCCCTCCCCCTTCCGGGACCGCTTCAGCTTCCGGGACTCCATCACCTCCGGTCGGAAGTCCGCCACCGCCGCCGAAAAGACCAGAACATCGGCGGAGGGAAGCTCCTCCTCCACGGCGGCCTTCATCTCATCTCCGGACTCCACCCTCACCGTCTCCACTCCCGTGAGGGAGGGAAGGAAGGTGGGACCCGTGACCAGCGTCACCCGGGCTCCTCTCCGCCACGCGGCGCCGGCCAGGGCGAAACCCATGCGCCCCGAGGACCGGTTCCCCACGAACCGAACCGGATCCAGAGCCTCCCAGGTGGGACCCGCCGTCACGAGGACATGCCGGTTCTCCCAGGTGGACTCCAGCCCCAGGGCCCTGCCCACGTGCTCGGTGATCTCCTCCGGCTCCAGCATCCGCCCCGGGCCCTCCCCCTCGCCGGCGGCCAGTGGACCCACACCCGGGCCCGCCACCTGGTGTCCCAGGGCCCCGGAAAGGTGCATGAGGTTCCGTCGGGTCTGGGAATGGGTATACATGGCCTCGTTCATGGCGGGGCAGACCACCACAGGAGCCCGGGTGGCCAGGAGAAGGGTGGTGAGAAGGTCGTCGGCCCTTCCCTGGGCGGCCCGAGCCATGAAATTCGCCGTGGCCGGGGCCACCACCACCACATCGGTCTCCGAACCCAGGGTGATGTGCCGTGCCGGCCCCGATCCCGACCAGAGGTCCGTGAGGACCTCCCGTCCCGTGACGCCCTGGAAGGAGAGGGGCTGGACGAAACGCTGGGCTCCGGAGGTCATGACCACATCCACCCGAGCACCCAGGCGGGTGAGGTCCCGGGCCAACTGCACGGATTTGTAGGCGGCGATACCCCCGCACACGCCCAGGACCACCCGTCGCCCCTCCCAGGGTCGCCGTGGGTAGAGGACCTGGGTGGACACCGTCCTACTCCTCCCGGCGCCGTCGACTCACCAGACGGAAGTCGATCTGGCCCGATGTGAGGGCTTCCATAGAGCGGGTGGTGAGCTTCTTCTCCTTCCCCAGGGGAAGAGTCTCCCGGGGAAGGGTATTCAGCTCCCGGGCGTAGCGGGCAGCCACCAGCACGCCCAGGTATTTGCTGTCGGCGTTCTTGGCTACCTCATCGGGGGTAAAAACACGCATGGTCTACTCATTCCTCCTGGTGACGACACGACGATCATTTCCAATTCTCTGACGGCAACGGACGCTACGGGGACAGCTCCCCGTAAGCCAGTCGATCCCGGACGGCCTCCCTCAATGCCAGAGCATCCTCCAGGGACCCGGAAGGGCCTCCTGGCGGGGGGGCACCGGTCCGGGCGAGAGCCCGAACCTCCTTGGTGGCCCGGTCCAGATCGTCGTTGATGACGAAAAAATCGAAGGCCTCGGCGGCCTGAAGCTCCTGGAGGGCTGTGGCCAGGCGACGACGGATCTCTTCCTGGTCCTCCGTACCCCGGCTCTGAAGACGGTCCAGAAGAGTGTCAATCGACGGTGGTAAGATAAACAGAAGCAGCGCCCGGGGAACCGCCTTCCGAATCTGCCGGGCCCCCTGGACATCGATATCCAGGAGCACCTGCTCCCCGGAGTCCCGGGCTCGGAGGCTCTCCCTGGGAGTCCCGTAGAGGCGGCCGTGGACCTGGGCCCACTCCGCCAGCTCCCCGGCCTCGATCATCCGCCGGAACTCCTCCCGGCTCACAAACCGGTAGTCTTCCCCCTGGACCTCTCCCTCCCGGGGGGGGCGGGTGGTGGCGGACACCGAGAAGACGAACCCTCCCTCCTCCACCAATCGCCTGGCGATGGTGGTCTTTCCGGCTCCGCTGGGAGCCGCCAGGACCACGGGCCGGGCCTCCGGGCCGGGCTCCGTCACTCCACGTTCTCCAGCTGCTCCCTGAGACGTTCGATCTCCTCCCGGATGGCCACGGAGGCGTGGCTCATCTCCAGGTCGTTGGCCTTGGAGCCCACGGTCGTGGCCTCCCTGTGCATCTCCTGGACCAGGAAGCCCAGACGTTTGCCCACCGGAGTGGGTCCCGGGTCTTCCAGGGTCTCCCTGAAGGCCTGCAGGTGTCCCCTGAAGCGGACCACCTCCTCGTTGATGTCCCAGCGCTCCGCCAGGTACGCCACCTCCCGGGCCAGACGGTCCTCATCCACGGTCTCCTCCTGGGCCAGCTCCCGGATGGCCTCCCGGAGCCGGTCCCGCTCCACCACCAGCCGCTCCGGGGCTCGATCCTCGATGATGGCCAGGCTCTCCTCCATGCTCTGGACCCGTTCAAGAAGGTCCTCCTTCATGTGGGCCCCTTCCCTCTCCCGCATCATGAGGACTGCCCGGGCAGCCTCCTCCGTCACCTCCCGCAGCTCCTCCTGGGCGACGGGGGGAGCCTGGGCATCCGGCTCGGGAGTCACCAGGACGTCCCCGAATCGGAGAAGGGTGGCCAGCTCCACCTCGCCTCCCAGGTCCAGGTCGTCCCGGACCTCCCGGAGCATGGACGCCACCCGGGTCGCCCGCTCCCGATCCACACGGGGAAGGGCCTCCCGTTCCTCGTCCCGATCCGGATTCCAGCTCACGTTGCAGCTCACGTGTCCCCGGGAGAAGAACCCCTTGAGCCATCCCTGCAGAGGGGCCTCCAGGGCGTTGAATCCCTGGGGGGTGCGGAGATGGGCATTGAAGAAGCGATGGTTCACCGTCTTGATGGTGACCCGGAGGCGGCCGTTGGAGAGGGCGCGCTCCCCCTCTCCGTATCCCGTCATGCTTCGGATCATCCGTGACCTTTCTACTGGGATCCGGCCAGAACGGCTCTTCCGGCCTGATCTCGCTCGTCAGTTCCACATGGTCCAGCGAACACCGTAGAGGGACCGGGTCGGAGGGAGGACCCGCCCCGGCAGATCCTGGTTCCGCTGCCGGACCGTGAAGTTCTCCCACATGATGAAGGCCCGTACCGTCACCACCCGGATCTGGAGGCGGACGAACCAGCTCTGGTAGAAGGGGACCACGACGGGGACCAGACCCACGGCCTCGGAATCTTCGGGTATGGGCGTGGCCATGGGCTCCCGGCCCCGGACCCCGAGATCGAA
>CAZZEL010000004.1:0-54267 GCA_964652625.1 uncultured Gemmatimonadaceae bacterium
CCACGAGCAAGCGCGCCTGCCCCGAAGGCGAGGAGTGCACCCATGCCGTTCGCCTCCCGTGCCACTGGCCGCCGACCCCTGGCGGCCCTCCTGGCAGCTCTCGTTTCTCTTCTCTGGGGGTGCGGGGCCGACGCCTCGGGAGACTCCCCCTCTGGAGATCCGCAGACCCTTCCCCCGGGATGGACCGTGTACCAGGGAGGCAGCGGCCTGGTGATCCTCCATCCTGAAGAATGGACCGTGGTGGAGCGGGGCAACGGGGCCTTTGCCGTGTTCCATCCCGGAGTCGACGGAGGAGCCGATGCCGTAGCCGCAGTCCAGCCCATGGAGCGGATCGACGGCAGTGCCCTGGGCGTGGCTACCAGCGTGGGTGAGATCCTCCCCGATCTCTTTCCCGGGGCCACGAGCTCCTGGTTCGAGCGGGTATCGACCCTCCCGGACGTGGCCATGGCTGATCTTGCCTATCGGGCCGGGGGCCGGGATTTCTCCGGCACCGCCCTGTGCTTCCACGAATCGGGACGGGGCGTTCTCTACGCCATGGCCTCCAGCGCCGACGCTCCCCCCGACGCCGACGGGACCATGCAGCGGATCCTCACCCGCTTCCTCTACGTCCCCGCCGGCACGGAAGGAGCCTCCCGGGGTGGGGAGCCACCAGGGGGGCCGGGCACCCCGACCAGGATCCCGGAAATGGTGGCCTGGACGGATCCCATGGAGGGAGCGTTCACGGTCCCGGTGCCACGAGGCTGGGAGGTGGAAGGCGGGATGGTCCGCTATCACGCCGTGGACGTAAGGCCCGACGTGCTGGTTACGAGCCCCGACGGAGAGGTCACCCTGCGTATCGGAGACTCCTTCACTCCCACCTTCGTGACCCCGGGGCCCATGCTCACCTCCACGGGGTTCAGAGAAGGAAGCTGGTACAGCCCCGATGGCCTTCTCCGGGTCATGGTCAACCGCTACCTGCCCGGGGCGGAGTTTCTCTCGTCCTTCTACCTCCCCCAGCGGGTGGAGAACGCCCAGGTAACGGAACGGACCGACCTCCCGGAGCTGTCCCGGGAAGCCCTGCAGCTCTTCGCCGCCGCAGGCATTGCGGCCCGGGTCCACACCGGCGAAGTGAGCTTCACGGCCTCCGCAGGTGGAGGGTCCCGGAAGGGCTACGCCCTGGCACAGACCCTCATGGTGCCTCTCATGGGGAGCCCCACGGACGGCAACTGGTTCGTCACCGCCTTTCACGGCTACCTGGCCCCTCCGGAGCGGGAAGCAGAAGCCACAGCCGTCCTCGCCGACATGGTGGGAGGATTCCGCATGAACCCCCAGTGGGTAGCCCGTCAGGTCCAGACCACGGGGGAGGTCTCCCGCATCTCCTATGACGCCCAGGACGAGATGTATGAGATCTTCGGGGAGGTGTATGCCAACCGGCAGGCCTCGGAGGAGCGGATCTTCCGGCAGTACACCGAGCTGAACCGGGGCCTCACGGTCATCCAGGACCCTCAGAGCGGAGAGCGCTTCCAGGTTCCCCTGGGAAGCAAGTACTGGTGGCGCCTGGACGATGCCGGTCCCCTGCTGGGCACCGAGGGGGCGATTCCCCCCGAGCTGCCGGGCTACTGGGTGAGACGGATGGACGAGAGGACGGGCGGGATGTAGGCTCTTCCCTCTACCCCTTTTTTCCCCCAACGGAGGTTCGTAGCCGTGACTCCACGCCTCTTCCTGGCCCTTCTACCCGTGATCGGGGGGGTGGCAGGGACCCTTCAAGCCCACTTCATGGGGGTCATGGACCACAAGCTCGGGACCGTGGAGAGCATGTTCATCACTTACGGCGGCGGCGGGTTGCTCATCGGCCTGGTCATGCTTCTTCTCAAAGGCGGGAATCTCGGGGCATGGCAGACGGTTCCCTGGTTCGTCCTGTCCGCAGGGGTCCTGGGGCTCGTGGTGGTGGGCACCCTGGGATTCACGGCTCCGCGTCTGGGGCTCGTTCCGGTCCTCACCCTCTTCGTGGCCGCCCAGTTCTTCGTGGGCGCGGGCCTGGACCACTACGGCCTCCTCGGCGCCGAGATCCGTCCCCTGGATCTCTCCACCGTCTCCGGACTCGGAGCGATCCTGCTGGGCGTTTGGCTCGTTCTTCGCTAGGAGGGGTGTTGAGCAAGGGGGGCGAGGCCGCCCGCCACTCGTTCCACAGCCCTCCAGGAGCTCCTGAAGACGGGAGCCCCCACCTCCATCCGCATCGGGAGAGACCAGCCATGCTGGCAAGAAGGAGAAGAGAGGGGAAACACGGAGGGCGAGGACGAGACGTCGGTGCCCTGGGGAAGATGGGCACGCCCCGGACCGGGGCCAGCGGCCGGGGAGGCATGGGCCTTTCCGCCTTCCTCCTCCTGGCCTCGACAGCCGTCATCGCCTGTCAGGCCGACTCCTCGGACCAGGAGGCCGGGGCCGGAACCGGGACCCGGACGGCCGAGCCCCTCTTCCGGGAAGTCACGGATACCCATCTCCCGACGGGCATCCTGGGAGGCCTGAGCATGGATGCCGCTGTGGGTGACATGGACGGGGACGGAGATCCCGACATCGTCATCGCCAACGAGTTCCGGCCCAACATCCTCCTCCTGAACGACGGCAGGGGCGTGTTCACGGACGGAAGTGCCCGCCTCCCCCGGACGGAGCGGGACAGCGAGGACGTGGGAATCGCCGACTTCGACGGGGACGGCGATCTGGACATGGTCGTCGTGAGCGAGGACGATCAGGTGAACGAGCTCTACCTCAACGACGGGACCGGGACCTTCGCCGATGCCAGCGCCAGGATTCCCGTGACGGGAACGACGAACGGCCTGGTGGTGGCGGACCTCAACGGGGACGGCCATCCGGACCTCTTGCTGGCGAACAACGGGCAGGACGCTCTCCTGGTCAACGACGGAGCCGGCGCATTCCGGGACGAGACGGACCGCCGCCTCCCCAGCTCGGAGGACGTCACCCAGGACATGGAGCTGGGAGACGTGGACGGAGACGGAGATCCGGACCTCATCGTGGCCAATGAGGGCTCCAACGCTCTGTTCATCAACCACGGTGATGGTCACTTCACGGACGAGTCCCGGGACCGACTTCCCCTGAGAGCCGCCCCGGAGGAGACCCGGGAGGCGGACTTCGGCGACGTGGACGGAGACGGGGACCTGGACCTTCTGTTCGCCAACGTAGCGGCCTTCGTCTCCGGCGCCGATCCCCGGAACCGGCTCCTGGTGAACGACGGCACCGGCCACTTCACCGACGAGACCGAGGCCCGCCTCCCCCCCGACAGCGCGTCGTCCTTCGATGGGGATTTCCGGGACGTGGACGGGGATGGGGACCTGGACATCCTCACCGGGAACTCGGACGTGGACCTGAGCCAGGGCCGCATCGCCGACAGCCCCTACCGGGTCTACCTGAACGATGGCCAGGGACGGTTCACCGAAGCCACCCCATCGGTGTTCGGCGAAGGGGTGAGGGGGACCGGCTTCGACCTGGAATGGGGGGACTTCAACGGGGACGGCCTGGAGGATGTCTACCTGGCCAGTCGGGGAACCGGAGATCGCCTTCTCTTCCGGGTGCGATAGGGCCGAAGCCCGGAGCCTGGCTCTTCCTGTTCCCGCTCCGGGATCCCCGTTGACCTCTTTCCCCCCTATCCCCGGAGGGGATTCTGCCAGCGGAGCCCCGGGAACCGGGCGAAGTCCCCGTCGGTGCTCTGGAGGACCAGCCCGTACTCCATGGCAAGGGCCGCCAGGTGGGCATCGGGGACCAGCTCCGCCCTGTCGGTGTGGGGAATCAGGGAGTCCAGGATGCCGCCGTGCCGGTCCGTAGGGACGGGAACCCAGGTGGTGGGAAGCTCGAGCCAGGCCTTCACCTGCTCCCAGGCCTCAGCCACCGACGAGGGGCGTTCGAACACCCGGGGATTGGAGACCAGGCGGACGAACGCCAGGAGACTCGGCCAGGGAAGACCCACTCCCGTATCTCCGTTCAGACGGTCGTCCAGCCAGGTCCGGGCCGCTTCGTGCTCCGGGAACCCCGGCACCTTGGCGTAGATCAGGAGATTCGCGTCCAGCACAATCACCGGAACGCATCTCCCTCGGCGGCCGCCAGGACGCTCCCCACGTCGTCCAGGTCCGGAAGAAGGCACCGTCCCAGATCCGCCGGTGGGGTCTCGTAGGGCTCTCCGGACTCATCGCCGCCCTCGGTCTCCGCCAACCCCCGGCGGAGAGCATCGTTGATGACCGCCTTCAGGGAGCGCCTGCTCCGCTCCCGCTCCTCCTCCAAGAGGACGGCAACATCCGGATCCAATGTCAGAGTCGTTCTCATACATCATAACATCATGTATCTGATGATTTGATGTCAATCTTCTTGTTCCCCGCCATGGCTCGGGATTCCGGACGATGAGCGCCAAGCAGACCCATCTCCACGACCCGGGGCGGGCCGGACCTACCCTCCCAGGCGCAGGAAGGCCACCCTTGCTTCCCGCCCCGCCCCGAACCGGTACGGAAAGCTCTCGTACCTGGGCTCCTCTTCCCCGGGATCCAGGCCGAAGCGGTCCGTCAGCTCCCTCCTCATCTCCTCCGGGAGATCTTCGCTCCGGACGGCGTCCCAGACCACGAACACCCCTGGCCCTTCCTCCGGGTCCGGCAGCACGAATCCCGGCACGTAGGCTCGGCTCTCCGGGAACCGCTTCAGGAGGTTGCCCCCGAACCAGGCGTTGTGAGCCAGGATCGCCTCCCGATCCAGCCCCGCGTCCTCCAGGGTTCTGGCCACCGCGTCGAAGGGGTAGTTCAGCCGCGTGGTCGCACCCAGCGTGGGTCCCAACAGGGACCGGAACCCCGAGACCACCAGGGCGGCGACGGCAGCGGCGGCGGCCAGACGGCGGAACCAGCGGACCCGCCCCCCGGGAAGGGGGCATTCGGGGGCTCCGGAAAAGAAATGGAGTGGTGCCACGAAGAGGAAGGGGATCATCCACCGTTCCTTAACGTGTCCCACGCCCAGGGCCAGGACCCCCACGGCCATGCCCACCACCAGAACCAGCAGGTACCGCTGGACCAGGAGACTCAGGGATCCCTGTCTGCCGGCCAGGATCCTCCGGAACAGGCCCGGGAAGAACCCCATCCATGCCAGCCACAGGGGCGTGAGGAAGGAGACACCGGCCAGGAGCAGGACTCCGAGCCCCAGGAGGAGGTTGCTCCCGGGGGAGGCCTCCACCTTTCCCAGGGAACGCACGGCCACGTTCCAGTGATCCGCCGCCCACACCAGGTGGGGCACGGCCAGGGTCGCCATCACCAGGAGAGAAAGCAGAATCCTGGGATTCCCCAGGAGAGCTCTCCCCTTCGGAACGCTCAGCAGGGCCAGGCTCAGGGCCCCGGCAAAGACCACGAAGTTGTACTTGCTCAGGAGCCCCAGGGCCATGAGGGCACCGAAGGCGGCGTACCAGAGGATCCCCGGGGGGGAGCTGGGGGTTTTCCGGGTCAGGGCCCGGGCCACGGCGTAGAGGGAGGCGGAGGCCAGGGTCAGGACCACGACCGAGTGGGACAGATCCCTCTGGGCCTCCCAGACGATCTGGGGGATGAGGAGCCAGGAAAGAACGGCCAGGACCACGAGCTGGCCTCGCTCCGGCCACAGCCTTCGGGCCGTGAGCCAGAAGAAGAGGTAGGCCAGGAGGAGGAGGCCGTTCTTCAAGAGGGCCAGGGCGAAGAGGTTTCTTCCCAGGACCAGGAAGAGGATGTGCTGGATCCAGGCGTAGAGAGGAGGCTGACCCGAATAGCCCCATTGGAAGGCCTGGCTCAGGAGAACCTGCTCCGCCTCGTCCAGGGCCAGGGTAGTGGAGATGGTTAGGCGGACCAGGAGGTGCAGCCCGAAGTAGATCCCCAGAAGGAGGGGGAGTCGCCGGGCGTCCAGCATCCCCGGATCCGGAGGGGAGGCGGATCCATGGCCGGCGTCGAATGTGGTCATTCCGGTGCCCGTCTCCAGGGTGGGTGAAGAGCCGTCCTCTGCCGGGACCCAACCGCTTCTGCCACGAAAAGTGGCGGGAACCTCCCCCCTGGCAAGGCGCCGTCCCCAGCCTCCCCGGAGCCCGCCCATCCCGTGGCCGCCTCACCCGGGGCTTGCCCCGGAGAAGGGACGGGAGGATTGTTGGCTTCTCGGGATGCCCTCCCGGGGTGTCCTCCGGCCGGGAACCACACCGGCGCGCCATGGCCAAGATCAGGAAACCGGCATGCTCCTGTCGCTGAAGTACAACTTCCTCTTCGTCCACATCGCCAAGACCGGGGGCACCAGCGTCCGATCCGCCCTCCAGCCCCTCCGTTGGCGAGACCCCTGGTACTACGCTCAGGGGATCTGCCACCGGTTGAGCAAGCTCTCGGGAGACCGGATCGGGATGAAGTTTCCCCGGCACAGCAAGGCCATCCTGGCCAAGGAAGCTCTTCCCGAGGCCTTCTACCAACGTCTCTTCAAGTTCACCTTCGTCCGGAACCCATGGGATCTGCAGGTGAGCTCCTACCATCACATCCGAAGGACCTGGCCCCACCTGGTGGAGGGCCGGGAGGAGTTCGGGGAGTTCCTGAAGTGGCGACTGGACCCGGAGCGACCCTTCGAACCCCACGTGGAAACCTCGAACCAGCTCCAGACGGACCACATCGTGGATCTCCACGGACACGTCATCGTGGACTTCCTGGGGCACTACGAGCAGCTCCAGGAGGATTTCCTCACGGTCTGTCGCCGCATCGGGGTTTCCGGGCGAACCCTCCCCCACAAACGGAAGGCCACGGAACGGAGCCGGGACTACAGGACCTACTACACGGACGAGACTGCCGAGCTGGTGGCGGAACACTTCGCCCGGGACCTGGAGCTCCTGGGCTACCGCTTCGACGCGCCGGAGGCGGAGCGGGCCACGGAGGACATTCCCGGATAGGCTGGCCGAGAGACACAGCCCTGGTGGGGGGACACCGCCTTGGTGGGAGGTCTACGAGACGAACTTCGGCGACGAAGGGAACGGAACCCCTCCCCCTTCTCCCGGTATCTCTCGTGACGAGCTTCCCGTCCTGGAGCCCAGCCCTTTCATGCCCGGAGGATGACCAGAAAGCCGATGTGGGAACTGGTTCTGGTGGATTTCGACGATACCCTGGTGGAAACCGCCCCCGCCTTCCGGAAGGCTCGGGAGGCCCTCTTCCGCCGCCTGGAAGATGAGGGCTTCCACCCCGAGGACGCCTACCGGATCCATCATGAGGTGGTGGAGCCGGAGCTGCTGGAGGTCTTCGGGATGGGCCCCTTCCGCCTGGAGCCTTCCTTCCGGGACACCTACGTGCGCCTTTGTGTGGAGGGGCAGCGAACCCCGGACCTGAAGGTGGCGGAAGCGTGTGGGGCCCTGGGGCGGGACATCATGGGCCGCCCTCCCCTCATCGACGGGAGCCTGGGCGCCCTGGAGCTCCTGGCCGACCGACTCCCTACCGTCATCTACTCTCAGGCTTCCCATCCCAGCTACCAGTTGGATCGGATCCGGGAAGCCGGGGTCACCCGGATCCTCCCGGAGAAACGGATCCGCATCACACCGGGCAAAACCCGGGAGACCTTCCTGGGGGCCCTGGAGCACTTCGGGATCCGGGATCCGGGCCGAGCCCTCATGATCGGCAACAGCATGCGGAGCGACATCAACCCGGCCCTGCAGGCCGGGGCCCGGGCTGCCCTGGTGGAGCCCTACGAGATGTGGCAGTTCGACAACGTGCCTCCGGTCTCGAACGACTTCCTCCGCTTCCCCACCTTCTCCGTGGCCGTGGAGCACGTCCTGAAAGAGGTGCAGGCCGCGGCCGCTCGGGGATAGAGGCCCCGGAGACCCCCCTACCCCACGAAGGCGGGAGGATGCTTCCGGTGATGCCCGGTGGCCTCCTGCCAGGCCTGGGCCACCCGCAAGGCTTCCGCTTCCCCCCAAAGCTTGCCCACGAAGGAGATGCTGGCCGGGTGGCCCTCCTGGTCGAAGCCCGAGGGGAGGACGACCACCGGATGACCCGTGAGGTTCGTCATGAGCAGGACGTCGTCCCCGTAGGAGGGGGTGATGAAGACGTCGATCCCCTCCAGGGCCCGGCCCACCGCCCCCATGACCATGGTCCGCACCCGGTTGGCCTGGATGAACTCCACGGCGGGGATGAGGCGGGCCCGGCGAAACGCGGTGGGCCACGCACCGGAATCCTGCCGCACCAGCAGCTCGTCCCTCCCACTCCGGGTGAGCTGGTCGAAGGCGGCGGCGGCCTCGGCGTTCAGGACGATCCGCAATGCCCCCAGGGGATACTCCTCCGGAAGATCCACGGCCACGGGATCCACGCCCAGGTCCCGCAAAGCCTCCAGGGCCCGAAGGTCGAAGGCGTGGTAGCGGCTCTCCTCGTCCTCGAAGGCTCTCCGGAAGTATCCGATGCGCAGATCCGAGAGGGGCCGGCCGGCGTCCCAGTTGAAGGGGACGGTCCGGGCCGTGGGATCCAGGTCGTCGGACCCGTGGATGGCCCGGAGCACCAGGGCGCAGTCCTCCACGGTCCGACACAGGGGGCCCAGCTTGTCCATGCTCCAGGACAGGGCCATGGCCCCGGCCCGGCTCACCCGCCCGAAGGTGGGCCGGAGCCCCGTGGCACCGCAGCGGGTGGAGGGAGAAACGATGGAGCCCAGGGTCTCGCTCCCGATGGCGAAGCCCACCAGCCCCGCCACCGTGGCGGCGGCCGATCCCGCCGAGGACCCGCTGGAGCCCTGCTCCGGATCCCAGGGGTTCCGGGTGCGACCCCCGAACCACACATCCCCCATGGCCAGGGCCCCCAGGGTCAGCTTGGCCACGAGAACCGCACCGGCCTCCTCCAGCCGGCGGACCACCGTTGCGTCCTCCTCGATGAGCTGGTTCTCGAAGGGTTTGGCTCCCCAGGTCGTGGGGTAGTCCCGGACCGAGAGAAGGTCCTTGGCTCCCCAGGGGATCCCGTGCAGCGGTCCCCGGTAGCGACCCAGAGCCAGCTCCTCGTCGGCACGGCGGGCTTGTCGGAGGGCCAGCTCCTCGGTGAGGGTCACCACGCATTCCAGGGTGGGCCCGTGGCGCCCCAGGCGCTCCAGGTACATACGGGTGAGCTCCTCGGAGGTCACCTGCCGGCTCCGGACAAGCTCCGAGAGATGGTTCAGGGGCCAGAAGGCCACCTCCTCCAGGTCCCGGGGGCGCGTCACCGAAGGGGCTCGGCTGGGCCGGAAGGGACGGACCACCGAGGGTGTCTCCGCTCCCGGCAGGACCGGGTCGAAGTGGAGGGCCGGAGGCACCTCGTTGGGGATGGGCTGTTCCCGGAGGGCCCGGTACGCCTCCAGGTTCCGTTCCAATCCCCGGAGCATGGTCTCCCGCTCCTCCTCGGTGAACTCCAGCCCCGCCACCTTCTCGGCATCCGCCAGCATATCCGCGGTCAGCTCCGGCTCCTCCTGGAGACGGGCCCAGAGGACGCCGGGCAGGAGGGTGCCGGCCAGGCCCACGCCGGAGAAGTAGGAAAGGAACTCCCGGCGATGGAGGTCCTCCTGAAGCGGGCCGACAGGGGAGTCGGAGGGGGAGGGAGAAGTCGGTGATATCATGATCGTTCGGGGGTGCAGAGGGTGGGAAAAGACCGGGATTCGAGAAGGGTGGCATCTCGTCCGACGGTGCGCAACTCTGCTGGGACATTGCGACCCATGCGGATCAGTATACCTTTGTTCCATGCTCAGAGGCTGGCTTGGGCGGATTCCTCCGGGGTTTTCCCGCGGAAGGCACGGGATTTGCTCAAAGGCAGGGGCTGTACAACGGAGACCCTTTTACTCCCTTTTCCGGAGTTGACGCATGAAGGTTGCGGTCCTGAAGGAAACCGATCCGAACGAGAGCCGGGTGGGTCTCGTTCCGGATGGAGTGAAGTTCCTGAAGAAGAAGGAACTGGAGGTTGTCGTCGAGAAGGACGCCGGTCTTCAAGCCGGCTTCCTGGACTCCCAGTACGAGGAGCTGGGAGCCTCCATCGCACCGGATGCCGCGGCCACCGTCTCCGGGGCCGACGTGGTCCTCAAGGTCCTCCCCCCCTCCACCGACGAGGTGGGAATCCTCTCCAAGGACCACATCCTGGCCTGCTCTCTCCAACCGGTTCTCAACCTGGAGGTGGTGAAGGCCCTGAAGGACGCCGGCGTCACCACCATGGCCATGGATCTCATGCCCCGCATCACCCGGGCCCAGACCATGGACATCCTCTCCTCCCAGGCCACGGTGGCGGGCTACAAAGCCGTGCTCCTGGGGGCCAACGCCATCGGGAAGTTCCTCCCCATGCTGACCACGGCCGCCGGAACCATTCGCCCGGCCAAAGCCCTGATCCTGGGCGCCGGTGTCGCCGGTCTGCAGGCCATCGCCACCTGTCGCCGGCTGGGCGCCACGGTGTCGGCCTTCGATGTCCGGCCCGCAGTGAAGGAGCAGGTGGAGAGCCTGGGTGCCAAGTTCCTGGAGATGGAGCTGGAGGCGGACGCCGAGGACGAGGGCGGCTACGCGAAGGAGCTGTCCAAGGACCAGCACGAGAAGGAGCTGGAGCTCATCGGCGAGGCTCTGAAAGTGACGGACCTGGTCATCACCACGGCCCAGATCCCCGGAAAGAAGGCCCCGGTTCTCATCACCAGAGAAATGGTGGAGATGATGCAGCCCGGTTCGGCCATCGTGGATCTGGCCGCCGAGACCGGGGGCAACTGCGAGCTCTCTGAAGCCGGTGAGACCGTGGTCCACGAGGAGATCACGATCCTGGGTCCCCGGAACCTCCCCGCTTCCCTCCCCTTCCATGCCAGCCAGATGCTCTCCAAGAACCTGGTCACCTTCATCACCGAGATGCTGGACGACGAGGGGAACCTGGCGTTGAACTGGGAGAACGAGGTCCTGGACGGGGTCTGCGTGACCCACCAGGGCGAGATCAGGCATCAGCTCACGAAAGAAGCTCTGGGCTGAGCTTTTCATGAACGAGTCGCGGATTCTTCGACCCTCTTCAGCAGGAGATATCCATGGGTGAGATGGTGGTGGGCCTGTATGTCTTCGTCCTGGCGACCCTCGCCGGGAAGGAGGTCATCACGAAAGTGCCCCCGACCCTTCACACGCCCCTGATGTCCGGCGCGAACGCCATCTCCGGCATCGCCCTCATCGGGGCCCTCATCGTCTCGGCACAGGCTGAAATGGCCAGCGAGCCAGTGGTTGTGATCCTGGGGCTCCTCAGCATCATCTTCGCCACCATCAACGTGGTGGGAGGATTCATGGTGACGGACCGCATGCTCGAGATGTTCAAGAAGAAATAAGGTGCCGAGATCTCGTGAAGACGGGTACTCGGACATTGACCTAGAGCACACAAGAACGAGGAACTTTCAGTGAATCTGGTTGCGCAGCTGGCCTACCTCCTCTCGGCGTTCCTCTTCGTCGTCGGCCTCAAGCAGCTCTCCTCCCCGGCCACGGCCCGGAGGGGGAACGTCATGGCGTCCCTCGCCATGCTCATCGCCATCCTGGTGACCCTGGTGGAGGTTCAGGTCCTGACCTGGACCTGGATCGCCGTCGGGGTGATCATCGGTGCCCTGGTGGGAGCGGTGGCGGCCCGGACGGTGAAGATGACGGCGATGCCGGAGATGGTGGGCATCTTCAACGGTTTCGGTGGCGGAGCCTCGGCTCTGGTCGCCGGCGCGGAGTTCTGGCGTCTTCAGGAAGCTGGAGCCCTTCCCATGGGGGAGGGATCCACGATCATGCTGGGGATGCTCATCGGATCCGTCACCTTTTCCGGAAGCTTCATCGCTTTCGGGAAGCTCACCGGTTGGGTCACCGGGAACCCGGTCACGAACAAGTTCATCCAGGGCGTCACGGCGATCCTCTTCCTGGGATTGCTGGCCGCCGGGACCTACATGGTGGTGCAGGAGCCCGACCTGAACCTCTTCATCGGCTTCGTGGTCGTGGCTCTCATCCTGGGGATCCTCCTGGTGAACGCCATCGGGGGAGCCGACATGCCCGTGGCCATCTCCCTGCTGAACTCCTACTCGGGGTTGGCCGCCTCGGCGGCAGGGTTCGTCCTGGGGAACATGATCCTCATCATTGCCGGGGCCCTGGTGGGTGCTTCGGGCCTCATCCTCACGAACCTCATGTGCAAGGCCATGAACCGTTCCCTGGCCAATGTGGCCTTCGGTGGATTCGGGACGGAGGGCGCCGTGGCCTCCGCCGAGGCGGGAGAGAAGCCCGTCCGGTCCGTGGATGCCGAGCAGGCCGCCATGGTCATGGCCTACGCCAGCTCGGTGGTCATCGTGCCGGGCTACGGTCTGGCTGTGGCCCAGGCCCAGCATGACCTGAAGAAGGTGGCGGATCTCCTGGAGGAGCGGGGAGTGGACGTGCGCTACGCCGTGCACCCGGTGGCGGGGCGGATGCCCGGGCACATGAACGTGCTCCTGGCCGAAGCCGACGTGCCCTACAACCAGCTCTACGATCTGGAGGAGATCAACGACCGCTTCCCGGACACGGACGTGGTCCTCCTGGTGGGAGCCAACGACGTGGTGAACCCGGAGGCCCGGAACCCGGACTCGGCCGTGGCCGGGATGCCCATTCTGGACGTGGACTACGCCCGGAACGTCATCGTCATGAAGCGGAGCCTCTCCCCGGGGTTCGCCGGCATCGACAACCCCCTCTTCTACATGGAGAAGACCATGATGTTCTTCGGGGACGCCAAGGCCTCCATGCAGGAGCTGGTGAAGGAGGTTCGGGAGGCGTAGCGGTCTTCCCCTCCTGAGCCTGAGTACGGAGGCGGGCCCGGTGAAACCGGCGCCGAGCCTTCGAGGTGAGAACAACCCCCCGGGGACTTCGGTCTCCGGGGGGTTCTCCTTGGGCCTGCCTTCTGCCGGTGGCTGCCTGTCTCCCTCCTCCGGGTCCGTGGATCCCCGGCGGCCCGCCCGGCAGACATCCCCGACGCCGCGGGGCTACCTCAAAGCTCCGCTGCCGCCTCAGTCAGGATCTCCCAGGCCCTCTTCACGTGCCGTCTCCGGGTCCGGAGGTTCCCCAGGGCGATGCGAAGGCAAAACCGCCCGTTCAGAACCGTATGGGACAGGAAGATCTCACCGGTCTGGTTGGCCCGGTCCATGATGGCCCGGTTCCACTCGTCCTGTTCATCGCCGCCGCTCCCCCGGGGAGCGTAGCGGAAGACCACGGTGCTGAAGGGCACCGGAGCCACCCGCTCCCAGCCCTCCTCCTCGTCAATCCGGGCCGCCAGCTCCCGGGCCATCTCCACGTGGAGGCGGATCCGGTCCCGGATCCCCCGGACGCCGAAGTAGCGCAAAACGAACCAGAGCTTCAGAGCCCGGAACCTGCGGCCCAGGGCCACTCCGTAGTCCATGAGGTTTCGAGCCTCCTGTTCCTCGGCGGTCTTCAGGTATTCCGGGGTGAGACTGAAGGCCCGGCGAAGCTCCCCTTCCCGGCGCATATAGAGGACGGAACAGTCGATGGGTGTGAAGAGCCACTTGTGGGGATTCACCACGATGGAGTCGGCCCGCTCCCACCCCTTGAAGAGGGGCCGGAACTCCGGAGCCGCCGCCGCCGGCCCCCCGTAGGCGGCGTCCACGTGGAGCCAGAGGTCCATCTCCCGGGCCAGGTCGGCCATCTCGTCCACCGGATCCACGCTGGTGGTGGACGTGGTGCCCAGCGTGGCCACCACCCCAAGGGGCCGGAACCCCGCCTCCCGGTCCTCCAGGACCGCCGCCCGGAGAGCCTCGGGCCTCAGGCGAAAGGTCTCGTCCGAGGGTAGGGTCTTGAGCCCCTGGCGTCCGAACCCCAGGGTCACGGCGGCCTTGTGGATGGAGGAGTGGGCCTGGTCCGACGCGTAGAACCGGCCCGGGGGGGCGTGGGCGAGACCATCCTCCCTGGCCTCCGGAAGCTTGGCCTCCCGGGCTGCGGCCATGGCGTAGAGAGAAGAGGAGGAGGCCGTGTCGTTGATGGTGCCCTGGTAGGTCGCCGGCAGCCCCAGGAGGTCCCTGAGGAGAGCCAGGGTGTGCTCCTCCAGCTCGGTGCCCGCCGGGGAGCTTCGCCAGACCATGGCGTTCACGTTCAGGGCCGCCGCCAGAATCTCCCCCAGAATCCCCGGTCCGGAGCCGGTGATGGAGAAGTAGGCGAAGAAGGTCGGGTGGTTCCAGTGGGTGATCCCGGGGAGGATCTCGTCCTGGAAGTCGTTCAGAATCTCCGAAAATGAATCCCCGTCCAGGGGGAGGTCGTCTTCCAACCTCTCCTTCAGCTCACCGGGCCGGATGCGGGACAGAACGGGGTACTCCTCCACACCCTCCAGGTAATCCGCCACCCACTCCGCCACCTTCCTGGCCTCCTCCCGGAACTCTGCCGGGGGCATGTCTCCCAGGACATCCTCATCCCCGGCCGTACGGGCTACCTCCGGCGCCGTGTCCTCCCCCGAGCCGCTCATTCTCCCATCTCCTTTCGAAGGGCTTCCAGCTGCCGCTCGATCTCCACCTCCACTTCGGGACTCACTCCCTCCGGAACCCCGGAGCCCTGCAGGTGGGCGAAGAAAAGCTCGTCCACGTAGGCGATGCTGGCCTGGGCCATCCCGGCGTCCAGGATACGGTTCAGGGCCAGCAGATCCCGGGCCCACCCCTCCCACGGTCCCTGGTTCCCCTCCCCCAGGAGGAGAGCCTTGAGAATCGTCTCCCGGAGAAGGTGGAATTCCTCCACCACCTCTCCCGCCGCCAGGCCCCGCTGAAGGGCAAAGGATCCGTACAGGTAGCAGACCTGCTCCCATAGATCCCGGGCCATGGCCCGGGTGGGACCCATGGCATGGGAAAGGAAGTCCACCAGGTGGTGAAGGAAGGAATCGAGGACCGTATCCTCCATCGTCTCGACTCCGTCGCCTCGACCGGCAATCTCCGCCTCCCACCGGCTGACAATGTCTCTGCCGTTCTCCTCGAGCCAGCGATTCAACTCCACGTCGGATCTCTCTCCTCGGTTGCCTGATCTCGGACGCCGGCCGCACTCCGGACTCCCCAGAGCGGTCCGAAGCGAGACGTCCTCCTACGATTCCTCCTTCTCCGACCGGGAGGCCCCCTCCTCCCAGAGGGCCAGATCCATGCGGATGGTGGTCCCTGTCCCTTCCCGGCTCTTGGCCGTCACCACACCGCCCCAGGACTCCACCAACCTCCGGACGATGGCCAACCCCAAGCCCGTGCCGGTGGACCGGGTGGAGAAGTGGGGCTCGAAGATCCGCCCCAGAAGCTCCGGGCTGATTCCCGTTCCGTCGTCCCGGACCCGGAGGGCCACGTGCCGCCGGCCCACCTCGGCCTCCACCGTCACCGTCCCCTCCTCGGGAATCGCGGCCCGGGAGTTCTCCAGGAGATTGATGAGGACCTCCCGGAGCTCCGACTCCCGTGCCTGCACCCTGGGGAGGTCCCCGGGCACTCGGGCCTGGAAATTGAGGGCTCCCTTGCCTCCGCGATAGAGGTTCATGACCTCCTCCACCACCTCCGAAATGCTCACGGCCTCCAGGGGCTCCTCTCCCGCCACCCCGGGGACGGAGAACCGGGAGAAGCTCCGGGCGATGGCCGCCAGGTGCTCGATCTCCCGGAGAATGACCTCCACGTTCCGCCCCAGGATCTCTCCGAAGTCACCCCGCCGATCCTCCCAGGCCCGCTGGAGATGCTGGACACTGAGCTTGATGGGGGTCAGAGGGTTCTTCACCTCGTGGGCCACCTGCTGGGCCATCTCGCCCCAGGCCAGGATGCGCTCGGTCCGGAGCTCGTCGGTGACGTCCTCCATACTCAGGACGGCCCCCCCCAGGGGCTCCCCGTCACCGGTGATCCGGCGGGCCCGGATGCGGATCCGCCGCTCTCCCATCTGAAGCTCCGTGTTCGCTTCCCGGAGGCCGTCACGGAAGTACAGGTCTACCCACCGGACCAGCTCCAGGGCCTCTCCTTCCCGTCCCGGGAGGGGGTCTCCCAGGGCCACGGTCTCCCCCAGAAGGTCCTCGGCCCGGGGGTTCACCAGCGTCACCCGCCCGGAGCCGTCCAAAGCCACCACCCCGGTGGCCGCCTCCTCCACGATGGCCTGGGTCCGGCGTGTGGTGCGGACCAGGTCACGGCGGGCCCGGCGGATGCGGTGGACCATGCGATTGAAAGCGTCGAAGACCGACCCGAACTCGTCTTTCCGATTCTCGGGAAGACGCACCTTCAGATTCCCCGAACCCACCCGCTCCGAGGCCACCTGCAGGGTCTCGATGGGACGGCTCAAGGTCCGGCCCACCAGGAGGGCCAGGCCCAGGGAGAGGGCCGCCCCCAGGACGATGGCGAACCCCAGGAGATCCGCCACCTCCTGCCGGCGCAACGCCGTGGCTCCCGCCTCCACGGGCACGGGACTGGCCAGGATGTCCCCGTCGGGAAGCCAGCGGTACGCCATGACGTAGTCCCACTGCCCCAGGGAAGAGCGGACCGTGGCCCGGACCTCCCGTCGCTCGTCCAGGGCCCGGAAGACAGGCTCGGGCACCCAACCTTCGTAGAGCCCCAGTTGCACCAGCTCATCGCCGGAGCCTCCTCGGAGCTCTCCGTCCCTGTATTCCAGCAGATCCGCCCCGACCTCATCCGCCAGAAGGGGCATGGAGCCCTGAACCTCCAGGTAGAAGTTGGCCCCGTCCTCCACGATGCGTTCGGCCAGGGCCGATGCCGTCCGTTCCGCCGCCCCGGACAGGGTGCGGAAGGCCAGGGTACCGAAGATGGCGATGGACAGGAGGAAGAAGGCGAAGAGGGCCAGGGTCACCCGGGCCCGGAAGCTGCCGAAAAAGGCCAGGGACTGGCGCAGCTCCAGGTCACGTCCCCGGGACAGGGCCCTCCCCAGGCCCCAGATCCCCAGGACGAGGAGGAGGTTCAGCAGGAGGGTGAGGGTCCCCCGGGCCACCATGTGGAGGGTCCCGGGCACGATCACGGTGAAGCGGCCCAGGAAGACCCCGTCCAGGTAGGAGACAGGCCACAGACCCCTCCAACCTTCGTCGGTCCGCTCCCAGCGGACCTCCGCCTCCCATCCGGCCAACTCCTCCTCCGAGCCGGGGATGAGACTCAGACCCTCCGTGCCTCGCCGGCCCGGGGCGCTGAAGATGGGGCCCAGGGTGGCGGACAGGGCCAGGGATCCCCGGGGAGGAACCACGGCGGAGAATACCTCCCCTCCCTCCAGAGGCACCAGGAGAAGGTAGTGGGCATCGGCCAGGCCCAGGTGCCGGACGACCGGCTCTCCCTCCTCCCGGACCACCTCCATGTAGTCGTCGGCCACGGACGGCCGGGGGCCCTGCACTCCCATGGAGAGATCCTCTCCAGGGAGGCCTCCCCGGGACCAGAGGGTCAGCCACATGGGCAGGGGATCCCCGTCCCGGGCCGTCTCCTGCCACACCTGGAACAGCAACTCCACCGGGGACTCCAGGGTCCGGCTCAGGGAGTCGGCCCGCTGCCCCATGCGCCGGAGCCGATACTCCAGGAAGGGGTCCGCCCCGGCACCCAGCTCCTGGAGCTGTCGCTGTCCGACCTCCATGTGACCCCGGATCTGGGTACCCCAGGCCGACGGCAGGGCCGCCGCCGATCCCAGGGCCGCCGCCAGGACCCAGGTGGCCAGAACCCTCTTTCCCCCCACCCGCCCCAGGCCCCAGGCCGCCAGGTAGGTGGGCAAGCCCCACAAGGCCAGGAGCCACGGTGAAACCCCGGGGCGCTCCCGAGCCAGGAGCCCCAGAACCAGAGAAAGGAGGAGGGCCAGGAGCACCGCGGCCCCCAGAGACCAGGGGCCCGGCCCGCCCTGCCGACTCTCCCAGGTCTTTTCCCCGCTGCTCAAGGCCAGCCACGTCACCAGGGTGAAGAGGAGAGCCAGGGAACCCTGGTAGCTGAGCCAGGCCTGGGTCCCGGAGGCCAGGGCTCCGGGGGAAGAACCCCGGCTCATAACCTCTCCCAGGAAGGGGAAGAGGACGGCCACCGTCAAGGCGCCCCCCAGGGGACCGGGCCAGCGGCGACCCCCCTTGCCATGCAGGCCACAGAGGAGACCCAGGGCCACGAGAACGCTGAGAAGCTGACCCAGCGTGAACTCCAGGGGGAAGGGAAGTAGAAACTGGCCCGGCGATGCCAGGGGAGAGGCCTGGGGCCACAGACGCTCCGCCGGAACCAGAAGGGAGAAGGCCAGCAGGACGCCTCCCACGCCGAGTCCGTAGCCCCGGAACGTCCTCCCTCCCACGGCCAGGATCCCCCAGGCTCCCAGGGCCAGGAGGGTGAGAAGCCGGGCCCAGAACCGAACCACACCTTCCCGCCGGATCCCCGGATCCACATCCTCCACGGACACGGTCAGGAGGGGCTCGCCGCTCCACAGGAGGTCCAGGGCCGGCCCGTCCACCTCCCGGTCCGGAGGGTGGATCTCGATGGGGACCCCGGTGGTCCGCCGAAACCGGGACGCGAATCCCCCACCCTCCAGACCCGCCGGGAGGTTGGCCTGGAGCAAACTGGCCGCCATGACCGTCCCTCCCCCCTCCGGCCATGGGGCCGTAAAGTAGAGGTACCGGAAGATGGGACCTCCGCCGAAGGCGTAGGGGAGTCGGCCCCGGCGGATCTCCTGGGGTACCTGGCCCCGGTGGACCCCGACCCAGGCCAGGGGACGGCCGTCCGGGTCGTAGACTGCCACGGCCGTGACGGCCCGCTCCTGGCGGATCCGGGAGAGGCCCGTCTGAAGAACCGGGATGTCGTCCCGAGCCAGGAGGCGCAAGGTCGCCTGGACCGCCTCCTCGCCGGATTCCAGGAGGGACTCGAACCGGCGGGAAAGGGCCAGGGATTCCCCGTCCCTGGCCGCCAGGGAGGGCCGAAAGCCGGCGGCGGGTTCCCGGAGCTGGAAATGGGCGCCGAACCCCGCAAGCGTCCCCAGAACCAGGAGAAAGCCGGCTCCGGAGAGAAGGGAGGGCCGACCGGCCCGGACGGCAATGGCCCACACGCCGGCGGCAGCGGGAATGAGAAGCCACCAGGGAGCCACCCAGCGGGTCCAGGCCCCCAGGGCCAGGATGCCCCCCAGGAGGAGGTACCATGTCAGGTGATGAGGATTCGAGAGGGAATCCCGGGACGCGGGACGGAGGGATTCCGGAGAAGGAGGACGAGAGCTCATGGACCCTGGATCGCCTTCCCTGGCCGGAGGTGGGACGGGTTCTGGCCCGGGATCCCCGGCTCCTGCTTCCCGTGGGGGCCCTGATCCAGCACGGTCCCCACCTTCCTCTGGGCACAAACACCTTCATCGCCCGAGCCGTGGCCCGGGAGGTATCCCGCCGTACCGGGATCCTGGTGGCACCCTGCTTTCATTACGGCGTCTCCTTGGCCGGAGGGGAACGGTTCGCCGGCTCCGCCGGCCTGCGCCGGAAAACCCTTCACCGGGCCCTGAACGAGCTCCTGGCCGGCTGGGAGGATCATGGCGTCCGGGAGTTCTTCTTCGTCACGGCCCACCGGCACGAGCCCCACCTGGACGCTCTTCTCATGGCCCTCACCACCTCGGCCACTACCATGGTAGTCAATCTCCACGCCATTCCGGTAGACGATGTCCTGGAGGGGTCTCCCCTTCTGGAGCACGGCGGGGAGGGGGATACCTCCCTCATGCTCCACCTGGCTCCGGACCGGGTACGAATGGACCAGGCCTCGGACGTGGAGCCCGAAGAGGCCACGGAGAAAAGGTACGGCAGGGGAAAGGTCGCCACACCCCCAGCCGGATCCCGGGGCACCCTGGGGTACCCCTCCCGGGCCTCGGCCGGGAAGGGTCGCACCCTCCTTCTTCGATACGTGGAAACGGTCCTGGAGATCCTCCGGGCCTCGAAGGGACAGCACCCGGCGCCAGGAGGGTGATGGAAGACGGGGCCGCCGCATTCCCTTGTGCCATCGGCTTCCTCGGATCCCGGGACCTCATCCGGGAGGATCATCCACCGCCAGAAGGGGTAGACTGGTTGACGTTTCGACTGCGACCCTTCCGTCCTGCGCGGAGAATCGAACGGCACCGGACAAGCCCGGCCCCGAGGTCCTCATGCCCTCCCCTTCCCTGCCCGCTCTCGCCACCGCCGTGCTCCTCTTGGTCCCCTCCCCATCCCAGCTCCATCACATTCGACCACCGGAGCCGGATGGTCTGGCCGGGACCGCCGCGGCGGACCCGGGGGACGTCAAGCAGACAGTCACCCTGGATGAGGGAGCCTTCCGACTATCTCACGACCAGGAGTTCGCCGGCCGGGAGGAGTTCGTCATCCAGCGATCGGGGAGGGGAAACCGTGCCCAGGTCATCCTCCGGGGAACGGTTCGGATGGACCTCCCCCGGGGCCAAAGGAGCATGGCCCCGGCGTTGAAGGCCTCGGGACCGGACCTGAGGGTCACGGACTACCAGATCAAGGTCTCCGGGGACCGGTCCACGGAGGTCTACCTCACCCGTGACGGCCGGAGGTTCATGGCCAAGATCATCTCACCGGAGGGCGAACAGCTCCGGGAGTTCAGGGCCGGGCCCGGCTCGGTGATCCTGGATCCATACGTGGCCCACCAGTACTACCTCCTGAGCCCCCTTCTGGAAGCCGAAGCCGCCGTCTCCGTGAACATCCTATCGCCCCGGGAGACGGAGCAGCTCCGGGGGACACTCACGCAGGTGGGGGAAGAAGAGGTCCGGGTGGGAACGGAGTTGGTCATGGGCCGCCATTTCCGTCTCGATGTCGCCGGAGAGGCCCGACACATCTGGTTCGACGGACAGGGTCGGGTTTTGAAGGTGGAGATCCCCTCCCTGGCCTACCTGGCCGAGCGAGAGGCCCTGCCCTGATGTCCGGCTCGCCCGCTCCGCTGGCCTGGGCCCTCTCCTCCCACCCTTCCTTCGTGAAGATCCTCCCTACCCCTCTCGTATCCCCTCCTGGAACCATGTCCGGATCCGGAGGGGCGGGGAATGGAGACGCCGGTCCCTTCAACGATTCTGACATGAAACCGGTCCCCTCAAGGGGTCGTACGGTGACACGACCATGCGCCGTCGACCGTCCATGAACTTCCTCACTCCAGCCACTTCGGGAGTCCATTCGTGAGGATTCGCATACGACTCCGGCCGATGCTCTCGGCCTTGTTGATTTCCCTGGTTCCGGCCTTGCTGCCCGGGGCCATCCGGGCCCAGGAGACGGTCCCCGAGGCCCTCTCCCTGGAGGAGGCCCTGGAAATCGCCCGGCGGAACAGTCCCCTCTACCGGGCCGACCTGAACAATGAGGAGCTGGCCGATTGGGATCTGAAGGCGGCCTACGGCTCCCTTCTTCCCGGAGCCAGTGCCAGCAGCTCCCTCTCCTGGCAGGGGTCGGGTGAGCAGCGCTTCGGAAGCGTGACTCTGGGCCAGCTCGGGTTCCAGGACCAGCCCTCCTACTACTTCTCCTCCTACAACCTGGGACTCTCCTACACCCTGGACGGAAGGACCCTTCTGGCCCTGCCCCAGGCCCGGGCAAACCGGGATGCCCAGACCGCCCAGGCGGAGGTGACCCGGAACCAGACCCGGTTCGGCGTCACTCAGGCCTACCTGGAGGTGCTTCGCCAGGAAGAGTCCCTGACCCTGGCCCGACAGGAGCTGGAGCGGGCCCGGGGGAACCTCCGGCTGGCCCAGGGCCAGCTGGAGGTGGGTTCCGGGACGCCCCTGGACCTGCGGCAGGCCGAGGTGGCCGTGGGCCGGGCCCGGGTCGCAACCCTCCAGGCGGAGAACGGGGTGCGGATCGCCAAGTTCGCCCTCCTGCGGCAGATGGGGCTGGACCCCCAGGAAGGCTTCGAGCTCACCACCTCCTTCCGGCTCCGGGCGCCTACCTGGACGGAGGAGGAGCTGCTGGCCCTGGCCCTGGACCAGAACCCTTCCCTGGTGAGCCTTCGGGCCTCAAGGAAGACCCAGAGCTACGCCACGAAGATGGCCCGCTCCTCCTACTTCCCCACCCTCTCCATGTCGGCGGGGATCAGCGGCTTCACCCGGGAGGCCAGTGACCCGGGCTTCGTGGTGGCCCAATCCCAGGCCTCCTCCGTCTCCCAGATCGCCCAGTGCGAGGCCATGAACCAGATCTACCGGCGTCTGACCGATCCCCTCCCCACCCAGGACTGCTCCCGGTACCTCTTCACCGAGGCCCAACGCCAGGCGGTTCTGGAGCGGAACGACGCATTTCCCTTCGATTTCACCCGCCAACCCCCCTCCGCTTCCCTGACGGTGAGTCTACCCATCTTCCAGGGGCTTCGCCGGCAGCGGGAAGTGGAGGCCGCCCGGATTCAGGAAGAGGATCTGAGGTTCCAGATCCGGGACCAGGAGCTGGCCCTGAAGGCCGACCTGGCCAGCGGCCTGGCCAACCTCAGCACAGCCTACGAGTCCGCCCGTATCGAGGAGGAGAACCAGGTATGGGCCGACGAGCAGCTCCGTCTGGCCCAGGAGCGCTACCGCCTCGGAGCTGCCACTTTCCTGGAGCTCGTGGAGGCGGAGACGGTGAAGGCCCAGGCCGACCGGGACCGGATCGCAGCCATCTTCGCCTATCACGACGCCCTGGCCAGCCTGGAGGCGCTGGTGGGTGCCACCCTTCGGTCCCCGTCTTCTGGGGACCCGGAAAGGCCATAGATCAATGAGCACAGGACGTAAGATCCTCATCGGAGTCCTTGTCGTCGTGGTTCTCGGGTCCGCTGCCGCCATCAGCGTGGTGACCAGCCGGAACGGAGGCCTGGAGGTCCGCATGGAGGAAGTGGTCCGCCGGGACCTGGTGGCCACGGTGACGGCCAGCGGGAACATCCGGGCCCGGAGGGCCGTGGACATCAGCGCCGACGTCATGGGCCGGGTCATCGAGCTGAATGTGGAGGAAGGGAATGATGTGACCCGGGGGGAGATCCTCCTCCGCATCGACCCGAGTCAGCTGGAGGCCGCCGTGTCCCGGGCCCAGGCCGCCCTGAGTCAGGCCCAGGCCCAGGCCGCCCAGCAGCAGGCGAACCTGGTGAAGTCCCAGCGGGAGTACGAGCGTACCCTGGCGCTCCAGGGCCGGGATTCCACCCTGGTGAGTCCCCAGCAGGTGGAGGACGCCCAGACGAACCTGGAGGTGGCCCGGTCCCTCTTCCAAGCGGCGGAGCACGGTGTTGCCCAGGCCCGGGCCGGGCTGGAGGAAGCCCAGGACCAGCTGGCCAAGACCATCATCCAGGCCCCCATGTCCGGGAAGGTGACCCGGCTGAACGTGGAGGAGGGGGAAACGGTGGTCATCGGGACCATGAACAACCCCGGCAGCCTGATCCTCACCATCAGCGACCTCTCCGTGGTGGAGGCCGTGGTGGAGGTGGACGAGACCGACGTTCCGGAGATCTCCCTGGGGGATAGCGCCGTGGTGGAGCTGGACGCCTTTCCGGAGCAGCAATTTGCCGGAAGGGTAACGGAGATCGGCAACAGCGCCATCGTGCCTCCCTCCACCACCGCCGGCACGGGCCAGACCGCCGCCATCGACTTCGAGGTGGTCATCACCCTGGACAACCCGGGAACCCTCCTGCGCCCGGACCTCTCCGCCACGGCGGACATCATCACGGCAGTCCGTGAGGAGGTCCTCTCCATCCCCATCCTCGCCCTGACGGTCAAAGAGCCGGAGGGAGCCCGGGAGGAAGAGGCCGCGTCCGCCATGGAAGAGGAAGACCCGGCGAACGTGACCCGGGAGGAGCGGCCGGAGGGCCCGGTGGCCCGGAGCCGTCAGCCCCGAGAGGTGGAAGGCGTCTTCCGGGTCCGGGACGGCATCGCGACCTTCGTCCCCGTGGAGGTGGGGATCACGGGACAGGAGTACTTCCAGGTCCTGGAGGGCCTGGAGGAAGGGGATACCGTGGTGGCGGGCCCCTACCAGCGAATCCGGGAGCTGGAGGACGGATCCGAGGTGAAGCCCGTGGAGACCGGGGCCGCCGGGGGCAGCGGGGGCACCGGATCCGATCCGTCGGAGGAGGCCTCGTGATGGCTCCTGGCGACCTCACGCCGCCGGCGGTTCATCCTTCCGTCGCCCCCAGGCACCGGCTCCCATGAACGTCTGGGAAGGGGTGCTCCTGGCGCTGAACCAGATCATCACGGAGAAGCTGAAGAGCTTCTTCTCCGTGCTGGGGGTCATCATCGGTGTGATGTTCCTCATCGTGGTGGTGAGCGTCGTGGAGGGGATGGACCAGTACATCAAGGAGGATTTCGCCAGTCAGATCTACGGCCTGAACACCATCTCCCTCCGACGGCGTCCCTCGGTCCAGATCAACACCAGCGCCGAGCAGTGGCGGGAATGGTCCAGACGGCGCCGGCTGGAATTCGAGGACGGGGAGGTCATCCGGCGAGAGCTCACGATTCCGGCCCTGGTCGGGGTGGAGAGCCAGACCAGCGGGGAGCTGGAGGGGGACAACGGCAGGAAGGTGGAGAACGTCCTCATCGGCGGCATCTCCCCGGAGGTCTTCGTGATCCGGAGCCTGGAGGTGGAGCGGGGACGGGCCTTTTCGGACCAGGAGGCGGAGCGGGGTGTGCCGGTGGTGGTCCTGGGAAAGAGCACCGCCGACGTGATATTCCAGGGGGTGGATCCCCTGGGCCGGACCGTGAGGATCCGGGGCTTCCCCTACCGGGTCATCGGGGTGCTGGAGGAGCAGGGGTCCATCTTCGGCATGTCCCTGGACAATCGGGCCCTGGCCCCGGCCCGCTCCCCCATCCAGAACGTGGTCAACCCCCGGGGCATCGTGGACGCGGTGGTCATCCAGACCCTGGATCCCGACGACATACGTCCCGCCATGCTGGAGGTGGAAGGCATCATGCGGGTGAGAAACCGCCTTCGCCCCTCCGAGCCCAACGACTTCGAGCTGGAGACGGCGGAGGACTCCCTGGGCTTCTGGGACCGGATCTCCACCATCCTCTTCATGGCTCTCCCGGGACTGGTGGGAATCTCCCTGGTGGTGGGGGGCATCGTCATCATGAACATCATGCTGGTGTCGGTCATGGAGCGGACCCGGGAGATCGGCGTCCGGAAGGCCATCGGGGCCCGACGCCGGGACATCATCGTCCAGGTCATCATCGAGTCCGCCACCCTCTCCGGCACCGGTGCGGCCCTGGGGGTGGTGGTGGGTGTGGGCTTGACCTGGCTGGTGGGGGCCGTCTCGCCCTTGCCGGCGGCGGTGGCCCCCCACTGGGTGACCCTGGGCGTGCTTCTGGGTGTGGCCGTGGGCATGGTGGCGGGGGTCTATCCGGCGGCCCGGGCCGCCCGCCTGGATCCTGTGGACGCCCTTCGCTACGAATGAGCATCCGGAACCGAGTAAGCCCATGAGTCCCGAATCGTCTTCCCACCCTCCCGACCCCCCGGACGCCCCGTCCCCCGGGAACAGCGGCCTGGGGGTCTTTCTGGAAGGGTTCCGCATCGCCCTGGACGCCGTCCGGGCCAACAAGACCCGGGCCAGTCTCACGATTCTGGGGGTGGCCATCGGTGTGGCGGTTGTGGTGACCATGGCCGCTCTCATCACCGGGATTCGCAGCAGCATCCTGGAGGCCTTCGAGTCCGCCGGGCAGGAGAACTTCGTGGTGACCCGCTTCGACATGACCGACGTGCGGATCGTCCACGACGGCTCCGGCCGTCCTCCCTGGTGGAACAAGCCCAGGATCACGCCCCTGGAGGCGGAGCGGATCGGGGAACTCCCCGGGGTCTCGGAAGCCATTGTCGACTTCGACATGAACCTCTCCATCTCCCACCAGGGACGGAGGGTCACCGGAGTGCAGGCCAGCGGGAATTCGGCGGGGTGGCCCCGGTACACCATCGGAGACTTCGTGGCCGGACGGAACTTCATCCCTGCGGAAGTCCAGCAATCCCGACCCGTTCTGGTGATCTCCCGGGCCCTGGGGGAGGAGCTTTTCGGCCGGCTGGATCCCATCGGCAAACGGGTCCGGGTCACGGCGGGGCGGCGGGGCGCCAGCCAGCTCTTCACGGTGGTGGGCCTCTTCGACACCGGAGAAAACGTCTTCTCCGAGGCCGTGGAGCACTTCGCCGTGGTTCCCTACACGGCGGCTCTGAAGCGCCTCAAGGCCAACGACATGTTCTTCCAGGTCCTGGTGGTCCCCCGGGAGGGCTGGGCCCAGGCCGAGGTCCAGGATCAGGTCATCAGCCTCATGAGGACGCTACGGGGTCTCGGCCCCACGGAGGAGAACAACTTCGCCGTCCTCCGCTCCGACCAGCTGGTGGACCTGTTCAACCAGCTCACCGGCGTGTTCTTCATCGTCATGCTGGCACTCTCCTCCGTGGGCCTCATGGTGGGTGGGGTGGGCGTCATCGGGATCATGCTCATCTCTGTGACGGAGCGGACCCGGGAGATCGGAATTCGGAAGGCCGTGGGGGCCCGGAGGCGGGAGATCCTCTGGCAGTTCCTGGTGGAAGCCGGGCTACTCACCCTCCTGGGTGGGGCCATCGGGATGCTCATGGGAGCCGTGGCGGCCAACGGGGTGGAGTCCACCACCCCCATCCCCGCCGCCATCCCCCTGTGGTCCGTGGGGGCCGCCCTGGCCATGGCCATCCTCACCGGTATGCTCTTCGGGCTTCTTCCCGCGGTCCGGGCCTCCAGGCTCGAGCCCGTGGACGCCCTTCGGTTCGAGTGAGAACCCGCTAGATTTCCTGCTGATTCGGGCGGCCCGGGCTTCCGGTGCCCCGGTCTTCGGGCCGGTGGAGCTTCGGCCGCCCCCGGCAGCTCCCCACGGAACGCTTCCGGAGTCCTGTCATGGAGCCTCTCGACGTGCTGGCGGTGGTGGCCCACCCCGATGATGCCGAGCTCATCTGCGGCGGCTCCCTCCTGGTGAGCGCCGATGCCGGCCGACGCACCGGCGTCCTGGACCTGACCCGGGGAGAAACCGGGAGCAGGGGTACCCCGGAGCTCAGGGCCGGAGAAGCGGCACGGGCCGGAGAGGTCCTGGGGCTCAGCGTCAGGGAGAACGCGGGTCTGCCGGACTCCCACCTCCAGAACACCCCCGAGGCCCGGCTCCGGGTGGTGGAGTGGATCCGGATTCTGCGTCCCCGGACGATCCTCACCCACTGGATCCAGGGGCGGCATCCGGATCACCGGGTAGCGGCGGAGTTGGTGTACGACGCCTCCTACCTGGCTGGACTGAAGAACTACGACGCCTCCGGCGAGGCCTTCCGGCCCTTCAAGGTGGTCCATGCCCTGGCCTTCCGGGAAGACGCTCCCCGGCCCACCTTCGTGGTGGATATCACCCGGGTGATGGACCGGAAGCTGGAGGCCGTCGCCAGTTATGGATCCCAGTTTCAGGGGGCTCTCCAGGCCGGGGAGGTCTTCCCCGGCGGGGCACGGACGCTGGAGGAGCAGATTCGGGCCCAGGCCGCCCGGGCCGGCTCCCTCATCCGCACAGCCTACGGCGAGCCCTTCTGGACCCGGGAGGCCGTTCGGGTGTCGGAGTTGGGTGAGTTGTCCGTCTCCACGTTCTGACCAGGGAAGCAAGCCCCGGCGGAGGGCCGGGCGAGGAAGGGAAGGAGTCCCGGCAAAGGGCCCCGCAGCGACCCCCATTTCATGAAGAAGAGCCACTCCAGCATCCCGTCCCCCTCACGGGCCTCCTCCCGGGCGCCCGCCCCGGAGAAGATCCTGGTGGCCATGTCCGGGGGTGTGGACTCCTCCCTCACCGCCGCCCTGCTGGTGGAAGCGGGTCACCAGGTGGTGGGAGCCACCCTCCGGACCTTCTGTTACTCCTCGGGGCCGGCCCACGCCCGGAGCTGCTGCGGACTGGAGGGTATCGAGGATGCCCGGGCCGTGGCCCGGAGCCTGGACATTCCCCACACCGTCTACGATGTAGAGGAGGAGTTCAGCCGGGACGTCGTGGACGATTTCGTTCGGGAGTATGCCAGGGGGCGCACCCCCAATCCCTGCGTTCGCTGCAACTCCTTCACGAAGTTCCGGGACCTGCTTCACCGGGCCCGGGAGCTCGGGGCCGACGGCATTGCCACGGGCCACTACGTCCGCAGGGGAGAGGACGCAGAGGGTCGCCCGGCCCTCTTCCGGGGCCGGGACGCCGCCAAGGACCAGGCCTACTTCCTGTGGGGCCTACCCCGGACCTCCCTCCCCCACCTTCACTTCCCATTGGGAGAGCTCACGAAGAAGGAGGTACGGGAGCGAGCCCGGGCCCTGGGTCTGGACACGGCCCACAAGCCCGAGTCCCAGGAGATCTGTTTCGTGCCCAGCGGAGACTACCGGGACCTGCTGAAGAAGCGGCTGGATGGGGAGCACCCCGCCTTCCGGCCCGGGAACATCGTGACCCGGCAAGGAGAGATGGTGGGCACCCACCAGGGCTATGCCCGGTTCACCGTGGGACAGCGGAAGGGCCTTCCCGGGGGGTTTCCCGAGGCCATGTTCGTCCTGGAGATCCGGCCGGAGACCCGAGAGGTGGTGGTGGGGACGGCCCGGGAGCTCCGGTGCCGGGAGATCGTCCTGGCCGAGCTGAACTGGTTGGCTCCGGAACCGGAGGAGGGAGAGGAGGTCCGGATCCAGATCCGCCACAGGGCCCCGGCCCGTCCGGCGGTGGTGCAGGAGAGGAAGGCCCACACCCTTCGGCTACGTCTCCTCCAGGAACAGCCCGCAGTCACCCCCGGGCAGTCCGGGGTCCTCTTCCGTGAGGACAGGATGCTGGGAGGGGGACGGATCCGGGAAGGCCGCTGACCCGCTCAGCGAGGCCGCAGGCTCAGTGGGGCAGGTTGGCGGAGCTTGCCAGCTCCTCCATGAGACGCTGCTCTTCGGGAGAGAGGGATTCCGGGACCTGGATCTTGACCTCCACAAAGAGATCGCCCACCCGGTTGCCCTTCCGCACACCCTGCCCCCGGATCCGAAACCGGGTTCCGGACTGGGTGCCCGGCGGGATCCTCAGCAGGACCTTCTTCCCCTCCACGGTCCGGACCCGGACCTTGGAGCCCAGTGTGGCCTGGGCGATGTTGATGGGGATGGTCACCTCCAGGTTCATGCCCTTCCGTCGGAAGAACCGGTGGGGTTTCACCTTGAAGGTGATGATCAGGTCTCCGGGCTTCCCTCCCAGGCTTCCCCGCTCTCCCTGCCCGCTCAGACGCACCTTGGAGCCGTCTTCGGTACCCTCCGGGACCTTCACCTGGATCTTGCGGCTCTGGCGCACGGTACCCGTGCCGTTGCAAGCCGAGCAGGGCTGCTCCGGGATGGTCCCTCGTCCCATGCAGTTGGGACAGGGCCGCTTGACGGCGAACCCTCCCTGGCCGAAGGACACCGTTCCCGAACCATGGCATTCGGGGCAGGTCTTGGTGGAGGTCCCGGGGGCGGCGCCGTTTCCACCGCACACGGCGCATTCCTCGGTGATGGGAACGTTGATGGTGATCCTACCCCCCCGGACCGCCGTCTCGAACCCCACCTCCACCACGTACTCCACGTTCCGCCCCTGACTGGGGCCCCGGCTCGGCCCGCGACTCCGATCTCCCCTCTCCCGGTCGAAGATGGAGCTGAAGAGGTCCCCGAGTCCTCCCAGTCCCGAGAGATCCTCGAAGGAGAAGTTCCCACCCGGGAACGGCCCTCCGGCGGGACCACCACCCGGCCCGCCCCCGGGCCCGCCGCCGGGGCGGGCACCCTCGAAGGGACTCCTTCCGCCTCGCTTCCCGAAGCCGAAGCCCCCGTACCGCTTCATCTGGTCGTACTGCTTGCGCTTCTCCTTGTCGGAGAGAACCGAATAGGCCTCACCCACCTCCTTGAACTTCTCCGCCGCCCGGGGATCCCCCGGGTTCGCGTCCGGATGATACTGTTTTGCCAGCTTTCGGTAGGCTTTCTTGATCTCCTCCTGGGTAGCGGATTCCTTCACCCCGAGGATCTCGTAGAAGTCTTTCGTCGCTGTGGCCATTCCACCTCCCCCGAACACGGGGTCTCAGAGACCCCCTAGTCCTCGTCCTTGTACACGCTCACCCGGGCAGGACGCACGAGCTGGTCCTTGAAGAGGTACCCCTTCTGGAGGACCTGGTGTACGATCTCATCCTGGCCCTCCTCCTCGGTGGGGACCCGCATCATGGCTTCCATGGTGTTGGGATCGAAGGGCTCCCCCTCCGGGTCCAGGATCTCCAGGCCCGCCTCGTTCAGGGCTTTGAGGAACTTTCTCTCCACCAGGTCCACGCCCTCGATGAGAGCCTCCACCGTGGTGTCCTCGCTGGTGAAGCCGCTCACCCGCCGGAGATCGTCCAGGCCGTCGATGAGCTGAGCCACCAGGTCGCCCTGGGCCCGGGCCCAGCCATGGGTCATCTCCTGACTCACTCGCTTCCGATAGTTCTCGAAGTCCGCCGCCAGACGGAGATGCTGGTCCCGGAGCTCGTCCATCTCCCGCTGAAGCTGGACCATCTCCTCCTCCAGGTTCTCCGCCGACGCTTCCACCCCCCGGTCCAGGTCCGCATTCCCGTCCTCCTCTTCCACTGCCGAAGAGGAGGGAGAAGAACCTTCGTCCATCTCTTGCCGGGGTTTTCTCTCGTGGGCCCCGGGTGCGTCGCCGGGAGAAGCCTCTCTGGCGGCGCCGGAGTTCTTCGGGTCCGTCTCGGCCGTTCGTCCCATGTCCTCGTTCTCGTTCTCTCGCACCATAGCCCTCGGCAATCCAGAAGTTCGACGGATCATTACGCTATCGTCAACCCGCATGGGCGTGGGCCCGGAGCCAACCGCCCACCAGCCTGTAGACCTCATCCCTTCCCACGTCGTTCAGGGGCTCGTGACGGCGCCCCGGAAGCTCCTCCACCCGGACCTTCCCGCCGGGTATACCCCGGGCGAAGGCAAGGGTCACGTCTTCGTCCACCACCCGGTCCTCACCGGGGGCCAGAACCAGCAGGGGCAGCGTCAGCTCTCCGGACCGGGCCCGAACCTCCTCCTGCGCCCGGTCCGCCTCCCGGTACAGCCGGGCCGTGAGACGGGAATGGGCGAGAGGATCTTCCCGGATCTCCCGCTGCACCTCCGGGTCCCGGGTGAGACGCTTGACCCCGATGCGAGCGGGAATGGTGAGGCCCGGCACCACAGCCCCCAGCACCCGGCCCAGGGCCAGGAGCCAGCTCGGCCGAGGCGTGGCCAGCCAGGGGGCCGAAAGGATGGCGCCGGCGTAGGGGGCGTCCTCCTCCAGGAGGCGCCGGACCACAACAAGTCCTCCCAGGGAATGGCCCAGGACGAAGGGTCCAACGGCCAGCCCTACCTCTCTCTCCACGACCCGGACCATGACGTCCTCCATGGCCGCCACGTCCTCCACGAACCGGTGGAATGCCTCCACGTCTCCCCTGGGGCCCCGGGACCGGCCGTGCCCCCGGAGGTCGAAGGAAAAGACGGAAAAGCCCTCCCCACCCAGAAACCGGGCAAAGGCCTCGTATCGTCCCGAATGCTCTCCCAGACCGTGAACGATCATGAGGCTTCCACCACCATCCCCTCCCCCCCTCCAAAAACGCCAGAAGAGGGTCGTCCCGTGGTCGTTTTCCGTATACCCTTCACGGTCACCCCGGGCTCCGGACACCGTCAACGGCCCTCACCCTCCAGCATCCGGAAGAGGAGGTTCATGGCGGCCTGGGCGGCTCGTTCCCGGACGTCCCGCCGGTCTCCCGGAAACCGCTCAACCCGGGCCTGGATTTCGTCGTCCAGGGACGCCGCGTACCAGACCGTTCCCACCGGCTTCTCCGTAGTGCCTCCGCCGGGGCCCGCCACCCCGGTGACGCTCATGGCCGTTCGGCTGCGGAAACGCCGAGCCACGCCCCGAGCCAGTGCCTCCGCCACCTCCCGGCTCACAGCCCCCTTCTCCTCCAGGATCTCCGGGGGCACCCCCAGGAGATCCTCCTTGATCTCATTGTGGTAGGCCACCACTCCACCCAGGAAGTACCCGGACGAGCCGGCGTGATCGGTGATCCTTTGGGCGATGAGCCCGCCGGTGCAGCTCTCCGCCGTGGCCAGCGTCAGGTTCTCCTCCCTGAGACGGTCTCCCAGGGCCTGTGCCAGGTCTCCCGCCTCGGACTCGTACCGGTAGGGATCCAGGGCCGGGGCCAGAGCCTGCTCCACCCGGGCGAACCAGTCCTCGGCCTCCTCCCGGTCCGTCAGACCCCGTGCCGTGAGTCGGATCCGCACCCCTCTCACGTCCGGGAGAAAGGCCAGGGAGACGGGCCCCGTGTCCTCGGGGAGGAGCTCTTCCACCTCCCGGGACAGGAGGGACTCGGGGATGCCGGCGGTGAACAGAGTCCGCAGAAAGACGGGCCGCAGACCCTGGGCGAATCGGGTCTCCAGGAGGGGCGCCGCACCCTTGCGAAAGAGCTCTCGCATCTCCCGTGGGACCCCGGGGAAGAGGACGCACATCCCCCGGTCATCCTCCAGAACCAGGGCCGGCGCCGCACCCTGGACATTCGACAGGACCTGCGCCCCCCTGGGCACACGGGCCATGCGGGCCCCATTCGCCGGAAGATCCGGGTAGCCCATGGACCGGAAGCGATCCCGGAGGAGCCGGAGAAGGTCCTCATCCACCTCCAGGGGCCGCTGGAAGAACCCCGCCACCGCCTCCCGGGTGAGATCGTCCCGGGTGGGTCCCAGGCCACCGGTGAGCAGCACTACGTCCGAGACGGCAAGGGATCGTTCCACTGCGCCCTGGATCTCCTCCTCCACGTCCGCCACCACCTCTCGTCGCACCACCCCAAACCCCAGGCGGGAGAGCTCTCGTCCAAGCCAGGCCCCGTTGGTGTCCACCGTCTCCCCCAGGAGGAGCTCATCACCCACGCCCACCACGGCGGCTCGAGGGACGGAAGCCGCATCCGACGGAGTCCTCAAACCTCCCCCTCCATCAGCGTCTCACCCCCACCAGTCTGCGGTAACTCCAGAAGTAATCGGCCATGGAGTAGACGGTCAGAAGGAGGGCCACGGTGAGCATGACCCCGATCCAGGCTCCGTGGAGGTGAGTCCAGAAGGTCCAGAAGCCTCCGCTCCAATCCCGGGCCAGGGAGAGCATCTCCAGGGGATACCAGAGGAGAGCTCCCCCGGCGAAGAGATTCTGGGTGAAAGCCTTGTACTTCCCCGACTTTCCCGCCGAGATCACCACGCCCTGGCGAACCGCCACGGCTCGGAGGCCGGTCACCGCCAGCTCCCGTCCGAAGATGACCAGAAGGACCCAGAGGGGAAGCTCCCCCCACCAGGGGAGTTGTCCCACGCCCACCTCCCTGTGGGAGAGGATGTAGAAGGGGACGAAGGTGGACACCAGAAGAAGCTTGTCGGCCAGGGGGTCCAGGAGCTTGCCCAGATCGGTGATGAGGCCGTGCTTTCGGGCCAGATAGCCGTCCCACAGGTCGCTGAGGCCGGCGGCCACGAAGAGGACGAAGGCCAGAAAGCGGAGGGGAACGGAGGGAACCAGAACCAGGACGAAGATGCCCGGACAGGCCAGGATACGCCCGATGGTGATGACGTTGGGCAGATTGAGACGGCCGGGGGCCATGGACGCCTCAGCTCAGAGACTTGACGACCAGCTTGCTGACGGCACTGAGGGTGGGAAACACCCCTTCTCCCTCGATGGCCACGGCTTCGAAGTCCGCCACCCCCATGGGATTCAGGACGGACCGGAGGTCGTCCGGGGTCATGATGTCCGGGAGGTCCCTCTTGTTGTACTGGATCACGAAGGGGATGGTCTCGATGTCGTATCCGTACGACTCCATGTTCTCGTACAGATTGTGCATCGCCTCGATGTTGGCTTCCAGACGGGAGCGCTGGGAGTCGGCCACGAAGATCACCCCGTCCACACCCTTGAGGATGAGGCGCCGGCTGGCGTTGTAGTACACCTGTCCGGGAACGGTGTAGAGGTGGAATCGGGTCTTGAAGCCGCGGATCTCGCCCAGGTCGATAGGGAGGAAATCGAAGAAGAGCGTCCGCTCCGTCTCCGTGGCCAGGGAGATCATCTTCCCCTTGGTCTCCGGGTTCACCCTGGAATAAACGAATTCCAGGTTGGTGGTCTTGCCTCCCAAGCCGGCCCCGTAGTAGACCACCTTGCAGTTGATCTCCCGGCTTGCGTAGTTGATCATCGACATGATCGAGTCCTACGCTCCTCTCCCCTGAGTTCGGGCAGTCGCCACCGGTCTCCGTCGACGGATGGAACGAGGGTCATCATCCCGACCATGGACACGAGTCGGGCCCAAGACTGAGCCACATAAACTCGTGTTGCCAGAGGCAGATGGCAAGTTCACCTCCCGGCGCCGTCGATCCTCTGGCGGGCCCCTCCCATAGCCTCCGTTTCCCGGGCCTGGCTCTCCATCCGCTGGAGAATCACCTTCGCCCGATTCCGGAGAAGCCGCCGGGGTTCCCAGGCCACGAAATCCCGGAGGAGGTTGATGTTGTCCACGCTGGCCTCCGAGCGGGCCATGTACCCCAGACTCGCCAGTCGCCGGAGGGGGTAGGGGCTGAAAAGCTCTCGCTGATGGCGATCGATCTGGTCCCGCACCACCAGGGCCGCCAAAGCCCCGGCGGCGGCGGCGGCCAGGGCGGTAATGCCCACTCCCTTCAGCGTCCTGTTCATGCCTGAGCTACCTCACATCTCCCGCCGACCGGCCAGGGCCTCGGCGATGGTGGTTCCGTCTACGTACTCCAGGTCGCTGCCCACCGGGATCCCTCGGGCCAGCCGGGTGACCCTGGCGCCCAGCGGACGGATGGCGTTCTCAAGGTACACGGCGGTGGCCTCTCCCTCCACCGAAGCGTTCGTGGCCAGGATGACTTCCTTCACCTCTTCCCGGGGAATCCGGTCCAGGAGACTCTGGAGGTTCAACTCCTCCGGCCCGATCCCGTCCAGGGGAGATAGGTGGCCTCCCAGCACGTGGTAGACTCCCTGATACTCTCCGGTCCGCTCGATGGCCCCGACTTCGTAGGCCTCCTCCACCACGCACACCAGGGAGCCGTCCCTCCGGGGATTGGCACAGACCTGGCAAAGCTCTCCTTCGCTGAAATTCCCGCACCGTCGGCAGGGCCGGATCTCGTCCGCCACCCTGCGGATGGATCGGGCCAACCGATGGGCCTCCTCCTTCGGCCGCTTCATGAGGTGGTAGACCAGGCGGAGGGCCGTCTTGGGGCCGATGCCCGGGAAGCGGGTGAGCTCCCGGGAGAGGTCGTCGATGACCGACACGGCAGCGGGAAGACAGGGGGCCTAGAAGAGCCCCGGGAGCTGGGCGGGAAGCCCGCCCGACGCCTTCTTCATCTCCTCCTCGAAGGTGGCTCGGGCCTTGTTCTGGGCCTCGGACACGGCGGCCAGCACCAGGTCCTCCAGCATCTCGATGTCCTCGGGATCCACCACCGTGGGGTCCATGGTCAGCCCCTTGATGTTGCCCTTCCCGTCCACCGTGGCCTCCACCATCCCGCCACCGGCCGTGGCCGTGATATCCAGCTTCTCCAGGCGCTCCTGGGTCTCCGCCATCTTGGCCTGGAGCTGCTGCCCCATCTGCATGAGCTGCTGAAGGTTCTTCATATCGTGAATTCCCGCGTCGTAGTTGCCGGGATGGAAGGCTCCTAGTCCAGGAGCTCCAAATCGAGTTCTTGTACAGCCTCTTCCAGGGTGGGTTCCTTGTCCACCAACTCCTTGAGCCGGCCCTTTCGAACCGTCTCTTCAGTCACCCGCTCACCGGTGGACTCGGGACCCGCCCCTTCCTTCACCACCAGCCGGACGTCCCGGTCCAACCGCTCCTTCAGAGCCCCCTTGAGGGCGGCGAGAACGGCCCGGCTCTCCAGGCCCTCCAGTCCGGGTCCCGGGGGCATGTGGAGCTCCACCGTATCGGTCCCGGGGAAGTCGGTCCGGGCGGCCCGGAGAAAGGGGAGGACTCCCCCGGGAAGCTCCGGCGGACGCTCCAGGAGGTCTTCCCAGGCCTGGCGCAGAGGCACACGAATGGCGGCGGCAGCACCGCTCTCCGGCTTCGCCCCCTGTCCCGGCTCCGGCCCTTGGCTCCCGGGGGAGGTCTTCTCCCTGGGCGCCGGCGGGCCGCTCGTCCCGGACGTCGCCTCGTTCCTCCCGGACGTCGCCTTGTTCCTGCCGGAGGGCGCCTCGTTCCTCCCGGACGTCGCCTTGTTCCGTCCGGAGGGCGCACTCATGTCACCCCGGGTCTCCGGGGACTTCTCCCCACCCAGCTCTCCCAGGAGGGTCTCCAGGTCCACGGTTCGGTCCAGGTAGCTCAGGCGGAGAAGAAGCATCTCCAGCAGGAGCTGCGGATGAGGGCTTCGGCGCAGATTTCCGCTGGCCTCCAGATCGGTGGCCAGGGCCAGCATCCGCACCAGATCGCCGGGGGCGAAGTCCTGCACCCGCTCCCCGAAGGCCTTCCGCATCTCCTCCGAGAGGCTCTCTCCGGCCTCGGGTCCGTCCAGCCGGAGGCGCAAAAGGACCCGGAGCATGTCCATGAGCCCCCGGTGAAACTCCCCCACGTCGTACCCTTCCTCCAACAACTCCTCCACGAAGGAGAAGATCCGACCGTGGTTCCGGGCTCGGAGGATTTCCAGGAGCTCCAGGTATCGCTCGTCCTCCACCAGCCCCAGGACCCGGCGCACGGCCTCCTGGGAGACCTCCCCGCCGGTGAGGGCCAGAACTTGATCCAGCAGGGAAAGGGCGTCCCGCATCCCTCCATCGGCTCGCCGGGCCATGGTTCTCAAAGCCTCGTCCGGAGCCTCCATGCCCTCTCCCTCCACGACCTCCCGGAGCCGGCCCGTGATGTCCCCCACCCCGATGCGCCGAAAATCGAAGCGCTGACACCGGGACAGGATGGGCGAGGCGGACTGTTGGATCTTCTGGGGCTCGGTGGTGGCGAAGATGAAGATCACCCGGGCCGGCGGCTCCTCCAGGATCTTCAGGAGGGCGTTCCACGCCTCCCGGGTGAGCATGTGGGCCTCGTCCAGGATGTAGACCTTGTAGCGTCCCTCTTCTGACGGGGCGTACATGGCCCGCTCCCGGAGATCCCGGGCGTCGTCCACCCCCCGGTTCGACGCGGCATCGATCTCCACCACGTCCAGGGCGGTCTGTCCTCCCCAGATGCGCTGACAGCTGGGGCACTCCCCGCATGGCTCCCCGTCCTCCGACCGGTGGGGGCAGTTCAGGGCCATGGCCAGGACCCGGGCCAGCGTGGTCTTGCCCACGCCCCGGGGGCCGCAGAAGAGGTAGGCATGGGCCACCCGGTTTCCGGCGATGGCCCGGCGGAGCGTCTCGGAGACGTGCTCCTGCGTGGATACCTCGGAGAAGCGTCGTGGCCTGTACTTCCGGGCGAGAGCGGTATGGGACACGGGAACGGAGTTCAGCAGCGTGGGGGGTGAGGGGTCACCCGGGAGGCCGGTGGGCCTCCGGGGGCCAGGGACCAAAAAAGAAATGCCCCAGGCACCCCGCAGCAACGATCACCACACTTACCGCTGCTACCTGCGGGGTCCTGACGGGTTTCGTGGGCTTTCGCTCTGCGGACCTGGGGCACGCTTCAAGCTACCGAATCCCCCCGTGGGCAGTCAAGCCATGGAGGGCGGAAAGGCAACAGTATCAAGGCATTTCCAGGCCTCAGCCTTCTCCCTCAACCCCTTCTCCATGCGTCGGGAACGTGGACCACCCGGGGCGGACCGTCCTCCCGCCAGTGTACGGCCACGGCATCAAAGCGAAAGAGGGTACCTGCGGGAATCCGGTTCTTCCGCATCCACTCCCCGGCCACTCTGCGGATCTCCCCCTGTTTCTGGACCGTGATGGACTCCAGGGGATGTCCGAAAGCCACTCCCCGACGCGTCTTCACCTCCACAAAGGCCAGCACCCGCCCCCTGCGGGCCACCAGATCCACCTCCCGGCGCCCCGCCCTGACATTCCGGGCCACGATGGTCCAGCCTTCCCGTTCCAGGTGGGAGGCCGCCACGTCCTCCCCCAGCCGCCCCAGGCGCACCCCCCGGGCTCGGGCCATGATTCATCTCCAAGCAAGAGTGGCTCCGCAGCCCGGGACTCCGGGCTGTGGCCGTGCACCCTGGAACCATGGGAACAGGAAGGGGCCGGGCCATGGCCCTCCGGGCACGGCTCCGGGAGTCAGTGAACTCGCTCCGGTTGGGCAGACCAGGCAGCCTCCTCGCGAGACGAGCGAGCATCGCCGAAGGACGACGCGCTTCGGCGCTCTCGGTACATCACCGGATTTCCGGAGTGGAGTACTTAGTACCCCAATCCGGAATTACGATGGTATTCGAGCGCCGCTACATCCCCACTGGCGGCGTTTCGCTCATTCGCCGTACCACAGCGGGTACGTCTCAATCGCGCGCCTTGCCAGCGGCGCGCTTCGGCGCTCTCGGTACATCACCGGATTTCCGGAGTGGAGTACTTAGCTCGAGAGTCGGGGCTTTCCTGGAAGCCATGCGTCCGGACCTTCCGAACGATGCCGGGGTGGGGACCCGGCGCACCGCCGGCAGGCCGGCCCTGCATCTGGCGTGAAATCCCCGATACCCGCCAGAGGGCTCGCTGGACTCGGTAGCCCTTCGGAGGCATTGGGGGGTCCTGTGCACACCAAGTTTGCAGCAACAGACGTGCGGGAAGGCATTCGTTGCTGCAAAGAAGGGGATTATCACCAAGTTTGCAGCAACAGACGCGTTGGAAGGCATTCGTTGCTGCGAAGAAGGGGATTATCACCAAGTTTGCAGCAACAGACGCGTGGGAGGGCATTCGTTGCTGCGAAGAAGGGGTGAATCCCTGGATCTGCCGGCCTTGGCTGGGTCCGAGCGGGGCCCCTGACCGCCGAGAAGGGGCCGCAGCCCGCTGGCAGTGTGGCACTCCCTCGCTGAACGGCAATGGGTACGCCCTCGGTCCCGCGCCTTGCCGGCTGGGCCTTCGGCACTCTCGCCATACCACCGGATTCCCGGAATGGAGTACTCAGCCCACCGCCGGGGCGGCGATCCCCCGCTGGATGGCCTGGCCGATGACCTGGATCTGGTCCCTGAGCTCCTGAAACTGATCCGGGTAGAGGGACTGGGCTCCGTCCGAAAGGGCGTGGACAGGATCCGGGTGGACCTCCACCATGAGACCGTCGGCCCCGGCGGCGATAGCCGCCCGGGCCATGGGAGTCACCATGGCCCGAACCCCGGTTCCGTGACTGGGATCCGCGATGATGGGGAGGTGGGAGAGCTCCTTCACCGTGGGGATGGCCGACAGGTCCAGGAGGTTCCGGGTCTGTGTATCGAATCCCCGCACGCCCCGCTCGCAGAGGATGATGTTCGGGTTGCCCTCGTTCAGGATGTACTCCGCCGCCAGGAGAAGCTCCTCGATGGTGGCCGACATTCCCCGCTTGAGAAGCACCGGCTTCTCGATCCGCCCCACCCTGCGCAGGAGAGGATAGTTCTGCATGTTCCGGGCACCCACCTGGAGGATGTCGGCGTGCTGGGCCACCAGATCCGCCGTCTCCACGTCCAGGGCCTCGGTAACCACGGCCAATCCCGTCTCCTCCCGGGCTCGGGATAGAAGCTCCAACCCCTTCTCCCCCAACCCCTGAAAGGAATAGGGAGAGGTCCTGGGCTTGAAGGCCCCACCCCGGAGGACGCTGGCCCCCATGGCCCGAAGCCTCCTGGCGATGTCCAGGATCTGCTCCTCCCCCTCCACGGCGCAGGGGCCCGCCATGAGGACGATCTCCGGCCCCCCAACCCGGACCCCGTTGGGCAGCTCTACTACCGTATCCTCCTCCCGCCACTCCCGGGACACCTGCTTGTAGGGATGGCTCACCGGGATGGCCTCCAGCACCCCGGACAGCCCCCGGAAGAGGCTGGGGTCGACCTGGCCTTCGTTTCCTATGAGTCCCACGGAGGTCCGCTGGCGACCGGGAATGGGCCGGGCTTCGTACCCCATCTCCTGGATCACCTCCACCACCTGGCGGATGTCCTCCGAAGAAGCGTTGTGTTTCATCACCACAAGCATGGATCGCTCACCGCATGGAAGTTCAAAGGGCTCCTGAACCGTCTCCTGGACCGTCCTCCTGACGGGACGGGACGCCGGAACATAACCGGGAAGGCCCGGGGCGGGCTACGCCGCCTCGGGAAGGTCCGGGGCGGGCTACGTTGCCTTCCTCACCTTCTTCGCCTCCTTCACTCCGCGGCAACCCGCCCGTCCAACCAACGAAGGCAGAGACCGTCCCAACCCGAGAAGACCCGGCCCCCGTAACCGGCCAATCGCACCAACCCCGGCACCTCCTCCGGCTCCAGGGGCGGATAGGTGTGAAGGCTCACCAGGAGAGGCTCCCCGGCTTCGGAGGCCAGGGCCGCCAGGGAGGAGGGCGTGAGGTGAGTCTCCGAGGCCTCCGTGTCGGGTACACTGCACTCGGCCAGGAGGACGTCCACATCCCGCAGGAAGACTCCCAGCCCCGGGTCCGGCCCTGTGTCGCCCGTGTATCCAACTGTCCCCTCCGGAACCCGGATACGGAACGCCAGGGACTCCTCCGTGTGCCGGGTGGGACGAGTGGCCACATGCAGGTCGGCGTGGGGATCCATCCAATCCCCACCCCCAGGGATCTCCTGGAACTCCAGGGGGAAGCCCGGATCCAGGATGTACGGCCCGTAAGCGTCGGCCAGCCTCCGGAAGAGTTCTCGGGTTCCCGGGGGGCCCAGAATCCGGAGAGGCCGGGAGCGTTCCCGGGAACGGCCATGCTTCAGGGCGAAGAGGAAGGGGGCCAGCCCCCCCACGTGGTCCGTGTGGAAGTGGGAGAGCAGGAGGTGGGTAATCTCTTCCCAGGGGCGCTCCAGGGCCGCGAGGGTCCTGAGGACGCCGGCTCCGCAATCCAGCAGGATCGTCGCCTCCCCGGCCTCCAGCCAGTGAGCCGGAGACCCCCGGTGGGCATGGGGGAGAAGGGTGCCCGAGCCCAGGATCCACAGTCTCATCGCCACAGGATCATCCTCCGAACCTCTCGCACGCCGTCGGCCTGGAGACGGAGGAGGTAGACGCCCCGGCGCACCTCCCGGTCCCGCTCATCGAGGCCGCCCCAGCGGAAGGCGACGCAGGGATCCGAGACGGCCCCTTCTTCCCGCCCGTATTCCCCGGCGTCCAACTCCACGGGTCCGCACCCGGGGCCGGGGATGAGCCGCCGAACCAATCGGCCCCGGATGTCGTAGACCGCCAGCTCCACCCTGCTCCGCCGGGCCAGATCGAACCAGATCCGGGTCTCCTCTACCCCTTCCTCCGGATTCGGAAACGGGTTGGGAAAGTTCTGGTAGAGGAAGGTAACCGGGGGCTTGGTCTGACTGGTGATGGCGAAGGGTCCGGCGCTGGTCACCGTGTCCGCCATGCCTTCCCGGGCCCGGGCGATGATCCGCCACCGCATGGGCAGGTTGAAGGGCAGCGGTTCCACGGGTCGGAAGTACTCTTCCTGGAGTCCCGGATGACTCTGAATCACGTCACCTTCCCGTTCCGAGAGAACCTGGAGCTCGAAGGTCAAGGGGCCTCCGGGACCCGGAAGGGGAAGAGCGGACCACTGGAACTCCGGCCGAGCCTCAGCCAGCTCCGTTCCTCCCGGATCGTTCAATACCTCCAGGGTCACCCAGGGGGGAACCTCCAGGGGGCCCCGGATCCCGGAGAATCCGGAGATACCCTGGACGGACCGGGCTTCCACCCTCCAGAAGAAGCTGGCCCCGGAGGGGAGAGGGCTTCCCGGACGCCGGGCGAAGGCTCCCAGGAGGGAGTCCACCAGGATCGGACTGGAGAAGCTGGAATCCTGGGCCAGGACCAGGTGGAAGGTCACCGGGAGACCCTGGGGATGGAGGGTGGGGACTTCCCACCGGAACTGGGGGGCGAGGCTGGTCACCCGGCCTTCAGCGTCCACGTCCTCCAGGGGGAGGGCGCGCACCCCCTGGGGGAAGAGGAGGCCCGTGGCCACCCGGGGGACCCCTCCGAAAGCCTGTTCCGAGGGCCGAGCCGTCCCCTGGAGAATCTCCAGGATCTCCATGGGCCCGAGCTGAGGATAGGCCTCCATGAGGAGGGTGGCCCCTCCCGCCACCAGAGCCCCGGCCACCTCCGTGCCATCCATGGTCTGGAAGCCATCGTCTCCGCTGGCCGATGCGGCGGGAATCCCCTCGCCGGGAGCCAGCAGCTCCGGTTTTCTCCGGCCATCTCCCGTGGGACCCCTGGCGGAGAAGGAGGCCGGCTGCCCGGCGGCGTCCACCGCCCCCACCGCCACCACGGAGTCCCCGTCCGCCGGTGCCTCCAGCGTTCCAGGAGCGGGACCGCCGTTGCCCACCGGCGCCACCACCAGGAGCCCTCGCCGAGCCGCCTCGTCCGCGGCAGCGGTGGCCACGGGCCGGTCTCCGTCCAGGTCCTCCAGGGAGTACTGGACGTCCGTCAGGGTGCGAAAGGCCACCCCGGACAAGACGACCCGCACGCCCTGGCTCTCCATCCACTCCAGGCCTGCCACCCAGCGGTCCTCATCGGCACGAGCCAGCTCGCCGGGTCTCCGGATCCGGGCCAGGACGACATCCGCTCCCGGCGCACTCCCCCGGAGCACGAAGGGAAGCTCTCCTGCCACCAGGGACCACAGGGCCGTGCCGTGGGAGGCCTCTCCCGGCGGCGAGGAGGGATCCGGCGCCACGGAACCATCCAGGTCCACGAAGTCCCGCTGGGCCAGAGGAGGTCGGGCCCGCACCGTGGCATGGCCCAGGAGGAAGGAGCCGTCCAGGATACCCACCCGCAGGCCGGCGCCCAGGAAGCCCAGGTCGTGGACCGCGGGAATCTGGAGTCGGTCCAGGACGGCACCCAGCTCCCCGTACAGACTGTCGGCGGATGCCGGATTCCCGGACTCAGGGGGCCCGACGCTGGAGAGTGGGGTATGGGGCGGCCCGGCAGGGGCGGCCCCCAGGACGCCCACCGGACGGATGGACACCACCTCCGGCAGCTCCCGGAGTCCCGGCAGGGCCCCGGGATCCACCTCCACGCTCATGGCCGGAAGCCAGCGACTCCGGAAGCGAAGGCGGGCGTCCAGGGCCTGCAACTCCCGGAACAGGATTTCATCGTTCCGGGCGTCGGGGGTGAGGAGGAGCCATACGGCCACCGGGTCGGGATCCGGAGCGGGACCCGGAAGCGTCGGGAGGTCCTCCCCGGAAAGCCCGAAGAGGAAGGGGAGGACAACCAGCCCCAGGACGACCCGTCGACGGTCAGGCCGCCGACCCGCTGGCCTGGAGAGCATCCTCCAGCCTGACTCCTACGATGCGGCTCACCCCGGGCTCCTCCATGGTCACGCCGTAGATCCAGTCTGCGGCCTCGATGGTCCGGGGATTGTGGGTGATCACGATGAACTGGCTCTGGTCCTTGAACTCCTGGAGAAGTCGGATGAAACGGTAGATGTTGGACTCGTCCAGGGGAGCGTCCACCTCGTCCAGGACGCAGAAGGGGCTGGGCTTCACCAGGTAGATCCCGAAGAGCAGGCTCAGGGCCGTCAGGGCCCGCTCTCCCCCGGAGAGGAGATCGATCCGCTGGGTCTTCTTCCCCCGGGGCGAGGCGTGGATCTCGATGGCGGACTCCAGGGGATCCTCCCCTTCCTCCAACCAGAGGTCCGCCTCCCCACCCTCGAACAGCCGCTGGAAGGTGCTCTGGAAGTTCTTCCGGATGTTCTGGAAGGTGTCTTCGAACAGTCGGGTGGCCGTCTCGTTGATCTGGCGGATGGCATCCCGGAGATCGTTCCGGGCTTCCCGGAGATCGTCTCGCTGGGAGACAAGGAAGTCCAGGCGAGCGCTCTCCTCTTCGTGCTCCTCTACGGCCAGCATGTTCACCGGCCCGATCCGGTCCAGTCGCTCCACGATCTCCCGGAGCTCGTCCCGGAGCTCCTCCACGGAGCCCTCCACCGTGTCGGCCTGTCCCTCCAGGAACTCCAGGGGCCGGCCCCACTCCGCCTCCAGACGGTCCCGGATGTGGCCGATGCGACCAGTGAGCTCCTGCTTCTCCAGCTCCAGGCGGTGGGTCCGGTCCATGGCCTCCCGCTCCGCGGCCCGGACTTCCCGGACCCGTCCTTCCGCTGCGGCCACGGACTCCTCGATGCCGGTCAGGAGCTCGTCACGCTCCCGCAGCCCATCCTCCGCTTCGTCCCGCTTCCGGAAGAGAGCCGCGGTGGCCTCGGTTCCCTCCTCCTTCAGGGTCGCTGCCGACTTCCGGTCCTCCTCCAGGGAGGACTCCTCCTCTTCCAGGGCCGCCCGGCGGTTCCGGGCCTCCTCCCGGGAAGCTTCCGTGTCCTGGAGACGTTCCTTCACCCGCTCCCTCTCCCCCTCCCGACGGGTCACCTCCAGGGCCAGGCGGGATTCCTGGGCTCGGGCCTCCTCCCAGGCCTCCTGGGCTCTCTCCACCCGGTCCCGGGCCTCCCGCTCCTCTTCTCGCAGGGTCTCCTCCTCCGCCGCCAGGAGACCAGCGTCCTCCCGGGCCCCGCCGGCCCGGTCCAGGGCCCGAGCCCGCGCCGCCCGGGTTCCCTCGATCTGCCGTGCCAGCTCTTCCTGGTGCTGATCCAGGCGATCTCGACGATCGCTCTGGGCCTGGGCCCGGGCGGAGGCAGAGCGGAACTCGTCCTCCGCCTCCCGGAGGCCGGACCAGGCCTCCTCCAGGGCCTCTTCCGCCCGTTCCTCCTCCCTCTCCCCGGCCTCCCGCCGGCGTCGGGCCTCCTCCAACCTTCCCTGGGCCTCCTCCAGCTCCCCACGGAGACGCTTCACCCGTTCCCGACGTTCCAGGATGCCCGAGCTGCCCAGGGGGTTGCCCAGACGCACCACACCCCGCTCGTCCCGGGCCACTCCGCTGAGGGACAGGATCCGTCGCCGCTTCCTCCCGCCCCGGAGGGTAGGGACGGTCTTCCCGAGACTCATGCCCTGGAGGAGGGTCCGGACCCAGGGGGCTCCTCGTCCCTCCAGGGACAGAGCCTCCAGAAGGCTGTCCTCCTCCGCCTCCGTTCCCCGTGGCTCGGAAGGGAGGTCGTCCAGGGGCAGGAGAAACAGACCCCCTCGCCCACCCCACTCTTCCTGGTACCAGGCCTCCAGTCGGGACACCGTGGCCTCATCCTCCACCACGAGACCCTGGACCAGGGGGCCAAGGAAAGCCTCCACGGCTCGGACCACCGCCGGCTCCCCGGACAAGAACTCTCCCAGAGTGCCCACCACGCCCGGGTCCTCCAGCTCCAGGGCGGCCTTCACCGTGGGCTCCACCCCCTCCTGGCTCCGGTCCATTCCCTCCAGGGCCTCGATCCGGGCCTCCAGGCTGGACACTCTCTCCCGGGCGGCCCGCTCCTCCTCCCGGGCCCCTTCCACCTCCTCCCTTGCCGAGCCCGACCGTTCCTTCGCTGCCTCCACCCTCTCCCGGGCCTTCTCCACCTCGGTCTCCAGGCCGGTCAGTCGGTCCGTGAAGAGGTCACCCTGAGCCGCCACGTCCGAGAGATCATGGGCCGCGTCCTCCATCTCCTTCTCCAGCCGCTCCAGGTGGCGGCCCAGCTCGGAGGCCTGGGCTTCCACGGAGGAGGCTTCGCCCTCCAATTGAGCCTGTCTCCGGGTGAGATCCCGGAGGCGGCTCTCCACCGCGGAAAGATCGTCCCGGGCCGCCTCAAGCCGTCCCCGGGTAGCCGTCGCTGCCTCCTCCTTCTCCTCCTTCTCCTCCTCCAAGGCCTGCAGCTCCTTCTCCAGGCGAAGCTCGTGAGAACGGAACCGCCGAGCTTCCTCGGCCAGGGACTGGGTGCGTTCCCGGACGGATTCGTCCTCCTCTCGGATCTGAACCAGACGTCGATCCGCGTAGGCCGCCCGTTCGGCGGCCACGGCCAGGTCCCGCTCCCACCGGACGAGCTGATCCCGGATGTCCTCCAGCTTCCGGGCCGCCTCGCTCCGGGCCTTCTGGGCCTCAACCTGCCGGAGGCGCATGGTCTCCAGCTGGGCCTCGGCGGATCGGAGCTCCGCCTGGTAGCCCTCCTCCAGCTCCCGGTCGCCGGTGAGCTCCCGGTCCACCTCCTCCAGGCGCTCCTGGAGGGTTTCCAGCTCGGTCCGGGCCAGGGTGAGCTCCACGGCGAGACGCCGGTCCCGGAGATCCTGATAGCGCTGGGCCTTTCCCTTCTGTCGGGCCAGGGACCGGACCTTGGTCTGCACCTCCGCGATGACGTCATCCAGGCGCTGGAGGTCCAACTCCGCCCGTTCCAGGCGCCGAGCCGCCGCCTTCCGCCGGTCCTTGTATTTCCCGATCCCCGCGGCCTCTTCGAAGAGGCCGCGACGCTCCTCGGCCCGGTCCGAGAGGATGGCATCGATCATCCGATTCTCGATGACGGCGTAGGCATTGGCCCCGAGACCCGTGTCCCGGCACATATCCAGCACATCCCGGAGCCGGCAGGAGGAGCGGTTGATGGTGTAATCGCTCCCCCCGTCCCGGTACACCGTCCGGCCCAGCTCAACCTCCTCGAAGGGTACGGGAAGAGCTCCATCCTCGTTGGATACCACCAGGGACACGGACGCCCGGTTCACCGGTCGTCGGTTCACCGAGCCCTGGAAGATGGCCTCCTCCATCCTGGCTCCCCGGATGGCCGTGGGGCGCTGTTCCCCAAGGACCCAACGGATGGCGTCACTGATATTGGACTTCCCGCACCCGTTGGGACCCACGACGGCGGTGATCCCCTCGTGGAATTCGATCTGTGTGGAGTCGGCGAAGGACTTGAAACCGTGGATCTTGAGGGCTTTCAGCTTCATTCCGGAAGCGTGCCTCTCCGTTCGATGAGAGGCGCATCCCGATGCCCTGCCCGTCTCAGGATCCGCTGGAGGGGCTGGGCGTCCTGGGCGTCCTCGTAGGCTCCGGAGAAGACCCGGTAGGCCCGGGTTCCGTCGGGGTAGCTGACGTGAAGGACGTAGGCATATATCCCCTCCTCCCCCAGGGCCGCCACCCGATCCCTGGCCTCCTGAAGGCTCTCACTCTCCCCCAGGAAGAAGGCCCGGGGGGTGTTCCTGACCTCCCAGCTTTCCGGATCCTCCCGGGTAAGAACCTCCCCCAGAGGCTCCCGAAGGCCGTCGGCCCTCTCCCGATCCAGGGCGGGTCCCGCCAGGAGCACGTAGGAGACCTCGCCACCCTGGTAGGATTCGGGCGTCAGGATGAAGCGAAGGTCCGGCAGGCGGGACCGGAGGGCATCACGCATCTCCAGGGCATCCGCCATCTCTCCCTGGTCGTAGTGGAGGAGGACAAGGGAATAGCCCAGGACCGGCTCCACCGGCTGGGGCCCCTCCAGCACCATCTCCGGCTCCGGAAGCTCACCGAAGTACCCCTGCAGGAAGGTGAACCCCGGAACGCTGAAGAACCCGAGAGCCGTGCCGCCGGCGGCGACCAGGAGGGCCAGGACCAGAAGACCCACCGTCCAGGCCTTCCAGGGGAAGCCCCTCCGGGGAGGGCGCCTGGTGGGAGGCCTGCGGGGAGGCTCCCGGACCGGAATCTCTTCCGGGGAAACCTCCATCGGGGGCTCGGCCTCCTCCAGATCCTCGGGAGAGGCCACGGCTTCGGCCCCCTCTTCCGAGAAGGCGGGCTCCGGCGTGTCCATCCTGGGACCCTCCGGATGGGCCTCGCCGAAGTCCGCCCCATGAACCAGATCCTTCCCGAACCCCTCCTCCTCGGGAGGAGCGGGCTCCCCGGGGAAGGCAGGCGCTTCATCCAGGGACGGCTCTTCCCCGAAGGATGGCTCCTCCGGTGAGGCGGGTTCCTCCTGGAAGGAGAACTCGCCGAAGGGGGACTCCTCTTCCCCTGGGGCCGACCCCTCATGGAAGCCGGGCCCCTCCTCCCGGGGGCCGTCGTCCTCCGGGAAGGAGACCTCCTCGGTAGGTTCGGGCTCTCCGGGAAAAGCAGGCGCCTCATCCAGGAAGGGCTCTTCGGGGAGCACGGGTTCCTGGGGAAGGAAGGGCTCTTCCTCCGCCCCGGGCTCCCGGTGGGATTCCGGAGCCTCCTCTTCCCGGGGCGTCGGTGTCGGTTCCTCGTAGGAGGTGGTGCCCTCGAAGGGGGTGGCTTCGTCGAAGGGGGTTTCCTCCTCGAAGGTGGGCCGGTCGGCGAAGTAGAGATCCTCTTCCGGGGTCGCCTCTTTCTCTTCCTCTTCCTCTTCCTCCTCTTCGGGGAGGACCTCCGCAGCGCCCCTCTCCTCCTCCATGGCCTGGGCCCAGGGCGTCTCCTCCTCTTCCTCTTCCCCTTCCCTCTCGTCCTCCACGTCCACCTCTCCCTCTTCCTCGGTCCCCGCTCCGGAAGCCGGCGGCTCGAAGCCTTCGGCCAACTGCAGCCCTCCCTCCAGGCTCAAGGCCCCGAAGAGGGTCTCTTCTTCCTCTTCTTCCTCTTCTTCCTCTTCTTCCTGCGCCTCTTCCTCCTCACCCACTCCCAGCTCCGGCTCCTCCTGGGGAAGGGCGGCCTCCAGCGACGGCTCCATCTCCTTCTCTTCCTCTTCGCCGAGCTCCGCCGTTTCCCCCGGGGGCGAGCCCGAGGGGCCCAGGGCCGAGACCACTTTGATGGAGGCCGGGCCCAGGTGGTCCTCGGGAGACTCGGTTTCCCCGGCCAGGAAGATGATGTCCGTGGCCCGGCTCAGGAGCTTCCCGGCGCCACCGGTATCGGTGGGAAGAAAGAGGAGAAGGGTGGCGTCGGCCTCGGAGAACCCCCCGGCCAGGTCGTTCCAGCGACGGTGCCCCAGAACTCCCTCCGGATCCGCCGTGGCCGTCCCCGCCGACACGAAGAAGATGGAATCGTCCAGGGCCGGACGAGCCACTCTCTGCACGGAGGCCCCGTAGAGGAAGGCATCGGACACCCCCTCGTTGTTGGGCAGATTCAGAACCTGGTGCAGGGATGGATTCTGGAGGCCCAGGTCCATGAGGACGGCCTGCAATCCGGCCCGAGCCCATTCCTCGGCGATGGCGGCGCAGGCACGGGCCGCCCACCCCTCCGACGTCGCGAAGGGCGTGGCCGCCAGCACCACGATGCGACCCCTTCCCTCGCCAGGCACCGCGGTGGGGCTCGCCTCGTCCGGGAGGTGGTCGGACTCAAGGTCGAAGAAACACCAATCTGCGATTCCGCCGGACATGAGACCCCGTGATCATGGTGAGGAAACCGGGATTGCCGGGAAGGAGGGTTGCCCCTGAGCCTCCCCTCCACCTGTCTTCGAAAAGGTAATGTGCGCCGGTGCAGGCGGGCAATCTTCAAAGCCGCCATCGGCTTCCGAGCTCAGGAAAACACCCGGGTGGGGGCGTCTCCCCAGAGAGATTCCAGGGAATAGAAATCCCGGGCCGAAGGGTGGAAGACGTGCACCACGAAGTCCACGAAGTCCAGGAGGACCCAGCGGGCCCGGTCCATGCCCTCCACGCTCAGGGGCCGGATCTCCTGTTCGGCCATCGTCTCCACGATGTGATCCGCGATGGCCCGTATCTGGATGTCGGAGGTACCCGTAGCCAGGACGAAGTAGTCCGTCGCCGATGAGATCCCTCTCAGGTCCATGGCCGTCACGTCGGAGGCCTTGCGCTCCAGGGCCAGCTCCGCCGCCTGCACCACGTCGGCGGGGAACTCGTTCGGGTCGGAGCCGTTGGGGGAGGAGGACGTTTCCATGGGGCAGGACCTACTCCTCCTCTTCCCGCTCCACCCGGACTTCCACCTCCGCCTCCACGTCCGTGAACAGCCGGACCCGGACCTTGGCGGCACCCAGAGTTTTCAAGGGCTCGTCCATGAGGACCTGTCGGCGCTCCACCTCGAAGTCCAGGCCCTCCTGATTGGCTCGGTCGGCGATGTCGCCCGGTGTCACCGAGCCGAAGAGCTTGCCTTCCTCGCTGGCCCGAGCGTGGAAGGTGAGGAGCATACCGTCGAGCTGGGCCGCCCGGCGCTTCGCCTCCAGGTAGTCCCTTCGAGCCCGCTCCTCGGCAGCCGCCTTCTCGTCTTCCAGGCGCCGAATGTTCGCTTCGCTGGCCACGTAGGCCAGCCCCTGGGGGATGAGGTAGTTCCGACCGTAACCGGGCTTCACGTCTACGATGTCCCCCGGGCTTCCCAGGTTCTCCACGGCTTCGCGAAGGATCAGCTTCATCGATTCATTCCTTGCAGTCGTGCTTCACGTCACGGGCCCCCGGCGGAGTCCAACTGCTCCTTGCGGGCCCGCAGATTGAGCCAGGCATCTCCCAGCCCGATGACGAAGGCGCCGGTGACCAGCAGCGGCGCCAGAAAAAGTAATCCAACCAGAAAGAGGACCATCCCCAGGAAGGAGACTCCTCCCGAGAGAAACAGGACCACCGCCACACCCCGGAGGGCGAAGAGGGCTCCCATGAACACCACGGTGTTCGTTCCCAGACGGCCCAGGAGGCCGGAGCCCAGCAAGAGGACCCCCAGACCCAGGATCAGGATCCAGACCAGCTGGTCGTTGAACCGGAACTCCCGGAGAGGCCCCAGCCGGTCCCCCTCTTCGCCCAGGGACAACCGGTTCCACAGCCACCAGGCCAGCCCCAGAGCCGCCAGGGACGCCAGACCCAGGAGAGCCGGGAAGATCGTCCCCTGGAGGACCATGGCCTCGGCCGCCCGGGCTTCGAAGGTCTCCGAGAGGCCCTCCGGGCGCAGGTACCGGAAGGCCTCCAGGGCAGCGCTCATCCCACGCTCCATCCGGGACCGGACGGCCCAGTCCACCACGGCCCAGTGTCCGGGCTGGACCCAGAAGAGGAGAGCCATCACGGCGAACGTCCCACCCACCGCTCCCAGGCCCCGGGAGAGAAACCGGATCCCCGGCCACCGCAGAGTGAGGGTGATGAACCACCCTCCCAGGAGGAGGCCCCACCCTCTCTCCAGGTACCAGAGACCGCTGCTTGCCGCCCCCCCGAAGGTGAGGATCACAGCCAGGGCCCCCACTACCAGGGTCCGGAGCCTGCGGGCCGGGAGGAAGAGGACCAGAAGGACGAAGGGGACCGCCACCAGCACCGCCGGGTTCAAGACGGAGAACGTCCCGGCAGCCCCGAGAAGCCCCAGAGCCCGGGCCCAATCCCACCGACCCCCGGAGCGGTCCTCCGGCATGAATCCCTATGCCTCGTGATCCCGGATGTAGGGGAGCAGAGCCAGGTACCGAGCCCGCTTGATGGCCCGGCCCAACTGGCGCTGGAAGTTCGCCGCCACCTTCGTGGTTCTCCTGGGGAGGATCTTCCCGGATTCCGTGAGGAAACGGGACAGGGTCTCCACGTCCTTGTAGTTCAGGAGCTCGATGGCAGGACCCTCCACCCGACGCCGACGGCCCCGCCCCCCGGCGAACTCCGGCGGGCTCGAGTCGTCATCCTCCTCGAAGTCCTCCTCCTCGTCTTCGTCCTCCTCTTCCTCCCGTGCCGTCGGTGCACGGGGGGCCAGGATGGACATGCCCGTGGTGGGCTCTCCTTCGTTCAGAACCACCAGGTAGCGAAGAAGTTGTTCGTCCAGCTTCAGGACCCGCTCGAACTCCGGAAGACCCTGGGGGTCGGCGGACACCTGGGCCACCACGTAGTAGCCCGTCCTCTTCCCATCGATGGGATAGGCGAGCTGACGGGGCCCCCAGTGGTCCACGGAGGAGATTTCGCCGTCCTCCCCGGCCAGGGTCTCGTGGTACTGCTCGAGCTTCTCGTTGATGGACGCCTCGGTCTCTTCGGCGTCGAAGATGTACACCACTTCGTAGAGTCTCACGCGGCTTCCCTCGGACCGTGTACGGAAACGGGCTCCGCCTCCCGGGCGGAGCAGGATCAGCCTGTAATTCTACCCATTTCGTGGGTCTGGAACAACTCCCCGAAGACCCGAAGGTCCCTCTCTGGCCCATGAACCGGGCAGGCTATCCCCGGGCCGTGCCCGGCAGCGGGCCGACAACGTCCCCCCCTGGAGCCGGGAGAGCTGTCATCGGCTGTCACACGTTGAAGCGGAAGAGAAGGATATCGCCGTCCTTCACCACGTAGTCCTTCCCCTCGGAGCGCACGGCCCCCTGCTCCCGGGCCTCCTTCAGGGTCTCGAATTCCTGGAACGTATCGAAGTGGATGGTCTCGGCCCGGATGAACCCCCGCTGAAAATCCGAGTGGATCTTCCCGGCGGCCTCCGGGGCCCGGGTTCCTCGCCGGATGGTCCAGGCCCGGGTCATGGTCTCGTTCGTGGTGAAGAAGGTGACCAGGTCCATGAGCTCGTATGCCGCATGGATCATCCGGTCCAGGCCCGCCTCCTCCAGCCCCAGGTCCTTCAGGAAGGCCTGTCGCTCCTCCGGCTCCAGAGCCGCCATCTCCGCCTCCAGGGACGCGGAGATGCTCACCACCCGGCCTCCTTCTTCCTCCTCCACCACCGCCCTGAGACGAGGCAGGAAGGGGTTGTCCTCCTCTCCCGCCTCCCCCTCCCCCACATTGGCGGCGTAGAGGACCGGTTTCCCCGTAAGAAGGTGGAGCTCCGACAACCGGGCCCTCTCCTCCCGGGAGAAGGTCATGGTTCGGGGTAACTCCCCCCGGGAGAGGGCTCCATGCACCCGGTCCAGAACCACCATCTCCTCCCGGGCCTCCGTCTCTCCGGACCGGGCCTTCTTCTCCACCTTCTCTCTCCGCCTTTCCACCGTCTCCAGATCCGCCAGGGCCAGCTCGGCCTCCACCACCTCCCGGTCTCTCAAGGGCTCCACGGAACCCATGACGTGGGAAACATCCGGGTCCTCGAAGCAACGCAGCACGTGGGCAATGGCGTCAACTTCCCGGATCTGGGCCAGGAACTGATTTCCCAACCCTTCACCCCGGGACGCTCCCTCCACCAGCCCGGCGATGTCCACGAACTGGATGACCGTGGGATGGGCCTCTCCCGACCCCGTCGTCTCGTGGATGATCTCCACCCGCCGGTCCGGCACCGCCACCGTCCCCACGTTGGGCTCCACGGTGCAGAAAGGGTAGTTGTCCGCCGGGGCTCCGGCAGCCGTCAGGGCGTTGAACAGGGAGGATTTCCCCACGTTGGGGAGGCCGACGATTCCTACGCGAAGCATGGTCTATACCCCCTGGCTGGAACGTACGGGCATGAGCAGGACCTGGAACGGGTCCGGGCGTGGAACGTAGGAAGGGGGCGCCGGGAGGGTCAAAGCGTGCATCTCCTTCCGGGGCGGGGAAAGAGCCGAGAAGGGCTTGCGCCGGAGACATTTTCCGAGCCACCTTCTTTCTTCGGTTCGTCCGGTCCTACCAGAACCGGACCAAAGCAGGGTTATTTCCTTGTTGTGTTCGCCTCCGTTGCCGGTCCCCGGACCGGGGCGAGCTCCATGTATCGCCGGCGGCATCCCCGGGGACCTACCCAGGAACGACATGAAATACTCATTCTCTGGATTGACGGAAGAAGAACGATTTGCATGGTTCCGCTCCGGTCTGCAAGCGGTTCTCGACGATAACGATCACACCTTCGTCCGTGACCCCGACGATGCCTCTCTGGTTATCAATTTCGTGGACCGGGGCCAGCCCAAGCCCTTCCGGCGGAAGGCCCAAGCGGTGTTCGTGGTCACGGTCACGGAGGTGGACCCTCCTTTCGGCGGCCCCATGGAGAAGGGATATCCCCTCCTGGTCCGGTCCCTCTCGAATCTCCTCGCCGGCCTGGTGGACGAAGGGGAATCGCTGCCCGCCAGCCACTTCGTCACACCGGAGCAGGGGCACTACGTCGTCGAGGGTAACGAGAACAAGAGCCACTACTTCCAGTCGGTCTACGAGCGGATCCACCCCCTGGCCAGTTGCCGCCTGGTGGTGAACAACGTCTACGACACGGACCTTCCCGAGGAGCTGTGGAACGGGGACGAGATCTCCGAGTCCATCAAGGAAGCGGGCCGGAAGCTGGGGGAGCTCAACCTCCTCCCCACGCCCTTTCCCATGGACAAGTACCTGGACGAGCGGGACCAGCGTCACCTGAAGCTCCTCTACGGAATCGGCGGCCTGAGCTACGGGAACCTCTCCGCCCGCCTGGACGAGGAACGCTTCTGGATGAGCGCCTCCGGGGTGGACAAGTCGAACCTGCAGGAGGTGGGGCGGGACATTCTCCTGGTGAAGGACTACAGCCGGGAGGACAACGCCATGATCCTCAGCGTTCCCCCGGAGGTGGAGCCGCGCCGGGTATCGGTGGACGCCATCGAGCACTGGATGATCTACCGGGAGCACCCGGAGGTGGGGGCCATCCTCCACGTCCACGCCTGGATGGACGGCGTTCCCTCCACCGAGATCAACTACCCCTGCGGCACCTACGAGCTGGGTGTGGCGGTGGCCGACATCGTCCGGGAGGCTCCGATGCCGGCGAAAGCCGTGGTAGGCCTGAAGAACCACGGTCTCACCATCGTGGGGAAGTCCATGGAGGACATCTTCGATCGGGTGGAAGGGAAGCTCTACCAGCCTGTTCCCATGTCCTGAGCCCCCGGG
>CAZZEL010000004.1:54367-76771 GCA_964652625.1 uncultured Gemmatimonadaceae bacterium
GGGCGTGGTCCTGAGGCGCGGGGGAGAGGGGCCCGGGAGAAAATCGGGCCCCCTCTCCCGTCCGCCCCCCCCGTTTATTCGAGGGCCCGCTGAAGGGCCAGGATCAGGTCCGGATGTCTTGAGAAGGCCCAACGGGCCTCTTCCACGTCCAGGCGCTCCCGGTTGGTGTGAGCGAACCGTTCCTCCCCCGGCGCGAACCCCAGGGTGGGGATGCCGTACACGCCGCAACTCCAGCCCCCGTCGGTGGCGAATGTCCAGGGCCGGATCCGGGCCGGGCCGTCTCCTTCCCTTCGTCCCACGGCTTCGGCGGCTGCCACGATCAGGGGATCCGCCTCGTCCATGAGAAAGCCCGGGGTGAAGAGGTCCCGGAGCTCTTCCCGGTTCGTGTAGGTCTTCTGCCTCTCCCTGGCCATGCGGATCTCCACGGCCATCCCTTCCGGCACTCCCCCCAACTCCCGGCGCACCGCCTCCTCCACGCTGGCCAGGAGCATCTCGTCGGTGCTGTCCGGCAGGACCCGCCAGTCCACTACGATGGCCACCTGGTCCGGGATTACGTTCCTGCTCTCGGGAAGGACGTCCACGGTCGTGGGCGCCAGGGTGGCCGGTCCCAGGACCGGATCCGTGTCCTGCCTCTCCGCCAACGTCTTCAGGGCCACCAGGACGCCCGGCACCAGGTCCAGGGCATTCCGGGCCCGGTCCGGTGCGCTGGCATGGCCCGCCAGGCCCCGTAGAACCACCTCCAGCTCCCCCCGGCCCCGGTGCCCGGTGGTGATGTCTCCCTGGGTGGCTTCTCCGATGATCACGGCGGCGGGCTCCACGGCCCCGGAGGCCAGAAGGTGCTCCATCCCCCACCCACCCCGCTCTTCGAACACCGTGTGGGCCACGATCACGTCCCCCGGGGCCCTCCCCTTCAGAGCTGCCGCCGCGTGGGTCTGCAGGGCCAGGGGCCCCTTGATGTCCATGGCCCCCCGGCCGTGGAGACAGCCGTCCGCCACGACACCGGCATAGGGGGGATGCTCCCAGTCCCCGGGGTCCCCCTCCGCCACCACGTCCATGTGACAGTTCAGCATGACCGGCGCGCTTTCCCCCGTCCCCCGGACGACCCCCATGACGTTCCCCACGTCGTCGGCCCCTACCTGGTCATAGCCCAGAGCCTCCATCTCCTCTCGCACCCGCCGAGCCACCTCTCCTTCCCGGCCCGAAGGGGAAGGGATGCGAATGAGCTCCTGGGCAAAGGAGAGAGCGTTCTCGAAGCTGGGCTCTGTCTCGGCCATCGTACCTCCAAGGATGTTTCCTGAGCGGACGCCGCATGGGCGGAAGGGTCCCCCGAAAGGTGGGTCGGCAAGGCCCTGGGCGCCACGGGACGGTTCTCTCCCCCGACGCTGCGACGACGAGGCCTACGGCCCTTCCAGGTGCGGCTCGCCGGATCTCCAATACGTCGGGCCCGACCCCTCCAGCAGGAGAAGCCGGGCCCGACTCCGGCGGTCAGGGCCCCCGGCCGTCCAGCCCGGGAGACCCGTCACGGATCAATCTCACCCGAAGAGCTTCTGGATCACCTCGCCGATCCAGCTGGTGACCTCCTCCCCGGCCAGCCCATGCACCCGGACGAACCAGGGGGCCAGCACCAGGGATACCACGCTCATGAGCTTGATGAGGATGTTCATGGAGGGGCCGGAGGTGTCCTTGAAGGGATCACCCACCGTGTCTCCCACCACTGCGGCCTTGTGGGGCTCGGAACCCTTGCCACCCAGAGCACCGCCCTCGATGTACTTCTTGGCGTTGTCCCAGGCTCCACCGGCGTTGGCCATGAAGAGGGCCATGAGAACACCCGTGACCGTGGCACCGGCCAGGAGGCCGCCCAGGGCTTCCACGCCCAGGAAGTAGCCCACGACCACCGGCGCCAGGACGGCCGTGATGCCGGGGAGGATCATCTCCCGGAGAGCGGCGTTCGTGGAGATGTCCACGCAGCGGGCGGAGTCCGGCTTGCCGGTTCCCTCCATGATCCCGGGGATCTCCCGGAACTGGCGACGGACCTCGTCCACCATGCCCTGGGCCGCCCGGCCCACGGCGGTCATGGTGAGCGCCGCCACGAAGAAGGGCAGCATTCCGCCCAGGAAGAGGCCGATGACCACCAGGGGATTCACCAGGTCGATGCCCGTCTCCTGCAGGCCCACCCCGGAGGAGTAGGCACTGAAGAGGGCCAGAGCCGTGAGGGCGGCGGAGCCGATGGCGAAGCCCTTCCCGATGGCCGCCGTGGTGTTCCCGATGGCGTCCAGGGAGTCGGTGACCGCCCGGGTCTCCGGTCCAAGCCCGCTCATCTCGCTGATGCCTCCGGCATTGTCGGCAATGGGCCCGTAGGCGTCCACGGACATGGTCACGCCCACCGTGGCCAGCATGCCCACCGCCGAGATCCCGATGCCGTAGAGGCCGGCGAACTCGTAGGAGACGAAGATGGCAAGACAGATGAGGATCAGGGGAATGGCCGTGGACTCCATCCCCACGGCGAGACCGGTGATGATGTTCGTGGCCGAGCCCGTCTGGCTGGAGTCGGCAATCTTCCGGATGGGCTTGGCGGCGGTGTAGTACTCCGTCACCAGACCGATGAAGATCCCCACCAGGCTACCGGCCAGGATGGCCCAGAACGGTCCGGACACGGGAAGGATCTCCCCGGTGCGGACGTCTACGATCTCCACCCCTACCGCCTGGACCACGAACCACATAGCCACCAGGAAGAGACCCGCGGCGATGAACGTCACGTTCCGGAGGGCTCCCGCAGGATCCGTCCGCTCCAGGACCTTCATCATGAAGATCCCGAACATGGACGCCAGCAGCCCCACAACCACGGTGAGAATGGGAAGGGCCACGCCTTCCATCGGTGTGGTGGCCAGGGTGGCGGAGGTGGCGGCGATGGCCATGGTGGCCACGATGGAGCCCACGTACGACTCGAAGATGTCGGCTCCGAGGCCGGCTACGTCTCCTACGTTGTCGCCCACGTTGTCGGCGATGGTGGCCGGGTTCCTGGGATCGTCCTCCGGGATGCCAGCCTCCACCTTCCCGACCAGGTCGGCCCCCACGTCGGCGGCCTTCGTGTAGATGCCTCCGCCCACACGAGCGAAGAGGGCGATGGAGCTGGCCCCCATGGCGAAGCCGGAGATGATCTCGGAGAAGCGGGGGAGCTCCCCGGTTCCCGGGACCGCCCCGGCGGCGAAGATCCAGTAGAAGATCCCGATGCCGAAGAGCCCCAGGGAGGCCACGGCCAGCCCCATGACGGCACCGCCGAAGAAAGCGATTCGCAGGGCCTTCCCGGCCCCGTGATCGTTGGCCGCCGCCGATGTCCTGACGTTGGCCCGGGTGGCGGCCTTCATGCCGAAGAACCCGGCCAGCACGGAGCTCAGAGCCCCGGAGATGTAGGCGATGGAGGTGTAAAGGCCGATGGCCCATCCCAGAAGGACGGCCACCACGATGACGAAGAAGAGGAGGAAGGTGTATTCCCTCCTCAGGAACGCCATGGCCCCGGCGTGGATCTGCTCCGAGAGATCGAACATGATCTCGTTTCCGGTGGGCTGGCGCTTCACGTACCCGTAGATCACCAGGGCGAGGGCCAGGCCCACGATCCCCAGGATCCACGACCAGTCAGTCAAGCCAATGAGGTCGCTCATACGCGATGCTTTCCCGGTTCAGTCGTTAAGGTTCGTCCTCTTCGGGGTGGCGGTCCTCACCTGTTGAAGGCGTTCATGGCCGCCTCGATCCCCTCCGTTCCCCAGGTCTCCGTCCCCCGTACCAGCTCGGGAAGAAGATCCAGGATCACGTCCTCGTCCTCCGGAGGCATGGGAGAGAGAACCCACTCGGAGAGGTCGGCCCCCTCCGGCGGGACTCCGACGCCGATCCGCAGGCGGGGATACTCGTTCGATCCCAGCACCCGCGCAATGGACTCGAGCCCGTTGTGCCCTCCGGTGGATCCTCGGGCCCTAAAACGAACGCGGCCCACATCCAGGGCCGCGTCGTCCACGATCACCAACAGGTCTGCGCCCGGCTCGAAGCTCTCCAGGGACGCCAGGGTGGGAAGGACCTGACCACTCCGGTTCATGAAGGTCAGGGGCTTCATGAGCCGATAGCGGATGTCTCCTCGGATCCCTTCCGAAACCATGGCCCTCCCATGCCTCTCGAACAGCGGAAAGCTCCAGTCATAGGCCAGGCGATCAAGCAGCCACCAGCCCACGTTGTGGCGAGTGGCATCGTAGTCGGGTCCCGGGTTCCCGAGCCCGAGAACAACCTTCACGGGCCGCCTCGACTACTCCGCTTCTTCCTCTTCTCCGGCTCCGGCGGCCTCCTCCTCGGCACCCTCTTCCACCTCCACGGGCTCCTCGCCTTCCGCGAGCAGCTCCTCCAGCTCCTCCTCCTCTTCCTCCTCTTCCGTGACCAGGACCTTGGGGATGGCCACGGTGCACACGGTCCGCTCAGGGTCCACCAGAATCTCGATTCCCTCCCCCAGCTCCAGGTCGTAGACGTGGATGGCGTCCCCGACCTCCAGCTCCGTCACGTCCAGGCTGATGGCCTCGGGGATCTTGGAGGGGATGCACTTCACACGGAGCTCGTTGATGATCTGCTCCAGGACCCCGCCGGACTCCTTCACGCCCTGGGGAATTCCCTCCAACCGCACGGGGATGTTGAGCTCCAGGGCCACACCCTTCTGGATTCGGTAGAAGTCCACATGGAGGACCCCGGCCTTGTGGGGATAGCTCTGGATTTCCCGGATCAGGGCCGGGATGGGCTCCTCTTCCCCTTCCACGTCCAGTTGGACGATGGTGTTCTCCACCGAGATGCTGTGGAAGAGGTGCTCCGCCTCATCCTGGTCCACGGAGATCCCGAAGGACTCGGCATCCTTCCCGTAGACCACGGCGGGAACCCGCCCGGACCTGCGGAGCTTCCCCGCGAATTCCTTCCCCGTCTCGTCCCTGCGAAGGGCCTTGAGTACTCTGCTTTCCGTCATTCGTCTATCTCTCGCATTCCGGTGGAGGCCCCGCTGCCGACCGTCCACCGGGTCGGCCCTACCAGGCCTTCTCGTCGTTCAACCGTCAAGGGTCAACTGTCTTCATCCGGGATCTCGAACAGCGCGCTCACCGACTCGTTCGAGTGGATGTACTCGATGGCATTCGCCAGCAGGCCCGCCACCGAGAGGGTCCTGAGCTTGTCAAACCGCCTCTCCTCAGGAAGATCGATAGTGTTCGTCACCACCAGCTCCTCCAGGGGGACCGAGGAAAGGCGGTCCACGGCGGGTCCGGACAGAAGGGCGTGGGACGCGGTGGCATACACAGCCCTGGCGTCCCGGTCGCACAGGGCCCGAATGGCGTTGGTCAGGGTGCCTCCCGTGTCCACCATGTCGTCCACGATGAGACAGGTTCGACCCTTCACCTCGCCCACCACGTTCACCACTTCGGCCTCGTTGGGCCGGGGCCGACGCTTGTCGATGATGGCGAAGGTGGCCTTCAGACGCCGGGCGAACCCCCGGGCCATCTTGGCCGATCCCACATCCGGAGCCACCACCACCAGGTCGTCGAATCCCTTCTCCCGGAAGTAGCGGACCAGGACCGGAGCGGCGTAGAGGTGATCCACGGGAATGTCGAAAAACCCCTGGATCTGGTGCTGGTGAAAGTCGATCCCCACCACCCGGTCCGCCCCGGCGGCCACGATGAGGTTCGCCATGAGCTTGGCCCCGATGGCCACCCTGGGCTGGTCTTTCCGGTCCTGCCGGCCGTAGCCGTAGTACGGAATCACCGCCGTCACCCGGGCCGCGGAGGCCCGCTTCGCCGCGTCGATGAGGAGCAGCAGCTCCAGGATGTTGTCCCCCGGAGAGGCGGTGGGCTGGATGATGAAGACATCCCGGCCCCTGGCGTTCCGGTCGATGCGCACGAAGATCTCGCCGTCGGCGAAGTCCCGGATCGTCGCCGAATCCGGAGATTTCCCCACCAGCTCACCGATCTCCTCGGCCAGGGGTCGGTTGGCCCGCCCGGACAGGAGAAGAAGCGGTCCGCGTTGAATGGTGTCGTCCATGGGACGTTACCGTAGGCTCCCGGGTCTGTGACAGCGCGCCAATCTAGAGATGACGGGGGTTCGCGTCAACTCGTGAAAGTCATCTCGAAAGGGATGGAGAAGGCCCTTCAGCGGACGGTTATCCTTTGGTCTGACACCACCTTGCTCCGCCGAGCCATCTCCATTTCCAGCCGCAGAACATAGCCTCCGGCCTCCACCTCGGGAAGCGTCACGTCCACGGCTCGGAAGAGAGGCCCCAGGGTGTCGGGTCCGGCCTCGGTCCAGGAGAGAACCAGGGGCGGATCTCGCCGGAAGAGGCCCACCCGATTCAAGGCACGGCGGAGGAAGCTCGCCCCGTCTCCCACGAGACTCAGTCGGAAGGTCAGGGGCTCTCGCCGCCCTCGAAGGCCGTAGACCTCCCAGGCCACGGTCACTTCCTCTCCGGAACGCACGGTGGTAGAAGGTCGCATCCGGGGCAGACCCGCGTCCGGACCCGACGGCAGGGAGTCTCCGGGCTCCAGGAGGAGGAGGTCCGAGAGGGTGGGCACGTCCGGGGGCAGGGCTTCAGCCCGAATCCCGTGGCGAATCCTGGCCCCCCATCGGCCCCTGGGGCTCCAGTTCTCCAGGCTCAGGAGGTAGCGGCCCGGTGGAGCCCGGAGGAAGAGAAGGCCCTCGCCACCTCTGCGGGTCTCGGCCAGCGGCTCCTTCTCCCCGTCCCCTTCCCCCATGGGAAGGAGGAAGAGGCCCGCCAGGGTATCCGGCTCCTCCGTGGGGAGAGGGGGAGCCCAGAGAGGTCTCACGCCAGCCTCTTCCCTCCCGACTTCATCCATCTCCCCGGCCTCCCCCGGCCGCTTCTTCGCCAGGAGGGTGTCCCGGGGCGGGGCGTAGGAGGCCACCACCAGGAGGGAGCCGTCCCGCCTCAGGACGCCGACCTGGACCCGGGCCTCCACCATCAAAGGAGCCAGAATCGGGGCGCTGGCGGAGCGGGGACGCTCGTCCTCGGGGACCCAGACGCCCTCCGGGAGGGCCGACGGATCTTCCAGGGCAATCAGGGGCGGCAGGAGATGCCGGCTATCCGGATGATGGTGCTCCACCACCGAACCCCGGGGGTCTCCCAATTCCGGCAGGGTCTTCTCCCAGCCGGCGGGAAATCCGTACCGGACCAGCACCTCGTCCAGGGCTCGTCCCCAGGAGAGGTCGATGGTGACGGCGCTGTCGTCGTAGATCCAGGAGGAGGCGAACCGGCGGGAGAGGTGCTCCGTGAGACGACTGTTCCCCGGAACCAGGAAGAGGGGATCGGCCAGGCGCCAGAACCGGGATCGGGTCTCCTGCCGGTCCAGCCCCGGGGCTTCCTCAAGCCACTGTCCCTCTGAGTAATCCAGCAGCACTTTCGGATCCCACCAGCGGGCCGCCTGACCCGGATCCATGGCCCCCAGGGCCTCCTGAAAGGCCGCCAGGGATTCACGTCCCCGACCCGCCCGGTGGAGCACGTAGCCCCGGAGGGCGTGGCACCACCAGGGAGAGTCCACCGAACACCGTCGGGCCAGCTCTTCCGCCTCCTCCCACCGCCGGGCGTCTCCCAGGTAGCGGACCCGTTGCCCCAGGATCCACCGATCCCCGGGTATGGCGTCTCCCAGGACCGCCAGCCGGTGCAGGAGTCGAGTCCGGGCAGCCACCAAGGAGGAATCCTCCGGGGAGGGCTCCCAGTCCAACCCTCCTTCGAAACGGAGACACATGACCCCTACCCGTTCATCGCAGCCCCCACCCCGCCAGTCTTCCCTTGTCAGGGGGAGGTGCCTCCGGTGCACCCGTTCGAACTCCCTCTGGGCCCTTTCGGCTTCCTCCCGGAGCCGGGTGGAATCCGCCACCGGTGCTCCGGCACTCTGGAGGGCCTCCCCGGAGCCAGACCCGGGCACCAGAAGGCCGCAAGCCAGGGTGAGGACCATCGCCGGGAGGCGGCGTCCCGGGGCCCGAAATGGGGTTGTGGAGGGGATCATGGATTGGCCCGGGTGGATTCGAACCACCACCGCCGGTTCCAAAGACCGGTGTCCTGCCATTAGACGACGGGCCATGAAGGGAGGGGTACCAATCCTCCGGACACGCTCGGGACCCTGGAAGGCTGATCAGTCACCAGAATCGTACCGCCCACCCCGGCCTTCGTTCAACCCCCGGACGCCCGGGGGGGTTCCTCCGGCTCCTGGCAGGTCCAGGTCAGGATGAACCGGTCCCCGGGAAAGCGGGATTTGAGCCGGTCTCGGGCCTTCAGGCCCTCCTCCCGGGACCCGTAGACGGCGAACAGGGCTCCGCCGCTCCCGGCCAGGAGACAGAGCCTGGGGTCGGTGGCCTGGAGGGCAACGAACACGTCCGCCAGGGGGGGGAAGGCACGGAACACCACCTCCTGGAAGTGGTTCTCCGCCAGGATCGAGACCCCCACCCAGTCTCCCAGGGCCCCCATATCGAAGAGCACAGGCTGCCGGCCAGGGGGGGTCTCTTCCCGATGGCGAGCCAGGAGACGGTAGGCCAGGGGGGTCTCCACCCCCACCCGGGTGAGGGCCAGAAGGACCGGAGCCCGGGGAAGCGGCGGCAAGGGGAGGAGCCGATCTCCCCGACCCCAGGCCAGGGTCAGGGGGGAGGAAGAGAGGAAGAAAGGCACGTCGGAGCCCAGGGAGGCTGCCAGGCGCAACAGGTCGTCCCGGGACAGACGCCCGGGGAAGAGGACGTCCAGGCCCCGGAGGGTCGCCGCGGCATCGGAGGAGCCTCCTCCCAACCCGGCCTGGACGGGGATCCGCTTCTCCAGGTGAATCCCTACCCCATCCCGTAGCCCGGCCTCCGCCAGAAACCCCTGGGCCGCCCGGAAGGCCAGGTTCTCCTCCACGGGCCCCAGGTCGGCCCCCGTCACCTCCAGGGTGACACCTCTCTCCGTGGGCTCCAGGATCAGGTCGTCCCCGAACTCCAGGGCGGCAAACAGGGTCTCCAGCTGGTGGAATCCCGAAGCCTCCCGAGCCAGAACCCTCAGGAAGAGGTTGATTTTGCAGTGGGCGCGGAGGCGGACCATGGCAGGGTCGTTTCCTTGTCTAGCGTTCCGGATACGCCGATTCCACCGCCTCTTCCACCCGCTCCTCGCTGGCTTCCACCTCCCGAAGGGAGATGCCCAGGCGCCAGGCGTAGTAGAGGCCCATGAGGGTCACCGGGATGAACCCCCCCAGGTGGAAGCCCACGGCGAAGGCCAGGGTGGGCCCCGCGGGGACACCGAAGACCCCCAACCCCACTCTCGCCCCGGCATGGAACGTCCCGAAGAAGCCGGGAGCCGCCGGCACCGCCACGGCGAAGGCCACCATGGCGTTCACGAAGAGGGCCGCCGCGTAGCTCACCTGGATCCCGAAGGCCATGAAGCCCACCCAGAAGGCCAGGGACTGCCAGGCCCAGATGACCAGGCTCCAGACCAGGGCCAGGAGGAGGAGCCGGGGACTCTGGAAGACCCTGAGCCCCTCCAGGAAGGCCTCCATGGCGTCCACCAGGAGACGGGCCAGCCCTTCCGGGAGGAACCGGGCCAGCTTCTCCACGAACCGGAGGAGGGGCCGGGGGAAGAGAAGGAGGAGGAGCATGCCCGTGAGGAGGATTCCCAGGATCAGGGTCACCCCCTGGATCAGGGCCGGCAGGGAGAGATCCCCCATGGCCGGCCGGTCGGGAAAGCTGGGGGCGGCCATGGCCACGAAGAGGAAGAAAACGATGGCCAGACCATCCAGGAACCGCTCCACCACCAGGGAGGCGAAGGCCCCGCTCACCGGCACCGGCTCCATGCGGCCCAGGGCATAGGCCCGGGCGAACTCCCCCACCCGGGCCGGGAGGAGGTTGTTGGCCATGAACCCGATGTTCACCGCAGCGAAACGGGACCGGAGGGAGGTTCCCGGGGAAATGGGAATCAGGAGAACCCTCCACCGGAAAGCCCGAAGCAGGAACGTCACCGTGGCGATGATCACCGCCAGGGCCAGGAGCGAGAAGTTGCCTTGCCGGATCTCCCGCCACACCTCCAGGAGCTCCACGTCCCGGAACACCCACCACAGGAGCAGCAGGGTGATGGCGAAACCCAGCAGACCCCGCCAACTCAGCTTCACGGCTCCCCCTGGACGGATGGCGGGGCCCCGTTGACCCCCGCTGTGGGCCCATGGAAGAGCATCACCGGATCAGAAGCCCAGGGGTGGGACCCAGCCGCCCGCCTCCGGCACCATCTCCGGAGCCCGCCTCAACAGCTCCCCCATCTCCCTGACGGCCCGCTCCAGGCCCACGAACACGGCCCGGGAGATGATGCTGTGGCCGATGTTCAGCTCCTCGATCTCCGACACGGCGGCCACCGGCAGGACGTTCTCATAGGTGAGCCCATGGCCGGCGTGAACCGAGAGGCCCATGGCCCGTCCCTCTCGGGCTATCCGGGCCAAGCGATCCAGCTCGATTCCCCGGCCCTGGCCCCGGGCGTTGGCGTACTCCCCGGTGTGCAGCTCCACGGCGTCGGCCCCCAGCTCCTTCGTCACCTCCAGGGATTCGGGGTCCGGATCCACGAAGAGGGACGTACGGACGCCGGCCTCCCGTAGCCGAGCCACCGCGTCTTCCAGGGGCCCCAGGTTCTCCTTGTCTTCCAGGGCCAAGCCCCCCTCGGTGGTAATCTCCTGCCGCTTCTCCGGCACCAGGGTGGCCTGCAGCGGCTTCAACTCGCAGGCCAGGGCCAGGATCTCCGAGGAGGCGGCCAACTCCAGGTTCACCCCGGTACGGACCGTCTCCATGAGGAGCCGGACGTCCCGATCCTGAATGTGTCGCCGGTCTTCCCGGAGGTGCACGGTGATGCCGTGGGCGCCCCCGAGCTCGGCCAGGACGGCGGCCCGGACCGGGTCGGGCTCGTCGGTGCGACGGGCCTGCCGGACCGTGGCCACGTGGTCGATGTTGATGTATAGCCTCATGGTCGTTCCTCGAATAGCTGTTGGAGCTCCTCCACCACCTCCTCCTCCAACCCCCCCTCTCGTGCCAGGCCGAGGATCTCCCGGCCTATGGCAGCGTACAGCCTCCGCTCCCTTGGTTCCAGGGTCCTCAGGTGGAGACGCACCGTCTCCACGTCCCCCCGGGCCACGGGTCCGGTGAGTGCCCGGCCCGGCCCCAGGCGCTCCAGGTTGTCCAGGGTGCCCCGGGTCAGGGGGATGAGGGCCCGCAGGGCCTCCTCCTCCTCAACCCCCGCCTGGCTCATCATCCTCCCGGCGGCACCCACCAGGCCGGCGATGAAGTTGGAAGCGAACACTGCGGCGGCGTGGTAGAGGGGTCGCCGGGCCACGGGAACCGAGAGCGTGGGACAGCCCAGGTGGTGCAGAAGCCGTCGTCCCGTGGCCAGTGCAGCCGGCTCCCCGGAGATGGCGAAGTAGGAGCCCGGAAGGAGCTCGGCTCCCCGGACGGGATCCGCCAGGGTCTGGAGAGGGTGGAGGGTGCCGACGCCGTAGCCCCGCTCCACCAGGGGGGCCAGGGGGTCGGTGCCCAGGGCCCCGGACAGGTGGAAGGCCACGCAGCCCGGCGGGGCGTTGCCATGGGCCGCCAGGACCATGGAGATCTCCGGGAGGATCGCGTCGGGGACGGAGAGAAACACCGCGGTGGTGTCCCGCTCCGGTGCTTCCAGGCCAAAGACGTAGCGGGCCTTGCCCTGGATGAAGAGGGGGTGGGCCGGAGGCTCGGGTTGGCGGCCGCAGTAGGTGAGGGAATCCACCATCTCCGTCTGCCACAGGGCATAGCCCAGAGCCAGCCCCGCCCGACCCGGTCCCACGAAGAAGAGGCGCTCGGACATGGCGTCACGCCCCTTCCTGAACCCGGATACCCTCCTTCTGCTCCAGCCGTCCGGCCAGGGCCCTGGGGAGGCGAACCTCCATCTCCAGGGTGGCCCCGTTGCCCCGCTGGCTCAGGACCTCCCCCTCCCGATGCAGGGTTGCCAGGGTCTCGCCGTCGGCGGCGGGGACGGAGATCACGAGCTCCCGGAGGCCTGCCCGTTGCCGGGCCTTGAGGGCTTCCCGGACCTTGACCAGGGAGTCCGGCTCCAGGGCAGACACCCACACGGCCGGGGTGGGATCCAGGGCCTGCATCCGGGTTCGAAGGGCGTCCTCCTCGTCGTGGGTGATCCGGTCCGTCTTGTTGAACACCAGGAGCTGTGGGCGCTCCTCCAGGTCCAGCTCCTCCAGCACCTGGTTCACCACCTCCCTGTGCTCCTCCCAGTCCGGATCCGAGGCATCGATGACGTGGAGGACCACGTCCGCCTCCCGGGCCTCTTCCAGGGTGGAACGGAAGGAAGCGATGAGGTCGTGGGGCAGCTTCCGGATGAAGCCCACGGTGTCGGTGACCAGAGCCTGGTAGCCGGAGCCCAGATCCACCATGCGGGTGGCCGAGTCCAGGGTGGCGAAGAGCCGGTCCTCCACGAAGAGGTCGGAGCCGGACAACCCCTGGAGGAGGGAGGACTTCCCCGCATTGGTATATCCCACCAGAGCGGCACGGAATTCCCCCTCCCGACCCTGTCGCTGCACGGCACGGGCCTGGGCCACCTCCCGGAGCTTCTCTCGAAGGTCGGTGATTCGGGTCCCGATGAGTCGCCGGTCCGTCTCCAACTGCGTCTCCCCGGGCCCCCGGAGCCCGATTCCTCCCCGGATCCGGGAAAGGTGGCTCCACATTCTCCGCAGACGGGGAAGGAGGTATTCCAGCTGGGCAAGCTCCACCTGGAGCTTTGCCTCCCGGGTTCGGGCCCGGGTGGCGAAGATGTCCAGAATGAGCTCCGGACGGTCCATGACCCGAACGCCCACCAGATCCTCCAGGTTCTTTCCCTGGGCCGGGGATAGCTCCTCGTCGAAGATCACCAGGTCCGCATCCACGGACCGGACCGTGGACCGAAGCTCCCGGGCCTTGCCCTCCCCGATGAAGAACCGGGGGTTCGGCGCCTCGATGCGCTGGCGGACCACGGCCACCACCTCTCCTCCGGCCGTGTGGGTCAGCCGGGCCAGCTCCTCCAGGTGTTCCCGGGAGAGCCGCTGGCTCACCCTTCCGGCGGGAGCCGACACCAGGACGGCCCGGTCCACGGGTGTTCGGTTATCGATCAACTGGGTCGGAATGTACGGACCCTCCACAAAGAGGAATGAAGAATGAAGTCAGGGCCCAAGGACGCCCTCCTGCCGGAACGGCACCGTGAGGCCCGCATTCGAACCACCCATCCAGACCTCCCCGGCGAGGCGATAGGCAACCTCGCCCCGGGTGAGGAGGCTCCGGAGGTCAGCACCCACGGCCTCGTACTGGAAAGGGACCAGAAGGGACACCTTCCGGGCCTGTCCACTGCTCAACGCCATGGTGTCGGGATAAAAGCCTTCGGCCAGCTGCCGCCACCCTCCGGTCCCGTCCGGGTTCTCGATCTCCAGCTCGTAGAGAAACCCACGGATATCCAGCCCCCCCCTGCTGGCGTTGGTGACCTCCAGGCTCACCCGGGCCGTACCCGAGCCCACACCCAGAGAGGCGATCTCCACCTGGGCGACGGTCACGTCCGCCGAGTTCAGGAAAACGCATCCTCCCAGGGTCAGCAGGCCAAGAAGTCCCCATCTCATCTCTAGCTTCACTCCCGTTCAACAGATTGCGTCACGACGCAATCCCCCGGCCCCCTCCATCCCGGGTGGATTCCACGCGACTACACCTACCCTGAACCGGCGCCCGGAGGTCCCGCCTCCCCGGCCCCTCCTCCTTTCCCTTCCCTGCGCTTCTCCGCCCACCATCGCAACCGTTTCTCGATGGTGGCCTCATGCCCGAAAGGGCCGGGCCGATAGAAGGTACGGTCCGCGAGGGATTCCGGCAGGTAGCTCTGGGGAGCGACCCCGTGCTCCTCCTCGTGGTCGTAGCGGTACCCCTTCCCGTAGCCCAGCTCCTTCATGAGATCCGTGGGGGCATTGCGGATGTGGAGAGGCACCGGCGCCCCGGGGGTCTCCCGGGCCTGGGCCAGGGCCTCCTTCCAGGCCAGGTAGACCCGGTTGGACTTGGGGGCCGTGGCCAGATAGAGCGCCGCCTCGGCCAGGGCCAGCTCGCCTTCCGGGGATCCCAGGAACCGGAAGGCGTCCCGGGCCGCCACGGCCACCTGGAGGGCCCCGGGGTCGGAGAGGCCGATGTCCTCGGTGGCCATGCGCACCAGCCGACGGGCCAGGTACAGGGGGTCTTCCCCCCCGTCCAACATCCGGGCCAACCAGTACAGGGCCGCATCCGGGTCGCTTCCTCGTACCGCCTTGTGGAGAGCGGAGATGAGGTTGTAGTGCTCCTCGCCTTCCTTGTCGTAGACGGCGAAGCGGAGTTGGGCGGCTTCCCGGACCGTGTCCGTGGTCACGGTGCCCCCGGGCCCCACCAGGTGGGCCGCGCTCTCCAGAATCCCCAGGGCCCTCCGGGCGTCCCCGTCGGACTGGACCGCCAGGGCCTCGAGGGTCTCCGGGGACACCGTCAGGTCCGTGGATCCCAGGCCCCGCTCCCCCTCCCGGAGGGCCCACCGGAGAATCTCCACCAGGTCCTCCCGGGACAGGGGATTCAGGACGAAGACAGGGGCCCGGGACAGCAACGGCCTCACCACCTCGAAGGAGGGGTTCTCCGTGGTGGCCCCGATGAGAACCACCGTTCCATCTTCCACGTGGGGGAGGAAAGCGTCCTGCTGGGCCTTGTTGAACCGGTGGATCTCGTCGCAGAAGAGTATGGTCCGCCGACCCGTGGCCTCCCGTCGATACCGAGCCTCCCGGATGATCTCCCGGACCCGGGGCACCCCTTCCGTGACGGCGGAGAAAGCCTCGAAGGCCGCATCCGTGCCCTCAGCCAGGATGCGAGCCAGGGTGGTCTTGCCACAACCCGGGGGGCCCCAGAGGATCATGCTCGCCACCTCCCCCCGTTCCAGCATGACCCTCAGGGGCTTGCCCGGGCCCAGGAGATGCTCCTGACCCCGAAACTCCTCCGGGCTCCGGGGCCGCATACGGGCCGCCAGGGGCGCCGGAGCCTTCTCACGCCCATCTCCTTCTCCCGGGCCCGGGACCTCTTCCCCCGCACCCTCACGGTCCCCGGCGGAGGAAGAGTCGGCCTCGTCTCGGGGAAACAGGTCAAGCTCCGTCACGGCCTCCCCCTTCTCCTTCCACCCTTCCCTCCCGGACCAGAGCCCGGAGGATGTCCCGCCGGTTCAGTGCCGGGTCCTCCAGGACCCGGTCCAGGAGGCAGGCCAGAATCTCTCCGAACTCGGGCCCGGGCTCCAGCCCCATGGCGATGAGATCCCCACCATCCAGAGCCAGGTCCTTCTGGCTCAGGGGGGGCTTCCGACCCAACTCCCTTCTCATGCGGCCCACCAGGGCCAGGGTCCGTTCCTCACGGTCACTCCTGCCGTACCGTCGCCGGTCCAGGCGAGCCTTGGCCAGCCACAGACGGGCCAGGTCGGGGAACCGCTGGGGCCCCGCCCGGTGCAGCCAACGGCGGAGGTCCGACGGCGACTCCAGCTCCAGGGGAGGCTCGGTTCCCGCGACCAGAAGGCCCGCCACCTTTCTCATTTCCGCCCGGGAACAACGCAGGCGGAGAAGGAGCTTCGCAACGGGAGAGGACTCGGGCTCGTCGGGGGTCACTGCTCCACCCCCGGTGGGCGCCTGGAGGGATGCCAGGCCCTGGAGAAGGGCGGCCAGGCGGAGGAGGGGGCGATGGGGCCCCAGGAGATCGGCCACCAGGAGGGAGTGGATCCAGAGGTCTTCCCCCGTGCCGGGGCGGGGCCGGCCCTCCAGAGCGGCTACCTCCGGATAGAGGCCCTGAAGGACGCCGGAGATGCTGTACAGGGAGAGAGCCCCGGAGGGGCAGTCGGCCTGGGAGAGGATCTTCATGAGCTCCTCCCGGACCCTCTCCGGCGAGAGAACGTCCAGGTGGGAGGTGGCCCCGCACAGGGCCCTCCAGGTCCCGGACTCGATCCTCATGTGGAATTGTCCGGCGAAGCGCAAGCCTCGGAGAACCCGGAGGTAGTCCTCGGCGAATCGGTCCCCGGGCGTCCCCACGGTCCGGAGCAGGCCCGCAGCCAGGTCCCTCCGGCCCCGGAAGGGATCCCGGAACTCCTCCCGGAGGGGATGCCAGGCCACGGCGTTGATGGTGAAATCCCGACGGGCCAGGTCCTCGTCCAGGGTCTCGGCAAACGCCACAACCGCATGCCGGCCCGTGGTCTCCACGTCCCGGCGAAAGGTGGTCACCTCCAGGAGAAGACCCTCCCGGGTGAGGACTCCCACCGTTCCGTGCTCCACGCCGATGGGAACCGTCCGGGGAAACAGCTTCTGGACCACAGGGGGAGGAGCCCGAGTGGCCAGGTCCCAATCCCCGGACGGCAGCCCCGCGAGGGTGTTCCGGATGGCCCCGCCCACGGCCCAGGTCTCGTAGCCCTCCCCCTCCAGGGTCCGGACAACCCAGCGGACGTGGGCCGGTGCCTCCGGTGTGGCGTCCATCATCCCACCAGGACCGCTCCTCCGTTCACGTTCAGGACCTCCCCGGTGACGTGCCGGGCCAGGGGGGAGCAGAGGAAGACGATGGGCCCGGCGATGTCCCGGGCCGGGGGAATCCTCCCCAGGGGGATGGTCTCGGCAATGGCCTCCTTCCGCCCTCCTCCGAAGACGGGTTCGGCCATCTCCGTGTCGATCCAGCCCGGGGCCACGCAATTCACCGTCACGTCCCGGGGAGCGAGCTCGACGCAGAGTCCCTTGACCATGGAGACGATGGCCCCCTTGGACGCGGCATAATCCACGTGGAAGGCCTCTCCCCGCTGTGCCGCCGTGGAGCTCACCAGGACGATATGGCCTCCGTCCCGAATCCTCCGGCTGGCCTCCCGGGTGGTGTAGAAGATGGAATCCAGGTTGGCCCGGATCGTCTCCCTCCACTGCTCCTCGGTCATCTCCTGGACCGGGACGGATTCCGGGGGCCAGATCCCATGGTTTCCCACGAAGATGTCCAGGCCCTGAAACTCCTGGTCGGCCCGCCGGAAAAGGGCCTCGGCATCCCGTGGATTCCCCAGGTCCCCGGCCTGGGCCCAGGCGTGGACCCCCATGGACTCCAGCTCCCCAACGGTCTTCCTGGCCTCGTCCTCCCGACTCCGGAAACCGATTCCCACCGAGGCTCCGGCCCGGGCCAACAGAAGGGCCGTGGCCCGGCCCACTCCCCGGGATCCTCCGGTGACCACGGCGTTCCGGTTCTTCAGATCGATCAACGGTTCGTTTTCCATGGCTCTCCGTCCTTCCGTTTCTTCGTCAGCCTCACGCCGGCATCCACTTCCCTCCCAGATCCCGGGCATGGTGCCGCTCCGATTCCAGGATTTCCTCCAGGATTCGTCGACTCTCCGGGTCCACCCCCTCCTCACGGGCCTCCTCGTACCACCGGACCTCGTCCTCCTCCCGGATCCGGGCCCGCTCCTCCCATCCCTCCAGTGCCCCCCCGTCCGGGGGAGCCGTGCGGATCTCCGGCACCTCTCCCCTCAGCTCCAGGATCCGGGCCGTGAGCCGGGAGAGGTGGTGCTGCTCGTCGGCGTGGAGGGCGTTCAGGCGTTCCGCCAGCTCTTCCTCTCCCGCCTCCTCGGCGGCGGCGGCCAGGATCCGGTAGAAGGCGGTCTGCTCCTTCTCCCGACGTCGGCCTTCCAGAAAGACCTCCACGGTTCTTCCTTCCTCCCGCTCCTCCATCGTTTCTGTCATCCTCCGGCTCCTTCGGCATCTGAGCGTCGTCCTTCACCCCGGGCCCCGACCCTTCCGGGTTCCAGGAGGCCCGCCATCAGCCCCCGACAACCTCCTCCACCAGGTCGCAGACCACATGCCCCAGGGCCAGGTGGAGCTCCTGGGCCCGGGCCGTGTCGTCCGTGGGCACCACCAGGGCCCGGTCCACCATCCCCCGGAGTCGGCCTCCGTCCCGGGCCAGGAAAGCCACGGTCCCCATGCCCCTGGCCCGGGCGGCTTCCGCTGCCCGGAGGAGGTTCTCCGAGTTCCCGCTGGTGGAATGCAGCAACAACAGGTCACCCTCCCGGCCGAGAGCCTCCACCTGTCGGGCGAATACCGTCTGGAAGCCGAAGTCGTTGGCTCCGGCGGTGAGAACCGACGTGTCCGTGGTCAGGGCCATGGCCGGCAGCGCCTTCCGGCTCCGGCGGAAGCGGACCACGTACTCCGCTGCCAGGTGCTGGGCGTCCGCCGCCGAACCCCCATTGCCGCAGAAGAACAGCCGACCGCCCCGGGCCAGGGTATCCCGGACCAGGGTCACCACCGCCTCCAGGTCCGATGCGCATTCCTCGCCCGCGGCCAGGGCCAACTCCGAGAGGGCGCGGAGTTGGCGGCGAAGCTCCGTTCGAGGATCCATGCTCACCCCCCGCTCAAGATGGAACGAAGCCGGGACCAGATCCCTCGGCTCACCTCCAGGGGGGGGACCGGCACAGGCTCCTCCCCGTCCAGAATCCTGGAGGGGTTCGTGCTTGCCAGGATCTGGAAGTGCTCTTCCCCCTCCATCTCCATCAGGAGCTCCCGGGCCTCCCTGAGGTAGAGGGGAAGCCGGGGCCTGGCGTGGTGATCCGACGAGAAGAGATCCACCCAGCCCCGTTCCAGCAGCGTCATGGCTCTCTCTCGAGCCTCCTCTCCATAACGGCCCAGCAGGGAGCCGTAATTCACCTGGAGGTGGGCGCCGGCCCGGCGCCACTCCCCGGGCAGGTTCAGACTCGGATCCAATCCCCGGTACCGCTCGGGATGCGCCAGGACCGGACGGACCCCTGAGGCACGGATTCTGGTGAGCACGGGAATCGTCTCCGGCGGCACTCTGAGGCGGGGCCACTCCACCAGGACGGTAGACGTACCTCCCAGGCCCAGGGAGGGAGGAGTCAGATCCACGCCGGGGGCATCCAGCATCACCTCGAATCCCCGACGCAGCTCCAGCCGCGGAAGGTCCTCCATCGCCGCCTCCTGGAGGCGAAGCCAGGCCGCTTCCACCGCCTGGACCCGGGCCTCCAGGCGCTCCGGAGTCAGGGTCAGGCTGCCGTCCAGGTGGGGGGTGGTGGCCAGTCGCCGGACCCCCGCCTTCCAGAACCGGGCCAGGGCTTCCCTGGCCTCGTTCAGGTCCCGGGCTCCGTCATCCACCCCGGGAACCAGGTGATTGTGCACGTCGGTGAAGGTCCATCCTTCCCCGGACATCACCCCAGCTCCCGTCCCAGCGTTCGGACGAGAGCCTCCAGATCCCCCCCGGGATCATCCCGTCCAGCCATGAGCTCGCAGGCGTAGGTGAGGAAGGCATCCGCCGCCAGGAGGCGAAAGGCCGAGGCCCGGTGCCGCCCGGGGAACTCCAGGGAAGCTCGGAGCTCGCCTCTCCCTTTCTCGTAGAGGGTCCACGGATCCACCTCCGAGGAAGCGCCATCCTCCAGAAGTCGGGGGAGAAAGGCCTCCGGCACCCCGGGCTCCCGGCTCCGGAGCCAGTCGGCCAGGGACGATCCGGTTTCGGCCATGACGGCTACCGCCTCCTTCCGTCCCGGGTCCCGGTCACGAGACTGACTCCAGGACCTCTTCCAGGATCCGGGGCCCCGCCCTGAGGGCATCGTCCAGGGCCGAGGGGTCGCCCACACCGGCCTGGGCCATGTGGGGGCGCCCTCCTCCCTTGCCTCCGACTCGGGCCGCAACACCCCGAACCACGGCGTCGGCCCGGATCCCATCCTGGATCAGGTCATCGGAGACGAAGGCGAAGAGGGCATGCTTTCCTTCCGGGAGCTCCACCGCCGCCACGGCCACCCGCCGGGCGCCCCCTTCCCGGTATCCGTCACCCCAGCTTCGGGCATCTTCCGGATCCCTGGCTTTGAGGCGCACGCCCACGTACCGGATCCCACCCCCGGGTCCCTGGACCTCTTCCTCCGCCACCACATCCTCCCCCCCTCCCCCTTCCCGGCGGAGCTCTTCCAGGAGCTCTTCCAACTGGCCCTTCTCCTCCAGTACCTGGTTGAGACGGCTCAGCACGTTCTCGGGTCGAGCCCTGAGGGCGGCGGCGACCTGGTGTAGGCGGTCCTCCGCTTCCTGGAAGTGGCGGTAGGCCGCCGGACCCGTCACGGCCTCGATCCGCCGGACTCCGGCGGCCACACCCGTCTCGGAGACGATCCTGAAGAGACCGATCTCCCCGGTGTGCCGGCAATGGGTGCCTCCGCAGAGCTCAAGGCTCACCCCCGGAACCTCCACCACCCGCACCTTCTCTCCGTACTTCTCCCCGAAGAGGGCCATGGCGCCCCGCTCCATGGCCCGGGCGTGGGCCATGCGCTCGACCCGAACCGGATGATCGGCCCAGATGTCGGCGTTCACCTTCGTCTCCACCTCGTCCTTCTCCTCTTCGGTCAAGGGCGCCGTGTGGGCGAAGTCGAAGCGGAGACGGTCCGGAGCCACCAGGGAACCCCGCTGCACCACGTGCTCTCCCAGGGTCTCCCGAAGAGCGGCGTGGAGGAGATGGGTGGCCGTGTGGTTCCGCTGGGTGTCGTGACGCTCCGCCCCGGCCACCCGGGCACGGACCCGGAAGGGCGCCTCCGGGTGAGACGGGAATCCCCCCTCCTGGATGGATCCCACCACGGCGGTCCGGCCGGCGGCGGGACGAACCTCCTCCACCTCCAGCCTCCATCCGTCACCCTGGACTGTGCCCCGGTCCGACACCTGTCCTCCGGACTCCACGTAGAAGGGATTCTCCCTGAGCTGAAGGGCCGCCCTCCCGTTCTCGGTCCGGAAGGCCAGGACCTCCGTGGTCACCTCCAGGGCCTCGTACCCCACGAATTCCTGCTCCTCCTCCTCCCGGAGGTGGACCCAATCCTCCCCGTCCTCGTCCCCTTCCCCCTGGGCCCGGCTCCGAGCCCGGTCCTCCCGGCTCCGCCGGCGCTGGGCCTCCAGGGCCTCGTGGAAACCCTCCTCGTCCACCTCGTATCCCCGCTCCCGGGCCATGAGCTCCGTGAGATCCAGGGGAAAGCCGAAGGTGTCGTAGAGCCGGAAGACTTCTTCCCCGGGAATCACCGCCGCCTCCCCCGGCTCCGGAGGCCCACCCTCCCCGGCTTCGGCTCCGGCGCCGGCCCCGGAGAGGGGGGGGGCCACCGTCTCGAAACGCTCCAGGCCCCCTTCGATGGTGGCCAGGAAGCGCTCTTCCTCGGCCCGGGTGGTCTTCAGGAGGTGGTGCCTCCTCCTCTCCAGTTCCGGGAAGGCGTCGGCCATGACCCGGATGACCTCGTCCACCACCTCCACCAGGGTGGGCTCCCTCCGTCCCAGGATCCAGGCGTGTCTCACGGCCCGACGGAGGATGCGCCGGAGGACGTAGCCACGTCCCTCATTGGAGGGAAAGACCCCATCGGCCAACAAGAAGGACACGGCCCGGGCGTGATCGGCCAGGACCCGGTAGCTCGTACCTTCCCGGGCATCCTTCCGGTAGGGCGTGCCCACCGTCTCTCCCACCCGTTCCAGGAGAGGGAGGAAGAGATCGGTGTGGTAATTGGACCGGACGCCCTGGAGGATGGATGCGATCCGCTCCAGCCCGGCCCCGGTGTCGATGGAAGGGGCCGGAAGGGGGTGCAGGGTCCCCTCCTGGTCCCGGTCGTACTGCATGAAGACCAGGTTCCACAGCTCCAGGAACTCCCCGGCCTCCCCCAACTCCTCGAACTCCTGGTCCGTCAGGGAGCCCTGCCGCTCCTCCTCCGGGCGCATGTCGTAGTGGACTTCGGAGCAGGGCCCGCACGGTCCCGTGTCGGCCATCTGCCAGAAGTTGTCCTTGTCTCCCAGCCGGTAGATCCGGTCCTCCGGCAAGCCCACGACTTCCCGCCACAGCTCCGCCGCCTCGTCGTCGGTGTGGTGGACCGTGGCCACCATCCGGTCCGGATCCAGGCCCAGCTCCTGGGTGAGGAACTTCCAGGCGTAGTCGATGGCCTCCCGCTTGAAGTAGTCTCCGAAGGAGAAGTTCCCCAGCATCTCGAAGAAGGTGTGATGCCGGGCGGTGCGTCCCACCTCCTCCAGGTCGTTGTGCTTCCCTCCGGCCCGGACGCACTTCTGCGAGGTCACGGCCCGGGAGTAGGGCCGCTCCTCCTGACCCAGGAAGACCTTCTTGAACTGGACCATCCCGGCGTTGGTGAAGAGGAGGGTGGGATCGTCGGCGGGAACCAGAGGGGAGCTGGACACGACCTCGTGCTCCCGCCGCTGGAAGAAGTCCAGGAATCGCTGTCGAATCTCGTTGGCTTTCATACCTGCTGCCGGCCTGCTCTCCTCACGGGGTGGAAGGCGCTCCGGGAGTATCCGGTCCCGGACCCCTCCCAAACGAAGAAAAGGGGTCTGACCCCCTTGCGAGCCCTGGAGTATAACCCGGCTTCGGGCC
>CAZZEL010000005.1:0-36022 GCA_964652625.1 uncultured Gemmatimonadaceae bacterium
CCGTACCCCCGGGTACCGTGGTCCGGGACGCCGATACGGGGGAGCGCCTGGGGGAGCTCCTGGAGGCCGACGACCGCCTGGTGGTTGCCCGGGGGGGCCGGGGAGGCCGGGGCAACGCCCGGTTCAGCACCCCCACGAACCAGGCCCCCCGGCGGTGGGAACCGGGGGAGGAAGGGGAGGAACGGCGAGTGGAGCTGGAGCTGAAGCTCCTGGCCGACGCCGGTCTCGTGGGCCAGCCCAACGCCGGCAAGTCCACGCTCCTGTCCGTCATCTCCGCGGCCCGCCCCAAGGTGGCGGACTACCCCTTCACCACTCTGACGCCGAACCTGGGGGTGGTGAAGCTGCCGGACTTCCGCTCCTTCGTGGTGGCGGACATTCCCGGGATCATCGAAGGGGCCCACGAGGGAAAGGGCCTGGGTCTGCAGTTCCTCCGACACGTGGAGCGGACCCGGGCTCTGGCCTTCCTCGTGCCCCTGGACGCCACGGATCCCCAGGCGGAGTACGATCAGCTTCGCCGGGAGGTGGAGAGCTACTCCCCGGAGCTGGCCCGGACCCCTCACTGTGTGGCCCTCACGAAGCTGGACCTGCTCCCGGAGGGGGAGGCCCTCCCGGAGTTGGACGCCCCGGAGGCCTGGGGGGTCTTCGGCATCAGCGCCGTGGCCCGGAAGGGCCTGTCTTCCTTCCTGGAAGAGCTCTACGCCCGGTCCCGGCGGGAGACCCAGGCGGAATCCCGGGAGGGAGAGGAAGAGGAGGAGTGGTGGGTGCCGGAGTAGATCCTTCTCGGCGGAAGGCTCGGGAGATCCGGGCGGCCCTCCGGTTGAAGGAGCATCCGGGACTGGGGGATCAGGGGATCCGGACCCTGATCCGGAAGCGGGGATCCGCCGTCCGGGCCCTCCGGGCCCTGGGCCAGGGGGAGCTCTGGGAGGCCGGCGCCCCGGCAACCGGGAGCGGGGGGCCGGAGGAGTGGGAGGGGAGGGGGATCCGGGTGGAGGTCATGACGGAGGAGGGGTACCCGGAAGTCCTACTGGAGCTCACCGACCCCCCTCCGGTCCTCTTCCTGAAGGGTCGCCGGGAGCTCCTGTTGCCGCCGGCGGTGGCGGTGGTGGGATCTCGGAAGGCCACGGAGGTGGGCCGCAGGATGGCCCGGGACCTGGGCCGGGTGCTGGCCGGCGCCGGGGTCCCGGTGGTGAGCGGGCTGGCCCGGGGGATCGACGGGGCGGCCCACCGGGGGGCCCTGGAGGGGGGCGGGGACACGGTGGCCGTGCTGGGTTGCGGGCTGGACGTGATCTATCCCCGCTCCAACGGAAAGCTCTTCCGGCAGGTGGAGGAGAGGGGCCTCCTGGTCTCGGAGTTCGTTCCCTCCCAGGAGGCCAGGCCCCATCACTTTCCCAAGCGGAACCGGATCATCGCCGCCCTGGCCCGAGGCGTGGTGGTGGTGGAGGCGGACCGGCGGAGCGGTGCTCTCATCACCGTGGACCATGCCCTGGACCTGGGCCGGGAGATCCTGGCCGTGCCGGGATCGGTGGAAAACAGCCGGGCCCGGGGAACGAACGCTCTCCTCAGGGACGGGGCCCGGGTCCTCACCCACCCGGAAGCCATTCTGGACGAGGTGGGACCCTGGCTGGAGAGGAGTGGAGCGCCCGGGGCCGCCGGCCGGTCCACGCTGCCTGCCGGGCCGGCCCTCTCCCCGGAGTTGAGGTCCCTCTGGGACACCCTGGGAACCGAGCCCCTGGAGGTTGACGAGATGGCCCGGCGCCTGGACCTCCCGCCGGCTCGGGTCCTGGCGGGCCTCTCCACCCTGGAGCTGGAAGGCTGGGCCTCCCGCTGCCCCGGGATGCGCTACCGGCGGTGTTCCCGGGGATGAGAACCGTCTCCTCAACCGGGAGCCCCCGGCCGGGTCGTTCCATCTCCGGGCGTCCCGCGGCCGACGGCTCTTCGCCGAGCTCCTCCTTCCACGGCTCCCCGGTGGCCAGTGTGTACGTCCACGCCCCCTTCTGCCCCCGGCGCTGCTGGTACTGCGACTTCGCCGTCACCGTCCCCGGGAAGGACGAGGACATGGCCGGGCCGTGGATCCGGGCCTTGGCGGGGGAGTTGGGCCGGGTTCGCAGGGAGGAGCGCGTCCCCCTGGCGCCGGCCCTCCGGACCCTCTTCGTGGGAGGCGGGACCCCGTCCCTGTTGGGGCCCGGAGCCATGGGGGCCCTGGCCCGGCTCCTGGGACCCGAGCGTCTCGGGGACCCGGGGCTGGAGTGGACGGCGGAGGCGAACCCCGAGTCCTTCACCCCGGAGCTGGCCCGGGCCTGGGCCGCCTCCGGCGTGAACCGGGTGAGCCTGGGGGCCCAGAGCCTCCAGGAGGAGACCCTGCGGTGGATGGGACGCATGCACGAGCCAGGAGCGCCGGCCCGGGCCGTGGAGGCAGCTCGCCGGGCGGGGATCCGGAACCTGAGCCTGGATCTCATGTTCGGCTTTCCCCCGGACCTGGAGAGGGACTGGGTCCGGGACCTGGAGGGGGCCCTGGCCCTGGAGGCTCCCCACCTGAGCCTGTACGGTCTCACGGTGGAGGAGGAGACGCCCCTGGGTCGGGCCGTGGCCACCGGGAGGGCGAGAGCCCCGGAGGAGGATCGCTACCGGGAGGAGTACCTCCAGGCGGCGGAGATCCTGGTCCGGGCGGGGTACCGGCACTACGAGGTGAGCAACTTCGCCCGACCCGGCTTCCAGGCCCGCCACAACCGGGCGTACTGGGAGGGCCGGCCTTACCTGGGGCTGGGCAACAGCGCCCATTCCTTCCTTCCGCCCCTCCGGCGCTGGAACTTGAGGGATTGGAACGCATACCAGAACTCGGTCCGGGAGGAATCCTCTCCCGTGGCCGGGGAGGAGATGGTGACGGGGGGTGCCCGACGGCTGGAGGCGTTGTGGCTGGCCCTGCGGACGGATGCCGGCCTGAGCCTGGCCTCTCTGTCTCCGCCGGCCCGCGCCCTCCCGGAATCGTGGCAAAGGAGGGGATTGGCGGAGGTGGACGGCCCGGTGGTTCGGCTCACCGCCCGGGGGTGGTTGCTTCTGGACCACCTGGTGGTGGAGCTGGACGGAGCTCTGGGTTGACGCTTCCTGTCCGGGGCCTCGATCTTTTGGAGTCATGGAAGAGCAGACGGGACGAGTCGTACCGGTTGGACAGGACCTGACGGAGCGGGAGATCCGTGTTCTGGGGGTCGTGTTGCAGACCTATGTGGACACGGCGGAGCCTGCGGGAAGCCGCACGGTGGCCCGCCTGTGCGGGCTGGGTGTGTCGCCGGCCACCATCCGCAACACCATGAGCGACCTGGAGGACAAGGGCTACCTCTCCCACCCCCATACGTCCGCCGGCCGGATTCCTACGGACCTGGCGTACCGCTTCCAGGTGGATCGTCTCATCCGGATGCCCCGGATGAGCCGTGAGGAAGAGGATCAGCTTCTCCGGGAGCTGGATCCGGGGGGCTCCACCACCGTGGAGCGTCTCATCCGCCGGGCCACGTCGGCCCTGAGCCTTCTGTCCCTGGAGTTGGGCGTGGGGCTGGCGCCCCGTCTGGAGGAGGCCGTGCTGGAGAAGCTGGACCTGGTCCCCGTCTCCTCCAGCAAGGTGCTCCTGGTGGCCACCATTCGGAGTGGACTCGTGAGAACGGTGTACGTGGACTTCGAGGGAGAGATCCCCGAGGACACCCTGGTATCCATCACCCTTCTCTTGAACGAGCGTCTCTCCGGGCACACGCTCAAGGAGATCCGGGAGACTCTGCCCCAGCGGCTCGGGGACTCCCTGGCGGACGACGACCCGGCGGCCATGGAGCTGCTGAACATCTTCCTGGAGTCCGGCTCCGAGCTCTTCAACTGGCCGGACCTGGAGAAGGGGGAGATCCTCCTGGGACGGACCAGCGCCCTGGCCTCCCAGCCCGAATTCACCACCGGGGAACGGCTGAAAGGGCTCATTGAGCTCACCGAGAGGAGAGATCTCCTGGGAGAGGCCCTGGCCTCCCGGGATCACCAGGCTGGCTTGCAGATCACCATCGGCCAGGAGCACGACCAGGAGGAGTTGGCGGACTTCACCCTGGTGACCTCCGAGTACAGTGTGGGGGGGTTGAAGGGGGTCATCGGCATCATCGGCCCCACCCGGATGTCCTACGAGAAGGTGATCGCCATCGTGGATTCCACCTCCGCCCTGGTCAGTCGGATCCTGTCCAGTTGACGCACTTGACGTGGCATTGAACAGGGGGTCCTCCTTCCCACCGGCTCCAGAGTCGGGGAAAGGAAGACCCCAAGGCATATGGGGATGACGGACGACTACTACCAGCGCCTGGGCGTGTCCCGGGAAGCGACCACCGAAGAGATCAAGAAGGCCTACCGGAAGCTGGCCCTGAAATACCATCCGGACCGGAACGAGGGGTCGAAGGACGCCGAGGCCCGGTTCCGGGAAGTCACCGAGGCCTACGAGGTCCTCAGGGATCCGGACAAGCGGGCCACCTACGACCGCTTCGGCAGGGAGGGTCTGAAGACCGGAGCCGGCGGGGCCGGTTTCGGGGCCTTCGATTTCTCCGACGCCATCGAGATCTTCATGCGGGACTTCGGGGGGTTCGGGGGGTTCGAGGAGATCTTCGGAGGGCGTCGAGGCGCCTCCGGGCGACGGGATGGAGGGAAGGGCCAGACCCTCCGGGTTCGGCTTCCCCTCACCTTGAAGGAGGTGGTGACCGGGGTCACGAAAGAGGTGAGGGTGGCGGTCTTGGATCCCTGTGACACCTGCGAAGGCTCCGGAGCGGCTCCGGGAAGCTCCCCGGAGAGCTGTCCGGCATGCGGAGGAAGCGGGGAAGAGCGGGTGGTGCAGCGGTCCATGTTCGGCCAGTTCGTCTCCGTGGCTCCCTGTCGGAACTGTGGGGGGAAGGGGAAGGTGATCCGGGAGACCTGTCCCGCCTGCCACGGCGAGGGTCGGGTCCGGACGGAGCGTGAGCTGGACGTGGAGGTCCCTCCCGGCGTCAGCTCGGACAACTTCATCACACTCCGGGGGCAGGGGAATGCCGGGACCCGGGGAGGTCCCCGGGGCGACGTGGTGGTCCTCCTGGATGTAGAGGAGGATCCCCGATTCGTCCGGGACGGTGAAAACCTCCTGGTGGAGCTCCCCGTCACCTTCTCCCAGGCGGCCCTGGGAGACTCGGTGGAGGTGCCCACCGTGGAGGGCTCGGTCCGCCTCACCATCCCCGCCGGGACCCAGAGTGGCGAGGTCCTCCGTCTCCGGGGACAGGGTCTGCCCACGCTCCACGGCCGCAGCCGGGGCGACCAGCTGGTGCGCATCCGCATCTGGACGCCCCAGGACCTCAGTCGGGAGCAGGAAGACCTCCTCCGGCAGCTCCGGGAGCTGGAGGAGGAGCCCCCGGAGGACCTGGGCCAGCCCCGGGGCAAGGGATTCTGGTCCCGGGTCAAGGAGGCTCTTTCCTGAACCGTTGGTTCCGGATCACGGTCCGGGCCCCGGCGGGCCCCGGGCGGGATCTCCTTCCCCAGGCCCTCATGGAGCTGGGAGGCCGGGGAGTCCAGGAGGCGGGGGATCGCCTCCGTACCTGGGTGGAGTCCCCTGAGGATCCGGAAGCCCTCCTGGACGGGCTCCGGCGCCGATGGGAGGCTCTCCTGGGGGAGGCGGCGGAAGTGGAGGGGGACTGGCAGGCCCAGGAGGATTGGGAGCACCTCTGGAGACAGGGCCTGGGAGTGCGGCGGATCACTCCTCGCCTGGTGGTGGCTCCCAGTTGGGACGTTCCCGAGACCGGGCCCGACGATCTCCTCATCATCCTGGATCCCGGGATGGCCTTCGGGACCGCGGAGCATGCCACCACCCGGGGCTGTCTCCGACTCCTGGACCGGCGGGTGACGGCCGGGGACCGGGTGGTGGACGTGGGGGCCGGCTCCGCCATCCTCTCCATGGCCGCCGCCCTCCTGGGGGCCCGGGAGGTCCTGGCCCTGGAGATGGACGAGCTGGCCTGTGAGGCGGCCCGCCAGAACCTGGAAGCCAACGGCCTGGACCGGACGGTGACCCTTCGCCGAAGGGTGGTCCGGGGGGAGGAGCCCCTCCAGGGACGTCCCTGGCACGGCATCGTGGCCAACCTCCAGCGCCTCCTTCTCCTCCCCCTGTTGCCGGCGTTCGCCCGGAGTCTCGCTCCCGGGGGATGGCTGATTCTCAGCGGAATCCTGGTCCGGGAGCGGGAAGAGATGGCCTCGGCCTGCCGGCGGACGGGCTTCTTCCCCACGGACGAGGATCGGGAGGGGGAGTGGTGGACCGGGGCCTTCCGGCTTTCGGCGGATTAGGGCCGGGTAACAGCCCTTGAAGGGCCGGGCAACAGCCCTTCAGGGCTTTCCCCCCTGCAGGACCCGACAGAGGATCTCCAGCTGCCGATTGGCCCGGATCCAGCGGGCCACGGACGAGGGAGACCCTTCGTCCAGCTCCTCCCCCCAGGCCAGGAGCCCCTCCCGGATTCGGCTCAGGGTGCGTTCCCGGGGGCCGTAGGCGAGAGAGACGGGCTGACGGAGGAGGATCCACGCTTCCGGAGTCTTTTCCCCGCCCCTCCCGTCTCCTGCCCGGGTGCCCTCCGGCGCCCGGGCCATGGGGGGAGCCTCCGTGGCCCAGCGGGCCCAGGGCCCCCGACGAGCGGGAATGACCCGAAAGCCGTCGTTCTCCTCCAGGCTCTTCCGCAGCCAGGCGGGCCCCCCGGGCATGGGAACCCCCTGGGCTCGGAGTTGGAGCCGAAGGGTGGTGAGAGGGAGGGCCCGTGTGGGGGCCCGATCCAGGATCTCGCGCAGGGTCTCGAACCAGCGGCTCACCGAAACCTCCCTGGTGTGGGCCTCGAGCCCTTCCGATGGTGGCCGGGCCTTGAGGCCTTCCGACGGCATGGGGCCTGGACGCCTTCCGGTGGCGTTGGGCCCTGAAGCCTCCCCATGGCATGGGGCCTGGACGCCCTCAGGTGGCGTTGGGCCCTGAAGCCTTCCCATGGGGAATTGTCGTGAACTTCGTCGGCGGGACCGGGCCCGCCCATGGCTGAACGAGACGATTGCGGCCCGCTCTCCCTCTGGGCATGTTGTTCTTCGCTCATGCCCCCGTCCCTGTCGAGACTCCCGGGTTTCCCGGAAGGTCTCGCCCATCTCCCTCCAGGAGGTCTCCGTTGCCCGATTCCGACTGTCTCTTCTGCAAGATCGCCCAGGGGGAGGTCCCGGCCGAGATCGTCCGGGAGACCCCGGACGTGGTGGCGTTCCAGGACGTGAATCCCCAGGCCCCCACCCACATTCTGGTCATCCCCCGGAAGCACATCCGTTCCGTCACGGAGCTGGATGCCGCGGACACCGAGGTCATGGGCAAGCTCTTCCTCGTGGCCCGGGACCTGGCCCGAGAGGAGGGAATCGACGAGAAGGGCTACCGCATGGTGGTGAACGCCGGTGCAGAGGCGGGGCAGACCGTTTTCCACATCCACCTGCACGTCCTGGGTGGCCGGCCCATGGGGTGGCCTCCCGGATGAGAACCGGGTAGCTTTTTTTGCTGGCGGTTCGCTGGATGACGTTGCAGGCCCCAGGAGGGGGGACGACGTGGGTGCAGCCTTGAAAGCCCGACTCGAGGAGGACCTGAAAAAGGCCAGAAAGGGCCGGGAGAAGCTCCGGACGCTGGTTCTGTCCACCACCCTTTCCGAGCTCCGGAATCGGGAGATCGAGGTGGGGGAGGAGGCGGACGACCCCATGGTGGTGGAGGTGTTGTCCAAGGGAGTGAAGAGCCGGAAGGACGCGGCCCGGCAGATGAGGGAAGGGGGACGGCCCGAGCTGGCGGAGAAGGAAGAGACGGAAGCCGGGATCCTCCAGGAATACCTCCCGGAGGAGCTCTCCGAAGAGGCGGTCCGGGAGATGGTCCGGGAGATCCTCCAGGAGGGCCCCCGGGAGCTGGGACCTGTCATGGGGCGTCTCATGCCCCGGTTGAAGGGGCGATTCGACGGCAAGGAAGCCAACCGGATCGTCCGGGAGGAGTTGGCCGGGTGATGAGGGCCCGTCGCCAACACCGCAGATGTCCGGAAACGGGCGCCGACCGGCCGGTCGGCGCCCGTTCCCCGTATGGGGCCCGTCCATGGGTGTGGAGGACGCCGTGAACCGCCATGCCCTGACGGTCCTGGAGTATCGGAAGGTCCTGGAACTGGTGGCGGATCGGGCCCTGAGCCCCCTGGGGCGGGAGCGGGTCCTGGAGATGACCCCGGGATCCGGGATGGAGACGGTGCAGCGGGAGCTGGAGAAGGTGGAGGAGCTGGCGGGCTTCCTGGATCGCCGGCCGGACTGGATGGTTCCGGAGATCCCCGACGCCCGGCGGGGCCTGAAGCGGCTGAGGGTGGAGGGAAGCGTCCTGGAGCCCCTGGATCTCTACGCCGTGGCTCTTCTCCTGACGGCGGGACGGGAGCTGGCCAGGGGACTTCGGGAGGCCCGGGAGGACCTTCCGGGCCTGGCCTTCCTGGAGGAACGTCTCCACCGGGACCCGGAGCGGGAGAAGAGGCTCCGGCAGATCGCGGACCCGGAGGGGGCCGTACTGGACTCGGCCAGCAAGGAGCTGGGTCGCATCCGGAAGCGCCTGCGGAACGCCCACAACCGAATCGTCCGGGCCCTGGAGGGCTACCTGCGCTCCCTCTCCGAGCGTTTCCGGGTCCCGGACGCCTCGGTGACCATCCGGGACGGCCGCTACGTGATTCCCGTCCGGCGAGAAGGAAAGGGGGAGGTGGGGGGCGTGGTCATGGACGAGTCCGCCACCGGGGCCACCCTCTTCGTGGAGCCTCCCCTGGCCCTGGAGCTCATGAACGAGGTGAAGGACCTGGAGAGGGAGGAATCCCGGGAGATCCAGCGTATCCTCCGGGAGGAGTCGGAGGCCCTCCGGCCGGCCCATCCCCTCCTGGTGGGCTCCCAGGAGGCCCTGGTGGTTTTCGACACCCTCTACGCCCGGGCCCGGACGGCCCTGGCCTGGGGTGGACGGGCTCCCCGGCTCCTGGGACCGGAGAGCCAGGAGCTGGAGGTGGTGGCGGGCCGGCACCCCCTCCTGCTGGCCCGGGAAGGCGAGGAGGTGGTGCCCTTCCACCTTCGCATGGATCCCGGGGAGCGGGCCCTGGTGGTGTCCGGCCCCAACACCGGGGGCAAGACGGTCTTCCTCAAGGCCCTGGGCCTCATCGTGGCCCTGACCCAGAGCGGGATCGTGCCTCCGGTGGGTCCCGGCAGCCGGCTCCCCTGGTTCAACGATGTCTTCGCCGATATCGGCGACGAGCAGTCCATCGCCGAGAGCCTATCCACCTTCTCCGCCCACCTGTCCAACCTGAGGGAGATCCTCACCCACGCCGGGCCCGCCTCCCTGGCCCTCATCGACGAGATGGGCACCGGGACGGACCCCCAGGAGGGAGTGGCCCTGTCCAGGGCCATCCTGGAGGAGCTGGTGGACCGGGGCACCCTGACCATGGTGACCTCCCACCTGGGAGCCCTGAAGCAGTTGGACGCCCCGGGGAGCGGGGTGGTGAACGCCTCCCTCCAGTTCGATCCGGATCGGATCGAGCCTACCTACCACCTCCTCAAGGGCCGTCCCGGCCGGAGCTACGGCCTGGCCATCGCCCGGCGGCTGGGGTTCCCCCCGAAGATCCTGGATCGGGCCGAGGGCCACCTCCCCCGGGAGGAGGCTCGCATGGAGGACCTCCTCACCGCCCTGGAGCGGAAGGAGAAGGAGGCTTCCACCCTGCTGGCCTCCCTGAACCGGGAGAAGGAGGAGACCCATCGGCTCCGGGCGGAGCTGAAGGAACGGGAGGAGGAGCTCAGGGAACGGGAGAGCACGGCGGAGGCCCGGGCCCGGGAGGAAGCGCGGCAGATGCTCCTGGAGGCCCGGCAGGAGGTGGAGGAGGCCATCCAGGAGGTGAGGGGGGCCGGGGAGAAGCCGGGGGAGGCCCGGGGGGGCGAGGCCCTGGAGGAGGCCAGCCACCGGGCCCGGAAGCGGGTGGAGGACGCAGCCCAGCGACACCGGGAGCGAACCCCCCGGGACGCCGGGGCGGATGCGCAGGAGAGATGGGAGGGGTCCGGCGGGTTTTCCCCGGGAGACCGGGTGAAGCTGGCAGGTTCCGGAGCCAAGGGCCGGGTGGTGGAGCACCGGGACGACCGGGTGGTGGTGGAGAGCTCGGGAATCCGGCTCCAGGTGTCTCCCACGGAGCTGGTGCCCCTGGGGGAGGCCTCCGGTGGGCCCGGCGGCGAGGAGCCCGGCGGTCGGCGGACGGCGGAGACGGCGGAGGGAGGCACGTCCGGGGCAGGGAAGTCCGGGGGAGGAGCTGCGGCGTGGCAGGGGCCGGAGGTCTCCGCGTCCCCGGAGATCGACCTCCGAGGTCTCCGGGTGGCGGAGGTGGACCTGGAAGTGGAGCGGGCCCTGGACCAGGCCGTGCTGGGAGGGCTGGAGGAGATCCGTATCATCCACGGGAAGGGGACCGGGGCTCTGCGGCAGCGGGTGGCGGAGATCCTCACCGGGGAGAGCCGGGTGAAGAGCTTCCGCATGGGCAAGCCGTCGGAAGGGGGAGCCGGCGTGACCATCGCGAGGTTCTCATGAGGGGGCGGCCGTGATTCCCGACGAGGTGGTGGAGGAGGTCCGGGCCCGGGCCGACATCGTGGAGATCATCGGGGAGCACGTGCCCCTGAAGCGGGCAGGGAAGGACTACCGGGCCCGCTGCCCCTTCCACGAGGAACGGACGCCCAGCTTCTACGTGGTGCCCTCCAAGGGCTTCTACAACTGCTTCGGCTGCGGGGAGTCCGGCGACGTCTTCACCTTCCTCATGAAGACCCGGGGCCTGAGCTTCGTGGAAGCGGTGAAGGCCGTGGCGGAACGGGTGGGGATCGAGATCCGGGACGACCCCCGGGAGGGACGGGAGGACCCGAACCGCCACCTCTTCGAGGTGAACGCCTTCGCCCGTCAGTTCTTCCAGGACCGGCTGTGGAGCCATGAGGAGGGCCGCCGGGCCCGCCGGTACCTGGAGGGCAGGGGCATCGACGAAGACACGGCCCGCCGCTTCGGCCTGGGCTACGCCCCGGAGGCGTGGCGAGCCCTCCGGGACGCGGCGGCCAAGCACGGTATGGGCGACGACCTCCTCCTGGAGGTGGGGCTCCTCATCCAGCGGGACCCCTCCCGGGATCCCTACGACCGGTTCCGGGACCGGATCGTCTTTCCCATCGAGTCCGTCAGCGGACGGGTGGTGGCCTTCGGGGGCAGGATCCTGGGGAAGGGGGGAAAGGGAGTGCCCAAGTACCTGAACTCCCCGGAGAGCCCCATCTATCACAAGAGCCAGGTCCTCTACGGCCTGTCCTGGGCCAAGAACGCCATCCGGAAGGAGGAGGGAGCCCTGGTGGTGGAGGGGTACATGGACGTGGTGTCCCTGGCCGCCGGGGGAATGGAGAACGCCGTGGCGCCCCTGGGGACGTCCATGACGGAGGAGCAGGCCCAGCTCCTGTCCCGCTACTGCACGAAGGTCTTCCTCCTCTTCGACAGCGATCCCGCCGGGCTCCGGGCCACGTTTCGGGCCGGGGACATTCTCCTGACTGCGGGGTTGCATCCCTCCGTGGTTACCCTCCCCCCAGGGGAAGACCCGGATACGGTCATCCAGAAGGAAGGGGCCCGGAAGCTGGAGGACTACGTGGGGCAGGCCCTGGACGTCCTGGACCGCAAGCTCCAGATCCTGGAGGAACGGGACTACTTCTCCTCCATCGAGAGAATCCGGGACGCCGTCGATCGGCTTCTGCCCACCCTCCGTGCGGCCAGGGACCCGGCCCTCCGGGACATCTACGTGGCCAACGTGGCGGAGCGGACGGGGGTTCGCCGCGAGACCCTGGAAGCGGAGGTCCGCAGAGCCCCGGTCCCGCCGGTGTCCCGGGCCCGTCCGGATCCCCAGTCCCGGGGCCGTCGGCTGGAGGAACGAAGCCCCACCCTGGGAGCCGAGCGGAGAATCCTCCTCATCATGGTCCGATCCCGGGACTACATCGAGGAGGCGGCGGAGCGCCTGGAGCCCGAGGACTTCACGAATCCGGCCCGAGCCCGGGTCTTCCGGGCCCTGGTGTCGGACCCGGAGCTCAGCCATCCCCCCGAGTCCATGGATCCGGAGGCCGTCGGGCTGCTGGAGGAGCTGCTGGCCAGCGAGGAGCGGCTCACGGGCCTGAGGGAGACCTTCCAGGGGGCGGTGGGACAGATCAAGGAGGCCCCCCTGGCCCGGCAGGCGGAGGAGCTCCGTCAGGAGCTCCGCAGGGAGACGGATCCGGACCGGCAGAGCGCCCTCCTCCGGGAGATCCAGCAGCTGGACCAGCTGCGCAGAGAACTGACCATGGACTGGCGGATGGCCATCCGGCGGCGCCAGCTACCTTCCGAACCCACGCATGAGTAGAGTGGCACCCATGACCGACAAGAGCTCACGAACGCTCAAGGGATTGCAGGACCTGGATACCAGACTGGAACAGACCCGGTCCAGGCTGGCGGAGTTCGACCCCCTGCTGGAGGAGGTGGAAGAGCCGGCTTTGGCCCTGGAGAAGGAAGCCTCCGAGGCCCGGGCCCGTCTCGAGCAGATGAAACGGGAAGAGCGGCATCTGGAACGCTCGGCGGACGACCGCCGGAGCCGGGTCAAGAAGCTCCAGGAGAAGCTGAAGTCGGTGCGGAACCTCCGGGAGCAGGCGGCGGTGGAGGCGGAGCTGGACCTGGTTCGCCAGACCCTGGAGGGAGAGGAGCAGGAAGCCCTGGGCCTGTTGGACCAGATCCGGAAGCTGGAAGCCCGGGTGGAGGAGCTGGAGGCGGAGGAAGGGGCCGCCCGGGAGGCGGTGGAGCCCCGACGGCAGGCTCTCCTGGAGGAGCGGGAAACCACCCGGAAAGCCCTGGAGGAGCTGGAGGAGGAGCGGAAGGCCTACGCCGCCACCCTGGAGGTGGGGGAGCTCCGGGCCTACGACCGCATCCGGCAGGGAGGTCGATCGGTGGCCATCTCCAGTCTCACTCCCGATGGTGCCTGCGGCCACTGCTTCAGCCTCGTGCCCCTCCAGGTCCAGAACGAGATCCGGGAGGGCCGGGGCATGGTGACGTGCGAAGCCTGCGGCGTCATCCTCACCCCCGCACCGGAGCCGGAGGGAGAAGAGAAGGGTGGGGATGGGGAAGCCGGCGAGGAGGAGTCCTGAGTCCCTCCGTGCCCCTGGCGCCCCCGCCGGCCCCCCTCTGGGAGGAGGCTCCGGCTCCGAGTCTGGAGAAGGTGGAGACCCTGGTCCGGGCCCTGAAGCTCCCCCGGGCCCTCTGCGGGGTCCTGGTGGGCCGGGGTGTGGAAGACCCGGAGGAGGCCAAGGCCTTTCTCCGCCCCCTCCTCAGCGGTCTCCACCCTCCCGAGGCCCTGACGGACCTGCCCCGGGCTGTGGCCAGGATCGGAAAGGCCGTGCAGGAGGAGGAGGTGATCTTCGTCCACGGGGACTACGACGTGGACGGCATGGCGGGTGCGGCCCTCCTGACCCGGTGGCTCCGGCGTCTGGGAGGGAAGGTGGTCCCCTTCGTCCCCCACCGGCTCCGGGACGGCTACGACCTGGGCCCGGCGGGCCTGGAGGCGGCCCGGTCCGCCGGGGCGGGTCTTCTCCTCACCGTGGATTGCGGGATCCTGGCCATGGAGGCCGTGGAGGAGGCCCGCAGGGCCGGCATGGACGTCATCGTCACGGACCACCACGCCCCGGGACCGAAGCTGCCCGGCGCCCTGGCGGTCCTGAATCCCGGGAGGACGGACGAGACCTATCCCTTCCCCCACCTCTCGGGAACCGGCGTGGCCTTCAAGCTCTGCCAGGGCCTGGCCCAGGCCTGGGGAGTGGGGGAGGAGGAGCTGCATCCCCACCTGGACCTGGTGGGGCTGGCCACCGTGGCGGACCTGGTGCCCCTGACGGGCGAGAACCGGATCCTGGCCCGGTACGGTCTGAAGGCTCTCACCCGGACCCGCCTGCCGGGTCTCCGGGCTCTGTTGGCCCGGGCCGGCCTGAACGGCTCCCAGGTGACGGCGGGGTCGGTGAGCTTCCTCCTGGCCCCCCGTCTGAACGCCGTGGGCCGCCTGGGAGAACCTGCCATGGGCCTGGAGCTCCTCCTCACGGACCGGATCCCCGAGGCCGCTCGCCTGGCCCAGGAGGCGGAGAGCTTGAACCAGGAGCGGCAGGCCGAGGATCGGAGGACCCTGGAGGAGGCCCTGGACATGCTGGCCCGGACCTTCGACCCGGAGCGGGACCACGCCCTGGTCCTGGCCTCGGAAGGCTGGCACCCCGGGGTGGTGGGAATCGTGGCCTCACGCATCGTGGAGCGCTTTCACCGGCCGGCGGTCATGATCGCCCTGGACGGGGAGCGGGGGAAGGGCAGCGCCCGCTCCATCCCCGGGTTCCACCTCCTGGAGGCCATTCGAGCCTGCGGGAGCCTCCTGGAGAGGTTCGGAGGCCATAGCCAGGCCGCCGGCCTGGAGATCGCCCGGGACCGTGTGGATGCCTTCCGTGAGGCCCTCGGTGCCGAGGCCCGGGAGCGCCTGGCCGGACTGGACCTCCGGCCCTCCCTGGCCCCGGAGCTGGAAGTGGAGCTGGGGGAGATGTCGGCGGAGCTCCATGGCTATCTCCGCTACCTGGGACCCCACGGACTGGGCAATCCCCGCCCCCTCTTCCTGGCCCGGAACGTGGCTCTGTCCGGGACCCCCCGGGTGGTAGGGGAGGACCACCTGAAGCTCCGTCTGCGACAGGAGAAGGCGGAGCTGGAGGCCATCGGCTTCCGCATGGCCAACCGCATCACACCGGCGAACCTGGGCCGGGGGCCTGTGGACGTGGCCTTCCACCTCCAGGAGAACGAGTACCGGGGCATCCGGACCCTGCAGGCCCGCCTCCGGGACATCCGCCTGACCCGCCCGGAGGTCCTCACACCATGAGGATCATCGCCGGCCGCTGGCGGGGCCACGGATTGAAGGCCGTTCGGGGGGGAAGGACCCGTCCCACCACGGACCGGGTACGGGAAGCCTGGATGTCGGCTCTGGGACCCCGCCTCCCGGAAGCCAGGGTCCTGGACCTCTTCGCCGGCTCCGGAGCCCTGGGCCTGGAAGCCCTGAGCCGGGGAGCCCGGGAGGTCGTCTTCGTGGAGAAGGCCCGGCCGGCCCTGCAGACCCTGGAGGCCAACATCCGACTCCTGGGGGCCCAGGAGGAGTGTCGGGTGATTCGCGGGGATGCCCTGGCCCACGTTCGGAAGCTGGAGCCCCTGGCCTTCGACCTGGCCTTGGCCGATCCTCCCTACGACCGAGGTCTGGCCGCCCGCCTGCTGGAGCTCTTCGCCCGGGAGGGCTTTGCCCGGGAGCTCTGGGTGGAGCATCGTACGGCGGAAAGCCTCCCGGCCCTGGAGGACCTGCGGCAGAGACGCTACGGCGACACCACCATCTCCATCCTGGCGTACCATCCATGAGTCCACGACCCGACGACGTTCTGGCCATCTACCCCGGCTCCTTCGATCCGGTGACCCTGGGGCACGAAGACATCGCCCGGCGCACGCTGAGGCTGGCGGACCGCCTCCTCATCGCCGTGGCGGAAAGCGCCACCCAGTCCAAGAAGACCCTCTTCAGCGTGGAGGAACGGGTGGTGCTCCTGGAGGAGGTCTTCCAGGACCACCCCAGGGTGGAATGCGTGAGCTTCACCGGTCTTCTCATGGACTTCGCCCGGGAAAGGGGGGCCCACTGCATCATCCGTGGGCTGCGGGCGGTCTCGGACTTCGAGTACGAGTTCCAGATGGCCCAGATGAACCGGGAGCTCTGGTCCGACGTGGAGACCGTCTTCCTGACTCCGGACGTTCCCTTCTCCTTCCTCTCCGCTTCCCTGGTCCGGGAAGTGGCGGCCCTGGGGGGTGACGTGAGCCATTTCGTATCCCCTCCGGTGCACCGGGCGCTGCAGGAGAAACTGTCCATGACTTGATTCTCCGCCCCTTTGCCTTTTATCATTTCCCCAGCTTACGCCGGTGCCTGCGTGGACCGGGTCCCGTTCCGTCCCTCCGTTCTTCGGGGGGTGGCGAGCCATCTCAGGGAGGGCCAATGGGTTTCCAGGTCGAGAAGGTGGACGACGTGCTTGTGGTGGATGTGGAGGGGCAGCTCATCGTTGGAAATCGCCAGGAGCTGAAGCAGAAGGTCCTCGAGGAGCTGGAGAACGGGGAACGCAAGTTCGTCGTGGACTTCGAGAAGACCGGATACATCGACTCCTCCGGGCTCGGGGTCCTGGTGAGCCTGTCCAAGAAGATCCGTGAGCAGGGGGGCGAGCTCCGGCTGGCCAACCTGAACGAGGATCTCCGCACCCTCTTCGAGCTCACGAAGCTGGACACTCTCTTCAAGATCGCCGATTCCAGAGAGGCAGCCCTGGAAGGGCTCTGATCTCCTGGACAGTAAGCCGAGACCGTGAGGAGAAGCCGTCGGCCTATGCCTCCAGACCTGGTACTGGACCTGCCCAATGACCTGGCCTCCATCGAGGAGGCCGTGGACTTCGTCATGCAGCGGTGCCGTACCTGCGCCGACGATCCCCGAAAGCTCCGCCTGAATCTCAGGGTGGGTCTCACCGAGGCCCTTTCCAACGCCATTCTCTACGGCAACGGGAAGGACCCGTCCAAGCGGGTGCGGGTGGAGGTGGCGCTGCAGGATTCTCGCATCACGGCTCGGGTCACGGACGAGGGGCAGGGCTTCGATTTCCGGGAGCTGCCGGATCCCACGGCCCCGGGGAATCTCCTGAAGCCCAACGGTCGAGGGATCTTCCTCATGCGGGAGCTTCTGGACGAGGTCCACTTCAACGACCGGGGCAACAGTGTGACCCTCGTCCTCCGCCTCCCCCCCGAGGCCGATGGTCCGGGGGCGGACGGCGGAGCCGTGGCATGACGCCAGAGGTCCCGCCCCTCCGGACCCTTCCCGACCCCCTTCGACAAACCCTGCAGGACTTCGAACAAGCCCTCTCGATGGGTCTGCGCCTCTACCAGTGCGGCCGGGAGGGAGAGGCGGACGTTCTCCTGTATCCCCTGGGCCGGGGCGCCCATGTCCCGGATCCGGGTTCCGCCGGCCCGGAGACCGGGGAGGAAGCGGTCATCCGGCGCACCCTCTCGGTCCGGGACGGTCCCGACCTGGAGTTGGAGCTCGTCGGGGCTCCCCGGGGAAGGGAGGAGTCCCTGGCGGAGCTGGTGGTGGCCTCCCTGGAGCGGGTCCTGGAGCTCTCCCAGGAGGTTCGCTTCTTCACCTACGAGCTGAGCGAGCGCTACGAGGAGATCAACCTTCTCTATTCCATCAGCGAGACCCTGGGATCCCTCCTCCGCCTGGATGATGCCGCACGGGTGATCCTGGGAGAGGTCTGCGACGTCCTGGGGGCCCGGCGAGGCTCCCTGTGGGTGTTCGACCAGGACCACCGGGCCCTGGAGCTGGTGGCGGCGGTGGGGGAGGAGGGTCTGGGGGGACCCCTGGCGGTGGACGATCCCCACTCGGTGACGGCCCAGGTGTTCCGGGAGGGGAGGCCTCTCATCGTGGCCAGGGCCGGCTTTCCCCGGGATACCCGGGCGCCGGTGGAGGAGACGGGAGACTCCCTCCTCTCCGTGCCCATCCGCTACTCTCCCCCCGCCGGCGAGGCCCGGACCGTGGGGGTGGTGAACCTCATCGGCCGGCGCAAGGGGGGCCGGTTCACCGCCGGGGACCAGAAGCTCCTGTCGGCCATCGCCAGTCAGGTGGGGGCAGCCCTGGAGAATCACCGTCTCATCCGGGAAAGCCTGGCCCAGGAACGGGTGGCCCGGGAGATGGAGCTGGCCCACAACCTCCAGATGAAGCTCCTTCCCGATGCATCGGCCTTCGAGGGCGCCGACGTGGCGGCCCGGGTCCAGCCGGCGGAGCAGGTGGGAGGAGACTTCTTCCACCTTCTCCACCTCCCGGGGGGGCGGTTCGGCGTCATGATCGGAGACGTGTCCACCCACGGGTTCCCGGCGGCCCTCATCATGGCCCTATCCATGAGCGCGGCGGCCATCTTCGCCCTGGAGGTGGGCGAGCCGTCCCGGGTTTTCCGGTACCTGGACGACGCCCTCCGGGACGAGCTGGAGACCACGGAGATGTACCTCTCCCTGTTCTACGGGATCCTGGATCCCGGGGACGGAAAGCTCACCTACGCCAACGCCGGGCACCCCCACGCCTTCGCCCTCCACGAGGACGGGAGCTACGAGCGCCTGGGAGCCACGGATCCCCCTGTGGGCATCGCCGGGCCCGGGTCCTTCCAGGCCCGCACCGTCCCGTGGACCCCGGCGGAGGACGTTCTCTTCCTCTTCACCGACGGCCTCTCCGATACCCTGTCGGCCGTGGAAGGGGAAAAGGGGGAGGAAGCCGTGCTGAGGACGGCCATGGGCGGGCGGAAGGGGAACCTGGAGGCCGTGGTGGAAGCCCTCTTCCGGAGGGCCGAGGAGGCCAGCCCCGCCATACCTGCCGACGACCGCACGGCCTTGCTCATGAGGGTCTGAGCCGGATCGTGGAGCACCGGGCCAAGCGATCCCTGGGGCAGAACTTCCTGGTGGACGGGAACCTGCAGCGCAAGATCGTCGGGGCCCTGGATCCCCGGCCCCGGGATGTCATCCTGGAGATCGGCCCCGGAAGGGGGGCCCTGACCCGCCACCTGGCGGGCCGCTGCAGGGCCCTGATCCTTGTGGAGCTGGACCGCCAGCTGGCTCGCCGCCTGGCCGAGGAGTACGGGCGGGAGGCCGGGGTTACGGTGGTGGAAGAGGACATCCTGGAGGTCCGGCTCCCGGAGGTCCTTCCCCCCGGGGACTCGGTGGCGGAGCTGAAGGTGGTGGGCAATATTCCCTACAACATCACCACTCCCATCCTCTTCCACCTCCTGGAACGCCCCCGGCCCGGGACCATCCTCCTCATGGTCCAGCGGGAAGTGGCCCGACGAATCCTCTCCCCACCGGGCAGCACGGAGTTCGGAGCCCTTTCCGTGGGGGTCCGGAGCGTGGCCGCGGTGGAGAAGGTCCTGGACCTGCCCGCCTCCGCCTTCCGGCCCGTTCCCGCCGTGGACTCCACGGTTCTCCGCATCCGGCCTATGAGGCCCGAACCCCTCTCCCCCGGAGAGGAGCGAGCCCTCCGGACTCTCACCCGGGCGGCCTTTCAGCTTCGGCGGAAGCAATTCCAGACCATCCTCCGGACCCATCCGGAGCTGGGTCTGGCCCGGGACCAGGTGGCCCGCCTGGAGGAGGTCACGGGGTTCGATCTCCGCCGGCGGCCCGAGACCTTCTCCCCGGAGGACTTCATCCGGATTTCGGCCGGGCTGAGCGCCTTGAGGTGACGGTGCCCGCCGCCTACATTGGCCCCCCGTTTTCTGCCGTGCACAGAGGGAGGAGACCCCCGGATGGAAGGCCGGAGGGGCCCGTTCAGAATCCGTGGGCATGAGGAGTGAGCCGTCCCTGGTCCGAAGGGCGGCGGTCCTCCTCCAGGGCGGCTCGGTGCACACCCTGGAGCTGGCTCGGCGCATCATGGGGCTCTCGGGGAACGACGGGGCGGCCTCCGCTGCCGTCTTCGCCCTCCTGGGGGCCGACCCCCGCTTCCGGGTGGATGGGCAGGGGCAGTGGTCCCTGAGTGAGCCGGGCGATGCGGCCCCTCCGGAGGAGGAGCTGGAGCGCCTCTCCTACGCCGTGGTGGACGTGGAAACCACGGGGGGGAGCCCGGGGGGGGGACACCGGATCACCGAGGTGGCTGTGGTGGAGATCCGGGACGGGATCATCCAGGACGACTTCCAGACCCTGGTGAATCCGGGACGTCCCATCCCTCCCAGAATCGCCCGGCTCACGGGCATCCATGATCGGATGGTGGCCGACGCCCCCTTCTTCGAAGAGGTGGCGGACCCCCTCCTGGAGCGCCTGGAGGGCAGGGTCTTCGTGGCCCACAACGTGAGCTTCGACTGGCGGTTCGTGAGCCATCAGCTCGGGGACGCCCTGGGACGGGTCCCCCGGGAGCCCCGCCTGTGCACCGTCCGGCTGAGCCGCCGCCTGGTGCCCGAGCTCCGGCGCCGGAACCTGGATGCCGTGTCCACCCATTTCGGCATTCCACTCCCCGCCCGGCACCGGGCCTACGGAGACGCCCTGGCCACGGCCCGGGTCTTTCTCCGCTTGCTGGACCTGGCCCGGGCCCGGGGGATCCGGGACCTGTCCCGGCTGAACCACCTGCTGGGGGCCCGGGGGAAGGGAAGGGGTTGAGGATGCCTCGGGTCGGAACGGCTCGCCGGGGGCGTGCTCCTGGCGATTCCGGGTCGGGGCCACGAAGCAGAGCGTGAACGATCTTGGAAAGGAGTGAGGGATGGCGGGATGGACACAGCCGAAGGCCGAAGATCTGCCCCTGACCCGCACGTTGGAGGTGGGGGGAATGCGGGTCCACGCCGTGGAGGCAGGCCTCCAGTGGCTGGATGGCGGAGCCATGTTCGGTGTCGTGCCCCGTCCTCTCTGGGAGAAGAGGATCCCCCCGGATGATCGCCACCGGATCCCCCTGGCCCTCCGCTGCCTGCTGGTGGAGGCACCGAACCACCTGGTCCTGGTGGACACGGGGATCGGAAACAAGGAGTCGGAGAAGTTCCGGGACATCTACGGGGTGGAGAACCAGGGAAGCCCCACCCGTTTGGAGGACGGTCTACGTTCCCTGGGGGTGGAGCCCGCCGATGTGGACCTGGTGGTGAACACCCACCTGCACTTCGACCATGCCGGAGGCAACACGGTCCTGGCCCCCGGGGGGGAGGACGACCCGCCCCGACCGGCCTTTCCCCAGGCCCGCTACGTGATCCAGCTCGGGGAGCTGGAGTTCGCCCACTCCCCCAACGAGCGGGTCCGGGCCTCCTACATGACCAAGAACTTCGCCCCCCTGGTGAAGGGGGAGCGGGTGGATCCCGTGGAGGGAGAGCTGGAGCTGGTCCCGGGCGTCCGTCTCCTGTCCACGCCGGGCCATACCCCCTACCACCAGTCCGTCCTCCTGGAGGGGGACGGGGAGTCGGCCCTCTTCCTGGCGGATCTTTGCCCCACGGTGGCGCACCTGCCCCTGCCCTGGATCATGGGCTACGACCTCCAGCCCCTGGTGACCCTGGAGACCAAGAGGAGGATCTGGGAACAGGCCCGGGAGGAGGGCTGGATCCTCATCTTCCAGCACGACACCCGGATTCCCTGGGGACGCATGGATCCAGGGGAAGACACCGCGGTTCTCCTGGATCTGGAGGGGGAGCCCATCCCGGATCCGGAGACCTGAAGACCAGATCGGCTTGGGCCCCCGGGCCCCCGGCCCCCCGTGCCTCGGGGAGGTCTTCGCCGTATCTTACTCGCCCGCCCGGGCCGGCGGCGGTGGGTGCCGGAGCCGCTGTGGGAGCCCGGACAGGAGCCACTGCAGGCGTCAACGCAGCAGCCAACGCAGCAGCCAGGGCAGGGGCCAGCGCAGGAGCCGAAGCAGGAGCCAGCGCAGGATCCGAGGCAGGAATCAAAGCGGCAGACGAGGCAGCAGCCAACGCAAGGAGAAAGGGAGACGCACACATGACGGACAAGGCCAGAATCCCCGTGATCCTCTCCGGTGTCCGGACCCCCATCGGCCGGTTTCTCGGGGGGCTCTCCTCTCTGGAGGCCACCCAGCTCGGCGCCCTGACCGTGGAGGAGGCGGTGGAGCGGGCCGGGATCGACGCCGACGCCGTGGAGGAGGTGATCCTGGGGAACGTGGTCTCCGCCGGAGCGGGTCAGGCGCCGGCCAGGCAGGCGGCCATCCGCGGGGGCATTCCCGCCACCATTCCGTCCATGACCATCAACAAGGTCTGCGGCTCGGGCCTGAAGGCGGTCATGCTGGCGGCCCAGGCCATCCGGGCCGGGGATCTCCAGGTGGCCGTGGCCGGGGGCTTCGAGTCCATGTCCAACGTGCCCTACTACCTCCGGGGACACCGGGGTGGGGTGAAGTTCGGTGACCAGACTCTCCAGGACGGCCTCATCTACGACGGTCTCTGGTGCTCCTTCGGCAACTGCCACATGGGCGGGCATGCCGAGTACACCGCCGACAAGGCCGGGGTCACCCGGGAAGAGGCGGACGAGTTCGCCCTGGGCTCCCATCAGAAGGCCATCGCCGCCATGGAGGCCGGGAAGTTCAAGGACGAGATCCTTCCCGTGGAGGTGAAGCACCGGAAGGGCGTGAACGTGGTGGACACCGACGAGGGCCCCCGGAAAGACACCTCTCTGGAGGCTCTGGCCCGCCTTCGTCCCGCCTTCCCCAAGGACGCCCCGGAGGGAATCGAGAATCTGGTGGTCACGCCGGGCAACGCCCCGGGTCTGAACGACGGGGCCGCCTCCCTGGTGGTCACCTCCCTGGCCTTCGCCGAGGCCCACGGCCTCCCGGTCATGGCCAACATCCTGAACTACGCCTCCGGCTCCACGGAGCCCCACGAGCTCTTCTTCGCGCCCATCCATGCCATCCGGACGCTCTGGGAGAAGGACGAGAAGTCGGCGGGGGACTACGATCTGGTGGAGCTGAACGAGGCCTTCGCCGTGCAGGTGCTGGCGGATGTGAAGGAGCTGGGATTGGACCCGGAGCGCCTGAATGTCCACGGGGGAGCCGTGGCCCTGGGTCACCCCATCGGAGCGTCGGGAGCCCGGGTGCTGGTCACCCTCCTGTACGCCATGAAGGACCGGGGAGCCAATACCGGGATGGCGGCCCTTTGTCTGGGTGGCGGAAACGCCGTGGCCCTGTCCGTGGAGATGGGCTGACGGGTGAGTCCGTGGCTTCCGGGCTTGTGCGCCTTGTTCCTCTTGCCGACGAGCCGGCTCGCCGAATCGGCCTCGGGTGCCCTGTGCATCCGGGGCCGTCGTGCTCGGGGGGACGAGGATAGTGGAGATCTTCAGGAGTCCTTCGGGCCGGGTGCGCCTGGGGTGGAGGCTTCTCCTCTTCGGGGTCCTCACCATCCTCTTCGCCGGGGTCCTCTCCTTTCTTCCCCTGCCGGTGCCGGCGGGCGAGGGGCTTCCCGCCCTCCTGGCGGCGGTCTTCAGCGGATGGGTGGCTTTGCGCCTGGACGGTCGCCCTCCCGGGGCCCTGGGCTTCTACCTCCGCCCGGTGCTGGCCGCAGAGCTCCTCCTGGGCCTGGTCCTGGGGGTGGGGCTGATCCTCCTGGTCATCCTTCTCATCTGGACGGTGGGAGGTGTGGGATGGACCGGGGAGGAGGGCACCTGGGGAGCGTACCTGGACATGGCCACCAGGGCCCTGTGGTTCTTCCTGGTCTACGGGGCGGTGGAGGAAGCCCTCCTGCGGGGCTACGTCCTCCAGGCTCTGGCCGACGCCTGGGGGCGCCTCTGGGCTCTCTGGGTCACCTCGGTGGCTTTCGCCGCCCTCCACGTCTGGAACCCGAACCTGAGTCTCCTGGGGATCGTGAACATCGGGGTGGCGGGCCTCTTCCTGGGCGTCGTCTACCTCAAGACCGCCAGTCTGTGGTGGGCCACGGGAGCTCATGCCGGCTGGAACTGGGCCCAGGCCTTCTGGGCGGATCTTCCCACCAGCGGCCTGGACCTCTTCGACGCCCCTTTCGTGGAGTCCGTGAGCCGGGGGCCGGGCTGGCTCAACGGGGGGAGCTTCGGACCCGAGGGCTCGGTGATCACGACGGGGATCGTGGCCCTGGCCGCCGTCGGTCTGTGGCGGGCAGGGTGGCCGGCTCCCAGTCGAGAAGCAGTGCAGGCACGACCCCTCGTCCTCCCGGACGACTCCCCCTCCCGGGGCGGGTCGCCGGAGGAGAGGGCATGAATGGCAATCCGAATCACGGGGAGTAGACCATGAGTGTGGATCGCATCGCCGTCGTCGGTGGCGGAACCATGGGAAACGGCATCGCTCACGTCTGTGCTCAGGCCGGGCGGAAGGTGACGCTGGTGGACATGGAGGAAGGCCTTCTGGAGCGGGCCCTGAACACCATCTTCAAGAACCTGGACCGACAGGTGAAGAAGGAGGTCATCAGCGCCGGGGAGAAGGACGAGGCCCTGGATCGGATCTCCACCACCACGGACTTGGACGACGCCGTGGCCGAGGCCCAGCTCGTGGTGGAAGCCGTTCCCGAGGAGCTGGAGCTCAAGGAGAAGATCTTCCGGACCCTGGACAAGGAGGCTCCGGAAGGGGCGATTCTGGCCAGCAACACCTCCTCCATCTCCGTCACCGAGATCGCCGCCTTCACCGAGCGTCCGGAGAAGGTCATCGGAATGCACTTCATGAACCCGGTGCCGGTGATGAAGCTGGTGGAGGTCATCCGGGGTCTGGCCACGGATGATGAGACCACGGCCACGGTCATGGAGCTGGCCCGGGAGCTGGGGAAGACTCCGGTGGAGGTGAACGACTTCCCGGGCTTCGTGTCGAACCGGATCCTCATGCCCATGATCAACGAGGCGGTCTTCGCCCTCATGGAGGGTGTGGCCGACGAGGAGGCCATCGACACGGTGATGAAGCTGGGCATGAACCATCCCATGGGACCCCTGGCCCTGGCCGACCTCATCGGCCTGGACGTGTGCCTCGACATTTTGCAGGTCCTGCACCGGGACCTGGGCGAGGATCGCTATCGGCCCTGTCCCCTGCTGAGGAAGTACGTGGCGGCGGGTTGGTTGGGGCGGAAGTCGGGTCGGGGCTTCCACGGATACGAGAAGTAGCCGGCCATGACCATTCGACTCCGGGAAGAGCAGCGGGAGCTTCGCGCCCTGGCCCGGGAGTTCGCCCGGGGAGAGATCCGGCCCCACGCTCCGGCGTGGGACGCGGCCCGGGAGTTGGATCCGGACATCTTCACGAAGCTGGGGGAGCTGGGTTTTCTGGGAATGCTGATTCCCGAAGACCTGGGAGGGCTGGACCTGGACCTGGTGAGCTATCTCCTGATCCTGGAGGAGCTCGCCTGGGGAGATCCCGCCGTGGCCCTGGGGGTGGCCATCCATTCCGGGCCCGTCACCTTCCTCCTTCGGCACGTGGGCACCCGGGAGCAGCAGGAGCGTTGTCTTCCCTCTCTGGCCAACGGGGAGCGCCTGGGTGCCTATGCCCTCTCCGAGGCCGGGGCCGGAAGCGATGCCCGCTCCGTGGGCACCGTGAGTCGGAGGTCCGGGGAGGGTTGGATCCTGGACGGAAGGAAGAAGTGGGTGACGAACGGAGACCGGGGAGGCCTGACCCTGGTCTTCGCCCGGAACGGGGAGGCGGGGGCGGGGGAGGAGAAGGCCATGAACCTCTTCGTGGTGGACCAGGAGGCCCCGGGCTACGAGGTGGGCAAGCGGGAGACCACCATGGGATTCGCCGCCTCCCGGACCGTGGAGATCGGGCTGGAGGGGGTCCGGGTGGAGCCCGAAGGCCTCCTGGGGGAGGCGGGAGCCGCCTTCGGCCACGCCATGGCGTCCCTGGAAATCGGGCGTCTGAGCGTGGCCGCCGTGTCCCTGGGCATCGCCCGGGCGGCCATGGAGCACGCACGGGACTACGCCGGGGAGCGGGTCCAGTTCGGACGCCCCCTGGCCCAGTTCCAGGCGAACCGCTTCAAGCTGGGAGAGATGTTCTTCAAGATCACCGCGGCGCGCTCCCTGTTGTGGACCGCCGCCCAGGCTCTCGAGGATCCTTCAGGGGTAGAGGGCGGGGACGAAGTGGATCCCGAGGCGCCCTCCGCCGGCGCCCTGGCGGCCATGGCCAAGCTGGCGGCTTCGGAAGCGGCCCTGTGGATCGCCGACGAAGCCGTCCAGATCTTCGGCGGGTACGGGTACATGAAGGATTACCCGGTGGAGAAGCTTCTCCGTGACGCCAAGGGCACGGAGATCCTGGAAGGAACCAGTGAGATCATGCGTCTCGTCGTGGCCCGGGACGTCCTGGGAACGAGGGACGCCTGACAAGAATCCTACGGACTCGAGAAAGACGAGTCTTCACCAAACCACGAAAACCGGGAGGTAGCTCGGATGGAACTCTTCGACCTCATGAACAAGCAGGGCCACGAGCACGAGCAGCTGGTGTTCTGGAATGAGCCCCGGATCGGGTACAAAGGCATCATCGCCATCCACAGTACCTCCCTGGGTCCGGCTCTGGGCGGAACCCGGTTCTGGAGCTACGACTCGGACGAAGAAGCCATCATCGACTGCCTGAGGCTCGCCCGGGGCATGAGCTTCAAGTCGGCTCTGGCCGGTTTGAATCTGGGGGGCGGGAAGTCCGTCATCATCGGGGACAACCGGGTGCGGGAGCGGGAAATGATCTTCCGGGCCCACGGCCGGGCCGTGGAGTCCCTGGGCGGCCGTTACATCACCGCCGAGGACGTGGGTACGTCCCCCACGGACATGGACTTCGTCCACATGGAGACGGACCACGTGGTGGGCCTCCTGGGCAAGTCCGGCGACCCCTCGCCGGTGACGGCCTTCGGCGTCTACCAGGGCATGAAGGCGGCGGCCCTGCATTTGTACGGCGACGATTCCCTGGACGGAAAGCACGTCACGGTCCAGGGCGTGGGCCATGTGGGCTACTATCTCTGCAGGAACCTGGCGGAGGAGGGGGCCCGACTCACGGTGACGGACATCGACGAAGAGAAGGTGAAGAAGGTGGTGGACGAGTTCGGCGCCACCGCCGTGGACATCGACGAGATCTACAGCGTGGATGCCGATATCTTCGCTCCCTGCGCCCTGGGCGCCATCATCAACGATGACACCCTCAAGGTCCTGAACGTGGACATCATCGTGGGCGGAGCCAACAACCAGCTGGCCGAATCGCACCACCGGGAAGACGTGAAGCAGAAGGGGATCCTCTATGGCCCGGACTACCTGGTGAACGCCGGGGGGCTCATCAACGTGTACGCCGAGATCGAGGGATGGCCGGCGGAGCGGAGTTTGCGGAAGGCCGAGGAGATCTACACCACCCTCCTCCGGATCCTGGAGTTGGCCGACGAGGAAGACATCACCACGGCCGACGCCTCGGACCAGTTCGCCCTGGAGCGCATGGAGCAGGTGCGCCATCTGCATCGCACGGAGCTGGGAAGCCTTATCTACAAGCCCTGCGGCTGAGCGGACCTCCGGCCGGGGCTGCGGCACCAGGTCGGTCTTCCGGGCCCGGGATCGTCTCCCGGGTCCGGGTCTCGCCGGCCGGCAGAGCCCATGATCCTCCAATCCTGGCGGTGTCCCTACCAGGGCGCCGGCAGCTTCCGGACACGACCGAAACGAGAGATTGACGCATGCTGGACCATCTGAAGCAGACCGACCCGGAGATCCACGAGGCCGTGCAGGCCGAGGCCCGGAGACAGGCGTCCCAGCTGGAGCTCATCGCCAGCGAGAACTTCGTCTCCCGGGCCGTGCTGGAGGCCATGGGCACGGTCCTGACGAACAAGTACGCCGAGGGGCTCCCGGGAAAACGCTACTATGGGGGCTGTGAGCACGTGGACGTGGCAGAGGACCTGGCCCGGGAGCGGGCCAAGACCCTCTTCGGGGCTGACCACGCCAACGTCCAGCCCCACGCAGGAGCCCAGGCGAACATGGCGTCGTACCTGGCCTTCCTGGAGCCCGGAGACCGGATCTTCGGCATGGACCTGAGCCATGGCGGCCACCTGACCCACGGCTCCCCGGTGAACTTCAGCGGCTCCCTCTTCCAGGTCAGCGCCTACGGGGTTCGGGAGTCCGACGGCCGCATCGACTACGACGCCGTCCGGGACCAGGCTCTGGAGGAACGCCCGAACCTCATCATAGCCGGGGCCAGTGCCTATCCCCGGGTCATCGACTTCCAGGTCTTCGGGGAGATCGCCCGGGAGGCGGGGGCCATCCTCCTGGTGGACATGGCCCACATCGCGGGCCTGGTGGCCACCGGGGTGCACCCCAACCCCGTGCCCCACTCCGACGTGGTCACCACCACCACCCACAAGACCCTCCGGGGTCCCCGGGGTGGCCTCATCCTCTGCAAGGAGGAGCACGCCAAGGCCATCGACAAGGCCGTCTTCCCCGGGACCCAGGGCGGTCCCCTCATGCACGTAATCGCCGCCAAGGCCGTGGCGTTCCAGGAGGCCCTGAAGCCGGGTTTCCGGGCCTATACCGAGCAGGTGGTGGCCAATGCCCGAGCCATGGCCGAAGAGCTCATGAACCGGGGACTGAAGCTGGTGAGCGACGGGACGGACAACCACCTTATGCTGGCGGACCTTCGTCCCAGCCATCCGGACCTTCCGGGCAAGGACGCCGAGAGGGCCCTGGAGGAGGCCGGCATCACGGTGAACAAGAATACGGTCCCGGGAGAGACCCGTTCCCCCTTCGTCACCTCGGGCCTGCGCATCGGGACCGCGGCCCTCACCACCCGGGGCATGAAGGAGGAGGACATGGAGGGGATCGCAGGATGGATGGTCCAGATTCTGGACGCTCCCGGGGATGAGGAGTTGAGGGGGACGATCCGGAACCAGGTGGAAGAGCTGTGCGGCCGGTTTCCCCTCTACACCGAGCTGACGGGGTGAGGGCAGGGCGCGCTGGGAGTGAGCTCGGGGGAGTCCGGAGTGAGCTCGGGGTGAGCCCCGGTCTGGGTTCGGAGTTTGCTCGAGGCTCGCCCGGGATCCCACCGGGGTGCGCCCGGGGGAGCCACGGCGATGCGTTCGGCGCGCGCCGAAGAGGGTGTGGACGCCGGCGGGGCCCGTTCAACAGCCCGTCAAGGGTGGCGCGGAAAGGCAAAGATCGTAACTTCGTGGGTATGACGGATCTGCAATTCGCCGACGAGATTCTCGAGAGGTTGAAGGAGCGGAATCCCCGCTTCCACGGGAAGGCCTATCTCTTTCTCCTTTCGGCCCTCCACTCCGTGATCGATGAGCTGGACCAACCCCGGCACATCTCCGGAGCGGAGCTGGCTCATGGCGTCCGGCGATTGGCCCTCCGGGACTTCGGTCCCATGGCCCGGACCGTGCTGGCCCACTGGGGCATTCACTCCACCGATGATCTGGGCGAGATCGTCTTCGCCATGGTGGATTGCGGTGTCCTGACCAAACGGGAAGAAGACAGACCCGAGGACTTCCAGGATCTCTTCGATTTCCAGGAAGCCTTCGAAGAAGAGTATCCCTGGGGCGCTCGGGTCTGACCCAGGGAAAGGCGACAGGAGTTCCCCTTGTCCGAGGCGGACGGGGAGAAGCACCTACCTGAAGTTGGGAGGGGTTGAACATGGTGGAAGTCAACGGATTTCCCAAGTGCCAGAAGTGTGACAACGGGATCCTCCTTCCCCTGTCGGATTACGGCCGGGACGGGGCCCCCATTCGCTACAAGGCCTGGGTCTGCTCCAACCCGGATTGCGGCTTCAACATCCGCATCGACAACGGGGAAATCACCTTCGGCCGGACCATCGGCCAGAGCTACAAGTAGACTGCCTTTCGGGCCTGGGTCCTCCGCCCCGGAGGCCCGGGTTCCCCAGCACCCTGCCTTCCTCTCCTCCCTCCACGTCGGGGGACACAAATGAATGCGTCCTATAACCATCCGATTCGACCCTTCGGACGGGCCCTGGTGGGTGCGCCCACCGGAGCCGAGAGTGCGGAGTTCGACCGCTACGCCATCCAGGACCTGGGGGTGCCCCAGGAGACCCTCATGGAGAACGCCGGTCGATCGGCGGCCCTGATTCTCCAGCGCCTCTTCCCCCGGGGCCCGGTGACGGCCCTGGTGGGCACCGGAAACAACGGTGGCGACGCCCTGGTTCTCCTCCGGAACCTGGCCGCCTGGGGCCGGCCGGTGACGGCCATCCTGGTGGGAGAGCGGGAGGGGGATGACGAGGATCTCCTGCACGGGTGGGGAATCCGGACCTTCCTGGATTCGGATTTCCAGGACCAGGATTCTCTCCTCTTCGGGGAGTTGGCTCAGGCCGAGGTCCTGGTGGACGGGGTTCTGGGCACCGGCATCAGCGGTCCCCCACGGGAGCGGCAGGCCCGGGTGATCCGGGCCATGAACGGCTCCGAGGCGCCGGTGATGGCCCTGGACATCCCCTCCGGGGTGGACGCGGTGACGGGAGCGGTGCCCGGGGATGCGGTGGAGGCTGCAGCCACTGTGGCTTTCGGAGGCGCGAAGCTCGGGGGTCTTCTCCATCCCGGACGGGTGAATGTGGGGCGCCTGGTGGTGGTGGAGATCGGCTTCCCGCCGGTGAGGGAGGACACCTTCCAGAGCGTTCTCATCACCCCGGGCTGGGTCACCCGCCGCCTCCCCCACCGGGATCCGGACACCCACAAGAACGCCGTGGGCGCCCTCCTCCTGGTGGCGGGCCGGCCCGGGATGGCCGGAGCCGCCATTCTGGCGGCCCGGGCGGCTCTTCGCTCCGGGGTGGGATTCGTGCGGGTGGCTTCCCCCCCGGAGAACCGGAGCATCATCCAGCAGGCGGTGCCCGAAGCGGTCTACGTGGACGCCTCGGACCCGGAGGTCCTGGAGGAAGCCGTGCGGGCCTCCCAGGCCCTGGGGATGGGTCCGGGAATGGGGACGGAAGAGGAGGCCGAGACTCTCCTGAACCGGGTTCTGGAAGTAGCGGGCGACCAGAACCTTCTCCTGGACGCCGACGCCCTGAACCTCCTGGCGGAAGGTCGGGCACCGAAGCTCAAGGAGGTCTGCCGGTGCCGCCCGGTGATCCTCACGCCCCACCCGGGAGAGATGGCCAGACTCACGGGCAAGAAGACGGAAGAGATCACCCGGGCCCGGCCCGAGGCAGCCCTGGAGCTGGCCCAGGAGAACGCGTGCACGGTCCTCCTGAAGGGCATGCCTTCCCTGGTGGCGACACACCGAGGAACCATGCTGGTGGACACGGTGGCTTCCTCGGACCTGGCTGCGGCGGGGATGGGGGATGTTCTCTCCGGAGCCGTGGCCGGCTTCCTGGCCCAGGGCTCCACGCCGGAGGAGGGCGGGGCCCTGGGACTCCACCTCTCCGGTCGGGCCGGGGCCATGACGGGGTTGGGGGTGAGCCTGACCCCGGAGGACGTGGTGGAAGCCCTGCCCGATTCCATCCGAGCCCAGGGGGAGGGAGAGACCGACCTTGACCTGTCCTTCGTCCTCTTCGACCAGGACCCTCCCCGGTGACCTCTCCTCCCCCGTCCTGGACCTCCCTGGGCACCGGGGCCGAGTTCGATCTCATCCGAAAGCTCCTGGGCCCCCAGGAGCCCCTCCCCGAGGACGTCCGGACGGGGCCCGGTGACGATGCCCTGGTGCTGGAGGATGGCTGGGTTCTTTCCGTGGATCTTACCGTGGAAGACGTCCACTTCAAGCGGGAGTGGATCGACCTGGAGGAAGCCGGGTTCCGGGCCACCGCCGCGGCCCTCAGCGACCTGGCGGCCATGGGGGCCCGGCCCGTGGCCGTGCTCCTGTCCCTGGGACTTCCCCGCCGGGAAATGAGCGAGACGGCTACCGCCCTCCAGAAGGGGGCCGACAAGGCCTGCCGGCGGGAAGGCATCCGGATTCTGGGAGGAGACGTGACCGCCTCCTCCGGCCCTGCTCTGGTGGACGTGGTGGCCCTGGGACGGACGGATCGCCCACTGCTTCGGGGAGGCAGCCGACCGGGAGACCAGGTCTGGGTCACCGGTTGGCTCGGGGCCAGTGCCGCCGCCCTTCATCTCTGGAACCAGGGGCGGGAGCCGGGGCCGGAGCTGCGGCGGGCTTTCGCCCGACCGACGCCCCGCATTCGGGAGGCTCGGTGGCTGGCGGAGCGCCTCCGTCTCCGGGGTCTCATCGACGTCTCCGACGGTCTGGGCGGGGATGCCGGGCACCTGGCCGCCGCCGCCGGTGTGGGGATTCTCCTCCGGCAGGAGGCTCTGCCGGTCCACCGGGACGTGACCCGGGCCACCTCGGATCGGGACGAGGCCCTGCGTCTGGCCTTGACGGGAGGCGAAGATTACGAACTTTGCTTCACCGTCGAGGGGGGAGCGCTGGAGCCGTGGATCGGCCCCTTCCAGGAGACCTTCGGGATTCCCCTCACCCGTGTGGGCCGTGTGGTGGAGGGGGAGGGGGTCCGGCTGGAGGAGTCCTCCGGAGACACCCGCCCTCTGGAGCTCGGGGGGTTCAGCCACGTTCAAGCCGAGGATGACCGTTGATTCGAACCCTCTGGGTGTACATTGTCGGGATGTTCGCCACCCTGTGGTACTCCGGGGGAGTGGTGGTCCGGACCTACCTCTGGCGCCGGAACCTCATGTGCGCCTGTGACAGGGCCGCCCGGAACTGGGCCAAGGCCATGATTCGGGCTGCGGGGGTGAAGGTGGTGCTGGAGGGGACGGAGAACCTCAGCAAGGACCGCCCCCAGATCATTGTGGCCAATCACCAGTCCTGGTTCGACGTCTTCGCCCTGGGCGCGGAGCTTCCGGTGCGATATCGCTTCGTGGCCAAGAAGGAGTTGGAGGAGATTCCCGTCTTCGGGAAGGCCTGGACCGGCTGCGGACACATCTCCGTGGACCGGGGTAACCGGGAAGCGGCCATCGCCTCCATGGAGGAGGCCTTTCAGAACATGAGGGAAGAGGGCCTCACCATGATCCTCTTTCCCGAGGGCACCCGCTCCATGGACGGCAGGCTCCAGAAGTTCAAGAAGGGGGCGTTCGTCCTGGCCGTGCAGGGCCAGGTGCCCCTGGTTCCTGTGGCCGTGGTGGGCAGCCGGGAGGTCATGCCCAAGGGAGGCAAGCGGGTCCGTCCCGGTACCGTGACGCTTCGGATCGGCCGGCCCATTGCCACGGAGGGGACGACCCTCCGGGACCGGAACCGGCTCCTCAAGGCTTCCCGGAATGCCATTCTCCAGCTCAAGGAAGAGGGGGAGGTCCGGGAAGGTGAGGGAGACGCCCTTCCCGACAGCAACCCGGACGTGAGCCGTTCGAACGAAAGTCCATAGGCCGCCGACGATCCGGAGGCGCCTGCCGCCCCGTCGCCGGCGATTTCTCCAGAGAGGATGCAACCGTGTCAGCCATCGTAGACGTTCGAGCCCGGGAGATCCTGGATTCCCGTGGAAACCCCACCGTGGAAGCGGAGGTGATCCTGGAGACGGGATCCCGGGGACGGGCCGCCGTCCCCAGTGGGGCGTCCACCGGGGAGCACGAAGCCGTGGAGCTCCGGGACAAGGATCCGAAGCGGTACATGGGGAAGGGGGTCCTGAAGGCCGTGGAGAACGTGAACGGCGAGATTCGGGACACCCTCCGGGGCTTTGAAGCCCGGGAGCAGCTGGACATCGACCGGACCCTCATGGAGCTGGACGGGACCCCCAACAAGGGACGCCTGGGAGCCAACGCCATCCTCTCCGTTTCCCTGGCGGCAGCCCGGGCGGCGGCCCAGGAGACGAAGATGCCCCTCTACCAGTACCTGGGGGCTACGTCCGGCGGTCTTCTTCCCGTGCCCATGATGAACATCCTGAACGGGGGCTCCCACGCCCCGAACAACGTGGACATCCAGGAGTTCATGATCATGCCCCTGGGAGCCGAGAGCTTCTCCGAGGGCCTCCGCATGGGCGCCGAGATATTCCACAACCTGAAGAAGGTCCTCTCGGAGCAGGGCAAGAGCACGGCCGTGGGAGACGAGGGAGGCTTCGCCCCGGACCTGGCGAACAATGACGAGGCCGTGGAGGTGGTGCTCCGGGCCGTGGAGCGGGCCGGCTACCGACCCGGCGAGGACATCGTCATGGCCATCGACGCCGCCGCCAGCGAGTTCTACTCCCAGGAAGGGGAGTACGAGTTCCGCTGGTCGTCCGGAGAGCGCTTCGACAGCGAGGGAATGGTCCAGTTCTGGTCCGAGTGGCTCGGGAAGTATCCCATCCGGTCCGTGGAGGACGCCCTGGACGAGAACGACTGGGGGGGCTGGAAGAAGCTCACCGACGCCCTGGGCGAGAAGGTGCAGATCGTCGGCGACGACCTCTTCGTCACGAATCCCGCCTACCTGGAACGAGGCATCAACGAGGGGGTGGCCAACGCCATCCTCATCAAGGTGAACCAGATCGGCACCCTCACCGAGACCCTCCAAACCATCCGGATGGCGAGAGAGGCGGGGTACAGGTCCGTCATCTCCCACCGGTCGGGGGAGACGGAAGACACCTTCATCGCCGATCTCAGCGTGGCCACCGGGGTGGGGCAGATCAAGACCGGGAGCGCCAGCCGCACGGACCGGGTGGCGAAGTACAACCAGCTTCTCCGTATCGAAGAGGCTCTGGGCAAGGACGCCCGCTATCCGGGAACGAAGCTATGGGACGAGTAAAGCGGATCCTCCTGCCCCTCCTCCTGGGCCTGGCGGTCTACTACGCCCTCTTCGGGGGAGAGTACTCCCTGCTGGAGCTCCACAAGGCCCGTCAGGAGGTGGCGGCCAAGGAAGAGGAGCTGACCCGGCTCCGGAAGGAGATCGACTCCCTCCGGGCCTGGACCGACTCCCTTCTCAACGACTCCGCCACCCTGGAGCGCCTGGCCCGGGAGCGCTTCGGCATGATCCGGGAAGGCGAGGTTCTCTACCGGATGGCCGAGCCCAGGGACACCGTGGGGGACACCCTCCCGTAGCCCGAACCGGCTGGCCCGAGCTCTACCCCCGGGAATCCTCGTCGGTCTCCTTGGTGGAGTCCGGGTCCGCTGAGGACTCCTGCTTCTCCACCCCTTCCCGCCTGGGCTTCTTGACGGACTCCTCCACCCGTTCCTCCAGGTCCTTCCCCTCCTTGCCGCCCTCGGCCTTACCGCCGATCCCCAGGATCGACCGGGCCGTCTGAGCCAGGAGAGCCGTCTCCGTTCCCTCGGGCAGCGTGGGCTCTTCGTCTCCCTTCTCCAGCTCGGCAATCTCCTCCTCGGTCATCTCTCCCGCCGACCCCTGGGCGATGGTGCCGAAGAGGTCCATGGGGATGGGGAAGACCGTGGTGGAGTTGTTCTCGGCGGCGATCTCCACGGCCGTCTGCATGAAGCGGAGCTGAACGGCCACGGGGTGCTTCTCGATGACGTTGGCCGCCAGGGCCAGCTTCTTGGATGCCTGATACTCACCTTCCGCCGCGATCACCTTGCCCCGGCGCTCACGCTCCGCCTCGGCCTGCTTGGCCATGGCCCGCTTCATCTCCTTGGGCAGGTCGATGTCCTTGATCTCCACACCCGTGACATCGATGCCCCAGGGATCCGTCCCCTCGTCGATGATTTCCCGGACGATTTCGTTGATCCGCTCTCGTTCCGCCAGGAGCTCGTCCAGCTCCGACTGTCCGATGACGCTCCGGAGCGTGGTCTGGGCCAGCTGGCTCGTAGCGAAGTAGTAGTCCTCGATCTCCACCACCGCCTTCGACGGGTCCGCGACCCGGAAGTACACCACCGCGTTCACCGTGACACTCACGTTGTCCTTGGTGATGGTATCCTGGGGAGGGATGTCCAGGGCCACGATGCGGAGGTCCATCTTCCGCATCCGCTCCACGCCGAAGGGAACCAGGAAGATGAGACCGGGGCCCTTGGCCCGGGTTAGCTTCCCCAGCCGGAAGATGACGCCTCGCTCATACTCCCAGAGGATCCGCAGGGAGGTGAGAATGGCGCCGGCGCCCACGGCGGCCAGGGGAATGAAGATGGTGGCAGGATCCATGGTCAGCTCCTTGTGGCGTGGTGGCGGCCCGAGTCGCCGCGATCAGCCCGGGTTCGAATGGCCCGAACTGGACTGGACGGCCTGTTCCCCGTGGACTCGTCCCGTATCCCTCCATCGGCCGGCTTCCGGCGAGTCGGCCTGCTCCGGCGCCACCGGCCTGCTCGCAGCGGAACGCCTGCTGGCAGCGCAACGACAGCGAGTCTCCGAGAGCTCACCCTTGGTTACGGCTTCTGGGAGGGCCGTCTTCAAACCGACTGGGATTCGCCCGCTGTCCCTTCGGATTACCCTACGCTGCGCTTCCGGTGCCCGTTGACGCAAGGAGGATGGTCCATTCCCAATCTGCCGAGTCTGGCTGAGGTGCGGATCCCCGCAGTCCTCGCCGCACGGGTTCCGGGGCCGGATTCTCGGGGATGGAGGGTCCTGGGGATTCCCTCCAGGGCGTCCGGGGTTCCTGTACGCCGTGTTCGCAGCAACAGATGGGGCGGAGGGCGTTTGTTGCTGCAAAGACGGTGA
>CAZZEL010000005.1:36122-75654 GCA_964652625.1 uncultured Gemmatimonadaceae bacterium
TAATCGCCAAGTTCGCAGCAACAGATGGGGCGGAGGGCGTTTGTTGCTGCAAAGACGGTGATAATCGCCAAGTTCGCAGCAACAGATGGGGCGGAGGGCGTTTGTTGCTGCAAAGAGGGTGTGAATCTACGGAGACGAGGAGTCCGGAACCCGGCCCTTCGGGCACCTCTTGACACCCCTGCTGAGCCGGATGACCTTTCTCCTCTTGGCCGGAGTAGCTCAGCTGGTTAGAGCGGCGGAATCATAATCCGCGAGTCGGGGGTTCGAGTCCCTCCTCCGGCATTGGGCGAGAGAAGGCGGTCTCGGAGCTTCGGCTTCCGGCCGCCTTTTTTTGTTTTCGCGGGTCAACGTGGTGCCGCGAGCATGGCTTCTGCGAGTCAAGGTGGTGCCCCGTGCTCCCCCGTCCACGGCCTCTGCGAGTCAGCTTGTTGCCGTCTCCGTGCTCGGCCTCCGAATCCAGGACGCGCCCGAGCCCAGGACGCCATTCTCTCCTCGCAACCCGGGACGCCATGCCCTACATTCAATGTCTTTCCCGATCACCACGGAATCTGTTCACCGGCAAGCCAATTGCCAGAGAGGACATCCCATGAGGTCATTCTCTGTACCTTCGGCTCCGTCGCTTCTCACGCTGGCCGCTCTCTTCACCCTGGCCCTCCTCCCTGCCGTCCCCGGGGGAGTCCACGCCCAGAGCGGTGAGGAGGTGCTTCGCACCGCGCTGGAGCGGCAGGAGGCGCGCATGGAGGGCATCGACAACTACACCATCGTCCAGGACGTCATGGGGTTCGAGGCCACTACCTACTTCGAACGGACGGAAGTGGACGGCCAGTCGGTCTTCGTGGCTCGGACCCAGATGGGAAGCGAGGCGGCGCAGCGGGCCCCGGAGAACCCCTACGGGAACTTCGCGGAGCTGGCTTCCCGGGCCTCGCTGGAGGGCAACGAGAGCGTGGATGGAGAGGACTGCTACGTGGTGGCGGTGACGGACCTGGAGGGGACGGATCTCTTCGGCCCCACCGGTCAAGGGGAGGATGCCGCTTTCGAGCCTCAGCGTGCCGTCTTCTACGTGGACACGGACGATTACCTGATCCGACAGATGACGCTGCACGGCACCTCCACCATGCAGGGCTCCTCTCAGGAGGCCTCCTTCACCGCCCACTTCCGGGACTTCCGGGAGGTGGAAGGAATGATCCACGCCTTCGAGACCGTGGTCACCACCGAGGGCTTCGGGGCTCAGATGTCCGAGGAGGACATGGAGCAGATGCGACGCTCCATGGAAGAAGCCCGGGCCCAGATGGAGAACATGCCCGAGGCCCAGCGGAAGATGATGGAGAGCATGATGGGCGGGCAGTTCGAGCGCATGGAGCAGATGCTCGCCTCGGGAAGCATGGACTTCACGGTCGCGGTGAAGGAGCTCCGGGTGAACGAGGGGCCTCCCGGCGGACCATAACCCGGACCATCCACGCTCCTGTTCCCAGGGCCAGGGCCATGGAGGCCAGGCCAGGGTCCGGAACAACCCTCCAGTGAGGTGATCTTGTCGGAGGAGCCCGGCCCGGGTCAGGAGGTAGCACCAGTCGTGCATGGGCTCTGAAGCCGCCGGGGATTCCCCCCCGAAACACGTGAGAGGCTGCTCATGGCAGGACGAGGCGTTTGTCTCATCACCGGCGCGTCCTCCGGTTTCGGTCGGGGGCTCGCCCTCCACCTGGCCCGGGAGGGCTACGCTGTGGGTCTTCTGGCCCGAAGGAAGCCTCTCCTGGAGGAGGTGGCCCGGGAGATCCGGGCCGAGGGGGGCACGGCGGGAGTCTATCCCGGGGACGTGTCGGAGCGGGAGGAGGTCCTGGGGGCGGTGGAGGCCTGCCGAAGGGAATTGGGGGAGGTGGATCTCCTGGTGGCGAATGCGGGGATCAGCACCTACGCCACGCCGGAGGAGTTGGATGCTCGGGAGGTGGAGCGGGTCTTCGGAATCAACTTCTTCGGCGCGGTCACGGCCACGGAGGCGGTGCTCCCGGGCATGCTGGAGCGGAAAAGGGGGCAGATCGTCGTCGTGGGGAGCCTGGCCGGGTTCCAGGGACTGCCGTTCCACAGCTCGTACTGTGCCACGAAGGGAGCCCTCTTCAACTTCTTCGAGAGCCTCCGCCTGGACGTGGCTCCCAGGGGCGTTGACGTCACCATCATCACGCCCGGTTTCGTGAAGACCGAGATGACGGCCCACAACCGATACCCCATGCCCTTCCTCATGGACCTGGAGCCGGCCCTCCGGATCATGGTGAAGGGAATCCTGAAGAAGAAGAAGGTGGTTCGTTTCCCCATCCCCCTGTCCACGACGACGTGGTGGTCCCGGGTTCTGCCCCGGGGGTTCTTCGACTGGCTCATGAGGAAGGGGGCGACTCGTGGCTCTTCCTCCTCGGCCGCACCCGACTCTTCTCCCGACTCCTCCTCCTGAAGACTCCCGGTGCCAGGCGGATACCGCCCTTTCCCCTCCGGCCCTGTCCCGGATATCTTCCGCCATTCGAACCCACCCATTCATTCCTTTCCCCCTGATACCCATGACTGATCGGGAAACGACGCTTTTGGACGGCAGGAAGAAGCGGATGAGGAAGATCCTGGGACACGATCTCCCGGACCCGCCGCTGGCTGGCTCCAAACCTCTTCTGGAGAAGGAGCGAGCCTACCTCATGGAGGCGGCGGAAGAGCTCTACTGGAACGAGTTGGAGTGGGAGAAGATCACCAACGAGGAACAGCTGGATCAGGACTTCCTCACGGAAATGGCCTTTCCCGGCTTCCTGGCCTTCGTCCGGGGTCTCCTCCTGGAAGAGGCCATGCCCGACTCCCTGGCCGATGCCCGACCCAGTCCGGAAGTCGTGGACGATCTGTTGGCTTTTCTTTCCGCCAGGATCGTGGCTCTGGAGGAAGAGTCGGCCGAGGCGGACGACGAGGAGCAGAGGCAGCGACTGGCGGAGCTGAAGCTGACGAGTCGACTGCTGGATCTGGTCCTCTACCATCGCCACGGCCTGACGGAAGACCAGATCCACCGGGTCGAGGTGGCGACGAAGGAGGCATAGGGAGCGTGCCTGGCCGTCCTCCCATCCGGCCGGGGCATCCCTATCTGGCCGGAAGCCCACTCCTCATCGCCCACAGGGGCGGTGCCGGGCTGGCTCCGGAGAATACCCTGGCGGCCTTCCGCAACGCCGTGGACCGGTGGGGCGCAGACATGCTGGAGATGGACGTTCGGGCAACCCGGGACGGTGTGGTGGCGGTGATCCACGACGAAACGGTGGACCGGACCTGTGACGGCACGGGACGGGTGCAGGACCTCACCTGGGAGGAGCTCCGGGGTATGGATGCCGGATACCGCTTCCGGGACCCGGAGGGTCGACACTCCTTCCGGGGTCGGGGGGTCCGGGTGCCTCGCTTCGAGGAGATCCTGGAGGCGTTTCCGAACACCCGGCTCAACGTGGAGACGAAGGATGGCACCTCGGCACCCGGACTGGTGGATCTGATCCTCCGGCACGGTGCCCAGGACCGGGTCCTGGTGGCAGCGGAGTGGGAGAAGCACCGGGCATCGGTCCGGGACTATCCCGGCCCCTGGGGAGCATCCCGACGCCACATCACCCTGTTCGTCCTTCTCCTGCACACTCCCCTCGGCTTCCTCTACACGCCGTCCTGCGACGCCCTCCAGGTTCCGGAGACCTACCGGGGCCTCCGCCTCCTCACCCCCCGCTTCATCCGGGAAGCCCACAGGAGGAATCTGCCGCTTCATGTCTGGACCGTGGACGACCCCGCCGACATGAACCGGCTCCTGGACTGGGGCGTGGACGGAATCCAGACGGATCGACCGGATCTGCTGGCACCGATCCTCGTGCGTCGATTCCGCCGGCCTCCGCCTCCCGGGATGACGGAGGCGGGTCGGGGCAACGGGGATGGCGGCGGGGACTGTTTGAGCTACGGGGACTACGGGAGCCACAGGGACGGTGAGAGGGAGGAACGAAGGGAGAGACAGAAGAGGGGAGGGGAAGGGACGGGAGGCACAGGAGGCACAGGAGGCACAGGAGGCACAGGAGGGACGGGAGGCACAGGAGGTACAGGAGGCACAGGAGGCACAGGAGGTACAGGAGGCACAGGAGGCACAGGAGGCACAGGAGGCACGGGAGCCACAGGAGGTACGGGAAGGACGGGGAGAACGAAATGACGGGCGAGGAGGGACCGGACTCACGAATCCGGGAAGGGTCCGGTCTGGAGGAACGCTTCGTCCGGCGCCTTCGGCGACACGGCTTCCTCCGGGAAGGGGACCGGGTCCTGGTGGCTCTCTCCGGGGGTCTGGACTCCATGGTCCTCCTTCACCTTCTCCGCTTCGGACGGGGGCTTCCCCCCCTGCAACTCCGGGCGGCCCACTTCGATCACCGGATGCGAGGGGGAAGCCGGGCCGATGCCCTCTGGGTCCGGGGAGTATGCAGGGCGTGGGGGGTGTCCCTGGAGTTCGGAGAGGCCCGGGAGGTGCCCACGTCCGAGGAGGAGGCCCGGGAAGCCCGATACGCGTTTCTCGTGGGACGGATGCGGGAGTGGGGAGCTCGCTGGCTTCTCACGGCCCACCACGGGGACGACCAGGCCGAGACCGTTCTCTTCCGCATCCTCCGGGGCACGGGACTCCGAGGGCTGGCCGGAATTCCCCTTCGCAGGCCTCCGGGGCTCTACCGGCCTCTTCTCCCCTTCACCCGGGACGATCTCCAGGGGCACGCCCGGGTCCGAGGCATCCCCTATCGGGACGATCCGTCGAATCGGGAGCTCACCATCCCCCGAAACGTCCTCCGGCACGAGATCCTTCCTCGTCTGGAAGGGGGGCCTGCCCCCCGGGCACGGGATGCCCTCCGGAGGCTGGCCCGCCTGGCCCGGGAGAACGAGGAGGGTTGGGCCAGCCTCATGCCCGATCTGGTGGATCCTCTCCTGATCGAGGAGAGCGAGGCCGAAGGAGGCGGAACGGGTCCGGACGACCAGGGAGATGGAAGGAAGCCGAAGGGGACCGGGGGGGAAGGGAAGGGCCGGGAGGAGGAGGAGATCGTCGTTGCCCGACCTCCCTTTCTGGCCTATCATCCGGCTGTTCAGGCCCGGGTGCTCAGGGAGGTCCTGCTCCGCTGCGGAATCCGCCTGGATGAGGCAGGAACCCGGGCGGCTCTCGAGTTTACTAGGACCGGCGCGAGCGGAGGGTCGATCGCTTTGCCTGGTGGCCTCCGGTTGAGCCGGGAGTTCCAGCGTCTACGTATCGCCCGGGAGCCGGAAACCGACCAGGATCGTCCCCTCCTCATCGAAGGGCCGGAGGCGGGTTCCGGCACCGTGATGACGGGCGGCCGGAGGCTCCGGGTGACATGGGGCCCTTCGGAGCCCCGGGAGTGTTTGTTCGTCGTGGGTCTGGATCGGCGGAAGCTGCTCTTCCCCCTTCGGATCCGGAGTTGGACCCCCGGGGACCGGATCCTCATGGCCTACGGGACGAAGAAGCTGACCAAACTCCTGGCGGAAGCCCGGGTACCAAAGAGAGAGAGGGGACGGATTCCCGTGGCGGTGGATCGGGAGGGTCGAGTCCTCTGTGTGGGGGCCCTGGCAATTGCCTCCGACGCCCTGGCCGGCCCTGAGCCGGCATCCTTTTTCCTGGGCTTTCGTGATGACGACAGATCCTGAGATTGCCACAAGGCAAGCCGGTCAACGGATCCAGCGGATCGTCTATACTCAGGACGAGATCCAGAACCGGGTCTCGGAGATGGCCCAGGAGATCACGGAAGCCCACGGCTCCGACGACAACCTCCTGATTCTGGGTTTGCTGAAGGGTTCGTTCATCTTTCTGGCGGATCTGGTTCGCCGGATCCAGCATCCCCTCCAGGTGGACTTCCTGGTGGCCTCGAGCTACGGGGATGCCAAGGAGAGCAGCGGAGAGGTGGAGCTTCTCTACGACCCCGGGGCCTCCCTGGATGGACGAAGTGTTATTCTTGTGGAGGACATCATCGATAGCGGAACGACGCTGAACCGGCTCGTTCCCCTGCTGGAGAGCCGCGGGCCCCGGAGCCTGGAGGTGTGTGCTCTCCTTCACAAGCGGGTGGCGGACCTGGATGAGGAGCCCCGCTGGGTTGGTTTTGACGCTCCCGAGGACTTCCTCGTGGGGTACGGCCTGGACTACAGCGAGAACCTCCGTCACCTCCCCTTCATAGGGGGCATCTGACACGACGGGGCAGGAATGGCCGTCCGGGCCGAGAGATGAGATGGTATGGCTAATCGCGATCCCTTGAAAGACGATTCCGGTAGTGACGAGAACCGGTTCTCCAAGCTGTCCAGGACAGCCTCCTTCTGGGTGCTCCTGGTTCTGCTTTCCATCGTGGGCGTGCAGCTCTTCCGGGGGCAGGAGGAGACGGGAGCCGAGTTCAGCTACACGGAGTTCAAGGAACAGCTGGAGTCCGGAAATCTCCTGGAGGTGACGGTCATCGCCGGCCAGCGTGTGGAAGGGGAGCTCCGGTCTCCCGTCATGCGCCAGGGGCAGGAGACGGTGAACTTCGAGACCATGCTCCCGGGGGAGATCTCCGACGAGTTGTTGACCCGGATGGAGGAGAGCGGGGTCATCATCAACGCGGAGGCCGATCAGCAGGGCTGGGGGACGTTCCTCCTGGGAGCCCTCCCCTGGCTTCTCTTCCTGGCCTTCTGGATCTGGATCTTCCGGACCATGCAGTCCGGGGGCAACAAGGCCTTCCAGTTCGGTCGCTCCAAGGCGAAGCTCATCTCTCCGGACAAGCCCCAGGTGAACTTCTCCGACGTGGCCGGGGCCGACGAGGCCAAGTCGGAGCTCCAGGAGATCATCGAGTTCCTGAAGGATCCCCAGAAATTCTCACGCCTCGGAGGCCGGCTTCCCAAGGGTGTGCTCCTGGTGGGGCCTCCGGGGACCGGAAAGACCTTGCTGGCCCGGGCCGTGGCCGGTGAGGCGGGGCGCCCCTTCTTCCAGATGAGCGGCTCCGATTTCGTGGAGATGTTCGTGGGTGTGGGAGCTTCCCGGGTCCGTGACCTCTTCGATCAGGGGAAGGCCCACGCCCCCTGCATCATCTTCGTCGACGAGATGGACGCCGTGGGCCGGCATCGGGGGGCGGGCCTGGGCGGAGGCCACGACGAGCGGGAGCAGACCCTGAACGCCCTTCTGGTGGAGATGGACGGCTTCGAGGCCAACGAGGGGGTGATCCTCCTGGCCGCCACGAACCGTCCCGACGTCCTGGATCCGGCTCTCCTCCGGCCCGGCCGGTTCGACCGCCAGGTCGTGGTGGACTCCCCGGACGTGAAGGGTCGGGAAGGGATCCTCAGAGTCCACGCCAAGAAGCTCCCCCTGGCCGAGGACGTGGATCTCGGGGTCATCGCCAAGGGCACCCCGGGCCTCAGCGGCGCCGACCTGGAGAACATCTGCAACGAGGCGGCCCTCCTGGCGGCCCGGGAGGATGCCAGTCGGGTCAACATGGACCACTTCGAGCGGGCCCGGGACAAGATCATGCTGGGTACCGAGCGCAAGAGTCTGGTCCTCACGGAGAACGAGCGGACCCTCACGGCGTACCACGAAGCCGGCCACGCGGTCCTGGGCCTTCGTATCCCGGGTCTGGATCCGGTGCACAAGGTCACCATCGTGCCCCGGGGCAGGGCCCTGGGCATCACCGCTTCCCTCCCGGAGGAAGACCGGCACACCTACACGAAGGAGTGGCTCGAGGGCCAGTTGGCCATGCTCTTCGGTGGAAGGGTGGCCGAGGAGATGATCTTCGGGCTGGAGCGCATCACCACCGGAGCCGGAAACGACATCGACCGGGCCACCTCAATGGCCCGACGCATGGTTACCCAGTTCGGTATGTCCGATATCATCGGGCTCATGGCTGTGGGGGACCAGGAGCACGAGGTCTTCCTGGGACGGGAGCTGGTGCAGCGCCAGTCCATCTCCGAGCATACCGCTCGGCAGGTGGACACCGAGGTCAAGCGTATCCTGGACGAGGCTCACGACCGGGCCCGGGTGATCCTCGAGGAGGAGAGGGACCTGCTGGAGCGTATCGCCCAGGCCCTCCTGGAGCGGGAGACCCTGGACCGGGAGGAGATCCAGCTCCTCTCCAAGGGAAACCCGCTACCGCCCATGGAGACCCTGGAGATCCCCGGCGTGCCCAACGAGGGCGCGTTGCCGGGAACGGAGGTGGAGCCGGAGTCGGATACGACGGAGTCGGAAGCCACACGCGGTGACTCCCCGGGGGGGCCGGAAACCACCTCCGAGGGTCCCGGAGACGACGTGGGTGCCGAAGAGAGGGGGGAGGACGCCGAGGAGCCGGTCTCCGCGGCGGCGGGAGTCCAGAAGGGAAGGAAGGCGGAGCTTGCCCCCCCGGGGGATGAGCCGGCCGAGGCCTCCGACGACCAGGCGGAGCTGGACCTGACGGAGCCGGACCGGGAAGGGAAGGGTTGATGGGGGTCACTTCCCAGGAGCTCCCGCAGGACATGGGGACCGGGGCCACAGGCGCCCTCGGTCCCCGTTTTCATCCTCCCCCGGCGGGGAGCTGGCATCTGGCCGGCGCGGTCCTGGACGTGAGGAAGCCCGTGGTCATGGGCATCCTGAATCTCACTCCGGATTCCTTCTCCGATGGCGGTGATCTGGGCTCCCCGGAGGAGGCACTGGCCCGAGCCCTGGGCATGGTGGAAGAGGGAGCCGGGATCCTGGACGTGGGGGGGGAGTCCACCCGGCCCGGGGCCCAGGCGGTCCCGCCGGCAGAGGAGTTGGCGAGAGTCCTGCCGTTCCTCCGTCTGGCGGCCCCTCGACTCCCGATCCCCGTCTCCGTGGATACCCGGCGGGCGGAAGTGGCCCGGGAGGCCCTGAAGGCCGGGGCCCGCATCGTCAACGACGTCTCGGGCCTCAGGAACGACCCGGATCTGGCCCGGGAGGTGTCCCGGGCGGGTGGAGCCCTGGTCCTCTCCCACATGCGGGGCACCCCCGCCACCATGAAGGAGGAGGCTCGCTACGGCGACGTGGTGGCAGAGGTGGTGGCGGAGCTCCAGGACTCCCTGTCCATGGCCCTGGACGCGGGGATTCCGCCGGAGCGGATCGTGGTGGATCCGGGTTTCGGCTTCGCCAAGACCGGTATCCACAATCTGGTCCTTCTCCGGGAGCTTCGTGGTCTGACTCGTCTGGGGCGACCCATCCTCGTGGGTCTGAGTCGCAAGAGCTTCATTGGGGAACTCACCGGTGCGGGGCCGAAGGACCGGACTCCAGGCACCCTGGCGGCCTGCGTCGTGGCGTACCTCCAGGGAGCACGTATCTTTCGGGTTCACGACGTGGGCCCGGCGGTGCAGGCGTTGGCCGTAGCCCGGGCCATCGGCCAGGGAGAGCCGAAGGGAGCGAACAGCAAGGGGGAATGAGCCGGGTGTGGGATCAGCTTGAATTCTTGAGTCCGGGGTGGGGGGATCTCATCGAGATCCTCGTGGTGGCGGCTCTCTTCTACCGCCTCCTCCTCCTCATCCAGCGGACCCGGGCCATGCAGATGCTCCTGGGGGCCTTCCTCCTGGGGGGCATCTACTTCCTGGCCCGGCTCCTGGAGTTCTCCCTGATCCGCTATCTCCTGGAGACCCTCTTTCAGTACGGTGCCATCGCGGCCCTGGTGGTGTTCCAGCCCGAGCTCCGATCCGGCCTGGCCCGTCTGGGCCGGAACCGATTCGTCCGACTGCTCCGGAGCATGGAGAAGGCACCGGAGATCGACGAGCTGGTGGACGCCGTCACCGAGCTGGCCCGCCTGAAACGGGGGGCCATCATCGCCATCCAGGGGGAGGTCGGTCTGGACGAGTACGCCGAAACCGGAAGCTCGGTGGACGCCCCCGTGTCGTCGGAGATGCTCAAGACCATCTTCACCCCCTATACGCCCCTGCACGACGGAGCCGTGCTCATCAGCGGCGGGCGGATCGTCACCGCCGGGGCCATTCTCCCTCTCACCCAGCTCCCTGTCCGGGACAAGTCCCTGGGCACCCGGCACCGGGCGGCCCTGGGTCTGAGCGAGGAAACGGATGCCCTGGTGGTGGTGGTCAGCGAAGAGACGTCCCGGATCTCCATCGCCAGGGGGGGGCGCCTGGAGGTGGGGGTGGACGAACAACGCCTCCGGGACATCCTTTCCGGGGCCTTCGAGGATGGCCAGGAGGGCTGAGTTTCCCCTCTTCGGTACGTTGACATGATCCCCGGACCAACCCTAGATTGGCGCGGTTCAATCCGGATCCAGATGCCCGACTGATGGCATCGGAGAAAAGGAGTTCCTCTTGGGTGGCTCTCAATACCAACTGCTGACGCTTTTCGCCGACGGCGGGTGGATGATGTACCCGTTGGTCCTGTGCTCCCTTCTGGCCCTCGGCGTGATCATCGCCAAGGCCTGGACCCTCTGGGTGGCCCACCGCAACACGAAAAGGGTCCTCACGGAGGTGGAAGAAGTCGCCCGAGACGGGCGCATCGAGGAAGCCATCGGAATCGCATCCGATGTTCCCGGCCCCGCCGCCGCCATCCTTCTTTCGGGATTGAAACACATCCGGGGCATGGTGGTGGCGGAAGGAGAGGTGGAGAAAGCCGTGAACACCACAGGTGCCATCGAGCTGGGCTTCCTGGAACGGGGTCTGGTGGTCCTGGCCACAGTGGCCAACGTGGCACCTCTCATGGGGTTCCTGGGGACCGTGGCGGGAATGATCCTGGCCTTCGCCGCCATCGAGACGGCGGGGAACGTGGATCCGGCCCTGGTGGCCGGGGGCATCAAGGTGGCTCTTCTCACCACCGCTACGGGTCTGGCCATCGCCATTCCCGTCAACATCGCCTACAACTACTTCGTGACCCGGATCGACAGCCTCATCCTGGACATGGAGAAGGGCACCCAGCAGATCCTGAATCTGGTCTGGGACATGGAGAACGAGGGCAAGCTGAAGGTGGTCCACCGGGAAGAGAAGCCCCGGAGGCTCTCCAAGGTCGGCGCATCCGCCTCCCGGGTGGCCCGAAAGGCGGAGGCGGACGTGGATCGGGACATCACCCGGCCAGGGGAGTTCGAGGCCACGGTGGAGGAACCCACCGAGGAAGAGAAGTAAGAAGTCCGGCGGCGGGCGGACGCGGGGGAGGAACCTGACCCCGGCCTCTGCTGTACTTTCATGTAAGTGTTGACAGGAAAGGGAACATGGCCGTCCTAGATCAGAAGAAGTCGAAGGTCAGCGACGAGATCCCCACTGCGTCCATGGCCGACATCGCCTTCCTTCTTCTCATCTTCTTTCTGGTGACCACGGTCTTCCCCAAGGACAAGGGGCTGGGCGTGGTTCTCCCGGAGGAGGGTGAAGAAGTGGCGGTGGCCCAGGGAAACATCCTCCACCTCATCGTGCAGCAGAATGGGGTGGTGGACGTGCGGCGTGGGGAAAGCACCGCCATCCAGACCATGCGTCCGGACGACATCGAGTCCCTGTGGCGCCAGGAGGTGGCGGCGAACCCGAATCTCATCGCCGCGGTGAAGACCCATCCGGATGCGCCGCATCGCCACATGATCGACGTCCTGGATGCCCTGCAGTCGGCAGGGGCCGAGCGAATCTCGCTGCAGATCTTGGAGGAGTAGAAACCCATGGCCATCAGAGGCGGCGGACTCAGCAGGAAGTCCAAGGCGTCGTCGGAGATCCCGTCGTCGTCCCTTGCCGATATCGCGTTCCTTCTTCTGATCTTCTTCATGGTCTCCACGGTCTTCAGGAGCGACAAGCAGAGGCCCATCGATTGGCCTGAGGCGGCTGCGGCGGAGAAGATCGACGAGAAGGTGAAGAACATTCTGAACATCTGGGTGGAGCAGGACGGCTCCATCTGGATCAATGATCAGAACATCCCCATGGACGAGGTCTCCGGAATCGTCGGTCCACTGTACGCCCAGTCCGACCGGCGTCTGGTGATCTCCATCCGTGCTGATCAGGATACGCCGTATACCTTCATGGATGCGGTTCAGAAGGAGCTGGTTTCCGCCAACGTGGTTCGGGTGGTCTTCGCTACCGAGCTCGAGCGGCAGATGACGAGGGTAAGACGATGAGCGCACAAGCAGTACCAGACAAAGAACCCCGGGAAGAGGCCACTCGCCTCTCCGCCAACGACCGCTTCAAGAGGTCGTTCGGAGCGTGGTTCTGGGGGTCCATGATCGTAGCCACGGTGGCCCACTTCGCGGTCTTCAACTTCTGGCCGGAGATGACCGCGGAGGACGTGTCCTACACCGCCGACGAGCTGGAGGCCATCGAGCTCCCGCCGGAGATCGAGATTCCGCCTCCACCGGAGGCCATCGCCCGGCCCGCCCGGCCCGTAATCGCCACTACGGACATCCAGGAGGACGTGACCATCGCGCCCACGACCTTCGAGGACAATCCCGTGGAGGACCTTCCGCCGCCACCGGATGATGACGAAGCGGCGGAGACGGACATCGCTGCGGCGCCCACCTTCACGCCCTACACCGTTCGTCCCGACATCAAGAACCGGCGCGAGTTGACGCAGGCCATGATCCGGGAGTACCCACCCCTGCTCCGGGATGCCGGTATCGGTGGACAGGTCCAGGTGTGGTTCTTCATCGACGAGGAAGGGGTGGTCCAGGATACCCGAATCGCCGAGAGCTCCGGCCACAAGGCACTGGACGATGCGGCTTTGAAGGTGGCCGACATCATCGAGTTCACCCCGGCTCTGAACCGGGACAAGCGCGTGCCGGTCTGGATCTCCCTGCCCATTACCTTCGAAACCCGGTAGAGTATTCGGTTCGGTAGGGAGAACCCACCACGCCTTCGGCCCCGCCGGTCCTCCCGGCGGGGCCCTTTTCGTGGGCGAGAACCCAGGTTCCTTCCCCCGGCAGAAACAGCTACAATACCAGCCTATGTACGAAGCCAGACTCGAGGAGACGCTGCCCAGGGTCCGGGAGTCCATCGCCAGAGCTGCCGAGCGGTCGGGTCGCAGCGGCGAAGACGTGAGGCTGGTGGTGGTGACGAAGGCCCATCCTCTGGAGGCGCTGAAGGCGGTCCTCAGGGTTGGATTGCGGGACCTGGGGGAGAACCGCATCTGGGAGTTGGAGGAGAAGGTGGAGGCCCTGGGACGAGAGACGGCCACCTGGCACATGGTGGGTCACGTGCAGAGCCGAAAGGCCAAGCAAGCGGTGGCTCTGGCCGACCTGGTCCATTCCCTGGATTCGCTGAAGCTGGGACGGCGCCTGTCCCGGTTCGCCGAGGAGAAGGACACGGCCTTCCCGGCGTTGGTGGAGGTCAACACCTCCGGCGAGGAGGCGAAGTACGGCTTTTCGCCCGACGAGGCGGTGGAGGCCATCCATGAGCTCCTGGAGCTTCCGAACCTGGAGGTTCGCGGGCTCATGACCATGGCCCCTTTCGTCGACGACGAGACGGTCCTTCGCCGCACCTTCGCCGGTCTCCGGAAGCTGCACGAGGAGGCCAGCCGGCTGGAGGCATACAGGGGCCAGGAGCTCTCCATGGGGATGACGAACGACTTCAAGTTGGCTGTGGAGGAGGGAAGTACCATGGTCCGCATCGGAACCGCGCTTTTGGGGGAGCGCCCGCGATGATCGATCTGACGCCATTGGATGTCCGGAAGAAACGGGGAGATTTCCGACGCCTGCTCCGTGGATACGATCCCGAGGAGGTGGACACCTTCCTGGAGCTGGTGGCGGAGCGGCTGGAGGACCTGGTGAAGGAGAACCTCGGCCTCTCGGAGCGGCTGGAGCGGGCTGAGGGTCAGCTCGAGGCCCTGCAGGGAAGGGAGAAGGCCGTGCAGGAGGCTCTGGTCACGGCCCAGAAGCTCCGGGAGGACGTGGCGGAGCAGGGACGCCGGGAAGCGGACATTCTGCGCCGGGAGGTGGAGGGGGAGATCCAGCGTGACCGCAGGGAGGCGGAGGACGAGATCGAGCGCCGACTGGGAGAGGCGGAGGGGCTCATCCAGGAGCGGCAGAGAGCTCTGGAGGACCTGGAGCGGAACCGGGTGAAGTTCCTCAAGGCCTTCCGGAGTCTCCTGGAACGGGAGCTGGATGCCGTGGAGGTGGAGGAGAGCCGGCGGCCCCTGGAAGAGGCGCCGCTGGAGCTGGAGTTGCGAGGTTGGAGCCGGGCCCGCCTGGAGGAAGAGGAGGAAGAGGAGGAAGAGGAGGAAGAGGAGCAAGAGGAGGAAGCAGAGCCGGGCCCCGGGGTGGAGACGGACCTCGAGATCCAGACCGGTACGGATCCTCTGGAAGGCCTCGTGGGGGACGAGGAAGGGGCGCTCTGGTCGGAAGACGAGGTCCTGGGAGTGCAGGACGAGCTCCTGTCAGAGGGACCCACGGCTGCCGGCGAATCCACCGCACTCGCCGGGGAAGAGTCCGGTCCGGCAAAGACGGGGGGTGGGGAGGAAGGCGAGGAAGGGGTGGGACCGTCCCGGGGACGTGAAGGGTGGATCTCCGAGGACGAGGAGGAGTCAGCATTCCAAGTGGAGGGTACGGCCATCCAGGAGGAGGATGAGGACGAAGGAAGGGAAGGGGACACGTATCCGGAGACGGAGACCATTCCCGTGGGTGAGCCCCTCTTCCATGAGGAGAGGCCACGGGACATGGCCCTGGAAGAAGGGTCGGAGGAGCCCACCGAGTCGGAGGAGGTGGAGCCCGAGGAAGGGGAGTCCTCGTCCACGGAGACCTCCCCGGAGCCCACGGCGGGAGAGGAGGAGGGTAAAGAGGAGCCCCTGTGGCTCTCCTTCCTCCTGAAGGACGAGGAGGCTCCCGGGAAGGAGCCGCCGGCGGAGTCGGAGGAGACTTCGCCGGGAGATAGGGAAGATAGGGAGGATAGGGTGGAGGCCTCACCGCAGGGCCCGGGCGAGGGACCGGCGGGAGGACTGGAAGGCGGCACGGGGGAGGAGCCCGTGGACGAAGAGCAGGACCCGAAAACGTAGGGGAAGGCTCAGGCCCTCCCGGAGCGAGGGGCCCGAGCCCCACGACTCGCCCAGCCACACCCACAGACGGATCCGGAGGCCAGGAGGAAGGTGGAATCATGACGGAAGGTGCGAACCCCCAGGCGGGGGTCATGGCGCGTCTCAGGGATACGGTGGCGGCCATCCGGGAGCACAGCTCCCTGGAGCCCCGGGTGGGCATCATCCTGGGTACGGGGATGGGGGCCCTGGTGGATGACCTGGAGATCGAGACGGTGCTCCCCTACGGGCAGCTTCCCCACTTCCCCCTCCCCACCGTGGAGACCCACGAGGGCCGTCTCCTCCTGGGCACGCTGGAAGGGGTCCCGGTGGCGGCCATGCAGGGCCGGACCCACCGCTACGAGGGCTACGACCTCCAGGAGATCACCTTCCCCATCCGGATCATGAAGCTCCTGGGAGCGGAGGTCCTGGTCATCTCCGGAGCCACCGGGGGCATGAACCCCCTCATGAAGGCGGGGGACCTGGTGCTCCTGGACGATCACATCAATCTCCTGGGCGACAATCCCCTGGTGGGGCCGAACCTGGACGAGCTCGGTCCCCGGTTCCCCGACATGTCGGAGCCCTACGACCGGGAGCTCCAGCGCCTGGCCCGGGAGGTGGCCCTGGAGAAGGGCATCGATCTCCAGCGGGGCGTCTACGTGGCCCTCACCGGGCCCACCCTGGAGACCCGGGCCGAGTACCGGATGCTCCGGCTCCTGGGAGCCGACGTGGTGGGCATGTCCACGGTCCCCGAGGTGATCGTGGCCCGGCACATGGACATGCGGGTCCTGGGCGTGGTCATCATCACGGACGAGTGCCTCCCCGACGCCCTGGAGCCCGTGGACCTGGAGACGGTCATCAAGACGGCCAAGGAAGCCGAGCCGAAGCTCACGGCCCTGGTCCGGGAGGTGGTGGGACGCCTCTGAGGGAGGCTCCTGCCCACCGGGCCGAAGAACGACATTCACCGACCACCCCTCGCATCCATGCGCTATCCCGAACTGCCCGAGACCCTCCTTCGCCTGGAGATGGAGATCCTGGACCGATGGAGGGAGGAGGATCTCTTCCGGAAGACCCTGGAGACCACCAGCCAGGGGGAGCCCTTCGTGTTCTACGAGGGGCCGCCCACGGCCAACGGGAAACCGGGGCTCCACCATATCATCAGCCGGACCCTGAAGGACCTGGCCTGCCGGCACCGGACCATGCAGGGCCGGAGCGTCACCCGCATCGCCGGCTGGGACACCCACGGGCTGCCGGTGGAGATCGAGGCGGAGAGGAAGCTGGGCATCAGCGGGAAGCCGGAGATCGAGAAGCTGGGAATCGCCCGCTTCAACGAGGTCTGCCGGGACTCGGTGTTCACGTACAAGGAGGACTGGGAGCGGCTCTCGGAGCGTATCGGCTATTGGCTGGACTACTCACGGCCCTACGTGACCTTCCACACCGAGTACGTGGAGTCGGTGTGGTGGATCCTGAAGGAGCTGGCCCGGCGGGGGCTCCTCTACCGTGGCTACAAGAGCGTGCCCTACTGTCCCCGCTGCGGCACGGCCCTCTCTTCCCACGAGGTGGCCCAGGGGTACGAGGACATCGAGGACCCCTCCCTCTTCTTCCTCTGTCCCCTCCTGGAGGAGAACGGGGAGCGGGATCCGGAGGGCCGGGCTCTCCTGGCCTGGACCACCACCCCCTGGACCGTCCCCAGCAACGTGGGCCTGGCCGTGCACCCGGACCTGATCTACGCGGAGGCCCGGGTGAACGGGCGCCGGGTGATCCTGGCCCAGGCCCTGGCCGGCGAGGTCCTGGGCGAGGACGTGGAGATCGTCCGGACCTGGTCCGCCCGGGAGCTGGCGGGCCGACGCTACGAGAGGCCGCTGGACCTGGTACCGGTGCCGGAAGATACGGAGAACTCCTGGTCCGTGGTCCTGGAGGACTTCGTCAGTGCCGAGGAGGGGACGGGGATCGTCCACATGGCCCCGGCCTTCGGCTCCGACGACTACGCTGCCGGCCAGCGCCACGGCCTGACCCTCCTCCGGCCCGTGGACGATGCGGGTCGCTTCCGGGACGAGATCCCGGTGGTGGGGGGGATGTTCGTCAAGGACGCCGACCCCCTCCTGGTGGAGGAGCTGGAGAAGGTGGGCAACCTCTTTGCCGCGGACACCACGGTCCACGCCTATCCCCACTGCTGGCGCTGTGATTCCCCCCTCATCTACATGGCCCGGGACTCCTGGTTCGCCGCCACTTCCTCCCTGAAGGAGGAGATGCTGGAGGAGAACCGGAAGATCCACTGGATTCCCCAGGAAGTGGGGGAGAAGCGGTTCGGGGAGTGGTTGGCCAACAACGTGGATTGGGCCCTGTCCCGGGACCGGTACTGGGGAACGCCCCTTCCGGTGTGGATCTGTGAGTCGGATCCGGAGCACCTGGAGTGGATCGGGGGATTGGAGGAGCTGGCGGAGCGGGCCGGTGGCCTCCCCGAGGACTTCGATCCCCACCGCCCCTACATCGACGAGCTCACCTGGGAATGCCCGGAGTGCGGGGACACCATGCGCCGGAGCCAGGCCGTGGTGGACGTGTGGTTCGACTCCGGAGCCATGCCCTTCGCCCAGTGGCACTACCCCTTCGAGAACCAGCAGGAGGCGGACCGCCACTTCCCGGCGGACTTCATCTGCGAGGCCCTGGACCAGACCCGGGGGTGGTTCTACTCCCTCCTGGCCATCTCCACCATGCTGGGGAGAGGCGCGGCCTACCGGAACGTCATGGTGAACGGGCTCATCATGGACGAGGAGGGCCGGAAGATGTCCAAGTCCCGGGGCAACGCCGTGGACCCCTGGGATGCCGTTGAAGAGTACGGGGCCGATGTCCTCCGGTGGTACCTGGTGACGGTGAGCCAGCCCGGGGCGTCGAAGCGCTACGATCCGGAGGGGATCCGGGAGTCATCCCGGCGGTACGTCGACACCCTGTTCAACACCTACCGCTTCTTCTCCCTCTACGCCTCCGTGGAGGAATGGACCCCTTCCGAAGAGGATCCGGAGCCCGGCCGTCGGCCCCTCATCGACCGGTGGATCCTGTCCCGCTTGTCGTCCCTGGTGGCGGAGGTGGAGGAGGAGCTGGCCGCCTTTCAGGTAACCCGGGCCTACCGGGCCGTAGGCGCCTTCCTGAACGAGGACCTGTCCAACTGGTACGTCCGCCGGTCCCGCCCCCGTTTCTGGGGCAACGCCGATGCCGGGGACGCCCGAGCCGCCTTCCGGACCCTCTGGGAGGTCCTGGTCACCCTGGCCCGGCTCGTGGCCCCGGTCACCCCCTTCGTCGCCGACTGGCTCCACCGGGCTCTGGGCCTGGAGAGCGTTCACTTGGCCTCCTTCCCCGAGGCCGAGTCCCGGCTGGCGGATGCCGAGCTGGAGGAGGGGATGGATGCGGTGCGGACCCTGGTCTCCCTGGGCCGGGCGGCCCGGGAGGAGGTCCGGATCCGGGTGCGACAGCCCCTGGGGGTTCTCTATGCCGTTACGCCGAAGGGGGTGAGCCTGGAGGGGGGCCTGCTGGAGCTGTTGAAGGACGAGCTCAACGTGAAGAAGGTGGACTTCATGGCTTCCGCCGAGGGGCTGGTGACCCTGGTGGCGAAGCCCAACTACCGGACCCTGGGGCCCCGCTTCCAGAAGCGGACGGAGGCCGTGGCCTCCGCCGTTCGGGAGCTTCCGCCCCAGGCGCTGGAGGTCTTCCGCCGGGAGGGCCGGGTGACGGCCACGGTGGAGGGGGAGGAGGTAGTTCTCGGGGAGGAAGAGCTGGAGGTGGTGGAGGAAGCCAGGGGAGATCTGGTGGTGCAGAGCGAGGGGGCCTTCACAGTGGCCCTGGATCCCACCCTGGACCAGGGTCTGAAGCGGGAGGGTTTGGCCCGGGAGCTGGTGAATCGGATCCAACGTCTTCGAAAGGACTCGGGCCTCGAGATCACGGACCGCATCCGGCTGGGCATCTCCGGGCCGGAGGAAGTGCAGGAGGCGGTCCGGGAGCACGGCGAGTTCATCGCCGGGGAAACCCTGGCCCTTGAGTTGGCGGTGGGCGAGGCTTCGGCGAGCCCGGGTCCGGAGGGCTTCCGGGTGATGAAGGACGTGGAGATGGATGGGGTGCCGGCCCGTATCGCTCTGGAGCGGGCGAACCCGTAGGTGACGGAGGGAGAGAGCCACGAGTCCCCGCCACCGTGATCCGAACCCGGGAGATCCCCGAGGCAGGCCGGGAGACGCCGGGAGCAGTGAGCTCCGTCGGCTCCGGGTGCAGGAGTCCGGAGTCTCTCGGCTGGACCGGTACCTGGCCCGGCACCTGGAGCTGTCCCGCTCCAGGATCGCCGCCCTCATCCAGGAGGGCCGTGTCCGGGTGGACGGAGAGCCGGCCAAGAAATCCCAGGGCGTGAGCCCCGGTCAGGTGGTGGAGGTGGAGGTCCCCCCGCCGGAGCCCCTGGAGGCCGAGGCCCAGGACATCCCCCTGGATATCGTCTACGAAGACGAGTGGCTCCTGGTGGTCAACAAACCGGCGGGCCTGGTGGTCCATCCCGCTCCCGGCCACCCCCGGGGGACCCTGGTGAACGCCCTCCTCTTCCACGTGGGGGACCTGTCGGGGATCGGGGGGAAGCTGCGGCCGGGGATCGTGCACCGCCTGGACCGGGACACCTCGGGTCTGCTGGTGGTGGCGAAGGGGGACGAAGCCCACGTGACCCTTTCCAACGCGATCCGAAGGCGAGAAGTTCGTCGTATCTACGTGGCCGTGGCCTGGGGGCACCTGGACGGCTTGCCCATGACGGTGGATCAGCCCCTGGACCGGGATCCGGGAGACCGGAAGCGAATGGCCGTGGTGGAGGGGGGACGAAGGGCCGTCACCCGGTTCCGGCTCCGGGAGCGCTGGGCGGCGGCGGATTTCCTGGACGTCTCCCTGAAGACGGGCCGGACGCACCAGATCCGGGTGCACCTGGCCCACCTGGGACACCCGGTGGTGGGAGACGAGGTCTACGGGAAGGGATGGGGCCGGGGCATGAGCGGAAGCATCCGGCCCTGGGCACGGGAGCTGGAACGACGGGCGGAAAGGCAACTGTTGCACGCTTCAACTCTGGCCTTCCATCATCCGATAACGGGAGAGGAGATGCGGTTCCACGGCCCTCTTCCCCGGGATTTCGCCGAGATCGTGGCCTGGGCCCGGAGTGGCTCCGCGGACCCGCAGGAACCGGGCCCGTGGGGATCGCCGGGATTCGAACCAATCGAGGGACCAGAAGGGTAGACCGGGACGTTATGGCGGATCTGGATTCCACATTCACCTTCGAGAACTTCGTGGTCGGGCCCGCGAACCGGTTGGCATCGGCAGCGGCCCGGCGGGCGGCGGAAGTGCCCGGCGCCAGCTACAATCCTCTCTTCGTGTACTCGGCTTCGGGTCTGGGCAAGACCCATATCCTGGGAGCCATCTCACACTACGTTAGGAAGATCCACTCCGACAAAGAGGTGGTCTACCAGACCCTGGAAGGGTACCTGGAGGAGCTGACCGAATCCCTGGAAGGGGGAGACCGGGATCTGGTCCGGAACCGGTACGAGAACCTGGACATTCTCCTCATGGACGACGTCCAGTTCCTGACGGGCCAGGTGGAGGCCCAGGAGATTCTTCTCCGGGCCCTGGACAACCTCACCGGGGAGGGCAAGCAGGTGGTCCTGGCCAGCGACCGGCCTCCCCTGGACATCGACGGTCTGGACGCCCGCTTGAGGAGCCGGTTCGAAGGGGGCCTCCTGGTGGATATCGGCCCCCCGGAGTACGAGACCCGGGTGGCCATCATCCGGAGGCGAGCGGAAGCCAGGGATCAGACCCTTTCCCAGGGAGTGGCGGAGGCCATCGCCCGCGTCCCCTTTCGGAACGTCCGGAAGCTGGGTGGTGCCCTGAACCGGGTCCTGGCGGTGCAGGAGCTGGAAGACCGGTCCGTCATCGCCGAGGAGGTTCCCGCTCTCCTGGGAGAGGAGGAGCCCTCACCGAGAGCAGAAGGAGACGGGGCAGGGTCCCGGGCAACGGCGGGAACACCCCAGCGAGTGGAAGAGCCCCAGGAAGCCCCCTGGCGCCGGCGTCTCCGGGAAGCCGCCGAGACGGTGGAGGAGGAGAGCTTCAAGGCCGACCGCCTCCGGCGTCTCCTGGAGAGGGAGGCCCCGCCCGCAGACGTGGATACCGTGGTGGAGGAGTTCCTGGGCCGGGTGGATCGGCTACGGGACATTGCCGAAGACATGGAGGCCGTGGGAAACCCCTGGCCCGAGGCGGCCCATGGAGTCCTCCGGGATCCGGAGCGACTGGACGAGGCCGAGACCCTCCTGGCCTCGGCCCGGGAGCGGGCTCGCCCCTTCCCGGACCTTCCTCCGGGTCCGGACCTGGAAGGCTTGACCGGCGAGGTGCCCCGTCTCGTCCTCCGGGCCACCTATCAGCTCATCAACACCGATCGCCACGAATACAATCCCCTGTATGTCTGGGAAGAGAGTGGGGACCGGGCCCGCACCCTCCTCATGGCCGCCGGCCGAAGCTACCGACAGAATCACGATGCCTCCAAGGTGGCCCTGGTGTCGGTGGCGGAGTTCGCCGAGGAATTCATCTCCGCCCTCTCCCAGGGGGTGGCCGGGGCCTGGCGGGAGCGATGGTGGTCGGCGGATCTCCTCCTGGTCCACGGGGCCGAGGAGCTGGCGGCCACCGAGAGAGCCCAGGACGAGTTCTTCCACCTCTTTGAAGCTCTTCAGCGCCGGGGCGCCCGGGTGATGGTCGCCGCCAACCGTCCCCCCTCCCGAATCGGGACCATCGACGACCGCCTACGCTCCCGTTTCGAGGGCGGGCTGGTGCTGGAGGTGGAGCCCGGGGACGGAGAGGGAGAGGGCGGGGAAGAGGAGGATCTGGATATCCCCTGGGACCAGGGGATGGCCCAGGAGCCCTTCATTCCGCCCCTGGACCAGCTGATGGAGAGAGACGGAGAACGAGGAGGGCTCTTCGCAGGGGGGGAGTTCGAGATGCCCCCGGCCCCGCCGACTCCGGGTCCGGACACCGACGATATGCGGGCCGGTGACCAGGCAGCCGCAGCGGGAGAGGCCGAAGGGCCGGAGGCCCCGGGGGCCCCGGAGGAGCGGGCCGCCTCGGACCCGATTCCCGCCGGGGGACGGGACGAGGACCCGGCGGCTCAGGACCGGGAGTGGATCCGGCAGTTCACCGGAGGCCAGACCGGGTCCGGGCAGGAGTCCAGCCCGGTGGAGGAGGGGGAGGTCCTTCCTCCCGGCAGCTGGATTCCCTCCCCGGAGGTGGCCGTGTGGGAATGGCCCCGAATTGAAGACCGTCTGGTGGAGGAGGCTGACTGATGGCCATCGAAGGATCCCTCGCCGACGTGAGTCTGGCGGACATCTGTCAGCTTCTCGCCCTGGGGCGCAAGACGGGATGTCTCACCATCACGGACCGCTCCAACTTCGGCTACATCTACTTCGAGGGGGGACGGGTCATCTACGCCTCGGTGCTCAACCGGCCGGATCGCCTGGGAGAGCTCCTGGTGAAGAACAACGTCATCCAGCGGGAGGACCTGGCCCAGGCCATGGAGGAGCAGAGCCGGCAGAGCCAGAAGCGCCTGGGGGAGATCCTGGTGGAGCAGGGTACTCTCTCCCAGGAAGAGCTGGAGAAGTGGATCACCGTCCAGATCCAGGAGGCCGTCTACCACCTCTTCACCTGGAGCCAGGGCTCCTTCCACTTCAACCCGGACGAGAGTCCGAACGAGGACGAGGTCTTCCTGGTCTCTCTCAATGCCGACGGGCTTCTCATGGAAGGGGCCCGGAGGGTGGACGAGTGGAGCCAGATCGAGAAGAAGATTCCCTCCATGGACCTGGTCTTCCAGGTGATCCGGGATCCTCGGGAGCAGGAGGATGTGGAGCTCAGCTTCAATCAGGAGAAGATCCTCCCCCTCCTGGACGGGGAACGGTCGGTGGAGGACGTGGTGCAGGACTCGGGGCTGGTGGAGTTCGAGGCCGCCAAGGCCCTGTACGAGCTCATCCAGACCGGGTACGTCCAGCAGGTGGGTCGTGCGGTGCCCGGAGGGGAGACCCGGGAGGACACCAGCGTCCAGCAACACGTGAACCTGGGTCAGGCCTTCTACAAGGCCGGTATGCTGGAGGATGCGGCCCGTGAGTTCAACGAGGCCCGGGAGGCGGAGCCGGACGATCCCCAGGCCCTCTTCTACCTGGGCCTGGTGAGCCTCCGGGAAGGTCGTCCCGACCAGGCCCTGGACCATTTCCGTTCCATGCCCCGGGAGGCCCGGAAGGGGGCGGGAGTCCTTCGGAACCTGGCTCTGGCGCTGGAGGGGCTGGGCCGCCATGAAGAGGCTGTCCGGGTCCTGAACGAAGCTGCCGCCATGGACGAGGGGGAGCCGGATCCGGAATTGGCCCTGGCCAGGGGCATCTCGGAGCTCAAGGCCGGAGAGGTGGAGGCGGCCCGGGCCACCTTCCAGGACTATCGGAAGGAGCTGGGAGAGGATTCTCCCTCTCCCCTCTACTATGCCTTCGGGGTTCTGGCCTCCGCCGTGGCCGGCCGTCTGGACGAGGCGGCGTCCCTGGGCCGGGAGGGGCTGCAGATCTACCCCGCCGAGGCCTCCATCCTGGTGAACACCGGGGCCGTTCTGGATCGGAAGGGAGATCACGAGGCGGCGGAGCAGTACTTCCTCCGGGCCCTCTCTTCCGCCTCTGACGCTCCGCCCCAGGCCCACAAGAACCTGGGAGACCAGGCCTTCCGCCGGGGAGACCGGATGGGAGCTCGGGCCCACTACGAGCGGGCCGTGAAGCTGGAGCCCTCCCTGGGAGACGATATCTACGTGAAGCTGGGGGCGATCGCCCTGGGGGAGTCGGACAAAGACATGGCCATCCTCTTCATGCGGAGGGCCCTGGAGATGAACCCGGAGAACGACACGGCCCGGTCCCAGCTGGAGAGCCTGGCGGCCCTTCCCTGATCCTCTCCACGCCGTCCCCTCCTCCATGCTCCGGGCGTTCCTGCTAGCGCTTCCCCTCCTGGGCGTCGGCGAGCCCCTTTGCCTTCCCGCGGCTCAGGCGGAGACCGTCGGTTCCCTGGAGGTGGAGGGGGAGGCCGTCTCCCCTCCGGGGTCCCAGGGGGATTTCCAGGTCCTGACGGGAGAGAGGGCCCGGGTTTTCTTCCGGCGGGCACCGGATTCGACCCGGGCCCGGCGGATCCTCCGATTCCTGGAGGGTCTTCCTCCCTTGAGGGGGCTCCCGGATTCCTTCCCCCGGGCCGTGGAGATCTACATCGCTCCCAGCAAAGCTCTCTTCGACTCCCTGGCCGGTGGAGTGGTGCCGGAATGGGGAGCCGCCGTGGCCGTGCCTGGGCTGAACCGGATGGTGATGCCCGGTTTCGAAGCACGGCGAAGCCGGGGATGGGAAGAGGCTCGGGTCCTCCGACACGAGTGGGCCCACCTGGCCCTGCACCAGTACCTGGAGGGACTCCGGATCCCTCGCTGGTTCGACGAAGGGTTTGCCGAGTGGGCCTCCGGGGGATGGACGGGTACCCAGGGGTGGCGTCTCCGGGTGGCTTTCGCTCTGGGCAGGGCCCCGCCCCTGGACTCCCTGGTCCTGGACTGGCCCCGGGACCGGGCCTCGGCGGGACTGGCCTATCTCTTGTCGGCCACGGCGGTGGAGTACCTGGTCCAGGAGAGTGGGGTACGGGGACTGCAGGTTCTCCTGGAGCGATGGCGCCAGGGGGCCGGGTTCTCCCGGGCCCTCCGGACCGTGTACGGTGTGACCACGGCCCAGTTCGAGGAGGACTGGAAGAAGTACGTCCGCCGTCGCTATGGCTGGCTCTTCGTCCTCTCCCATTCCTCCGTGTTCTGGCTTGCCCTGGCCCTGGCCCTTCTCCTCATGGTTAGAATTCGCAAAGGAAGGAACCGGGAGGCCATGGCCCGGCTTCGGGCCACCGAGCCCCCGGACGAGCCGGCGTACTGGCACCGGGATCCGGACGAGGGTGGATCCCGGGAGAAGGGCCAGCCGGGGGACGGCCCCGGGAAAGGCGAGTGACCGATAGGCGGGAAGGACGAGTGACCGATAGGCGGGAAGGACGAGTGACCCATGGCTGAGCGCGTGATGGTGGTGGACGACGATCCGGATCACCTCCGGATCGTGAGCGCCATTCTGGAGGCCAGCGACTACGAGGTGGAGGGGGCCGAGGACGCGGAGCAGGCTCTGGCACGAGTGCACGCCTTCCAGCCCGCTCTGGTCCTCACCGATCTCCGGCTTCCCGGCATGGACGGAGTGGAGCTCCTGGAGCGACTGCAGGAGGGGATGGACCACGTGGAGGTGGTGGTCATGACCGGGCACGAGGACATGACCTCCGCCATCGGGGCCATGAAGGCCGGGGCCTTCGACTACGTGGTGAAGCCCATCGAGGTGGACGCCCTGAGGGACCTGGTGGCCCGATGCCTGAAGGAGCGGGAGCTGAACCTTCGCTCCACCCGGGAAGAGGAGAGGGTGGAGGAAGAGGAGGTCCGGGGACACAGGGTCATCGGCCGTGACCCCCGGATGATCGAGATCTTCAAGACCATCGGGGTCCTGTCCCGGAACCGGGCCACGGTCCTGGTGAGGGGCGAGACGGGAACGGGGAAGGAGGTCATCGCACGGGCCATTCACGACCACTCCCTCCATGCCCGGGAGCCCTTCATCGCCGTGAACTGCACCGCCCTGAGCGAGACCCTCCTGGAGTCGGAGCTCTTCGGTCACGTGAAGGGTGCCTTCACCGGCGCCGTCTCCAGCCGGAAGGGCTACTTCGAGCTGGCGGGAACCGGGACCATCTTCCTGGACGAGATCGGGGACACCACCCTGGAGTTCCAGACGAAGCTCCTCCGGGTGCTCCAGGACCGGACCTTCTTCCCGGTGGGCGGGGAAACGGTCCGTCACACCGAAGCCCGGATCATCACCGCCACCCACCAGGACCTGGAGAGCCTGGTGGACGAAGGGGGGTTCCGGGAGGACCTGTACTTCCGCCTTCGGGTGGTGGAGATCGTGGTGCCCCCCCTACGGGAGCGCCGGGGAGACATCCCGGAGTTGGCCCGTTACCTGTTGGCCAGGATCCGGAAGGAGACCCGCCAGGGGATCCATCACATCTCCCCCGAGGCCATGGAGGTGCTCACCCACTACGACTGGCCCGGGAACGTCCGGGAGCTGGACAACGCCCTCACCCGTGCCTCCATCCTGGCCAGGGGGGTGACCCTGGGGCCGGAGCACCTGCGCCTGGGGGCCGACGGTCCCGGGGAATCCTGGGGGGAATCCATGGGGCCCGGAGGGGAGGCCCTCGCCCGGGGCCAGGCGGTGATCCACGGGGAGGAGGGAGGGGGTCCGGATTGGACCCTGGACGGGGCCATCGCCCGTCAGGCCCTGCGGGTCCTGGAGCACACGGAGTGGAACAAGAGCGAGGCGGCCCGACTCCTGGAGATCTCCCGGTCCCGCCTGGCCCGGATCGTGGATAAATTCGACCTGGAGCAGTGGCGGGATCCTTGACCGCTCCGGGGCTCGCAGCATACGATTGCAGCCGATCATGGGAACGAAGAAGAGCAGGAACACCGAGGCGTCGGGAGAGGCGAAGGAGACGGCCTCCCGGAAGACCGAGACCCGGGCCGGGAAGACGGTGTCTCCCCGGGCCGCTCTCCGGTTCTCGGCCATCAACGGGATCCTGGGTCTGGCCGGGGTCCTGGCCGTGGTCCTGGGATACGTGTTGCTGTCCCAGGGATCCATCACGGCGGCTCCCCTCCTCCTCGTTCTCGGCTACGTGATTCTGTTGCCGCTGGCCATCATTCTCTGAGCCTCGGCGCGCTACGACTTTTCCCTCCTGAAGCTCCCCTGGTGCTCCCGGTAGCGGTCCACAGAGACGGGATCGATGAGGCCGCAGCGGAGGAAGCCCCACCCGATCCCGGAGGACCGGATGGGGCATTCTCGTCCGACAGGAGACTGGGCTGGATAGGGCCCCGGGGCATCCATGACACCAGGGCCGCTACTCGGCCAGGCTCGCCTCCAACGCTTCTTCCGGCTCGATCCTGGCGGCGCAGCACTTGTACTCCGCCGTCCGGGTGACGTTGTCGAAGGCGTCGTTGGTGAGGAGGTTCGTGGAGGATTCCACGAAGTGGAAGGGCATCCACACGGCCCCCGGGCGCGTCCTGTCGCCCACCATGGCCCGGACAACGACGGAACCACGCCGGGTCGTCACCCTCACCATCCCACCATGCTCGATCCCCAGTCGCTGGGCGTCGGCGGGGTTGATCTCCACGAAGTTCTCGGGCTGCTTGTCCGAGATGACGTCACTCTCCCGGCTCATGTTCCCGATGTTGTAATGGTAGAGGGTCCGGCCGGTGGAAAGCACCAGGGGGTACTCCTCGTCGGGCACCTCGGCGGGCGGTCGGAAATCGATGGCCTGCATGAGACCCTTGCCCCGAGCGAAGCTCCCGGCGTGCAGGAACCGGGTGCCGGGGTGGTCCTTGGAGGGGCAGGGCCACTGAAGCCCCGCGTCGTCGATGCGGTCGTACGACATGCCGCCGTAGCTGGGCGTGAGGCTGGCCATCTCGTCGAAGATCTCGCTGGGCGACTCGTAGGACATGGGGTAGCCCATGGCCGTGCTGACGTCGCAGAGAATCTGCCAGTCCGGGCGAGCTTCACCGGGAGGCTCCACGGCCTTTCGCACCCGCTGGACCCGCCGCTCGCTGTTGGTGAAGGTGCCATCCTTTTCGGCGAAGCAGGTGGCGGGGAGGACGACGTCGGCCAGCTTGGCCGTCTCCGTCATGAAGATCTCCTGGACGACCAGGAGATCCAGCTTCTTCAGGTTCTCGATGACCTTGGCCTGGTTGGGTTCGCTCCGGACCGGGTCTTCGCCGAAGGCGTAGAGAGCCTTGAGCACACCCTCCCCGGCCTTCTCCACGAAGTCGGTGACCCGTCCGCCCCGATTGGTGGGGATGTCCACGCCCCAGGCCGTGCCGAACTTCTCCCTCACCGCCTCGTCCTGCACCTTCTGGTAGCCCGGGAAGACGGAGTGGATCGCGCCCATGTCACAACCGCCCTGGACGTTGTTCTGGCCCCGGAGGGGGTTGACGCCGGAGGAGGGCTTCCCGATGTGGCCACAGAGCATGGCCAGGTTGGCCAGGTTCATGACGTTCTCGGTGCCGCAGGTGTGCTCGGTGATGCCCAGGGTGTAGAAGATGGCCGACGGGCTCCCCTTGGCGTACATCTCGGCGGCCGCCCGGATGTCGTCGGCTTCCACGCCGCAGATCCGGGCCGCCTCCTCCATGTCGTACTTCTCCAGGTTCTCCCGGAAGACGTCGAAATCCTCGCAACGCTCCGTGATGAAGTCCTCGTCGTGGAGATCTTCCTCGAGGATGTGCTTCATCATGGCGTTGATGAGCATGTTGTCGGTGCCGTGGGCCTGCTGGATGTGGACGTCCGCTCGCTTGGCCATCCAGGTCTTCCGCGGGTCGCACACCACCAGCTTGGCCCCCTTCCGAAGCGCTTTCTTCATCTCGTACCCGATGATGGGATGCGCTTCCGTGGGATTGGACCCGATGATGAAGAGAGTGTCGACGTCCTTGATCTCGTCGATGGAGTTGGTCATGGCTCCCGAGCCGAAGGCCGTGGCCAACCCGGCCACCGTGGGGGCGTGGCAGGTGGTGGCGCACTGGTCGACGTTGTTCGTCCGCCCGGCGGCACGGGCGATCTTCTGCATCAGGAAGTTCTCTTCGTTGGTGCAGCGGCAGGAGCTGAGGAAGGCGATGCCTTCGGGACCGTGCTCGTCCCGGATCTCCGCCAGACGCCCGCCGGCGTAGCTCAGGGCCTCGTCCCAGGAGGCTTCCCGGAATTCCCCGTTCTCCTTGATGAGGGGATGGGTGAGGCGGTCGGGGGAGGATACGAACTGCGCCCCGAAACGGCCCTTCACACACAGGTTCCCGTCATTCACCACCGAGCCGGGCTCGCTGGTGACCCGGACGATCCTGTTGATTCTGGGGTTCACGTTCAGGTCGAGCTGGCAGCCCACGCCGCAGTAGGTACAGGTGGTTCGAACCTTCTCGAGGTCCTTGGCCCGGCCCTTGCCTTGTGCCTTCGTCTCCCAGAGGGCGTTGGTGGGACATGCGCTGATGCAGAGGCCGCACAGCTCACAGGTGGTCTCGTTCAGCGGCAGGTCGAAGGCCGTGCTCACCCGGACGTCCAGGGCCCGACCCTTCATGGTCAGGGCGTCCACCATGGCCACCTCGGAGCAGATCCTCACGCAGAGCTGGCACCGGACGCACTTCGAGGGGTCGTAGACGATGCCCCTGTGGCCGCCGGTGTAGACCAGCTCCCGATCCTCCGGGACCAGGGAGCCGAAGTGCCCCAGGTCAGCCCCGTACTCGTAGGAGTAGTCCTGCAGCGCGCAATCTCCATCGGCATCACACGAGGTGCACCGGGCGTCGTGCTCGCTGAGCAGGAACTCCAGCGTCATCTTCCGGGATTGATTGATGGCCTGGCTCACGGTGGCCAACCGCATGCCTTCGGTGGCCAGCCGCGTGCAGGAGGTATGCAGTCCCTTCTCGCCCTCGATCTCCACCACGCAGAGCCGGCAGGAGCCGGAGGGAGACACCCGGGGATCATGACAGAGCCTCGGAACGTGGATGTCGTTCTCCAGGGCCACATCCAGGATCGTCTGGCCCTCCCGGGCGACGATCTCACGGCCGTCGATGGTCAGATTGATGGCGCTCATGTTTCCTCCCGATCCACTGAACTCGGTCATGATCTCACCTTCTCCAGATCACAGCGCAGGCACCGGCTTGCTTCAGCGCATGCGTCCTCCGGATGGAAGGCGTACACCACCTCCCTGAATCCATCCAAACGGTCTTCCACCGGGAGCAGGGGCTCCGGGGTCTGTTCCGTTGCCTTCTCCAACTCGTCGTCGGAAGCACGGTAGATGCTCATGCTCACGTCCGGGGGCAGAAGACCCATTCCTCCCAGGTGACGGTCCATGGCCACGGCGGCTCTCTGCCCGTCCGCGATGGCCTTGATGACCGTGCTCCCGCCGTTGTTGACGTCACCACCGGAGAAGACCCCGATCTCGGAGGTTCCCAGAGTCACGGGATCGAACTTCACCGTGTTCCACGGGGTCGTTTCCAGCCCGCCTGCCGCTTCGATGGAGGCTCTCTGGCCGATGGCCGGCAGAATCATGTCGCATTCGACGATGAACTCGCTGCCCGCGATGGGGACGGGCCTGCGGCGACCGGAGTCGTCGGGCTCACCCAGCTCCATCCGCATCATCTCGATTCCCGTGACCTTGCCGTCCTCCCCCACGACCCGGTTCGGCGCCAGCAGCTCGTGCAGCTCACATCCCTCCTTGAGGGCTTCCTCGATCTCCTCGTCGTAGGCCGGCATCTCCTCCCGGGTGCGACGGTAGAGGATCTTCACCTGTTCTGCCCCCAGACGGATGGCGGACCGTGCCGCGTCGATGGCGGCGTTTCCGCCGCCGATGACCACCACCTGTCTCCCGGTCCTGGGCTCCTTCCCCAGGCCTCGGGCCCGGAGGTACTCCAGGGAATCCTCCACCCCCTCCAGCTCCTCCCCGTCGATGCCCATGGGCCGGCTCTCCTGGGCCCCCATTGCCAGGAACACCGCCCGATAGCCCTTCTCCTTCAGCTCGTCGATGCTCTCCACCTCAGCGTCGGTGCGTAGCTCTACCCCGTGACGCAGGATGAAGTCGATGTCCCGCTGGAGGGCTTCCTTGGGCAGGCGGTACTCGGGAATGCCCAGGGCCAGCATCCCACCCGGCACCGGCTGCTTCTCGAAGACCACGGCTCGGCGACCCATGAGGGCCAGGAAGTAGGCAGCGCTGAGGCCGGCGGGCCCGGAGCCCACGATGGCCACCTCCGGGGTTCCCGAAGCCGGGGGTCCCACCGTCTCCGAGAGCCCCGTGGCGTTGTCGGCTGCGTACCGCTTGAGGGCCCGGATGGCCACTGGATCGTCCAGATCGGCCCGGCGGCAGCGGGTCTGACAAGGATGATCGCAGACGCGGCCGCAGACCGATACGAAGGGATTCCTCCGGCGGATCACATCCACTGCCGCGTTGAGCTGTCCCTGGGCCACCATGCCCACGTACTGGGGCACGTTCACCTGGGCAGGACAGGCGTGGGAGCAGGGGGCGCTGACCAGCCCTTCGCAAACGGAGGCGCGGCAGTGCCCAAGCTGGATGTGCTCGACGTACTCGTCCCGGAAGTACCGGAGGGTCGTCAGGACCGGGTTCGGCGCCGACTGTCCCAGGCCGCAGAGGGAGGCTTCCTGGATGTGCTCGGCCAACCGTTCCAGTTCGTCCAGGTCCTCCATCCTCCCCTCCCCCATGGTGATCCGGTCCAGGATGTCCAGCATGTGGCGGGTGCCCACCCGGCAGGGAGCGCACTTGCCGCAGGACTCCTCCTGGGTGAACTCCAGAAAATACCGGGCGATGTTCACCATGCAGGTGCTCTCATCCATGACGATGAGACCCCCCGAGCCCATGATGGCCCCGGCCTCCTTCAGCGAGTCGTAGTCGATGGGGAGATCCAGGTACTTCATGGGAAGACAGCCGCCGGAGGGGCCGCCGAGCTGGGCCGCCTTGAAGGGGCGGTCGTTGGGGATGCCGCCGCCCACGTCGTAGATCATCTCCCGGAGGGTGACTCCCATGGGAGCTTCTACGAGCCCCGTGTTGTTCACACGGCCGGCCAGGGCGAAGATCTTGGTCCCCGGGCTCCCCTCCGTCCCGAACCCCCGGTACCAGTCTTTCCCGTTGAGGATGATGGACGGGACGTTGGCGAAGGTCTCAACGTTGTTGATGCAGGTGGGCTTGCCATGGTAGCCCCTCTCCACCGGGTAGGGAGGTCTGGCCGTGGGCGTGCCCCGATCCCCCTCCAGGGATGCGATGAGGGCCGTCTCCTCGCCGCAGACGAAGGCTCCCGCGCCCATGCGGAGCTCGATGTCGAAGTCGAAGCCGCTCCCCAGGATGTCTTCTCCAAGGAGTCCCCGCTTACGAGCTTGCCCGAGGGCGATGGCCACGTGCTCCACGGCGATGGGATACTCGGCCCGGACGTAGACGAAGCCCCTGGAAGCTCCCATGGCGTAGGCCGCGATGATCATCCCCTCGATGACCTGGTGGGGTACGCCTTCCAGGAGGGCACGGTCCATGAAGGCCCCGGGATCCCCTTCATCGGCGTTGCAGATAAGGAACTTCTCGTCCCCGGGATTCTGGCGGGCCATCTCCCATTTCAGCCCGGCGGGGAACCCGCCCCCTCCCCGGCCCCGCAATCCGGCATCCTTGACCTCTTCGACGACGGCTTCCGGCTCCATGGTCTCCAGGACGTTTGCCAGGGCTTCGTACCCGCCTGCGGCGATGGCATCCTGGATGCGAGTGGGGTCGATTCTTCCACAATTGGCAAGAACGAGGCGCTGCTGTCCCTTGTAGAAGGGGGCTTCTTCCACCGTGGGAGCCGGTCTTCCGGCCACGTTCTGGCAGAGGCGTTCCACCGGTTCGCCCCGGCGGAGGGAGGTCTCGATGATCTCGTCCACGTCCTCGGGCTTGACTCCACCATAGAGGAAATCGTGGGGCTCGATGACCACGGCCGGAGCCAGCACACACTGGCCGTGGCATCCTGCATCGACGATCTCCACTTCGTCGGCCAGGCCGGCTGCCTCCAGCCTGGTCCGGAAGGTCTCCGCCAACGGTATGGAGCCCATGGAACGGCACCCGGTCATGCAGAGAAGCACCCGGGCCCGGTGGGCCGTTCGTGCTTCCCGGGTCTCCTTTCTGAGGGTCTCCAGGGCTTCCGTCCCTCCCAGGGTCGTATCCGCCACGTTGATGTCACTCATACTGAGCCAGAACTTTCTTGAGCCGATCAGGAGTCACTTGCCCGTAGTAGGTGTCATCCACCGTCAGAACGGGAGCCAGGAAGCAGGTTCCCAGGCAGGCTACGGTCTCCAGGCTGAAGGCCATGTCCGAGGTGGTCTGGCCGTCCGAGACACCCAGGGTCCTCCGGAGGGTATCCAACACCCTCTGGCCTCCCCGGACGTGGCATGCCGTCCCCTTACAGCAGCGAACGAGGTGCCTACCCTGGGGCTGAAGGGAAAACTGGGAGTAGAAGGTGGCGACCCCGAACACCCGGCTCGCGGGCAGGTCCGTCTCCTCACATACCTTCAGAACCACGTCCTTGGGCAGGTACCCGTAGGCTCCCTGGATTCGTTGCAGCAGGGGAATGATGTCACCGCTGGTAACCGGGGACATCTCCTCCACGATATGCATGGCGGGGGCCAAATCCACCGACTGGGCGGTTTGGGCGACGCTCATGGCATCCTCCTGTTTCTGGCTCAAACCATCTCGGAACATGGGTAATTGAGTCCCAATAATAACCCTGTGAAGTGAAGGGCGGACAGGCGAGAAAGGCTGCAATTATTGAAAAGGCTGCAACTGTTGAGAGGACCGGACCCGTCCGTCTTCCCAATCATCCTCTCACCTTTTCTTCAAGTTCCGGGCCAACCCGCTGCCGGGTCTCCGGGATCATGGCCCTTCCCTCCCGGGAGTGGTTTGCCCGGACATCTGTTCGGGTTTGAAAAAGGGAGATATCGTGGATCTCTGACGGAAGAGTTGGGGTAGGGTCGAGTCCGTCTCCCCGACAACCCGGGACCCCGTGCCGGGGCCGGAGAACAATCCCATCACGCCTGACCAGGCATGCCTCGAATTCGGACCATCCGCACCGTCTGCCCCCGGAACTGCTACTGCACCTGCGGGATGCTGGTAACGACGGAGGGAGACCGAATCCTGGAGATCCAGGGCGATCCCGAGAACCCCGCCACCCAGGGGACGGTCTGCCTCAAGGGCCTGTCCTACGCCGAGCGGCAGTCCCACCCGGACCGTCTCCTTTCTCCCCTCCGTCGGAGGCCCGACGGCGGGTTCCAGGAAGTGTCCTGGGACCAGGCCCTGGACGAGATCGCCGACGGCCTTCGCCGGATTCGTGAAGAGCACGGCCCCCTCTCCGTTCTGCACTACGAGGGCTCCGGGAGCCACGGCGCCCTCTCGGAGCTGGCCCAGGCCTTCTGGAATCCCTTCGGGGGATGCACCCGGGCCCACGGAGATCTCTGCTGGCCGGCGGGGCTGGAGGCCACCCGTCTCACCTATGGGGACAACCGGCACAACCACCCCTCCCTGACCCGGCAGAGCCGCTTCGTCCTCCTCTGGGGCCACAACCCGGCGGAGACGAACGTCCACCAGTGGCGCCTGGTCCTGGAGGCCCAGGAGGCGGGAGCCCGCATCGCCGTCGTCGATCCCCGGTCCACGGACACCACCGACGCCGCCGATCTCCACCTACAGCCCCGTCCGGGAACGGACGCCGCCCTGGCCCTGGGCCTGGCCCACCTGATCCTGGAGGAGGGGCTCCACGACCAGGCCTTCCTGGAGGCCCACGCCCTGGGCCTGGCGGCCTTCCGGGAGCGAGCAAGCGCCTTTCCTCCCGAACGTGTGGCCTTCATCACCGGGGTGGGTGAGGAGAAGATCCGGGCGTTGGCCCGGGCCTACGGAGGCACCCGCCCGGCCTTGCTGATGGCCGGCTTCGGGCTTCAGCGGCACCACCACGCCGGGCAGACCATGCGGGCCGTGGCTCTGTTGCCGGCCCTCACCGGGAATGTGGGGGTGCCCGGGGGAGGCTGGCAGTACGCCAACCTGGCCAGCCACTGTCTCCGGCCGCCCCCGCACCTGCCCCCGCCGCCGGAGGGTGGAGGGCCGGGAGGGGGCGAGCGCTCCTTCCCCACGTCCCGCCTGGGCCGGAGTCTCCAGGACCTGTCGGATCCCCCCCTCCGGGCCGCCTGGTTCGAGAAGGCGGACCCGGTGAGTCAGCATCCTCGGACCGGGTCCGTTCGCCGGGGGCTGGAGGAGCTGGAGATGGTGGTGGTGGTGGACCAGTTCCTCACCGACACGGCCCGGCTGGCCCACTACGTTCTTCCGGCCAAGACCCTCTTCGAGGAGGAGGACCTGGTCACGGCGTACTGGCATCCCTATCTCCAGCTTCGCCAGAAGGTCCTGGAGCCGCCTCCGGGACTCCTCACCGAGACGGAGATCTGGCGGGAGCTGTGCCTCCGCTTCGAGCTTTCCACCCGGGCCTTCGACACCGACCCGGTGGAACGCCTCCGGGGAATGCTCCCGGAGGGGAGGGAAGGGGCCCTGGAGGAGCTCAGGGACCGGCCCCTGGACCTCTCCGGAGACGGTGAGGTGGTCTGGGCCGACGGGATCGTTCCCACGCCCTCGGGGAAAGTGCAGTTTGTCTCGGAGGAGGCAGCCCGTCTCTGGGGCGTGGATCCCCTGCCGGACTACCGACCCCTTCCGGAGGGTCACGAGTCGGCCAAGGCCGGCGTCTATCCTCTCCAACTCCTCACCTGCAAGACCCGCGACCGGATCCACTCCCAGTTCGGCAACCTGGCCATGATCCAGGAAGTGGATCGTCCCCGGGTCCTGGACATCCATCCCCGGGACGCCGGTACTCGGGGGTTGGCGGAGGGACAGGAGGCCCGGATCTGGAACGACCGGGGCGAGACCCGGGTTCCCGTGCGCCTGAATCCCGGTATCCGTCCCGGGGTGGTCCACGTCATCGAGGGGCGCTGCGTGGAGGAGGATCCCTGGCTGAACCGGGTCACCGACGACGGGGTCACGGACATGGGCCACGGGGCCACCTTCTACGAGTGTTTGGTGGAGGTGGAACGGGCATGAGCTCCTCTTCCGGTTCGGGCCGCTCCGGCTCACGGGCCGCGGCACCGGCCCCGGGCTTCCTCCTGGACCTGTCCCGCTGCGTGGGCTGTGGGGCCTGCGTCCTGGCCTGCCGCATGGAGAACCAGGTGCCGGAGGGGGGGGCCTGGCGCCGGCTCCTCACCCTGAACCATGGACGGAGCCCCGCCGGACCCACGTACCACTTCACCCTGGCCTGTCATCATTGCCAGGACCCTCCGTGCGAGAAGGCATGTCCCTCCGGAGCCCTGGAGAAGGGAGCGGACGGGGTGGTGCGCCTCCGGGAGGACTTCTGTCTGGGGTGCCGCTACTGTGAGATGGCCTGTCCTTTCGGGGCCCCCTCCTACGATGCTCTCCGGGGGGTCATGACCAAGTGCCACCTCTGCAGCCACCGCTTGGAGGAAGGCCTGCTGCCCGCCTGTGTGGAGGCCTGCCCCACCGGGGCCCTCCGCTATTCCCCGGACCTGGTTGAGGCAGGGGGAATGATGGAGGAGAAGGACGGTGGATGGCGGCCGGGCTGGGAGATCCCCGGGTTTTCCGATCCCGCCGGTGCCGGGCCGGGGCTCTTTTTGGCCGGGCCCGGTGGCCAGATCCGGAGGGAGCGCTACGAGGCTCTTCGCCAGGCGCTGGGACTGGACGTGGAAGCAAGAGACGTGGAAGTGAGAGACGGGGAAGTGAGAGACGCGGGAGTGAGAGACGCGGGAGTGAGAGACGCGGGAGTGAGAGACGTTGCGGAGGATAGGCGGACCCGAGACTCGTCCAGGTTCCTCGAGAATGAGTCAGGTTCGAAGACCTTGCCCGAGGAGGGGGGAGAATGAGGAGACCTCCCGGGGAGAAGAGATTCCACGAGGGACCCCTGGTGGTCTTTACCGCCCTCACGGTGGCCGGGGGAGGGGTGGGCTGGGCCTTCCTCCTTCGGGGACTTCTGGGTGGAGGAGCCCGGGGCCCGGGAACGTGGGAAGCCCCCTGGCTCCTGCCTCCGACGGCGGCTCTGCTCATGGCCGGACTCCTGGGCGTGGGCATGGCCGCCTCCCTCCTGCATTTGGGGCGGCCGACCCGAGGCCTCCTGGCCCTCCGTAGGATGGGCAGGAGCCCCCTGAGCAACGAGGTCGTCCTGGCGGGCCTCGCAGGCCTTTTGGCGTTGGTTCGGGGGCTCACTGCCGGCGGGGGACCTGTCGCGGTGGGCTCGAGCATCCTCATTGGTGTGATCTCCTTCTTGTTGCTGGTGACCCTGGGCCGGGTCTATCGCCTCGCCGGCCAGGAGGGCTGGGGAGGGCCGGCCCTTCTCCAACCTCTGGTCCTCGGAACCATCTGGGGCGGGCTCCTCTTGGGAGCGCTGGCCGGGGGTGCCGGGTCCCTGGAGGGAGCCACAGGTGGGCTGGCGCCGGTGGTCCTGATGGCCCTGCTCCTGGTGGACGGGGGACTCCTGGGCCTGCGGATCCGGGGGCTCAAGGCGGGTTGCCGGGTGGGGGAACCGGTCCATCCCAGGATCTTCCGGGCCCGGGGACCCTGGCTGGCCGTCCGGCTGGTTCTCACGCCCCTGCTGCCCCTTGCGGCCCTCCTCGTGGATCCCGGCGGGGTGATTCTCCCTCTGGCCTCCCTGTCCCTGGGGATCCTCCTGGACCGCTGGCTCTTCTACGGCCTCGCCTTCCGGCGGACCACGGAGGCGGAGGTGGACCGGGTGGATGATCTTCTACTTCGGGGGATGGCCGCGCCACGGCGGCGAACGGGACTTTGACGGGTCGGTTGCCATGTTCGCAGCCTCTTCCCATTCTTGCCTCCGGCGGCTGGCCGGGCTGGACCGGGCAGGTTCCCACCCCTGGACAATCCGAGATGTGCGCGGGGAAAGCCCTCGACCATGGCTTCGGAGATGGCCCCCGACAATCGCTTCGCAGATGGCCCCGACGTCCCTGACAACATGGTGGACGGAGAACGGTTGTGTGGCCTCCGCCCATGAGCTGGAGAAGACCCATGAATGATCACGTCCGCCCTCAGTTCTCGGATATCGACGCCTGGGGCATGACCCACAAGGGGCAGACACGGGCCGAGAACCAGGACCACTTCTTCGTGGGCTCCCTGGTCCGGGGGGTCCGGTTGGAGCAGGCCAGCATTGCCCAGGGGGAGAACCGGATGCTGCACCTGGAGCGCCTCGCATCCCTGGCCGTCGTCGCCGACGGGGTGGGGGGATCCGCCGGAGGAGAGGCCGCTGCTCGCCGGGCCGTGGAAGGGCTCGTCTCCTCCGTGTCCAGCTTCTTCCACGAAGCCGAGTTCCAGGAAGACCAGGACCCGGAGGTGTTCTCCCGTCTGCTTCTCGACGCGGCTCTGGAGGTCCACGAGAGCCTGGTGGAGGAGGCGGACCGGGGGAGGGGAGGGGGCCGCTTCGCCACGACCCTGACCCTCTTCCTGGGACTCTGGCCCCACGCCTACCTCCTCCAGGTGGGGGATTCCCGCTGTTACGTGTTCCAGGACGGAACCCTCACGCAGATAAGCCAGGATCAGACTTTGGCCCAGGAGCTGGTGAACCAGGGGGTTCTGACCCGAACCCGGGCGGAGAAGAGCCGGTGGGCCAACATCCTGTCCAGCGCCGTGGGGGGAAGTCAGGCGGAGCCCGTGGTGACCCGGGTCGTCCGCTCCCGGGGCACCGTCGTCCTCCTGTGCAGCGACGGTCTTACCAAGCACGTCCCCGATGATCGGATCCGGGAGCGCCTGACGTCCATGACGGGTTCCCGCCAGGTAGTGGAACAGCTCGTGGAGGATGCCCTGGACGACGGGGGCACGGACAATGTGACGGTCATCGTGGGGCGAACGTTGCCGTGACAGGATACTCGGCGACACCTCTCCTCCGGGGGATCCTCTCCGTAGCCCTCCTCGGGCTGGCTCTGGACACAGGGGGCCTTCTTCTCGATCTGGCCCCCGGAGGGCAGGTCGCCGGACAGACCATCCTCAATGTGGAGCGCCTCCAGCCGGGAGACGTGGAAGGCTGGCATTGGGGGGTGGAGGGAGCCCTGAGCGTCAGTCGGGGCAACACGATGTACGAGGACCTCCTGGCGGGGGTCGTCCTGGGCCATCGATGGGGCGACGACTGGTTTCGGGGGTTCGCCGGCCTGGACTACCGGAACGAGAGAGGGAAGGACCTGGAGAGAGACCGGTACCTTCACCTGCGTCACAACCACTGGCTCACCCAGCGTTGGCAGAGCTTCCACTTCATCCAGCTTCAGACCAGCGAACGGAATCTCCTCCAGAGACGCGTCCTGCTGGGTAGTGGCTTGCGTGCCCGAGTCTTCGGGGGGCGCACCACCTTCGACCTGGGAACGGGGGCCATGTATGAGGGGGAGGACCTGGACTCGGGGAGGATTACCGGGCCCCATCCCGGGGAGTCGAGACTCTGGAGAATGGCCAACCTGGTCGTGGCGACCCGAGAATTGACGGAGTCCGTCCGGCTCGTGGGGGTCAGCTACATCCAGCCGGCCTTCTCCGATTTCGGCGATCTCCGTATTCTAACGGACCTCTCCCTTCTCATCTCCCTCACGGACCAACTGGAGCTGGTCATTCGGAGCGAATGGCGGCACGACCGACGGCCTCCGGGGAACGTGGATCCCGACGATTTCCTTCTCCGGACGGGCTTCACCTTCTCCTTTCGCTGAAGGCCGTTCGCTGAGCCATGGAATTCCGGCCGGTCCCTTCCGGCCCGCCGCGGGAGTCATCCCGTTGGTGGCCGCTGGGCCCGGGGCCGGGGATGGAGGTCTCGACGCCGGGAGGCTACATTTTGCGGTGCAGGGGCGCTTAGCTCAGTTGGTTCAGAGCGCCTGGTTTACACCCAGGAGGTCGGCGGTTCGAATCCGGCTGGCT
>CAZZEL010000006.1:0-42756 GCA_964652625.1 uncultured Gemmatimonadaceae bacterium
ACCCCCGGGGGCCCCGGAAGGACCCCGGCCGGCCCCGGAAGGACCCCGGCCGGCCTCGGAAGCATCCCGGGCGACCCTGGAAGAATCCCGGCCCACCCTGGAAGAATCCCGGCCCACCCCGGAGGATCCCGGGTCGGGCTCCGAGCCCCCCCGGGGCGCCCCGGAACGACCCTCGACGCTGCGACAGCGCCCCGGACCGGCCCTGCAAGGCCCTTCCCCGCCCTCCCAGCGCTCCCGGGCGGGCGCCGACGGGCCGGTTCCGCCACATGAGGGCCAGAAGCTGCCGGTGCTGCTCCACGGTGAGGATCTCCTGCACCCGTCCTCTCAGGGGAGCCGAGGCCACGAGAAGGCGTCCTCGAAGCTCCTGCATGCTCCTGAGTCCCCCCCGCCGGTCCCTATCGTCGGTCCGGATCTCCTGCCTGAGCGTCCTCATCTCCTCCACCAGTGGAGCCACATCCTCCTCAAGGGCCTGCTTCAACTCCTCCAGTCGAGCCACCTGCTCCCCGGTGAGCTCCAGGGCCTCGGCATTCTCCAGGGCCAGCTCCAGGGCCATTCCAGGAGCCCGGGGACCCGCCTGGGGCGGAGCACCCTCTCCGGCCTCCCCCCCGATGGTCTGAGCCTGGAGGGCCAGGGAACCCAGTCCCAGGGCCACGGCCACCGCCGCGACCATTCCTATCCGTTCGCGCTTCCTCGACATGGTCCTTCTCCTTGTCCATGGCCTACGGCGTCTGCGCCGGGCCGGTGTCAGGGGCTCTCTTGCGGAGAGGGTCGTCGCCCCGATTCCCTTCCGGTCCTCCCCCCTCCGTCTATAGGACGACCAAGGATCGGGAGTGTTAAGGACTTCCCAGGGCATTCCACGAACGGAGGTGCGGACGCGTGCGGACCACCACTTTCGAAGCGGTATCCTCTCGCGGTTGCCAGACCGCGAAGAGCGAGCCGCTCATCGCTTTCGACTGGACTCCGGATTCCAGGCAGCGCTCCGCCCGGGCCCTGACCACGAGGCTCCGGAGAGTCCTGCCTGGCCCCGAACACCGTGTTTGCAGCAACAGACGGGTCGGAAGGCATTCATTGCTGCGAAGACGGCGATTATTACCGTGTTTGCAGCAACAGACGGGTCGGAAGGCATTCGTTGCTGCGAAGACGGCGATTATTACCGTGTTTGCAGCAACAGACGGGTCGGAGGGCATTCGTTGCTGCGAAGACGGCGATTATTACCGTGTTTGCAGCAGCAGACGGGTCGGAGGGCATTCGTTGCTGCGAAGACGGCGTGATTTCCCGGGGATGCGGGCGTCGGCCGGGTTCAGGGGCGACACAGGGGGGGCGCGAGAAGAAGAAGGAAGAAGAAGGGGAAGTTGGAGGCAGGAGTGGCGACGGAGCAGGGAGCCGGGGCTCCGGCAGAAGGGAGAGAAGCCGGGGCCCCGAAACGAGGCTCCGGAGGTGAAAGGCTACGCCGCTCCCTTCCAGCGCCCGAAGGGGAGAGTGGGGGACGGACGAACCTTGCCGCCCCAGACGAAGGCCGAGATCCGGGGGTGGTCGGGCCTGGAGTCAGGCTCCGCCCTGGCGCCGGAGACCATGATGCCCGAGCCCCGCACCTCTCCCCTCTTCTCCTGGTCGCTGCCTCCCCGACCCACCTTCTCCATGGTTCCGTCCTCGACGCTGTCGTCCGGTGCGAGCCGGACCGGTGAATACCAACGAGCCTCACCTGTTAAGCAGCGAACGTGCCGCACCGGCAGGGACGGAGGGAGATGAGGCGGCACAAGGGATTTGGGGGTTCGTCAGGAGTGGGGCGCCAAGAAGCCTGTACCCCCAGGGGGACATGGTGCGTGTGGAAACGACACGGTGGCAGCCGGTGTCAGCCTCTGGGGGAGCGGCGTCCCCGCTTTCGCCGGCCCCGGGGAGGGGCGTCCTCTTCCCGGGCGGCCTCCTCCTCCACGGGACGGGCCTCCCGGAGGAGCTCCCGGAGCTCCTCCTCCGACATGGCTTCCAGGGACTCCCCCTGGCAGAGGGCTCTCCAGAGGGGCTCCTCCGGAGCATCGGTCCGGGCGAAGGAGATCTCCAGGAGGGAGATGAGCCGGGAGGGGAGGATTCCGCTTCCGGCTCGACCGGCGACCCGCGCGATCCATTCCACCTCCTCCGGGCCGGCGGTGAATCGCTTCTCCTCTTCCCCCCTCTGTGGCTCCTCTTCCCCCCCGTTCATGACCTCCCGAACCGGTGTGGGTCTGGAACCGGTCTGTTCGTCGTCGCTCACGTCACGTCCCTCCCTTTCCCTGGGGATCTCTCCGGACCTCCGGTGGCGCCGAGGCGTCTGTCGGAAAAGGTGCCGTCGGGGGACCGGGACTTCAAGGACGGGCCATCGTCCATTTCCGTCATCGCTCCCCCTTGTAGCAACCGAAACCCCGACCCTACCTTGCCGGGTTCCAGGTAGAAACGGCGGTTTCTACCGCCCCCGGCTGCACCGGGATCCACCGGTCCCGAGCGCCGATGGATAGACGATGGTCCTTCCTGGGAGCTCCACCACCATGCAACCGTCCCTGAACCCCCTCTTCCATCCCGAGTCCATCGCCGTGATCGGCGCGAGCCGGAATCCCGGAACCATCGGCTACCAGATCGTGGACAACCTGGTTCGCCACGGGTTCCGAGGGACCATCTACCCTGTGAACCCCAACGCCCGGAGCGTCCACTCCTTCCCGGCCTATCCCTCGGTGGGGGCCATCCCGGAAGTGGTGGACATGGCGGTGGTGGTGGTGCCCAAGGAGCTGGTTCTGGACGTGGCGGAAGAGTGCGGCCGGGTGGGCGTGAAGGGTATCGTGGTCATCTCCGCCGGCTTCCGGGAAGTTGGGGGGGAGGGAGTGACCCGGGAGAAACAGCTGGTGGAGGTGGTGCAGCGGCACGGCATGCGCCTGGTGGGCCCCAACTGCATGGGCCTGCTGAACACCACCGAGGGCGTGTGCATGAACGCCACCTTCGCCCCCACCATGCCGCCGGTGGGGGCCACCAGCTTCCTGAGTCAGTCCGGGGCCCTTGGGGTCACCATTCTGGACTACGCCGCCGAATACGGGATCGGGATCCATCAATTCGTCTCCGTGGGGAACAAGCCCGACGTCAGCGGCAACGACCTCATCGAGTACTGGGAGGACGATCCGGGCACCCGGGTGATCCTCATGTACCTGGAGAGCTTCGGGAATCCCAGGCACTTCACCCCGATCGCCCGGAGAGTGTCCCGGAAGAAGCCCATTGCCGTGGTGAAGTCCGGCCGGACCCGTGCCGGGGCCCGGGCCGCCAGCTCCCACACCGGAGCCCTGGCGGGAGCGGACATGGCCATCGATGCCCTGCTGGCCCAGTGCGGGGTCCTCCGGGCGGATTCCATCCAGGAGCTCTTCGATGTGGCCATGGCCTTCGAGCACCAGCCCGTGCCGGCGGGTAACCGGGTAGCCATCGTGACAAACGCCGGGGGGCCCGGGATCATGATCGCCGACTCCTGCGAGTCCATGGGCCTGGACGTGGTGGACCTCGCTCCCCGAACCCAGGAACGTCTCCGGGAGGTCTTCCCGGCGGAAGCCGCCGTGAGCAACCCGGTGGACATGATCGCGTCGGCCACCGGGGAGAGCTACGAGGTGGCTCTGGAGATCATCCTGGACGATCCCAGGGTGGACGCGGCCATCGCCGCCTTCGTCCCGCCCCTGGGCGTGCGGCAGATCGACGTGGCCGAGGCCATCGTGACGGCCACGAAGACTCGCAGGGAGAAGCCCGTCATGGCGGTTCTCATGGGCCGGGAGGGGTTGCCGGAGGGACGGGCCGAGCTGAAGGAGGCCGGCGTGCCGGCCTACATCTTTCCAGAGTCCGCCGCCCGGGCCCTGTCCGCCATGAACCGGCACCGGATCTGGCGGGAGCGACCCCGGCAGGAGCCCACCCGCTTTCCTGCGGACGCAGACAGAGTGAAGGCCATCCTGGACCGGGCCCAGGAGGAAAATCGCCAGCACCTCACGGAAGTGGAGGCCCTGGAGGTGGCGGAGGCCTACGGGATCTCCGTGGTCCCCCACCGCATGGCCCGCTCCCGGGAAGAAGCCGTGGAGGCCGCCCGGGAGCTGGGTTTCCCCGTGGTGCTGAAGGTCGTCTCGCCGGACATCGTCCACAAGACGGACGCCGGGGGGGTCCGGGTGGACCTCGGCTCCCCGGAGCAGGTTCAGGAGGCATGGGAGAGCATCCTGGCCGCCGCGGAGAAGACCCGACCCGATGCCCGGGTGGAGGGCGTGATCGTGGAGAGGTTCCTGAAGGGGAAGCAGGAAGTCATCGTGGGCATGTCCACGGACCCCAGCTTCGGGTCCATCCTCATGTTCGGCCTGGGAGGCATCTACGTGGAGGCCTTGAAGGACGTGGCCTTCGGCATCCAGCCGGTGACCCGCATCGATGCCGAGGACATGATCCGCTCCATCCGGGGCTTCCCTCTGTTGGAAGGCGTCCGGGGGGAGGAGGGCGCGGACCTGGACGCCCTGGCGGAGGCCATCCAACGCATCTCCCAGCTGGTGGGGGACCACAATCGCATCCTGGAGTTGGACCTGAATCCGTTCCTGGCCCTTGAGAAGGGCGGTGTCGCCGTGGATGCCCGGATTCGCCTGGGATCGGGAAAATCTGTTTCCAGCGTTCCTTCGGTCCCATAGATTTAAAGAATGCGGCACGAACCTCAGGAAGGTTGAATGGGCCAGGCAACCGGCAACAGGCGGAAGGTCGTCCGGGAGTTCACCCAACTCCTCCGGATCCAGGAGCGTCTTCTGGGGCTGCTCCAGGATGCCCTGGCGGAGCTGGGCGCCCCCACGACCCTCAGTCTCCTGCGGGATCTCAGGAACCGCACCGGGAGCTCCGGAGCCGACAGCTTCGGACGTGTGGCCAATTCAGTGGAAGGAGCCGTCCGGGAGCTGAAGCTCTTCGAGTCCGAGATCCAGAAGGAGCTCATGGACAGCTCCGAGGAGATCAACATGGACGGGGTTCCGGATCTCCCAGCCCCCCTGGCCCGCTTCCTGGCGGAGCGCTCCCAAGGGCCCCACTTCTCCTACCAGATCCGCCAGGACCCGGTCCGGGGCTGGATCATAAGCTGGAGGGAGTATACCGAGCAGGGGATGATCCGGGCCTACGGACAACTCTACGAACGCCCTTACGCCTGGCTGGACGAATAGAGACCGGGCGTCGGCCCGGAAGGCTTCCAGAGGATCAGGGCGTGAGACTCGGCCTGGCCTTCAGGAAGGACACCGTGTCCTCCCCGTAGAACTTCCCGATGTACTTGGCCTGGATGGGGGTGAGCTTCCGGACCGCCCACACGAGATGAACGTGGTTCGGCTCCCGGGGCTTGCTCAGGAGGGTCAGACCCGCCTCCCCGGGGAGGCGGTTCCCCTTGCGGTTGTTACAGGTGGAGCAGCTGGTGACCACGTTGTCCCACGTGTTTCCACCACCCCGGGACAGAGGTAGGATGTGTTCCCGGGTGAGGAACTGCCGGCCCCGGAGCTCGCTGCGGTGGCGACCGCAGTACTGGCAGCAGTAGCCGTCCCGGGCGAAGAGGAAGGTATTCGTGACCTGTCTGCGGAACCGCCGGGGAACGTGAACGTAACGCACCAGACGGATCACCAGGGGGAAGGGGACCTCCTCCCGCTCGGAACGGAAGGCCCGGTCTTCGTCCTCCTCCAGGATCTCCGCTTTTCGATCCAGGACCAGACGCACCGCCCGGCGAGGGGGTACGATGGTCAGTGGCTCGAAGGAAGCATTCAGTGCTAGGCAACCCATAGTTTGGGAACCCTGTCTTCTCCAGGGCCCTCCGGGGCTATCTACCCCTGTCCAAAGCCCAATTTCCCCGATCGGGGACCCCGCAGGCTTCGATCTGTTCGGATACTATTCGGGGCACCCGGGTGCCGCAATACTCATTTCGGGAACAGATGGGCAACAGGAGGGGCAAGGAACGGCTTCGAACCCTTCTCACCTTCCCCTCCTAGCTCACAGGAGGGCCACCGGGTCCCGGTCCAGACTCACCCGGACGTCGGAGCCCCGGGGCCGGAATCCCAGCCAGAACCGCTGCAGCGCCTGGCCCAGCAGACGGGGCGAGGGCGAACGCAGGAGGAAGTGCCACCTCCAGCGACCGTGGAGTCTCTCGATGGGGGCCGGAGCCGGCCCCACCAACTCCACGCCTCCCTCCCCCGTGAACCCGGCGGAGCTCAACTCCCGCCGAACCCAGCGGGCTCCCCGCTCCGCCTCCCGAGCCGCCACCTCCTCCTCGGGACTGCTCACCACGACGTTGGCCAATCGGGTATGAGGGGGGTAGACAGGGTGGTGCCGTTCCTCCAGCTCCCGCCCGGCGAAGGTGAGATAGTCGTGGCTCAGGGCCGCCTGGACCGTGTAGTGGTCCGGCAGAGAGGTCTGGATGATCACCTCCCCCCCCAGAGCGCCCCTACCAGTCCTCCCCGCCACCTGGCTCAGGAGCTGAAAGGTCCGCTCACTGGCCCGGAAATCCGGCAGGTGGATGCCCACGTCCGCATTCACCACCCCCACCAGGGTGACCCGGTGAAAGTCCAGGCCCTTGGCGATCATCTGGGTACCCAGGAGGATGTCCACCTCTCCCCGGCCGAACCGGCCCAGGATCTCGTGATGGGCCCCTTTTCCGGAGGTGGTATCCACGTCCATGCGGGCGATGCGGGCCCCGGGGAAGGCCTCCGCCACCACCCGTTCCACCTGCTCGGTGCCCAGGCCCCGGAAACCCAGGTCCTCCCCCCCGCACCGAAGGCAACGCTGGGGGACGGGTTCCTGGTGCCTGCAGTAGTGGCAGAGGAGACGGCCCGTGACCCGGTGGAAGGTCAGGGACACGGCACAGTGGGGGCATCGCCACACCTCCCCGCATTCCCGGCACTGGATGAAGCTGGAGTAGCCCCGGCGATTCAGCAGAAGGATGACCTGCTCCTCCCGGGCCAGGCGGGTCCGAACAGCGTCCACCAGCCGGGAGGAGAGGATGCCATGGGCGGGCCCCCGATCCTTCCACACTTCCCGGAGATCCACCACCTCCACCGGGGGTAGGGCGCCGCCCCCCACCCTCTCCGGGAGGGAGAGGAGACGGAACTTCCCCTTCTTCGCGTTGGCCCAGCTCTCCAGGGAGGGGGTGGCGCTTCCCAGGACGCAGACGGCCCCGGCTCGGGCGGCGCGGACCACGGCCACGTCCCGGGCATGGTACCGGGGTCCCTCCGACTGCTTGTAGCTGCCGTCGTGCTCCTCGTCCACCACCACCGCTCCCAGGGGATGGACCGGGGCGAAGATGGCGGACCGGGCACCCACGGCGATTCGTCGCTCCCCCCGGCGGAGCTGGCGCCAGGCGTCGAAGCGCTCCCCCTGGGAGAGGCCGGAGTGAAGGACGGCCACCTGGTCGCCGAAGTGGGCCCGGAACCGGGAGACGGTCTGGGGAGTCAGGGCGATCTCCGGGACCAGGACGATGGCCCCCATACCCCGCCTCAACACCACCTCTTTCAGGAGCTCGATGTACACCAGGGTCTTGCCCGAGCCGGTGATGCCGTGGAGGAGGAACGGGCCGGGCCGGGACTCCTCCAGGGCGTGCAGGAGGGAGCCCAGAGCCGCTTTCTGGTCCGGAGTGGGCACCAGCGGCCGGGGGAGCGGGGGCTCCTCCTCCCGGAAGGGATCCCGGACCACCTCCTCGTCCACCACCCGAACGAGCTCCTTCTCCTCCAGACCCGAGATCACGGACCGGCTGAAGCCGCCCCCCTCCAGGAGGTGGGCCAGCTCCATGGCCCCGCCGGCGCTCTCCAGGAGCTCGTAGGCTTCCCGCTGCCGGGGGGCTCGTCCCAGGAGGTCCTCCCGGAGATCCAGGGTGGGGACCCAGCGGGCGATCCGGACCACTCGCCGGGTCTTCACGGCGGGTTCCCGGGGAGGGACGGTCTCGTGACGCACCAGGCCCCGGGCCGTCAGGCTCCGGATTTCCCTCCAGAGGGATCCCATGCCCAGCTCCCGGCGGAGGGTGCGGACCCGCCGGGGCCCGGCGGCGGAGGCCAGGGCAGCCAGGAGCCTCCGCTCCCGGGGGGAGCCGTCCCCTTCACAGGGTCCGCTGAGGGCCAGGTAGTCCCTGGAGGAATCGGACAGGAGAGAGGGAAGAAGGCCCCGGAGAACCAAACCCAGGGGCGCCAGATAGTACTCGGCCATCCAGCGGGCCAGATCCAGCAACTCGCCGGGCACGGAGGGCTCGTCTTCCAGGACGTCCAGGATGGGCCGGATTCCCGACAGCCCTTCTCCCGACCCCGGCCCTACCACCCAGCCGATGCGCTCGCTCCTTCGAAAGGGCACCAGGACCCGGGTCCCGGGAGGCGGAAGGGGGGATCCGGAGGCGGCGTAGGTGAAGGTCTGGGGCGCAGGCAGGGGCAGCGCCACCTCCAGGAGATTCCTCTGCCCGCTCTCTTCGCTCACGATCTCCGGTTCTCGTCCCGTGTCCCGAAGAGAGGAAGCCCGGAGGTCTGCATCTCCTCCTCCGACCTCTCCTCCCCCTCCCCGCCCCGCGCCGGTTCGGCTTCTTCACCCTTTTCCTTTTTCACGCCCGTGACCAGGCTCAATCCCAGGATCCGCTCCCGGGTGAGAAGGCGGTGCACCTCCGCTTCCCTCTGGAACACGGTCCGGACGCCCCTCCACCCCCACCGGCGCCAGGCTCGGCGCAGGATTCCCAGCTTCTCCAGGAGGGTGAAGAGCTCGGCGAAGTCGGGGAAGGGCTTCTTCAGGCGGGGCCGGAAGGCCGTCTCCTCGTCCGTCCAGTCCTCGGTGTGAAGCTCCCCCACCCCGGCGTCCTTCAGGATGCGACGAAGCTCCACCATCATGAGGGGCCGGGCTCCCAGGTGCTCCGCCAGCACCTCCTTCCGGTCCTCCGGCACCGGGGCCTTCCACACCAACTGCACCAGGACCACATGGCCTCCCGGCCGGGCCACCCTCACCAGCTCACGTATGGCCGGGGCCGGATCCACCCGGTGGGCCAGGCCCACGTCCCCCAGAACCACGTCGAACCCGTCGTCCCGGAAAGGCAGATCCACGGGAGAGGCCTTCTGGAAGCTCAGGACCGCGTTCAGATCCTCTTCCCGGGCCCGGGCTTCGGCAGCCTCGATGAGGTGGGCATCGGCGTCCACGCCCGTGCCGTGGGCTCCGTACTCCCGGACGAAGAACTCCAGGGGGAAGGCCTTCCCACAGGCCACCTCCAGGACCTCCTGGCCGGGAGAAAGCTCGGTGAGAATGGCCACCTGCCGGTAGAGGGCCTCTCCCCCGGGAGGGAAGATCCGGCGAGGGCTCAGACGAACCAGGTCCAACATGGAAGGGGACCGGCTCCCGGTCCCCTTCTCAGGCTCCGTTTCCGGCGCGTCGGACGAGCTCAGAAAGGCACCTCCTCGGAGGCTTTCAGCTCCTTCATGGCTTCTTCCAGGATCTCCTCATCCTCTTCCGAGAGCTCCTTCTCCGGCGCGGGCTCGGGCTCCCGGCGGGCCTTCAGGTGCTTCAGCCCCAGAGCCAGCAGCCCCACCCCCACCACCAGGACCAGAGGGGGCATGACCCAGGCCCAGAGTCCGCTTCCCCCCAGGAGGGGCACGGCCCGGTACTCGTCGCCGTGGTTCGACAGCATCCAGTTCACGATGCTGTCCGACGAGGCTCCTTCCCAGGCCAGCATCTGGAGGGAGTCCCGCAAGCGCTTGGCCTGGGGGGAGGGGCATACCTCCAGCATCATGCCGGGGCAGTAGGGGGACTTGAGGCTATTGATGGCCTCTTCTCCCTCGGGATGAGGTTGAACGGGCTCATCCAGCCTGGGAATCGTCTGAGCTCCCGAGGCCACCCCGGACAGAAGAAGGGCCAACGTCGCCAGCCCCACGAGGAGATTCCGCTTCATATCCTGAACATCCTCCAACTCACGCCTCCAACTCACGTCGCACGAACCGATCCGCCACTTCGGACAATCTACCCCGAACGGGTGGAAAGGGGCCACCGGGGGCCGCCCTCCCTGTTCAACAGTCCTATCCGCCTGCCGGCTCGGTCTTCGGCAGATCCAGCCCGGCCAGGGCCCGGAGAACGGACACGGTCCCGGCCCCACCCCTCTCCGGATCGTGTCCCCCTTCCAGGGACATGACCAGCTTCCCCCCGCAGGCATCCTGGGCCCAGGCCATGAGCTGCCGGGTATACTCGAAGAGGTCTTCCGGTTCCACGGCCTGGTCCCCCAGGGGATCTCCGGCCAGCAGATCGAACCCGCAGGACACCATGACGAAGTCCGGCCGGAAGCGCTCTCGGGCCTCCCGAAGGGCCGCCAGGAAACGCTCCCGGTAGGCGTCCCGGGACGTTCCGGCGGCCAGGGGCACGTTCATGGTGGTGCCCTGTCCCTCTCCCACCCCTTCCTCCTCCGCCCGGCCCGTCCCCGGAAAGTGATCAGCCTGGTGAAGGGAGAGGTAGAAGACGTCCGGGTCCGAGTAGAAGACCTCCTGGGTCCCATCTCCGTGGTGCACGTCCCAGTCCACGATGAGGACCCGGGAGCCCCAACCCCGGTCCTGGATGGCCCGAACAGCCACGGCCACGTTGTTCACGAGACAGAAGCCGTGGGCCTCCTGGGGCCCGGCGTGATGCCCCGGCGGCCGGGCGGCCACGAAGGCGTTCCGGACCCGCCCTTCCACCACGGCCTCCACCGCCGCCACCACGGCTCCGGCGCTTCCCATGGCGGCATCCCAGGAGGCCTCGCTCACCGGGGTATCCCCGGCCAGGAACACGGGCTGCCCTTCCTCCATGGCCCGGTCCACCGCTTCCCGGATCCCGTCCAGGTGCTGTTGACTGTGGACCCGGAGCACCTCCTCGGGGCTCGCGGTCCGGGGCTCCAGCTGAACCACCCGCTCGTGGAGGGCGATCATGTCCCGGCTCACCGCCGAGGCCAGGACCCGAAGCCGGCCCTGGTGCTCCGGGTGCCCCCACCCCGTGTCGTGGAGGGGAGAGGCGGGATGGAGGACGAAACCTGTGAGGGATGAAGACGTCATAAGCTCGTGGATTCGAGGGAAGAAGGAGCCGACGAAGGCCTCCGATCCTGGAGGGCCCGAACCCTGGGGGCCCGACTCCGGAGAGCGATGAGGGCGTCGCAGGCCGCGCCGGCGGCGGACATGGTGGTAAGGTAGGGAACTCCGTGGGTGATGGCGGCCCGACGCATGGCGTAGTCGTCGTACTGGGACTTCTTGCCCAGGGGGGTATTGATGAGGAGATCCACCTGGCCGGAGACGATGCCGTCCACGATGTCCGGGCGCCCTTCCCCCACCTTGAAGATACGCTCCGAGGGAATCCCCAGGGAGGAAAGGTGGGCATGGGTGCCCCGGGTGGCCAGGATGCGAAAGCCCAGGTCCTGGAACCGGCGAAGGATGGGGGTCACCGTGCCCTTGTCCCCGTCGTTCACGCTCACCACCAGGGTCCCCCCCTTCCGAGGAACCTCGTTCCCCGCCGAGACCGCCCCCTTTGCGTAGGCCATGGCGAAGGAATCGTCCAGGCCCATGACCTCGCCGGTGGATCGCATCTCCGGACCCAGGAGGATATCCACCTCGAAGCGGTTGAAGGGAAACACCGCCTCCTTCACAACCACGCCCGTGAGGGGCAGGACCGGGGGAAGGCCCAGGTCGGCGATGGTCTCTCCGGCCATGATCCGGGCCGCCAGCCGGGCCAGAGGCACCCCGGTGGCCTTGCTCACGAAGGGGACGGTTCGGGAAGCCCGGGGGTTCACCTCCAGGACGTAGACCTGGCCGTCCCGGATCGCGTACTGGATGTTCAGCAGCCCCACCACCCCCAGCTCCCGGGCGAACCTCCGGGTCAGGTCCCGGATGGTCCGGAGCTCCTCCCCTCCCAGGAGGTAGGGCGGTAGGACGCAGGCCGAATCCCCGGAGTGCACGCCGGCGTTCTCGATGTGTTGCATGACGCCCCCGATGACCACGTCCGTGCCGTCGGCCAGGGCGTCCACGTCCGCCTCGAAGGCGTCTTCGATGAACCGGTCCACCAGCACCGGATGATCCGGCGAGGCCCGAGCGGCCCGCTGGAAGTATCCCCTGAGGGAGTCGTCGTCGTAGACGATCTCCATGGCCCGTCCCCCCAGGACGTAGGAGGGCCGGACCAGGACCGGGTAGCCGATGGAGGCGGCGATGGACAGGGCCTCCTCCTGACTGGTGGCCACGCCGTTGTCCGGAGTCCGTGCTCCCACCCGACGGCAGACCTCGGCGAACCGCTCCCGGTCCTCGGCCCGGTCGATGGCGTCCACCGGGGTCCCCAGGATGGGGATCCCGGAGGCCTCCAGGGCCCCGGCCAGGGTCAGGGGGGTCTGCCCCCCCAGCTGGACGACGATCCCCCGGGGCCGCTCCAGGCGGAGAATCTCCAGGACGTCCTCCAGGGTGAGAGGCTCGAAGTAGAGCCGGTGGCTCACGTCGAAGTCCGTGGAGACGGTCTCGGGGTTGGAGTTCACCATGACAGTCCGGTACCCCGCCTCCTTCAGGCCCAGGGCCGCCTGGACGCAGCAGTAGTCGAATTCGATGCCCTGACCGATGCGGTTCGGGCCGCTGCCCAGGATCACGATGGTATCCCCCTCCCCGGCCTCCGCCTCCGTGACGTCCTCGTAGGAGGAGTAGAAGTAGGGAGTGGCTGCCGGAAACTCCCCGGCGCAGGTGTCCACCACGTTGTAGGAGGGGTGGATTCCGGCCTTCCAGCGGGCCGTCCGGACCCGGTCCTCCTCCTCCCCCCGGAGGCGGGCCAGCTGCCGGTCGCTGAAGCCCTCCCTCTTCATGAGCTTCAACTCTCCTTCCCCCGGCGTCTCCAGGCCGGCGTACCAGGCCTCCAACGCCAGGATCTCCCGGAGCTGGCCCAGGAACCAGAGATCGATGCCCGTGGCTTCGTGGATCCGCTCCGGATGGAGACCGGCCTCCAGGGCCCGTTTCAGCTGAAACGGCCGGAGGTGGGTGGGCCGGCGCAGGGCCGCCAGGAGGGTTTCCTCCTCCTGGTCCTCCAGGCCGTCGTCCTCCAACCGCCCTCCCACCACCCATCCCTCTCGCTCCACCTCCAGTCCCCGGATCCCCTTCTGCCAGGCCGAGCGGAAGTTCCTGCCCATGGCCATGGTCTCCCCCACCGCTTTCATCTGGACCCCCAGGGTGGAATCCACCTCCGGGAACTTCTCGAAGGCGAAGCGGGGGAACTTCACCACCACGTAGTCCAGCACCGGCTCGAAGGACGCGGGAGTGGTCCGGGTGATGTCGTTGGGCAGCTCGTGGAGGAGGTAGCCCACGGCCAGCTTGGCTCCCACCCGGGCGATGGGAAAGCCCGTGGCCTTGGAGGCCAGGGCCGAGGACCGGGAGACTCGGGGGTTCATCTCCACCACCAGCATCTCCCCGTCCGCAGGGTTCACGGCGAACTGGATGTTGCACCCTCCGGCCTCCACTCCGATCTCCCGGATGATGGCCATGGCCGCGTCCCGCATCCTCTGGTACTCCCGGTCGCTGAGGGTCTGGGCCGGAGCCACGGTGATGGAATCGCCGGTGTGCACCCCCATGGGGTCCATGTTCTCGATGGAGCAGACCACGATGACGTTGTCCGAAGCGTCCCTCACCACCTCCAGTTCGAACTCCTTCCATCCCATAACGCTCCGGTCCACCAGCACCTCCCGGACCGGGGAGGCGTCCAGGGCCTTCTCCACCTGACGCTGGAACTCCGCCCGGTTGTAGGCGATCCCGCCCCCGGTGCCCCCCAGGGTGAAGGAAGGGCGGAGGATGGCGGGGTACCCGGTCTCCTCCACGATGGCCAGGGCCTCCTCCACCGATCCGGCGAAGCCCCCGTGGGGCACGGCCAGGCCGATTCGGGCCATGGCCTCGGCGAATTCTTCCCGGTCCTCGGCCATCCGGATGGATCCGGCGTTGGCCCCCAGGAGCTCCACCCCGTGACGCTCCAGGACGCCGGTCCGGTGGAGCTCCATGGCGATGTTGAGGGCCGTCTGTCCGCCCATGGTGGGAAGGATGGCGTCCGGGGCCTCCGCTTCCAGGACCCGTTCCACCCATTCCGGGGTCAGGGGCTCGATGTAGGTCCGGTCCGCCAGATCCGGATCCGTCATGATGGTGGCGGGGTTGGAGTTCACCAGGACGATCCGGTACCCCTCCTCCTTCAGGGCCCGGACCGCCTGGGTCCCCGAGTAGTCGAACTCGCAGGCCTGGCCGATGACGATGGGGCCGGAGCCGAGGATGAGGATGGAATGGAGGTCGGTGCGTCTGGGCACAGCGCCTGCCCGGGACGGACCCCGTGAGGGGTGGTGGAAAACGTGAGGTGGATGATGCGACATGGTGGCCCCGAGCCCGGGGGTTGGCAAGACCGGGGTCCTTCCGCCCCTGTATCGTCGTGGGTTGCGGAAGACTGACAGGGGTTGCGGCAGACTGTCATGGGTTGCGGAAGAAGGATCGGGAGGGGACACTTCTCTCTGACAGGCCTCGCTGATTCCGGACCCGACAACCAGGGTCCCCGCCCAGGAGAGCACCGTGCGTCCTTCCTCGCCCCTTCCATCCCCCCCCCGGTCCTCCTTCCGGTCCTTCCGTTTTCGTTTTTTCTGCCGGCTGACCCGGGGAGCCGGCCCCCGGCTCCTGGCTACCGCCCTCGTCCTGGTGCTGGTGGGCTGTGTACGGTCCAGCACCCACGAGAGGGCCCTGGACGAGCTGGCGGAAGCCCGGCAGGAGCAGGAGCGGTGCGGGGAACGTCTGGAGTCCGAGCTGGAGAGGCGGGACGAAAGGGAAGCTCGACTCCGGGACCAGCTCCAGGAGCGGGAGGAGGAGATCAACCGGCTCATCGACGAGCTGGGCATGGCTCGCCGGGCCACGATCCGGACCCAGGAGGAACTCAGCGAGGCTCGGCTGGAGACCCAGCGGTGTCGGACCCTCCTGAGCGCCCAGGGCGCCGAGGCCCAGCGTCTCCAGGAGCGCCTGGATCAGCTCGCCGCAATCGAGAAGGAGATCCGGGAGCGAAACCGGATCTACGAGGAGGTCATCGAGCGCTTCAGCTCCCTCATCGACGCCGGCCGTCTCAGCGTGTCCATCTCCCGGGGGCGCATGGTCATCAACCTGCCCCAGGACATCCTCTTCCCCTCCGGGAGCGCCACGCTGAACCAGGAAGGGCGTCAGACCCTGGCGGAGGTGGCGGGGGTTCTCGGGGACTTCCAGGATCGGCGGTTCCAGGTGGAGGGTCACACCGACGACGTGCCCATCTCCACGGAGGAGTTTCCCAGCAACTGGGAGCTGTCGGCGGGCCGGGCCCTCTCCGTGGTGAAGCTCCTGGTGAGCCAGGGGGTGGACCCGGAGAACCTTTCCGGGGCGGCCTACGGGGAGTATCAGCCGGTAGCCAGCAACGAGACCGCCACCGGGCGCCGGCGGAACCGCCGCATCGAGATCGTCATGATCCCGAATCTGGACGTCATCGCCGACGTGGCGACGTCGAGCTGACCAGGGAAGCCCCCCCCGCAGGGGTTACGGCTCCTCGGCCTTCTTCCCCGCTTCCTTCTGGATGGCGGTCCGCAGGGCCAGGGTGAAGCCACCCCAGATGAAGCCCAGAATGCCGATCATGGTGATCCAGGTCGCCGTAGTCATGGCATGGATGGTGGGGCGCCGGGAGCCCGGTGGCAAGCGGGAGCGCCGTGGCGAGCGGCCGCGGCGTGGCAAGGAAGGCTTCCCGGGAGGTCGTCTCCCCCTCACCCTCCCTCGGTGAATCCCGGGTACAGGGTCATTCCTCCGTCCACCACCAGCGTCGTGCCCACGACGTAGTCCGACTCGTCCGAGGCCAGCCAGACGGCGGCCCGGGCGACGTCCTCCACCTCTCCGATACGGTTGTAGGGGATGAGCTCGCGCAGCTCCCGGTAGGCTTCTTCCGATTCCCAGGCCGAGCGGTTGATGGGGGTCCGGATCGCTCCCGGAGCGATGGCGTTCACCCGGATCCTGTATCCCGCTACCTCCTGGGCCATGCTCTTCATGAGGAGGCTCACACCTCCCTTGGAGGCGGCGTAGTTCACGTGCCCGGCCCAGGGAATGATCTCGTGCACCGAGCTGATGCAGATGATCTTTCCGGCGGAGCAGGAGATCTCCTCCACTACCCCTCGACGCTTGAACTCTCTCACGGCTTCCCTGGCGCAGAGAAACTGGCCCGTGAGGTTCACGTCCAGGACCTGATTCCATTCCTCCAGGCTCATTTCGTCGAAGGGCGCGTCCCGCTGAAGACCGGCGTTGTTCACCAGGATGTCCACGGTGCCCAGCTCCTCCCGGCCCCGTTCGAACATCTCCTGCACTTCCTCTTCCTTCGAGACATCCGCCCGATGGAGCAGGGCTCGGCCGCCCTGGTCCCGGATCTCCTCCTTCAACCGCCGGGCCGCCTCTTCGTCGGTGATGTAGTTCACCATCACGTGAGCACCTTCTCCGGCAAGGGCCAGGGCGATCCCCCTTCCGATCCCCGAGTTCGCCCCCGTCACCACGGCCTTCTGTCCCCGGAGTCGATGGCGGCTGGGAGACCGGGGAAGGATGGGCTTCGGGAGCTCGGGCTCGGACTCATGGAGAGCCGATGCCGAGGGCGGGGCCGAAGGAGAATCCCCCGAGTCGTTCCCCCTGAACGGGCCGGCATCGGCTTCCCAGGGGCCTCGCCCGGAAAGGAGGTCCGATGCAGCATCGATGAACAGGGCCGCGGTCCAGGAGAAATCATCCGTGCCGTAGCCCGTCCCCTGGTAGGGATCGAAGTATTCGTGGAACCCCCAACGCCGCACCAACTCCAGCACGTCTTCCCGGACCCTATCCGCCTTCTCCGTGAACCCGTACCGCTCCAGTCCATGCCTGAGAAGCCAGTTCGTGTTCACCCACACCGGGCCGCGCCAGTAGTTGTCCGGATCGAAAAAGTCTCCTTCCACGTTGTAGTTGGGGATGGAGAAGCAGCTACCGTCGTGCATGGGACAGAAGGCGTTGGAGTCCAGGGTCCGGTAGATCTCCTCCGCCATCTCACGACGGGGGGCCCCGCTGAGAAGGGGCATGAATCCGGAGGCCGTGATGGTACCGATCCGCTCCTGGGCCACCAGGTCGAAGACGTCGTAGGCGGCATGCTTCTCGTGCCACATTTTGTCGTTCATGGCCCGGTTCGTGCGGGCTGCCTGGTCCCGGATCCGGGTCACGTCTTCTCCCAGCATCTCCCCGAGCTCGGCCAGGTCTTCCCCGGCCCGGGCCAGGATGGCGTTGAAGAGGGGATCCTGAATGAGAAAGGGGCTCTCCGCCTGTATGGCTTCCTCGTCGTAGTCCAGACGTCGGAAGAGGTCCGCCAGGTAGACGTACCGGTCGTACTCCTCGTCCGACGGCCTCTGCTCCTCGGGAATCCCCTTGGCCAGATCTCGGCGCTGGTAGGAAGGGACGTCGGCAGGATCCAGCTCGATCTTCCCCAGGGCCGTATCCCAGACCGGAGAGTTGTCCAGTCCCGACTCCCAGGGGTGCCGGATGTAGACCAGACCCTCATCCTCCGGATCCCTCTCCCGGTAGAGATAGTCGTGACCGGCCCGGAGCCTGGGAAAGATCCGGCGGAGCCACTCCGTGGCCTCCTCCCGGTCCTCGGCGAAATGAACGATGCGCCGCGCAGCGATGGGATGCACCGGCGGCATGGTGATCCCCGAAGTCAGAAAGTCGTCGGGTGCATGGCGGGAACGCTCCGTCTGCCAGAAGTCCGGCTCTGGGAAGTAGCCGCCCAGGGTCTCGGGATCGAAGACGATCTGGGAAACCATTCCGTTGGACCACTGGGCGGAGAAGAGGCTGTCCAGCTCCTTTCGGGCCCGATCCTGGTCGTAGCGGGCATACCCGATGGCGATGAAGGCCGAATCCCAGCTCCACTGATGGGGATAGAGACGAGGAGCCGGGCGTGTGGCGTGCCCGGACCAGTTTCTCCTCAGCACGTCCCGGGCTCGGGTCATCAGGTCTTGCAGGTCGTCCGGCATCGGGGGCTCCTCTTGTCTGGGGCTCTCCCCTCCTAAGAACCTCCCGGCTGGATAAGTTCCCGGGCCGGGACGCCCCTTCCCTTCCCTGGAACGCCGTCCCTGGGCAGATTTCTTCGGCTCGCTGGAGAATTCCCGGAGGAACCACGAGGTGACGGTGGACACGACGTCGATGAACGACGGATCATTCCTCTCCCGCTTTCCCGAATACGGCCCGCCGGAGACGGTGGAGGAGCTCAGGAAGAGGGAGTTCCCTCGCCTGGACGAGCAGGGGCATGTCTACGTGGACTATACCGGCGGCGGCCTCTACGGGACCTCCCAGGTCCGTGCCCACCTCCGGTTCCTGGAGGAGTCGGTCCTGGGCAATCCCCACTCCTCCAACCCCACGTCGGCCCTGGCCACGGATCGGGTGGCACGCTGCCGCCGAAGGGTGCTGGAGTTCTTCCGGGCCGATCCGGAGGAGTACGCCCTCATCTTCACGTCCAACGCCAGCGGGGCCCTGAAGCTGGTGGGGGAATCCTATCCCTTCCAGGAGGGTGATCGCCTCCTCCTCACCTTCGACAACCACAACTCGGTGGTGGGCATCCGGGCCTTCGATCGAGTCCGGAAGGCCGTCACCCGGTACGTGCCCGTGGAACCCCCGGCCATGCGGGTGTCGGAAACCACCCTGGAGAGCTTCCTGGAAGAGGGAGACGAGAGCCGGAACAAGCTCTTCGCCTATCCGGCCCAGTCCAACTTCTCCGGGGTGCAGCATCCCCTGAGTTGGATCGAGAAGGCCCGGGAGCGGGGCTGGGACGTGCTCCTGGACGCGGCGGCCTTCGTGCCCACCAACCGCCTGGACCTGAGCCGATGGCACCCGGACTACGTCACCCTCTCGTTCTACAAGATGTTCGGATACCCCACCGGTGTGGGAGCCCTCCTGGCCCGGCGTGAGGCCCTGAAGAAGCTCCATCGGCCCTGGTTCGCCGGAGGAACCATCTCCTGGGCCTCGGTCCTGGGGGAAGCCCATACCCTGTCCGAGGGCTCCCAGGGGTTCGAGGACGGGACCCTGAACTACACGGGCCTTCCCGCCGTGGAAATGGGTCTGGACTTCCTGGAATCGGCGGGCCTGGACGCCATCCACGGCCGGGTGGCCGCCCTCACGGCCTGGACCCTGGAAGAGCTGGTGGCGCTGCGGCACGGAAACGGGGCCCCGGTGGTGAGGATCTACGGTCCCGTGGAGACGGAGGCCCGCGGAGGAACCGTGGCCCTGAACGTCTACGACGCCCAGGGCCGGCACGTGGACCACAGGGAGGTGGAGGCCCGGGCCAACGCCCGGGGGATCTCCCTGCGGACAGGCTGCTTCTGCAACCCCGGAGCCGGGGAGATGGCCCTGGAGCTCACCCGGGACGAGATCACCGGATGCCTGGCCCGGTCCGGGGACCGCATGACTCTGGGCGAGTTCCGGCAGTGCGTGGACGACAAGAGCACGGGAGCGGTCCGGATCTCCTTCGGTATCGCCTCCAACGCCGCCGACGGCCGGGCGGTGATCCGGTTCTTCCGGGGTTTCGCCGAGGACTGACGGGACGGGGGCGTCCCGGCCCCGGGCTTGTCCCGGGGGCCCGGGAGGACCATCAGACGCCGGCCTGCCCCATGCGCAGGTCGCACTCCATGGCGTACACGTTGCCCACGTAGAGCCCACCCTCCTGGTCCCGGAAAGGGGCCAGGATTCGCTCGTACTCCAGGCCTTCGAAATCGTCCAGCCGGGGCCAGTGCCGGGGGAGATCGTCGGAGATGAAGAGGTAGGCGGGGATCTCCCCTCCCTCCGGACACCACCGCAGAGCCGGGTAGCTCATGGCCGCGCTCCATCCCTGCTCCAGGAGCTCCCCGGTGACCCAGCCTTCCCTCCACTCCCCGTCCAGGCCCTCCAGCAGCCGATGGTTCGGCCCGGAGGGGGCCAGGCTCCCGTAGACGATGAGGCGTCTGGAGGCCCCGAAGAGGGACTCCAGGGCCCCGTCCAGGAGATGCAGGGCCATGGCATCGTCCCGGGCCTCGGACCGGAGGATGTTGAAGCGGATGAGGGCATCCGCCAGCTGATTCCGGGTGAGCTCCTGATTCGGCATGGCCTAGGAGACCAACACGGGCATGCCCATGATGGGCCAGATGATCCAGACGAAGAACGTCAGGACCACCAGGAGGATGATGCTGGCGGGGATGCCCGCCACGAAGAACTCCTTGGTGGTGAACTGGTCGCTGGCGTAGGCGATGGCGTTGGGAGCCGCTCCCACGAGGAAGAGGAAGGGCATGCCCGCCACCACCAGGGACGCGTAGAGGATGACGTCGGGAGTCACCCCCAGGTACGGCGCCATGACCAGGGCCACGGGCATGGTGATGGCGATGGCCGCCACGTTCATGATGAAGTTCGTCATGAGGAGGACGAAGACGCTCATCCCCATGACGAAGACCAGCCAGTTGGCTCCCTCGAAGAGGGTGAGCCAGTGCACGGCCAGCCACTCGGCGGCCCCGGTCTGCCACATGCAGAAACCGATGCTCATGGCCCCGCCGAAGAGGAAGACGATGTTCCAGGACGCTCCTTCCAGGTCTTCCAGGGACAGGACCTTGAAGAGGAAGAGAAGGATGGTGGGCAGAAGGATCACCGCCGCCTTGTCCACTCCCGCCAGGGCCGGAACGAAGGAGCGGAGACTCAGGACGGCGATGGAGCCGAACACCACCGCCATGGCCAGGATCTCGTCCCGGCTCACCGGCCCCAGGCTCTCGTTCAGGCGGGCCACCCGCTCCCGGAGTCCGGGGATGGTCTTCTTCTCCGGGGGATAGTAGACCATGAAGAACCCCCAGAGGATGATGGTCATGAGGAGCCCCACGGGCCACATGTACCAGGTGAGCTCGAAGAACCCGATGGTCCGGCCCGTGGTCTCGGCGAAGAACCCGATGGCCACGGCCCCCCGGGCAGCCCCCAGGAGGGTGATGATGCTCCCGGCCCCGGCCACGAAGGCCATGCCCATGAAGAGCCCCTTCCCGAACCGGGTAGGCTCCTTGTCTTCCGTGTAGAGGGCGTACACGGCCACCAGGAGGGGGTAGATGGTGGCCGCCACCGCAGTGTGGGCCATGATGAGGGTCAGGGCCGAGGTCATGACGAAGCAGCCCAGGTAGATCATGCTGGTCCGCTCCCCCACCAGGTAGAGCATCTTGTAGGCCAACCGTCGGGTGAGCCCGGTCTTCGTGAAGACCATTCCGATCATCAGGGAGCCGAAGATGAACCACACCGACGGGTCCATGAAGTCGGTGAAGGCGTCCCTGGCGGGCCGGATGAGGAAGAGGGCCTGGACCACTCCGATGCTGATGCTGGTGACGCCGATGGGCACCACCTCCGTGACCCACCAGGTGGCGGCCAGGAAGAAGAGGCCCATGGCCAGGCGACCCTCACGGCTCAGGGAGAAGCTCTCTCCCAGGGGATCCACGGCGTCGGGAGGACTGGGCAGGAAGTACACCAGTGTGAAGAGGCCCAGGCCCAGGAAGATGAAGAAGGCTCGTTTCCTGTCGAATCCCTCGGGTCGTCCTTCCTCTGCAGTACGGACCTTGCCGTCGGACACAGAAGACGAATCGGCGGTCATGTATGGAAACCTCTGACGGATGCGGTTGCTCGGTTCACCTCACCCCCTCCCACCTCAGCTCACCCCGATGAGCTCGGACAGGGCCTGCAGAACGTCCACGGAGCGCACCACCCCCACGGCCTTCTCCTCCTCGTCCACCACCGGGATCAGGCTTTCGTTCAGGGAGACCATCTGGTAGACGGCCTTCATGAGGGGGTCGGAGGGCTCCAGGGTGGTATGGATGGGCCGGAGAACGTCCTCCACGGGTCGCTCGGACTGCTCCCGGAGCCCCTTCACCACGTCCTCCAGGGAGGAGTCCACGGAGAGCTCCGACAGGTGGGGATCCACACCCACGTCGAAGAACTTGATTCGGGTCTCCAGGGGCTTGTCCGCCAGAAAGGGGGGCTCCAGGCCTCGCATGATGTCCCGTCGGCGGAGCACGCCCACCAGGTCCTCCTCGTCGTCGAAGACCAGGAGCACCCGGGGCAGAGAGCGACGGCGCCCCACTTCGAGCTGGGCCGCCTTCATCACCGAGATGGCTTTCCGGAGACTGTCCGAGGTGTGAACCCCGGGGTAATCCCGAACGGAAATCATGACATCCTGAACTCGTTTCATCTCCTCCACGACTGGACCCTCCTTCCTGTAGCGGACATCACCAGCCCTTCTTGCGCATGATGTCCTGGATCTTCTCCTCCAGGCGCTTTTCCTCGTGGGACCAGCGCCGTGTGGCCGCCAGCTCGATCTTGGAGACCAGGTTGTCGATGTCCGCCGGCTTCTCCAGGAGATCCAGGGCTCCCATGCGAATGGCGGCGGCGGCCTGCTCCAGGGTGGCCCGGCCGGTGAGGAGGATCACCTGCAGGTCCGGGTTGATCTCCAGGAGCCGCTCCAGGGTCTCGATTCCGTTCATCCCCGGCATGGCCATGTCCAGGACGATGGCGTCGAAGACCTTCTTCTCGGCGGCCTCCAGGGCCTCCCGTCCGGAGAAGGTCTTGTCCACCTCCAGCCCACGGGCTTCCAGACGGTCCGCCAGGGCCTCCACGAAGTCCACCTCGTCGTCCACCAGGAGGACCTTGCACCCCTCACACTCGCTCATGGGGATCCCTCCTCTTCCTTCGCCCCGGGTTCGGCCTCATCCCCGCCCTCCCGGGACCCGTTCTCCGTCCGGCCGCCGGCGGCGGACAGGATCTCCACCAGACGGTCGATTTTCACCGGCTTCATGAGGTAGTCGAAGGCCCCCAGGGCCATGCCCTCCTCCACGTCCTTCACGGAGCCGTGTCCGGTGAGGAGGATGACCTCCAGGGAGGGATGCTCCTCCTTGATGCCGCGAATGACCTCCAGCCCCCCCAGGCCGGGCATCTTCACGTCCAGGAGAACCACGTCGCAGGGCTCCTCCCGGAGGAGCTCCAGGGCCTTGTCCCCCGCCGTGACTCCCTTCGCCTGGAAGCCCCGCAGGTTCAGACGTTCGACGAGAGCGCTCACCAGCTCGGCCTCGTCATCCACGATCAAGACTCGTAGAGGCGCCATGCCTTCTCCTCAGACTGCGCTATACCGTAGCGTATCAGAGCTCCGCTTTGCCCTTGGGCAGAATAATGGTGAACCGGGCTCCTTCTCCGGGCCGACTCTTCACGGTGATGTCTCCTCCCAGCTTCTGCACGATCCCGTAGGTGATGGAGAGCCCCAGACCCGTACCACCCCCCTTCTTCGTGGTGAAGAAGGGATCGAAGATCCGGTTCAGATGCTCCTCGGGAATCCCCACCCCCGTGTCCTGGACCCATACCCCAACCCGCTCCCTCTCCAGCTCCCGAATCCCGATCTCGATGCGCCCACCGTCGTCCACGGCGGCGAACGCATTGTTGATGATGTTCAGGAACACCTGCTGCAGCTGGCCCCGGTCGCTGACGATGGTGGGGGCTTCCTCGGGGAAGTCCAGGTGCACGGTCAGGTTCCGGTAGGCCGCTTCCTTCTCCAGGAACCCCAGGACCTCCTTCAACAGCTCGTCCAGCTCGATGGTCTCCGTCCGGACCTCCATGTGCTTGGCGAAGCCCAGGAGGCGGTGTGTGATGCCACCGCATCGATCCGCGGACCGGAGGACCGAGTCCACCAGCTCCAGCATCCTCTCCTTGGGAGGCATCTCCTTGGACATGAGGAGGAGGTCCTTCAGGAGGCCCGCCTTCTCGTTGATGATGGAGACGGGGTTGTTGATCTCGTGGGCCACCCCGGCACTCAGGCGTCCCAGGGCCGCCATCTTGTTGCTGTACTCCATCTTGTGGTAGGCCGCCGCCCGCTGCAGATCCGCCTGTCTGGCCCGGTTCACCATCCAGCGGGAGCCCCATACCACCACCGCCAGGATGAGGACCACGCTCACGGCCAGGAAGATCAGCAGATCCCGCCTCAGGGCCAGCCAGCTTCCCTGGGTGGCCCGCTTGGGAAGGGTCATGACCAGGATGAAGGGGGAGCGGTCGATCTGGGCGAAGGAGACGATGTGCTCTTCTTCCCCCGGCCCCTCCACCTCCATGGTCTCCGTCTGGTTGCTCACGGGGAGGGGAGGGAGGTCCACCAGCTCCAGGACGTTGCCGTGAGAGCGGGAAGGGGTCTGGAGGACCCGGGCGTCGTTCAGCAGGAAGGCGTCGGCCCGGGGCTGGATCAGGAGGGTCCGGGCCACCTGGTTCAGGATCTCTGTGTCGATGGAGGCCCGGAGGACGTAGCCCCGACCGGGCTCCGTCTCCCGGTGGATCCCGATGACGAAGTGGGGGAAATCCCGGTAGCCCAGGAAGACGTCACTGACGTAGGCCCCCCGACGCTTCACCTCCTGGTACCAGGGGTAACTCTGGTACTCCCGGCCTTCCAATTCGTAGGGACCGGCGTAGGAGATCTGGACACCCTCGGGGTTGATGAGACCCACGTCCACGAAGCCCCCGAAGGACTCCTTCATGTCCACCAGGATCTGGTTGATGATCCGGGCGTCCTGGAGCTCCTGGTAGGAACGGTCCAGAACCACGAACTCCAGGGCCGCCAGGCGCTCGGTGAGGAAGGACTCCAGAGATTGCTTCCCGTTGGCCACGAAGCGGACCATGGGCCGGGTCTGCTCTTCCCGGAAGGCCTGCTCGTACTGGTAATAGTTCACCCCCGTCATGATGAGGAGGGGGGCGATGGCCACCAGGGAGACGGAGAGAACCGCCGTGATGAGGATCCTCCGGTATCTCCTCTCGGAGATGAGGGAGTCCTCGTCGGCCGGGGGAGGAAGGACCTCCGACGGCACGTCCACCATCAGCTACCCCGGGACTCCGTCTTCTTCCCCCCGCTTCCGGCCTCCCGGACCACCTTCATGAGCTCGGCGATGTCCACGGGCTTCTGCAGGTACTCGAAGGCGCCCAGACGCCGGGCCTCCGCCTCCTCCCGGTCCGATCCGTGGCCCGTGAGGATGATGACCTCCAGGTCGGGAAAGCTCTTCTTCACCTCGGCCAGGACCTCCAGCCCCCCCATGCCCGGCATCTTCAGGTCAAGGACCATGACGTCCGGAACCTCTCCTTCCACCATGGCCAGGGCCTCTTCTCCGGTGAGGGCCACGTCACTGCCCACGTCCCGCATCTCCATGCGCTCGGCCATGGTCCGGACGTAGTCCTCCTCGTCGTCCACCAGGAGGACCTTGAGCCCCGGGACCTCCTCCCCGACTCCCTCTTCCCAGGCTCCCTCCTCTCCGGACTTCTGCTGGGAGAGGGCGTGGGCCCGGTCCAGGACGTCTCGGGCTTCCTCGGGCATCCCGCCCTCGGCCAGGGCCGCCGCCGTCATGGATCCTTCGAAGTCGTCCCGGGATTCCTTCAGGAACTCCTTGGCCGCCTCGATGCTCTTCCGCCAGGCCCCCTTGATGGTATCCACCAGGTCGGCGGTGTCAGTGGGCTTCTGGAGGTACTCGAAGGCCCCCAGGCGTCGGGCCTCCCGCTCCGCCTTGTCCGTTCCGTGGCCGGTGAGGATGATGACCTGGATGTGGGGATGCTCCTTCTTCACCCGTTCCAGGACCTCCATCCCGTGCATCCCGGGCATACGCAGGTCCAGGACCATGACGTCCGGGGGATCTTCGTCCAGGACGCCCAGGGCCTCCGCCCCGCTCAACGCCACCTTGCTCTGCAGGTCGCGCATGTCCATGCGCTCTGCCAGAGCCTTCACATAGTCTTCCTCGTCGTCGACGAGTAACACGCGGATCTTGCTCATCCGTCCCTCTCTGAAAAAACCAGCTGTCCACCCGTTCCGTCGGGACCAACCTCCAGGTCCGCTCCCAGGGAATCCGCCAGATCGACCATGCAGGACCAGGCCTCCGCCTCCTGCAGGCGTCCCGCCGCCTCTCCTTCCCGCCACTCCCCCTTGAACGTCACCAAGGGGCTTCCGTCCCTGGAGCCTGCCCGCAGGGTGATCCGTGCCCCCTCGGGAAACTGCTCCAGGCAGCACTGGATGGCGGAGAAGAGAATCATCTGGAGACGGAGAGGATGAGTCGTCAACGTCTCCTCCTCCCCCTCCTCCGCAGCGATCTCCTGCCCGGACTTACGGGCGAAACGCTGGCTCAGGAACACCACCTGCTCCACCTCCTGGCCCAGGTCCACCGTATCCCGGTTCCGGTCCAGGGCGTGGGAGAGACGATTCAGGTTGGTGAGAAGATCAGCCCCCCGTTTCACCTGGGCGTCGATCCGGCCGGTGGCCCGCTGGACCTTCTCTTCGTCCAGGGCGCCCTTGTCGCGGCACACCCGGACGATGTCCTCGATGAGCCCTGCGGATTCCTTCACGATGGCCAGGACGTTCCTGAGCTCGTGGGTGGTGCTGGCCGTCATGGTGGCCAGGAACTCCGCTTCGGGATTGTTCGAGGGTGTCATGGCCCTCTCGCCTCCCGGGCTGCCGAGGCCCGCCGGGCAGTGAAAAACAGAGGTGAAGAGCCGACGGCCGGAAGCGTCGGACACCTCACCTCATACGAAGGCTGAATCTGGTCCCTGGGGAGGGGGCGGGCAAGAGGGAAAAAGATCACGAATTACCCCTGATGCCCGGGAAACGGGGATCGGCGGGGTCCCGGGCTCCGGAATCCTCAGCGGGAGAAGCGGGTCCTGAAGTCCCCGGTGACCGGGACGGGGGCGTTGTTGCCGTCCACCACGCTCACCACCGTGCCCACGGGTTTCTTCATTCCCACGTCTTCCACCGAGACCCGGAAGGTCAGCTCCCCCGGGGTCTCGTTCAGGAGGATCACCCGGTAGGTGTCGGGGGTGGTGGCGGCGGCAGAGAAGACCCGGGTGTTCCCGGCGCCGGAGAAGTCACGGATCCCCTGCCCCTGGATCTCCAGGACCGCCGCCCCCAGGGCGGATTGGGGTGCCTGGAGCCGGCCCTGGAGCTCTCCGGGACCGCTGGGATCGTCGCTGCACCCCGAGGCCGACAGGGCCGCCAGGGCCAGGAGGGCCAGCAAGCTGACACGGACTCTCATCGTTCTCCCTCCTCTCCTGCGTCGTCGTTCCCGGCTCCGCCGGTCCCGTTCCTCGTCTCACCCAGAAGCACCCTCATCTCCACGGGCTGGGCCGTGGGGCCCGAGGCGGACAGGAGGGGGTTCCGGAGCACGTAGGCCCGGAAGTCTCCCAGGTCGTAGGCACCGTTCCGGTTCCCTTCCTGGTCCAGGTAGGTCTTCTGGTTCAGGTTCAAGGACGCTCCGTTGAGAAAGAAGGGGGAGGCCAGGGTGGTCACCGGAAGCTCCGGATCCACCACCACCAGGTCCAGGGCCAGGGCCCCTTCCAGGCCGATTCCGTCCACCACGGAGAAGGCCAGGGGGAAGCTCCCGGCTTCCAGGGCCGCCCCCCGGATGAATCCGTCCTGATCCAGACCCATCCCGTCCGGGAGATCTCCGGAGGAAAGCGTCCAGATCACGGGCGCATTGGCGTGCTCCACGGCCAGCTCCAGAACGTAGACCGTGGCGGCCTCCACCTCCCGGACGGCGGGATTGGAGGCTGTGGAGAAGGTGACGTCGAAGAGGGCGCCGATCTCCAGGGGCTCGTCCACGGTGAGGGTTGAGGGATTGGGCCGGCCCGCCAGGTCGCCGGTCCACTCCCGGAAGCCGAAGCCCGTCTGGGGCACCGCCGTCACGGCCACGGTCTCCCCTTCCGGCACCCAGCCCTCTTCGTCTCCGGGGGTGAAGTCCACGTACCCCGGAGAGATGCCCTCCACCGGGCTCACCAGCTCCACGGCCACGTGCACCTCCCGGCCCCCGTACGTGGCGGCGAAGGTGGTGTCATGGAGGGGGGTGACGTACTCCCGGACCCGGGGACCTCCGTCCTCCCATCCCTGGAACCCCACCCGGACCCCCTCCCCCATGAGCTCCTCTCCAGGAGCCGCCTCCAGGAGTCGGACCTGGTAGGGAGCCGAGGGAGCTTCCCACTCCAGGCCCGGGCCCTGGACCCCGTCCAGGGAGATGAGGCCGCTCCCCGAGGGGGATCCCAGGGTCCGGAGGAGGAGGGTCTGGTAGCGGGTCAGGGCCGAGAAGGTCAGGTCCTGGCCCGCCAGCTGGATGTCCGTGAGGGTGATTCCCATGGCCTGTCCGGCGTGGGACCAGGAGCCGGGCTCGCTGCCGGCATGGAAGACCGTGGTGCCACGGCTGCCGGGGAAGGGATCGTCGGGCCCGCCCCGCCCCCCGCCGCTGCGGGTCAGGTCACCCCGGCCGTCGGCCTCCCGGAGCCAGACCCCCATGTGGTTCGGATCGGCGTTCACGCTGTAACGATGGGTGACGACCCAATCCGGATCCACGTGCCAGACCAGGAGACCCGGTCCGTACAGGTTGGCGTCGAAGCCCAGGCGCTGACGATTCTCCAGGAGGATGTACTCCCCGGAGCCGTCCCCGGCGTCCATCCGGTAGATGGTCCCGGACGTCTCCACCGGGGGGAGGGTGAGGGACCCCAGGTCCGTTCCCGGGGGAAGAACCTCCACGTTCGCCCACCCCAGCCGTTCCTTGCTCCAGGCGTTCATGTGACAAGGCACCTCCGGGCTGACCCCGTTGCAGCCCCAGGATCCGCTGCCCATGAGACCCCAGTTGCCGATGCCGCTGTGCCCGTATTCGTCCCCGGTGTTGTAGAGATCCGGCAGGCCGAAGCCGTGGCCCAGCTCGTGGGCGAAAACCCCGATGGCGTTGATGTTCGTGTCGTCGCAGTCCTTCACCGGCTGCATGGTGTAGTCGTAGAGCCGGATGAAGGGAAAGTCGTTGTAGAGGCTCGGCGTGGCCGGGGTGGAGGTCACCCAGCCCTCGTTCTCCATCACGGAGGTGGCCCAGCCCCCGGACCTCTCATAGCTGGCCAGGCTCAGGAGATTCCAGCGGTGGGACCAGATGCGGTAGGGCTGCTCCGAGGAGCCGCTGCACTCCCCCCCCGGCGTCGGGTGCATGATGGTGAGGATGTCCACGTAACCGTCGTCGTCCCCGGAGTTGGGCACGCCGTCGGGCCCGTCGTTGTCGTACCGGCCCCAGTCGATGCTCCCGTCATCCAGCGTGCTGAGGATGTCGTCGATGAAGGCGCCGATCCGGGCGGTCCCCCCCAGGCCGCTCACCCCCCCGGTCACCTCGTTCCGGGTCAGGTCCGTCCGGACCCAGTCGAAGGTCTCACCGGCCAGGCTCACCCGTCCCCCGGAGATCTCGGCGTAGAACTCCGGGATGGTGCCCACGGCCCCGGGCTTGGCCTGGGGCCCGTCGAAGAACTCCGCCTGGACCGCCTCCGGACCGAAGGCTGCATCAGGGGTCTCGGAATCGAAGTACAGGCCCAGGATCAGGGGAAAGGTGAAGGAGCCCGTGACGGGCTCCGGGCTCCGGGCTCCGGCCAGGGCCACCTGCAGAGCCTGGGCCGCGGCCACGCCCCGGGCCCGAACGGGTGGAGGCTCCGGAAGCCCCAGCCCCCTGCGGAAGAGAGCCCGCTGGAACCGGAAGGCACCCGGGTCCTGTCGCTTGAGCTCGTAGTAGCTCTCCGGAGGCCGAGTGCCGTGGATCCTGCCCCACAGCTCCACGTCCTGGGCCGAGAGCCCGGCCGGGAGGACGAGAACACCGACTTGGATCGCCAGAAGGATGGCCAGAAAGAGTGTCCGCATGGATTCCGGGGGAGATGTGGGAACGTTCGGAGGTCGGGCGCCGGAGGCCGGGCGCCCCCCCGAAGGGCCGCATGTTCTAAACGTACGACATGCCCCAGGTTCCTGTCGATGCGCACCTCATGGATGCCCTCTCCACCTTACCCCGGGTCTGCCCCCACGTCGTAGAGGGGCTGGAAGGTGGCGGTGAAGTGCCTCAGCACCGGAGCCTGGTAATCGAAGCGGAAGCCACCCACCCCCTCCCTCCGTCCAAAGACCTCCAGGATGGCCTCCACCATGTAGTCCACGTGGCTCTGGGTGTAGACCCGCCGGGGCAGGGCCAACCGGACCAGCTCCATGGGGGCCGTGCTCTCCTCCCCCGTCTCCGGATCCCGGGCTCCGAACATGACCGTGCCCACCTCCACGGCCCGGATCCCCCCTTCCACGTAGAGCTCCGCCACCACCGACTGCCCCGGGAGCTCCCGGGCGGGCACGTGGGGCAGGAAGGCGGCGGCGTCGATGTAGACGGCGTGCCCCCCCGGGGGCTGCACGATGGGCACGCCCCCCTGGGCGATGTGCTCTCCCAGGTAGCGGACGGAGGCCACCCGGTACTCCAGATAATCTTCGTGAAGGACCTCCTCCAGCCCCACGGCGATGGCCTCCAGGTCCCGCCCCGCCAGCCCTCCATAGGTGGGATAGCCCTCGGTGAGGATCAACAGGTCCTTCTCCTGGCGGGCCAGTTGGGCGTCGTTGGTGGCCAGGAACCCCCCGATGTTGGCCAGCCCGTCCTTCTTCGCCGACATGGTGCAACCGTCGGCATGGGAGAACATCTCCCGGACGATGTCCGCCACCGCCCTGCGGGAGAATCCCTCCTCCCTGAGCTTGATGAGGTAGGCGTTCTCGGCGAAGCGGCAGGCGTCGAGGTAGAGGGGAATGGCGTGCTCCCGGCACAGGCGGGAGACGGCCCGGATGTTGGCCATGGACACGGGCTGGCCGCCTCCGGTGTTGTTCGTCACCGTGAGCATGCAAAGGGGTATGGCCTCCGGGCCCACATCCCGGATGAGGGCCTCCAGCTTCTCCACATCCATGTTCCCCTTGAAGGGATGCGGACGGGACGGCTGCAGACCCTCGGGTACCGGAAGGTCCACAGCCCGGGCGCCGGTGGCCTCGATGTTCGCCCGGGTGGTGTCGAAGTGGGTGTTGTTCGGGACCACGTCTCCCGAGGAGCAGACCGTGGAGAAGAGGATGCGTTCCGCCGCCCGGCCCTGGTGGGTGGGGATGATGTGCTGGAAGCCGAAGATCTCCTTCACGACTCCTTCGAACCGGTAGAAGGACGGGCTCCCGGCATAGGATTCGTCTCCCCGCATGAGGGCGGACCACTGCTCCGCGCTCATGGCGGCGGTGCCGCTGTCGGTGAGGAGGTCCAGGAGCACGTCCTCGCTCCGGAGCTTGAACACGTTGTATCCCGCCGTCTCCAGGCGATCCAGGCGCTCCATCCGGGTGGACATCCGTATGGGCTCCACGACCTTGATCTTGAATGGTTCGATGATCGTCTTCATGATGGTTGGATCTCGCAACTCGAGGGAACGACTCTACCGGCTTCCGGGAAGGTAGGACGCCCCGGGGACGGGGCAAAGCGCGCCGGACCCCGGCGTGGTCTCCGGTGTAAACCGGGCCGAAACAGGGAACGAGAGCGACATCCCGCAAACAATGTGGGCAGCCGTCTTCAGCTTTAACGACGTGTCACCAAGGAAAGGACGTGGAACATGGCCGGTCAGCTTGATGCGATTCAGAACAACGTCAGGGAGAGATTCGGCGACTCCTGGAAGGTCTACATGGACAACCTCCAGGACTCCCTGGGAAAGATGGAGCAGGCGGTGAGCGACGCCCGGGAGATGCCCATGGACTGCGACAAGGAGTGGTGCGCCAACGCCCGGGCCCTTCTGGACGACCTCAACCACGCCATCTTCTCCATCCACGAGCCCCGCTGGAGCTCCGACGAGGACTCTCGACGGATCCGGACGATGAAGAACAAGGTCCGGGACATCTACTCCGACCTGAAGGACGTGACCCGGAAGGTGGAGGAGGTCGACGAGTCCTCCTGAGTCCCACATAGGCCGTCCTGCGGTCTCCGGGATTTTCCGGCCCCGGTCCGGGGGAGAGTCTGGCCTCGCCCCCGAGCCGGGGCCGCCGGAAGCCTCCTGCTGCCGGCCCCGGTCCCGGTCCTGGACGAGAGGGGCGTTACGGATCCGGCCCGCATGGACCCCTTCCTCCGAGACGGAGGGCTCTACGCCGGGCTGGGGACGCCTCCCGACACAGATCTCCCACGACCCTTCTCATTCCAGGCCTCTACCATTTCCTTTGAAATGGAAGCCGGGGTAGATTAAATTTCCGTCAGTTGGAAAGTCTTCCCCGGTAACGGGCCCCGATCTCTCCGGCGGTCCAGAGGTCCTACGGGGGAAGTCACCAAAAACCCAATAGCGGTTTGGCAGGCCCGCACCCCACTTCCATGGGGGCCAGGCAGGGTATGGCGTCCGTGGAACGGACGGGGTTGATACGACTTCCGGCGTAGCCTGAACCGTACCAGCCTCTGAAGGGTGCGGGCATTTCTCTGCAATGCCCACAGGAGGATGCATGTCCCGAGAGGATTCCCGCCCGCCTCACTACGTGGGCATCGGGGCTTCCGCCGGGGGGCTCGAGGCCATCGAGGCCTTCTTCCATCACATGGCGCCGGACAGCGGACTGGCCTTCATCGTGGTCCAGCACCTGTCTCCGGACTACAAGAGCATGATGGTGGAACTCCTGTCGAAACGGACCCGGATGACGGTGCACCGGGCCCAGGACGGGATGGCGGTGGAGTCCGACCACATCTACCTCATCCCTCCCAAGCAGAACCTCACCATCTTCCAGGGGAGGCTCCGGCTGGAAGACCAGGAGCCGGTGCGGGGCATCAATCTGCCCATCGACGTCTTCCTCCGTTCCCTGGCCGAGGACCAGGGGGAGCGGGCCGTGGCCATCATCCTCTCCGGCACGGGGAGCGACGGCACGAACGGCGTCCGGGCCGTGAAGGAGGTGGGGGGCATGGTCATGGTCCAGGACCAGCACTCCGCCAAGTTCGACGGCATGCCCAGGGCCGCCATTTCCACCGGCCTGGCGGATTTCATCCTTCCTCCGGAGGAGATGCCCCGGCAGCTCCTGGCGTATTCCCGACATCCCTACGTGGCCGGAGGAGAGGACACCCAGCCCCTGACCTCGGACCAGGACGGCTTGAGACGCATCTTCTCGGCCATCAAGAAGCGCACGAAGGTGGACTTCACGGACTACAAGCCCAGCACCATCATCCGGCGCATCGAGCGCAGGATGTCGGTGAATCAGATCCACGAGCTCCAGGACTACGTCACCTACCTGGAGAGCTATCCCGGGGAGGTCATGGCCCTCTACCGGGAGATGCTCATCGGGGTCACCAGCTTCTTCCGGGACGCGGAGAGCTACCGGGAGCTGGAGGAGACGTGGCTGCCGGAGCTCCTGGCCAAGGCCAGGGACCGGACCCTCCGGTTCTGGTGCGCCGGGGCGTCCACGGGAGAGGAAGCCTACTCCCTGGCCATCCTGGCTCAGGAGGCCATGGAGAGAACAGGGAGAATGCACGACCTGAAGATCTTCGCCACGGACATCGACCGGGACGCCGTCATGAACGCCGGCGACGGGCGCTATCCGGAGAGCATCGCCGCCGACGTCCCGCCGGAGATCCTGGGGAAGTACTTCTACCAGAAGGACGGTCACTTCCAGATTGCCCGGCACATCCGGGAGATGGTGGTGTTCGCCCAGCACAATCTTCTCACCGATCCCCCCTTCACGAACATCGACCTGGTGAGCTGCCGGAACCTCCTCATCTACCTCCAGCCCGTCCTCCAGCAGAAGGTCATGAGGATGTTCAACTTCTCCCTGAACCCCGGGGGCATCCTCTTCATGGGGAAGAGCGAGACCGTGGGGGACATGGCCGACGCCTTGGAAACGGTGAACCTCCGGCACAAGATCTTCCGGAGCACGGGAAAGAACCGGACCCGGACCCGGGAAGACGCCATCACGGCCCTGGGAAGGACGGATCGGGCCCGGCGGGCCCGGACCTTCACCCACTCGCCGCCGGCCCGGGGTGAGGTGGAGGAGGAACGGCTCCTGAGCCGGTACCTGCAGGTTCTCGGGGAACGCTACGTGCCCCTCTCCGTGGTGGTGAACGAGCGCCTGGAGGTGGTTCACACCCTGGGGGACGCCGAGGGGTTCTTCACCTTGCCCTCCGGCCGGGTCATCAACGACATCACGAAGATGGCCACCAAGGAGCTGGGCATTCCCCTGGCCACCGGCATTCAGAAGGCGTTCCGGAACGGCGAAGAGCTGACGTACAGCAACATCCGACTCCGGGACCTGGATCCGGACCGGCGGATCCGACTCCGGCTCCTCCCCCTCCCGGACAAGACGGGGCAGGAGCCTCTGGTGGCCGTCTTCATCGAGGAGATGAAGCCGGACCCGACCCCCCCGGCGGCCCCGGACACCGACACCTCCTTCGACATCAGCCAGGAGGCGGAGGCACGGATCGCCGACCTGGAGCAGGAGCTCCAGTTCACCAAGGAGAACCTCCAGGCCACCATCGAGGAGCTGGAGACATCCAACGAGGAGCTCCAAGCCACCAACGAGGAGCTCCTGGCCAGCAACGAGGAGCTTCAGGCCACCAACGAAGAGCTCCAGGCCACCAACGAGGAGCTCCATACCGTCAACGCGGAGTACCAGGACAAGATCATCGAGCTCCGGGAGCTCAACAACGATGTGGACAACCTCCTGACCCATTCGGGGATCGGGAAGCTGCTCCTGGACGAGAATCTGGAGATTCGCCGCTTCTCTCCGGGGGTGGCCGATGCGTTCCGCATCGCTGAGGCGGACGTGGGACGGCCCCTGGGTCACCTGGCCCACGACTTTCTGGACTTCGACCCGGAAGCGGAGGCGAAGGAGGTCCAGGACACCGACGAGCTCACGGAGAAGGAGGCCCGAACCTCCCGGGGAACCTGGTATCTGGTGCGAACCGTTCCTTACTCCATCGGACCCCAGGTCTTCGCCGGGGTGGTGATGACCTTCGTGGATATCACGGAGCTGAAGAAGTCCCAGCTCCAGCTCCAGAACAGTCTGAGGACATCGGATGACATCATCCGGCACATGCCTGCGGGACTCTTCATCTACCGGGAGGGCGCCGACGGACAGCTCCTTTTCGAATCCGGGAATCCGGAAGCCGTGGCTCTGACGGAGAAGGAGCCCGGGGAGTTGGAGGGGCTCCCCTTCGACGAGATCTGGCCCCGGGCCCGGGCCTCGGGGCTCACCGAAGAACTGGAATCGGTGATGGAGACGGGGACGAGCTACTATACGGACGAGTTCTCCTACATTGACGACGAGGTGGAGGGCATCTTCCGCATTTCCGCCTTCCGCCTCCCGGGCCAGAGGTTGGCGGTGAGCTTCGAAGACGTCTCGGAAACGAAGAGGATGGAGGACGAGCTCAGGGTGAGGGAGAAGACCTACCGGAATCTCTTCGAGACCATGAAGCCCGGGGTGGTGTTCCAGGACTCGGAGGGCCAGATCATCCTGGCCAATCCCTCGGCGGAAGAGATCCTGGGGCTGACGCTGGACCAGATGAAAGGCCGGACCTCGTCGGATCCCCGCTGGCGAGCCATGCGGGAGGACGGATCCGACCTGCCCGGGGACGAGCATCCCTCCATGGTGGCCCTGAAGACCGCCCGCCCGGTCCACGACTTCCTCATGGCCGTCTTCAACCCGGTGATGGAGGAGACCCGCTGGCTCAGGGTTTCCGCGGAGCCCGTGTTCGAAGAGGGACAGGACCGGGCCAGCCAGGTCTACACCACCTTCGACGACGTGACCGAGAGAGTCAGGGCCCAGCGTGAGCTTCGGAAGGCCCACGAGCGCATGGCGCTGGCCTACGATCAGACAGGGCTGGCCTGGTGGGATTGGGACCTGGCCGCCGGCCGGGTGGAGGTGAGTCCCTGGAAGGCCCGGCTCATCGGCCTGGACCCGGACGAGGTGCCCCCGGAGCTGGACTTCTGGACCTCCCGAATCCACCCCGAGGATTACGACCCTGCCATGAATGCCATGCGCGACCACCTGGAGGGTAGGACGGACGAGTATCGGGTGACGTACCGTCTCCGCCGGGACGACGGGAGCTACGTGGCTCTGGAAGACCGGGGAAGCGCGGTTGAACGGGGCCCGGGAGGAGAGCCTCGGCGCGTGCTGGGGACCGTCAGGCCCGTAGAGGCCCCCGTGGAGGAGCATCCGTGACGGAGCATCGCGGGAATACCGGATCCGAGCCACCGACCCCCGAAGAGCTTCGGGCCCTGAAGGACGAGCTGAACGACCAGGCCCTCCAGCTGGAGGTCCAGCGAGAGGAGCTGGAGAGGGCCCACCGGGCCATGGAGGAGAGCCGGATCCGCTTCGCCCGCCTCTTCCACCAGGCCCCCGTTGGCTACGTCACCCTGGACCCGAAGGGGATGATCCGGGAAGGGAACCGGACCTTCGCCACCATGCTCGGTACCGAGTCCGCCGACCTGGTGGGGAAGCCCTTCTCCGACTTCCTGGTGGAGCCGGACCGGGGGATCTTCCTCTCTCGCTTCCGGGCCTTCTTCAAGAGGCCCGGGGAAAAGCGGATGGAAGCCAGGATCCGGGGCCCGGGTCCCGAGAGCCCTTCCTTCCATGCCCGCCTGGAAGGCGCCTTCGAATCCCGGGACCGTGAGGAGCCGGAGGAGAGGGAGCTGGAACCCCGGCTGCTCCTGACCATCTCCGACATCTCCGAGTTGAAGGAGGCCCAGGACCGGGTGGAGCACCTCAACGATCTGCTTCGGGCCATCCGGAACGTGAACCAGCTCATCACCCGGGAGGAGGACCCCCACCACCTCCTCACCGAGGCCTGCCGGGAGCTCCGGGAGAGCCAGGGCTATCACCACACCTGGATCGCCCTGGGTCCCAGGGACCGGGGACCGGAAAAGGTCTACTCCAGTCGGGAAGGCGTGGCCCCCACCTTCGCCTCGTTCCGGGTCCCGGACGACTGCCTCCCGGACAGTGGCTCCCGGACCCCCGGGGGCAACGGAGAAGGCGCTCCGAGCTGTTTTCGGGAGGCCCTGAAGGTGGAGGACGGGATCTTCCTTCCCCAGGCACCCCTCCCCTGCTCCGCTTGCGACCTGGAGCCCCGAAGCCAGGACCGGTGCACCCTGGCCATCCGCATGGAGTTCGGAGGACGGCCCTTCGGGGTCCTGGGCGTGGCCGGGGAGAAGGATCTGGCCTCCAGAGACGAGGAGCTCTCCCTCTTGAAGGAGCTGGCCGGGGACCTGGCCCTGGCCCTCTTCGCCCAGGAGGAGCGCAGGGCCCGGGCCCGAGTGGAGCGATCGCTGCAGACGGCGAACCTGGTGGTGGAGCAGAGTCCCGGAATCCTCTTCCTCTGGAAGGCGGATCCGGGCTGGCCCGTGGAATACGTCTCCCAGAACATCTCCCGCTTCGGCTTCAGCCAGGAGGATTTCACCTCCGGCCGACTCCTCTACGACGAGATCATCCATCCCGAGGACCGGGACAGGGTCCTCCAGGAGGTGGAGCGCACCATGGCCTCCCATGTCCGGGAGTTCCGCCAGGAGTACCGGATCGTCACCGCCCAAGGGGCAACCCGCTGGGTCCAGGATCACACCACGGTGATCCGGGACCACCAGGGGGCCATCCTCCGGTTTCAGGGACTCGTCCTGGACGTCCACGAGGAGAAGGAGGCCACGCTGGCCCTCCAGGCCGAGAGACAGCACCTGGCCACCACCCTGGATTCCATCGGAGACGCGGTCATCGTGACGGACGCCCGGGGTCGGGTCACCCGGATGAACCCCGTGGCCCAGAAGCTCACCGGCTGGCACCGGGAGGAGGCCACGGGTCGGAAGCTCACCGAGGTGTTCCCCATCTACAACGCCAGAACCGGGGAGCAAGCGGAGAATCCTGTGGCCCGGGTCCTGGCGGAGGGGACGGTGGTGGGGCTGGCCAACCACACGGTCCTTCGGACCCGGGACGGCCGGCGCCTGCAGATCGCCGACAGCGCCGCCCCCATACGGAGTCCCGGCGGGGAGGTCCTGGGCGTGGTTCTCGTCTTCCGGGACGTCAGCGACGAGTACCGCCTCCAGGAGGAGCTCCGTTTCCAGGCCACCTGCCTGGCCCAGACCCAGGACCTGATCCTGGCCACGGATCTGGACGGGACCATCCGGTACGTCAACGACGCCGAATGCCGCCTCTTCGGCTGGCCCCGGCAAGCGTTCATGGGAAGACCCGTGACGATCCTTGGGGAAGTCGGCTCTGGATACCCCACCCAGGCCGAGATTCTGGAGGTCGCCCGGGAAAGAGGATCCTGGCGCGGCCGGGTGACGAATCGCCTCCCGGACGGGAGAACGGTCCTCCTGGACTGCCGGATCCAGACCCTCCAGGACGAGGAGGGGGAGCCCATGGGCATGGTGGGAATCTCCACGGACATCACGGACCAGGTCCAGGCGGAAGAAGAGCGGAAGGCGCTGCAGCAACAGCTCCAGCAGGCCATGAAGATGGAGGCCGTAGGCAGGCTCGCCGGCGGGCTGGCCCACGACTTCAACAATCTCCTCACCTCCATCCTGGGAAACGTTGAGCTGGCCCTGGAAGACATCTCCCCCGGAGATCCCCTCCACGACTCCCTCACGGAGGTCTCCAAGGCCGGGGAGAGCGCGGCGGACCTGACCCGCCAGCTCCTGGCCTTCTCCCGGAAGCAGATCATCGAACCCCGGGCCCTGGACCTGAACGGCCTGGTGGAGCGCTCAAGACGGATGCTGGCCCGGCTCATCGGGGAGCACATCCGGATGGAGACCCGCCTGGAGGAGCCCCTTCCGGCGGTGCGCCTGGATCCGGCCCAGTTCGAGCAGATCCTGGCCAACCTGGCGGTGAATGCCAGGGACGCCATGCCGGAGGGGGGACGGCTCACGGTGGCCACCTCCCGGGTAGAGCTGGGCCAGGAGTTCTGCCAGCGTAACCCCGATGCCCATCCCGGATCCTACGTGGTCCTGGAGGTCTCGGACACGGGACATGGCATGACCAGGGAGGTACAGGAGCGGATCTTCGAGCCCTTCTACACCACGAAGCCCCAGGGGAAGGGCACGGGCCTGGGCCTGGCAACCATCTACGGGGCGGTGACCCAGATCGGGGGATTCATCGAGGTCTCGTCCCGGCTGGGAGAGGGAACCACGTTCCGTCTCTTCTTCCCCAGGGCGGAAGAGGAGGCGGAAGAGATCCCCTCACCCCCCCACCCCTCCCGCCCCCCCGCCGGGGGAGAGGAGACGATCCTGGTGGTGGAGGACGAGAAGCTGGTCCGGGGGTTTGCCGTGAAGGCCCTGAAACGAGCCGGATATCAGGTGATGGAGGCTGCGGACGGGGCGGAGGCCCTATCCGTGGCCCAGGAGACCGAGGGGTCCATCGACCTGCTCCTTACCGACGTGGTCATGCCCAGGATGAACGGGCCGGAGCTGGCCGAACGCATGGCCAAGAGCCGTCCCGGACTCCGGGTCCTCTTCACGTCCGGCTACACGGAGAACCTCATCGCCCATCACGGCATCCTGGAGGACGAGCTGGACTTCATTCCCAAGCCCTACATGCCCAGGGAACTCCTGACGGAGGTCCGAAGGATGCTGGACGAGGGGGACGGGTAAGGGGGGCTGGGATCACAAGTCCTCCCCCCGGATCTCCAGCACCTCCGCGGCGTCCTTCATCCCCTCGATGACGTTCCGGATGTGCTCGGCCCGCTCCAGGCCGATGAGCTCCACACCCTGGGCCACCTGCTCCCGGTCCACGCCGGCGGCGAAGGCCTTGTCCTTCAACTTCTTGGTGACGGACTTCACCTTGATGTCGTCGATGCCGTTGGGCCGCATGAGACAGGTGGCGTAGATGATACCGGTGAGCTCGTCGCAGGCGAAGAGGACCCGGTCCAGGTCCGTCTCCGGCTCCACGCCGGTGAAGTCGGGACGGTGGGCCAGGACGGCATGGATCACCTCTTCGGGATAGCCCTTCTCCTTCAGGGCCTCCACAGCCTTCAGGGGGTGCTCCTCCGGGTACTTCTCCCAGTCCAGGTCGTGGAGGAGCCCCGCCAGGCCCCACACGTCCTCGTCGGCCCCCATCTTCCGGGCGTAGTACTTCACGGCGGCTTCCACGGCGTACATGTGCTTCCGAAGGCCCTCGTTCTCCACCCATTCGTGAAGGAGGGCCACGGCGTCGTCTCGATCGGGCATGGGAATGCTCCCGGAATCCTTGGATCAGGGGTGCAAGAGTGCGTTGAAGAACATCCGGAGGGTGGAGCGAGCCTGGGCCCGGTTGTGGACGTTGAAGCCGAAGACGAAGACCTTTCCCGCCCCGTAGGAGACGTCCACAGCGGCGGCCTTCCCCCGAATGAGCTCGTCCCCCACCATCCACCCACTCACCAGGAGGGGCTCGCCAGGATAGGCCACCACGGCCTCGGCAGACACCTCCACCGCCTCCCTCCAGGGGATGCCCCCACCGGCGCCCTCTCCTGCCGGGCTCTCCTGGGCTCGGGCATCGTCTTCCGCCGTCTCACCCTCCGGGACGATGTCGTAGGCCCTTCCCCGTGAGAAGAAGACCATGTCCCGCTCCGGCATCCCGAAGGCCAGGGACCGGTCCGTGGCGAACTCGGCTCTGAGGAGGGAGCCGGGGCAGCTGAAGCTGTCCGAAGGCACCCCTTCCAGGACGTTGGCCAGGGGAAGACCGAATTCCTCGATGGCCAGGTCACAGGAGGCGTTGTTGCAGACCAGGTGGCCCCCCTCCTCCACGAAGGTGCGGAGAGCCAGAATCCCTTCCCGACCGATGCCTCCCACGTAGTCCGGGGGAATGGTACCCTTCCGGTGACCCTCCACGATGCTGGAGGCCCTCTGGTCCGGGAGGATGATGACGTCGAAGCGTGAAGCCAGCTCCCCGGCCCGGATATCCCCGTTGTGGAGGGCCTCGTAGGGAATGCCGTAGGTGTCGAAGATGTAGGTCATCCACCCGGCATCCATGCTGGCCACCCAGGACTGGTAGAGGCCGATCCTGGGCATGGTCAGAGAGGTGCTGGAGACTCCCGGATCCCCGGCGGTGAACCGCAGGCTGGTATTGTCCGCCAGCTCCCTCAGCACGTCCCGGGCTCCGCCGCCGACTTCGGCCAGGTAGGTACCGGGGGGATAGGCCCGGCCCCCGTGACGGAAGCCCTCGTCGGCCCACCGGACCCGGGCCCCGGCCTCCAAAAGCCGGAGGGCGGCGGTGACGCTCCGGTTGTCGCCATGGGAGAAGATGTAGGAGCCTCCGCCACCGGACACCTCACCCGGCAGCTCCACCTCCTCCACCCGGGTCATGGAGACGGAGGGGAGTTCGGTCATCTCCCGGTACTCCACACCCATCTGGAGAGGTAGGGTCCAGCCCACGCCGTCGTAGGGACGGAGAGGGGCGCCCTCCCAGTCCTCCGGATTCACCAGACCCTGCCACAGGTGGGAGTACTTCCGGAGATCCGGGTAGTCCTGGCGTTCGAAGATGTTCTTCAGGAAGAGGCCGAAGGGCTGGCTCGTGGGCAGCACGAAAGTGCCCTCCGGGTAGGTGATGCCGTTGTGCTCGAAGGCCCCGTCGGCCCGGTACACCTGGATGCCGTTCAGCATCATCCGCTCCAGGAGCAGAGCCGTGCTGCTCCGGTCCCTCTGCTCGGCGGGAACGATGTAGCCGTAGGGCGGCTCCTGGGCGAAGCGTTCCATGACCCCAACACCGGCCCGGTACTTGTCGAAGAGCAGCTCTTTGCGGTACCGGGCGGCCACGTCCAGGACCGCCAGGCAGGCCGTGTGGTTATAGGCCACCGCGTCTCCGAGCCGCCACCAGCCTCCGGGCCAGGGGCTGGGGTAGAACACGCCCTTCGTGAGATCCCGATGCTCTTCCGGAAAATCGTTGACTGTGAAGTGCTGGGGCGTGGCGTACCGGTAGAGCTGGGTCTCGGTGAGGATGGAGGCCACGTTGTGGCCGTCCACCACCTGGGTGGCGTAGCCCGGATACCAGGTGTCGTAGCGGATCCTGGAGATGGCCCCGGGCTGGTCGTTCTCCTCGAAGGCCTTCCCCATGGCCGTTCCGATGTGGCTCTTCCAGCGGACCACCAGGGGATGGACGTTGGGATTCGTGGGCTCGGCGTCCGGCGGGATCCAGATGCGGGCGGGAAAGGGTCCCGTCTGGTGCTGGTTGTAGAGGATCTCCGGGAACCACTCCTGGGAATGGGCCCGGTTCATGTTCCGGGTCTCCACCAGGTTGCCCATGAAGGAATCCCGGTTGTTGTCGTGTCCCACGTAGACGTGGTAGAGCCAGGGAATGGGGCTCACCTCGTAGGGGGTGCCCACGTTCCCCATGTACCAGTCCGAGACGATGGTCATTCCGTCGGGATTGGCGAAGACCAGGAGGGCAATGACGTTCTCCCGGATGGCCCGTGTCTGCTCGTCCTCCCCGGTCACCAGATCGTAGGCCAACCGGGGCAGGAGCTGGGCCGGCGCCACCTCCGTGCCATGAAGGCCGCCGTCGATCCAGACGATGGCCCGGCCCTCCTGGGCCAGACTCCGGGCTTCCTCCTCTCCCAGATCACCGGGAAGGCTGATGCGTCGGTTGATGGCCTTGTAGCGATCCAGGTCCCGGAGATTCTCCGCCGAAGAGATCACCCCGTACTTCATCCTCCGCCCCGCCGAGGTCTCTCCCATGTCCAGGACCACCATCCGATCCGTCTCCCCGGCCAGGCGCTCGAAGTAGCCCACGGCCTCCTCGTACGTCATGAGGTGGAAGTCCGCCCCGGGTCGGAAGCCCAGGTAATCCGCCGGTGGCGTGACCTGGGCCCCGAGGGTCGGCGGGAGGAGGGTGAGGAGGGCAAAGAGGAAGAGGGTGCTGAAGGGACGAGAAGCGCAGGATCTCATGGGATTCTTCTCTCGACAAGGACGGAAGCCGTCAACCCGGTGAAGCTGGGCCGGCGGGGCGGGGCGGGTCAAGCCTGGATTCGGTGACCGTCTTCCGGTGACCGTCTTC